>JAUILL010000003.1 GCA_030433335.1 Alphaproteobacteria bacterium | reverse complement strand
ACAGTTTCGCTCGCCTCAAGGATTGGCGGCGGGTCGCAACACGCTACGACAGGTGTCCGAAGGTCTTCCTGTCAGCATGCGCATTAGCGGCAGTCGTCATGTTCTGGTTATGAATCCTGACCCTAGCCCCGTATGGCGAGCCGAAATACGCCGACCTGATCCGCGAGAACCTGATTCTCGTGGCCGAGGATGGCAGCTTCCAGCTGGACATGAGCTATTTCGACTACGCAACTGGTCTGACCATGACCAACAAGAAGTTCGACGATCTGTTTGGCGGGCCGCCCCGCACTTCGGAAACCGAATTGACCCAGCGCGAGATGGATCTGGCCGCTTCTGTCCAGAAAGTGACCGAAGACATCGTTATCGAGATTGCTCGTGGTATCGCCCAGGAAACAGGGGAAAAGAACCTGTGTCTGGCAGGCGGTGTGGCCCTGAACTGTGTGGCGAACGGCATTCTCCTGCGCGAAAACATCTTCGAGAACATCTGGATTCAACCGGCTGCTGGCGACGCCGGTGGTGCGCTCGGTGCTGCTCTGGCGGTTTGGTATCAGGACCACGCAACAGAGCGGAAGCTATCCAACGACCGTGATGCAATGCGCGGCGCCTATCTGGGGCCGGAATTCAAAGACACCGAGATCGAGAACGAATTGCTCGCCTGCGGTGCAAAATTCCACAAGATGGACGATGATGGTCTAATTGAAAGCGTCGCGTCTGCTCTGGCGGACGAGAAAGCGATCGGCTGGATGCAAGGCCGCATGGAATTCGGCCCCCGCGCTCTGGGTGGCCGCAGCATCATCGCGGACCCGCGTTCGCCGGTCATGCAAAAGCAGCTGAACCTGAAGGTGAAATATCGCGAGAGCTTCCGCCCCTTTGCCCCCAGCGTTCTGCGCGAGCATGTTGGCGAATGGTTCGAACACGACAGCGACAGCCCCTACATGTTGCTTGTGGCCGATGTTCAAGAAAGCAAGCGCCGCAAGATGACCGCCGAAGAGGACGCCCTGTTCGGGATCGAAAAGCTGAACGTGCCCCGTTCCTCGGTCCCTGCGATCACACACGTCGATTATTCGGCACGCATCCAGACCGTGCATGAGGATACCAATCCACGCTACCACGCCGTGATTTCGAAGTTCTATGACAAGACCGGTTGCCCGCTTGTTGTAAACACCTCGTTCAACGTCCGCGGTGAGCCGATCATCTGCACCCCCACCGATGCCTTCAAATGCTTCATGGGGACAGAACTCGATGTTCTGGCAGTCGGTAACTACTTCCTCGTGAAAGATGAACAAGATCCTGCGCTCAAGGAAAACTACGAGGAGCGCTATGAGCTGGATTGAGAAGACTTGGGGGAGCGAAAAGGAAAACCAATACAAAGGTTTTCTTGGCGCCTTCATCGCAATTGCTCTCGGGGCTCTCGTTCTCTTCCTGGTGGCGCTGCGCGCCATCGGGATCGGAGAGCAAGTATTGTTCTACGCCCTGATTTACCTTCTTGTGTTGGCAGGGCTCGCCCTGCTGGCATCGCTCAAGAGCTATCATTTGTTGTCCGGCCTGATCTCGACTTTTCTCTTCGTCGAGATTTTTCTGGGCTATGTGCCGCTCGGGCTGGCTAAGGCAGGGATCAATTCACCGATCAGCACTCACCTCCCTATGGAGCAAGGTCAGCGCTTCGAATTTCATCCGCTTTTGGCGGCGTTGCCGGTTGCCGGATATTCGTCCGACTCGGTCAGCCACAACGACCAGCATATGCGCCGGAATGCGGAGCCCTTTGATCCGAACAAGCCTCATATCGCAGTGTTCGGTGGATCATCGACTTATGACCTCGGTGTAAGTCAGGACAGCGCAACTTGGGTTAGCAACCTGAACGCGGCCCTGCCGGAATTTTCGGTTTCGAACAATGGTGTGCCCGGCTATTCCAGCAGTGAGCATGTGGTGCAAACCACATTCTACGAGGATCGTGCAGGGACCGAACCCTTCTGCGCCGTCTACTATTTTGGCTGGAACGATATTCGGGACTACGGCTTTGATCATCTGGACAATGGTTATGCGAATTTCCACTTGTTGTCCCAATACGGTGCACAAGGCATTCGCTATAACCTGAACGCGCCTTCGCCGACTTTGAACATCCTTGCTGCCTATCTTCTACGGAACGAACTGCCGTTCCCCGAGGCCAAAGGTACTGTGGGCAAGGACGTACAGGCCGAAGATGATCTCTTCCGCGTGGCAGAGCGCAACGTGCGTACCATCAAAGCGATCAACGACTCGCGCGGCATCAAGACTGTGTTCATCGCACAGATCCTGAACCGAGCGCGGTTGACCGATCCGACGCGAATCTATGGGTGGTTGCCGTTTGTCTATGACGGGGACACATGGCCGCTGCAGGACCGCTTCAACCTGTTCGTTGGCGATCTGGCGGCGGAAATTGGCGCCGAGTTCATCTACCCGCCAATTGACGCCTTCGCGGACGAGGATTTCGCCGATAATGGTCACTTCAATGATCCCGGTTCTGTAAAGTTCAGCGAGCTGGTCAGCGAAGAGGTCCGCTCAGCCTGTGGAACCCCGCGCACAGCATCATTGGCCACACCCGCACAATAACGCGGCTCCGACCAAAAGCTGTCTTTACGGAGCCTCAAAGGCTCACTAACAGACCCGAAGCCCGCTCTTTCGCGAGAGCGGGCTTTTTCTTGCCCTGTTTTAAAAGGTTTTGGTCACAATCCTGATCCATTCTGCCTGTAATCTTCTTTGACTTTTGGATAATTGACCTTTTTTCATAGCGAATGTTTCGACGCGTACTTAGCCTGATCACATATTGCGCCCTCGTCGGCCTTTTCAGCGCTCTCGGTTCGGCGCTGCTAACCCGCAGTTGCGCAGACCTGATGTCCAGTCGCACTCACTACGATGCCATCGTGGTTTTGAGCGGAAGTCTCGGGTCCAAAGGAAAAATTGGCCCTGACACCGCCCTTCGAACCGATGCTGGAATCGACCTGTTCCAGCGGGGTGTCGCCCCCCGTCTCCATATGACCGGCGGCGTTTCCGAAAACAGGGTTCATGTCGCGGCCGCAGTCCAAATGGCCGACCGAGCCAAGGAAGCTGGCATCCCTACTGCGGCGATCACCGTCGAAGCGAACTCAAGGTCCACGCTGCAGAACGCCCGCAACTCTGTCTCGATGCTGGAAGGCCAAGATCGGATCATCTTGGTGAGCGACGGCTATCACTTGTGGCGGGCGTGGCTCAGCTTTGCTTGGGCTGGTCATACACCAGCAGGATTGTGCAAAAGCACCAGTTTTCGTCCCGACGGCGCCGAAATGAGTGCGCGGCTTGTCGTGCGAGAAGCTTTGGCCTTCTGGTTCAACCTCGGGCGCGCCGCCGTCTGGAGTGGCGCTGAACTTGTCGGGCTGACACCCCAGCTTGGCGGTAGCTTCTTGCGGTAGCGCACAGGAACGAGGCTTTACTTTCCCGTGCACCGAGCAAAGATGCCTGACACTTGCCCCAACTTATAGGAGCACTTTTCGTGTCACCGGTTCTTCGCGGCAGCCTCTGGATGAGCGGCGCTATCCTGTCATTTTCGGCCATGGCGATTGCCGGCCGCGAAGTCAGCACAAATCTCGATACCTTCGAGATCATGTTCTACCGAAGTCTGATCGGCTTCGTAATTGTTCTCGTTTGCGCAACATTGGCAGGCACCCGAGGCGATATCCGAACTGACAGGTTGCCACTGCACACCATTCGGAACATCTGCCACTTCACAGCACAGAACCTCTGGTTTTACGCGATCGCGGTTGTGCCGCTGGCGCAGGTCTTTGCGATCGAGTTCAGTGCCCCTCTCTGGGCCTTGTTCCTATCCGCGATCATCCTCAAAGAGCGATTGACCCGCAGCAGACTGCTGGCCGGTCTGGCGGGATTTATTGGTATTCTGATTATCACGAGGCCAGGCACTTCTGCGATGGGATGGGCGCAAATCACGCCCGCTCTTGCGGCCATCGGCTTTGCCGCATCTGCAGTCACCACGCGGCTTCTGACCCGAAATGAAAAGATCACGTCGATCATGTTCTGGCTAACGGGTATGCAGTGCATTTTCGGCCTGATCTGTGCGGGTTGGGACATGGACATCGCCCTCCCTACCTCGGCCAACCTGCCATTGGTCACTTTGATCGCAATCTGCGGTGTGACTGCCCATTTTTGCCTGACCACCGCCCTTTCCCTAGCACCTGCATCCATTGTGATGCCCATCGATTTCCTTCGGCTACCTCTGATTGCGGCCTTAGGAGCCCTGCTGTATTCAGAAGCCCTAGATCTTTACGTTGCGTTAGGCGCGCTGATCATCATAACTGCAAACTACGCAAATATCCGCAAAGAGACACGCGCAGTAAAATAGTGTGACGTTACGGCCAAAGTGATCACATTAACGTAAGGGCAAAGATTGACCCATCGCCTCAAGGACTCGTAGGCTGAGTTTCACCTTGGGGAGAAGGTAAGAGGGATGAGGATCCATGAAAAGAACACTACTCGGTAGTGCGATGATTGCCGTTCTGGGCACTTCGGTGGCCGCAGGCGGGATCGAACGCACCAATCAATCCAGCAGCGTCCTGTTTAAAAAGGGCAATTACGTTGAGCTTGGCTTTGGCTCTGTCCGTCCCAACGTTGGCGGCGAAGGCAAGACCACCGGCTACAGCTACGACAACGTGGCTAACGATTTCGCGCAGAAAGAACTGCGCGCCAAGATCGACATCAATGACCGTTTGTCCTTTGGCATCATCATGGACCAGCCTTTTGGCGCGGACATCGAGTACGGCGGCAACAGCGCAACAACCGAACTTGGCGGCACCAAAGCCTTTGCAGAAGTCAACGCTCAGACTTTCTTGCTGAAGTATCAGGTGAACAGCAATGCCAGCGTCTTTGGGGGTCTGCGTCGACAGACTGCCTCGGGTGACATCACTCTGGACGGCACCACGTATGGCGGCACCCTTCAGGTTCTTCCGCCTCCGCCCGCAGGTCCGGGTGGCGTTCTGGCAGCAGGCGCGTCGGGCTATAATATCGAGCTGAAAGACGCGGTCGGCACCGGCTACACTGTCGGCGCGGCCTATGAAATTCCGGACATCGCCCTGCGCGTGGCTCTGTCATTCAACTCCGAGATCACTCACAAGATGGATGTTGAAGAGACCCTGCCTTTGGACGTTGTGGTCCCCGGTGTTGGCGTCGTGGCAAGCTCGACCACCACACAAAGCGGATCGCTTGACGTAAAAACGCCGAAGTCGTGGAACCTTGATGTCCAGTCCGGCATCGCCAAGGACACCCTGCTCTTTGGCTCGATCCGCTGGGTCGAACATTCGGTGTTCAGCGTTTACGCCGATCTGCTCGACGCGGAACTGGTGAGCCTTGACGACACCGTCACCTACACCATCGGCGTGGGCCGCCGCTTCTCGCCGAACTTCTCGGCACTGGCAGCGTTTTCGCATGAGTCCGCAGGAGACGAAGAAGTGTCGCCGCTGGCACCGACCAACGGGTTTAACTCGCTGACCCTTGGCGGCGCCTACACCTTTGACAACGGTTTCGAGATCTCCGGCGGCGCAAGCTGGCGTCAGGTCGGCGATGCCAAAGCCTATGCCCGCGGCGCAACCCGCGCAGATTTCGAGGGCAACACTGTCTTCGGCGCTGGCATCAAGCTGTCCTATAGCTTCTGATCCACCTATCGGATCGAAAAGAGCGCCCTGCACTTCCCGTGCGGGGCGTTTCTTTTTGCGCAGTCCGCAGCGCTGGTTTGACCGCACCTTGCAGGAGCGGTAACACAGCACGAACGCACTTAATTCGGGCCTTTTCATGTTGTATCCCACCGCCGACAGTTGGCTGACCGCCGCCTCCAAACGCATTACCCTGTTCGGAATGTCCGGTTTGGGAAAAACCTTTCTGGCCAACATGCTGCGGCACGAAGCGGGCTGGTTCCACTACTCGATCGATTACCGCATCGGCACGCGGTACATGGGCGAATACATCACCGACGAATACAAACGTCTGGCGATGCAGCATCCGACACTGCGCGAACTCTTGATGTCGGACTCGATCTTTATCGGCTCGAACATCACCTTTGAAAATCTGGCGCCGCTGTCGACCTACCTAGGCAAACCGGGCAACCCCGACCAAGGCGGCCTGCCCTTTGCCGAATACCGCCGCCGTCAGGACCAGCACCGCACCGCCGAGATCGCGGCGCTGCTGGACACGCCGTATTTCTGCGAACGGGCCAAAGGGCTCTACGGCTACGACAACTTCATCTGTGACAGCGGTGGCTCCATTTGCGAGGTGGTCGATCCCAACGATCCCGACGATCCGGTGATGAAGGCCCTGTCCGAAGAGACACTGCTGATCTGGATCGAAGGCAGTGACGCCCACACCGCAGAGCTCTGCCGCCGCTTCGACCGCGCGCCAAAGCCAATGTACTACATCCCAGAGATCCTGACCGCTAAATGGGGCGAGTATCTGGAGTCCAACGGCCAGACGCAGGAACAGGTGAACCCTGACGCCTTTGTTCGCTGGACCTACGCGCAGGCGCTGGCACACCGTCAGCCGCGCTATGCGGCAATGGCCAAATGGGGCGTCACCATCAAGGCTGAAGAAGTCATGCAGGTCAAAACCCCTGCAGATTTCGACGCTCTGATTGCAAAAGCGATTCAACGGCAGGCTTGAGTCTGCCGTTACTTAAGACTATCTAGGATGCCTATCCAATAAAGCGGAAATCCTCCAATGCCTATCAAGCTGCCCTCCGACCTGCCCGCCTATGATGTCCTCTCCAAAGAGGGTGTTATGGTCATGGCAGACGATCAGGCAGCCCGCCAGGACATCCGCCCGATCAAGATCGCGCTTCTGAACCTGATGCCAAAGAAGATCCAGACAGAGAACCAGTTCGCCCGACTGATCGGCGCGACCCCTCTGCAGATCGAATTCACGCTCATCCGCATGAGCGAGCATCAGACCAAGAACACCGCCGCCGAGCATATGGAAAGCTTCTACCGCCCCTTCGAAGAGGTGAAGGCGAGCGGCGAGAAGTTTGATGGCCTGATCATCACCGGTGCCCCGATCGAGCATCTGGAGTTTCAGGACGTCACCTACTGGCAAGAGCTTTGCGAGGTTTTCGACTGGACCCAAGGCCACGTGCACTCGACCTTTGGCGTGTGCTGGGGCGGCATGGCGATGATCAACTACTTCCACGGCGTGCCCAAACATCTCTTGGACGCGAAGTCCTTTGGATGCTTCCGCCATCGCAATCTGGCGCCCGCCTCGCCCTACTTGCGCGGGTTCTCTGATGATGTGCTGGTACCGGTCAGCCGCTGGACGGAAATCCACCAAGACGATCTGGACAAGCATGATGGCCTGAAAACGCTGATCGCCAGCGACAAATCCGGCCCCTGTCTGGTCGAGGATGCGGCCCACCGTGCGCTCTACGTGTTCAACCACTTTGAATACGACGACAACACGTTGAAAGAGGAATACGACCGCGACGTCGAAGCGGGCAAGCCGATCAACGTGCCGGAAAACTACTATCCCGATGACGATCCGTCGAAAAAACCTCTCAATCGCTGGAGAAGTCACGCGCACCTTCTATATGGGAACTGGATAAACGAAATTTATCAGACGACCCCATATGAGCTGGAGAAAATTGGCCTTTAAGGTTATTGCCCTTGCCGGATTGACGGCAGCCACCGGCTGCGCGGTGATTGATCGCCGCGCGACCGAACGCGAAGCTGTTGCCGAAGCGAACACGCCCCCGATCGGCGAGTTTGTCGAACTGGCAGACGGTCGCCGCGTCCACGCCTTTGTCGAAGGGGCAGGCCCCGATCTGGTCCTGATCCATGGCGCCAGCGGCAACCTGCGGGATTTCACCTTTAGCCTTGTGGACCGTCTGACCGACCGCTACCGCGTGATCGCCTTTGACCGTCCGGGCATGGGCTACACCGACCGCGCCGATCCCAGCTATGATACCCCTGCCAACAACGGGTCCGAACCCGTCCGAGAACAGGCACGGATGCTGCAACTCGCGGCTGACCAACTTGGTGTCACCGATCCTGTTGTTCTTGGCCACAGCTTTGGTGGCGCCGTCGCGCTGGCTTGGGCGCTGGAACGGCCCCAGGACACAGCCGCATTGGTCGTCCTGTCGGGCGCGTCCAACCCGTGGCCCGGTAGCCTTGGCGTCAGCTATTCCGTCCCGAACAGCAGCCTTGGCGGGCGGATCGCGGTGCCTCTGGTCTCGGCTCTTCTTAGCACCAAGACCTTGAATTCTATGGTGGATGGCGTGTTCGCGCCCCAAACCGCGCCAGCGGGCTATGCCGCATACCTTGGTGCTGATCTGGCCCTGCGCCGCGACAGCCTGCGCGCGAATGCCCGTCAGGTCAGCAGCCTGAAGCCGCAACTGGCACAGATGGTCCCGCTCTATCCCGACCTGCCCATGCCCGTAGAAATCCTGCATGGCGAGGCAGACGACACCGTCCCACCCACGATCCACGCGATCCCGCTGTCCAGTCAGATCCCGAACGCCAACTTGGTGCTCTTGCCCGGAATCGGTCACATGCCCCACCACGTCGCCCAAGATGACGTCGAAGCCGCGATCGACCGTGCCGCAATCCGCGCCGGATTGCACCCAGCGCCCTAACCGCCCATAAAGGTGGAAAAAGAGGTGCCTGCCATGACCCTGCCCTTCGACGGTGCGATTTCAGAGTTCTACGAGTCCGAACCCGCAGCCGAACTGCGTGCCGCCATCGAAGGCGCAAAGAAGAACGACATCATCGGCACCTACCCCTATGACAGCCGTCTCGACAAGAGCACCTACGAGGAAACGCTCCACGCGCTGCAGGTCGAACTGGTCAAGCTGCAGCATTGGGTCAAGGAAACCGGCGCCCGTATCGCTGTGGTCTTTGAAGGGCGCGACGCAGCTGGCAAAGGCGGAACCATCAAGCGAATCCGTGAAAACCTGAACCCGCGCGGCTGCCGCGTGGTCGCTCTGTCCAAACCGTCCGAGACCGAGGCGACCCAGTGGTACTTCCAGCGCTACATCGAACAACTGCCCTCTGGGGGTGAGATCGTTCTGTTTGACCGCAGCTGGTACAACCGCGGCGTTGTCGAAAAGGTCTTTGGCTTCTGCGACGAGGTTCAGCGCGAACACTTCTTCCGTCAGGTCCTTCCGTTCGAGGAAATGCTGGTCGACGAAGGTGTCCACGTCATCAAGGTCTGGCTCAACGTCGGGCGCGCCGAGCAGTTGCGCCGCTTCCTTGACCGTGAACAAGACCCCTTGAAGCAGTGGAAGCTTAGCTGGATCGACGTCGAAGGTTTGAAACGCTGGGACGCCTATTCCGACGCTATTCAGGAAACCCTGCTCCGCAGCCACGCCAAGCTCAGCCCGTGGCACGTGGTCCGCAGTGACGACAAACGCCGCGCCCGTATCGAAGTGATCCGCCTGCTTTTGTCAGGTTTGGACTATGACCGCAAAGACCACGACGTCGTTGCCACCCCCGATCCCAATATCGTTGGCGGACCGGACCTCTTGCATGTCTAAACGCGGCTACCATCACGGCAACCTGCGGCAGGCCTTGGTCGACGCCGCCCTTGAACTGGTGCGCGACAAAGGCCCGACAGGTTTTACCTTGTCCGAGGCCGCCAAACTTGCTGGCGTCACGCCTGCTGCCGTCTACCGCCACTTCCAAGGCCGCGAGGACTTGATCGCCGAAGCTGCCCGCCAGGGCTACCTGATCTTCTCGGACGTGATGGGCTTTGCGTATAACGGCGGACAGCCCAGTGCGCTCTCGGCTTTTGAGGCAACGGGCCGCGCCTATCTGGCCTTTGCCCAGAAATACCCAGGCCACTACGTCGCCATGTTTGAGTCCGGCATTTCAGTGAACCGTTCGCCCGAACTGGCCGAGGCCGCGTCCAAAGCCAACAAGATCCTCGAGGAAGCAGCGACCGCCCTGAGCGAGCGCATCCCCGCGGACAAGCGCCCACCGGCCAGCATGTTCTCGGCCCATATCTGGGCCATGAGCCACGGGGTCGTCGAACTTTTTGCGCGAGGCACACCAGGAACAAGATCACCCTACTCTCCCGAAGATCTTCTCGAAGCGGGAATCGGTATCTATCTGCGTGGCCTCGGACTGATTTCGAACGACTAATTCTCTGGCTTTGCGTGCCGCAGCCAAAAAAATAGCATTTCCATAGAAATTTTCTTGAAAAATCTTCCTGAAAACGGGGCTTACCGGAAGTCCGTTTACGATATTTTAAGACCTTCTTGGGTTTAGTATCAGGACTCCAAGCAACCATAGGGCGAACGCGGGTGCTTCGGGGTCGATCACAACATTTCGCAACAAGTAAGCCGATCTAGCCCCACAATATCGCAAAGCCATAGATGCTTCCGGCCTCAAACCGATCCAGCTATCAGTAAGTTTTACTTACAATATTCAATAAAATAAGGGCCAATCTGGGCAAGTATGGTCGCAATGTGGCAAGAATGTGGCTGGACAGCTTGGCCTGCATTCCCCTAGATTGAAATCACACCATTTCTTTCGTGTTATACAGTCTAAGGGTATTCAAATGCATAGCGGATACAAGCAGCTCGCAGCGATGCGCGAACTTCTTTACCAACTCGAGCAAGACATGGGGCTCGACGATATGTCGCAAAACGAGAAGGATATTCTCTATGCCTTCCACATGATCGCCGAGTCCAAGAGCGACGCCGATGTTCATTCGGAGTCGATCCGATCGCACAATACCGTCCGCGCCATGAAGCACGCGACTTACCACCGCACGCTGAAACGGCTTCTGGATCAAGGCTTTATCGAGCACGCCCCCCAACGCAAGACTGGCCTGTACCGCCTCGCCACCGCTCACTGATCGGCCCATCCGGCCACGCCTGCAGGGAAATTTTCGCCCGTATGCAGAAGATATTAAGGTGTTCTCGTCTGCCAGAGGGCACCTTTTTCGTTCTTGGGCCAATTTGTGGCAAAGATCGTAAATCGCTATTTACGCAATCCTTTCCGCAAAAATCTCGCAAAGCTTAAACACTTGCGCAATGCTCCGGCGGTTACGCGGCGTAGGCAGCCGTCGTGCGGGCCAATTCGCCTCCATCGCCGTACGTCCCACCCTGGCTTGTATTCTGCACTCTGGGCTTCTGTCTTCGCCGCATTCTGATGTTGAATTCGAAGCAGACCACTGGACCGACTGCGTTTAATCGGCTCCCCCTTGTGCAGAGTAAATCAAAAAATGCGACTGCTGAAAATCAGCCGCCCAAGGTATCAAACGTCAAACCTGTTCACTCAGTCCGAGCAGTCGCTGCAGCGCTGAAAAGGCTCCTACACGCCCTGGATACGCTTAGCCCTGTGGCACCCCTCTGATCACCGCACCACAGCCCCCTGAAAAGCAAACAAGCGCGTGCTTTCGCACGCGCTTGCCAAAATCGTCTTCGGTAGATCCGAATTAGCGCTTCGAGAACTGGAAGCTACGACGTGCCTTACGACGGCCGAACTTCTTACGTTCAACAACGCGGCTGTCGCGGGTCAGGAAGCCAGCGGCTTTCAGAGCGCCACGCAGCGAGGGATCGTACAGCTGCAGAGCTTTGGAGATGCCGTGCTTGACCGCACCAGCTTGGCCCGACAGACCGCCGCCTTTAACGGTGGCGTAAACGTCGAACTGATCTTCAACGCCGGCAACCTCGAAGGGCTGGCGCAGGATCATTTGCAGAACGGGGCGTGCGAAGTAAACGTTCAGCTCACGACCGTTAACGGTGACCTTACCCGAGCCGGGCTTGATCCAAACGCGAGCAACAGCGTCTTTACGCTTGCCGGTGGCATAGGAACGACCCAGTTCGTCACGGACGGGCTCACGGGGTGCGTCGATCTCGATTGCTGCGACGTCACCTGCAACGGCGCCGAGTTCTTCGAGCGAGTTGACTTGATCGGCCATTATTTCGCAGTCCTCGTGTTCTTGGAGTTCAGCACTTTGACGTCTACGACTTCAGGTGCCTGAGCTTCGTGGGGGTGTTCGGTGCCCGCATAGACACGCAGGTTGGTCATCAGCTTGCGCGACAGACGGTTGCCGGGCAGCATGCGCTGAACAGCTTTCTGAACCACACGCTCGGGATACGCGCCTTCCAGGATTTCCTGTTTGGTGCGCGATTTGATGCCGCCGGGGTGGCCAGTGTGCCAGTAGAAACGCTCTTCGCGCTTCTTGCCGGTCATCTGGATTTTCTCAGCGTTGATGATGATGACGTTGTCACCACAATCCATGTGAGGAGTGAAGGACGGCTTGTGCTTGCCGCGCAGACGCATTGCAACGATCGATGCAAGACGGCCCAGAACGACGCCCTCTGCGTCGATCAGGATCCATTTCTTCTCGATGTCTGCAGGCTTTGCAGAGAAGGTTTTCATGGTCAGGATATCCTGGGTTTAATCAATCTAGGTCGAGCCGAGTACGGCCAAGGCCCCACCCGAATTCGGATTGGCGTCTTATACAGCCCTTTAAACCCCAGTCAAGCGCACGAAACCCGCCAAAATCCCACAAAATCAATACCTTAAAAAATAGGTACTATAATACCCCACATTTCTCCCCACCCTGAGGCTTCTTTTTGCCCGAAATACTCAAATCCCGCCCTCAGCCACTCGGCGGAATGGAATAGGTCATGCTCGCCCGCGCCACAGGCCGCGCATCTCCCTCGGAATAGATCAGCACATCCCCCACAGCCAGCACCCGCCCCAGCTTCAGAATACGGCACTCGGCGATCAGATCGACACCCGCCACAGGTTTCCTCATGAAATCAATGGAACAATTCGTGGTCACAGCCAGCCCCACCGGCCCGATCACCGCCAGAACCGCCAGATAGATCCCAACATCCGCCAGCGCGAACATCGTCGGCCCCGACACGGTCCCACCGGGCCGCAGATGCTCTTCCCGCACGTTCAGGCGCACCTTCAGCGTACCCGCGCCGACCTCTAGAATAGAGAACATGTCGCCCACCTGCGGGAAATCCCGCGCCAGAAAGGCCTCAAGCTCGGTGACATCCATCTTCAGTTCCATGAAACCCTCCCCGTTTCGGTCCCCTCACAATGACCGGCCCGCCGCAAACGACAAGCCCCGCGAAATATGACGTACCGGCAATTCCCCGTTATGCCTTTCCTCTTTCCAAACGGCCCCGAAAGCCCTAGATCGCGCCCCATGGACAAGACATTGCATATCATCGGCGGCGGTATGGCCGGCTCCGAGGCCGCCTGGCAGGCCGCGAACATGGGCGTTGACGTGGTCATCCACGAGATGCGCCCCAAGGTCGAAACCTTTGCCCACCAGACCGGCAATCTGGCCGAGATGGTGTGCTCGAACTCGTTCCGCTCGGACGATAGCGAGCAGAACGCTGTGGGCCTCCTACACTGGGAGATGCGCGCGGCAAACGGGATCATTATGACCACTGCCGACAAGCACCGCATTCCTGCGGGTGGCGCACTGGCCGTGGACCGCGATCCCTTTGCCGAGACAGTCACGCAAACCCTGCGCGCCCTGCCCAATGTCAGCGTCTCCGAAGAAGAGATCACCGAACTCCCGACCGAGGGAAATTGGATCATCGCCACCGGCCCCCTGACCAGCTCTGCGCTGGGCCAATCGATCCAAGCCGCGACCGGTCAGGACCATCTGGCCTTCTTCGACGCGATCGCGCCCATTGTCTATGCGGACAGCATCGACATGTCCCAAGCGTGGATGCAGTCCCGCTATGACAAAGGCGAGACCGAAGAAGAGCGCACCGCCTACCTCAACTGCCCCATGAACAAAGAGCAGTACGAGGCCTTTATCGACGCCCTTCTGGCCGCCGACAAAACCGAATTCCACGAGGGTGAGACCGCCGGTTACTTCGACGGCTGCCTGCCGATCGAGGTCATGGCCGAACGCGGCCGCGAGACCCTGCGCCACGGCCCGATGAAGCCCGTCGGTCTGACAAACCCGCACAAGCCCGAGGAAAAAGCCTACGCCGTCGTCCAACTGCGCCGCGACAACGCCCTTGGCACGCTGTTCAACATCGTCGGCTTCCAGACCAAGATGAAATACGGCGCACAGACCGAGGTCTTCCGCATGATCCCCGGTCTGGAAAACGCCAGCTTTGCGCGCCTTGGCGGCATCCACCGGAACACCTTTATCAACTCGCCCACGCTGCTGGACAGCCGCCTGCGGATGAAGTCGCGCCCCAATGTGCGCTTCGCAGGCCAGATCACCGGCGTCGAAGGCTATGTTGAATCCGCGGCCATGGGCCTGCTGGCAGGCCGTTTCGCCGCCGCCGAGATCCTTGGTCAGGACATCCCCGAAGTGCCGCTGGAAACCGCTATGGGCAGCCTCGTGAACCACATCACCGGCGGCGCGGACGCAAAAACCTTCCAGCCGATGAACGTGAACTTCGGCCTCTTCCAGCCTCTGGAAGACGTGCGCGGTGGCCGCAAGGGCCGCAAAATCCGCTACAAAGGCTACACCGATCGCGCCAAAGAGATGTGGCAACAATGGCTTACCAGCCAAAGCTAATGCGAACACGATTTGCGCCGTCGCCCACGGGGCCCCTGCATCTGGGGCACGCCTTCTCGGCACTGACGGCGGCGCATCTCGCCCAAACGCTTGGCGGTGAGTTCCTGCTGCGGATCGAAGACATCGACCAATCCCGCGCCCGCCCCGACTGGGAGGCGCAGATTTACGACGATCTAACATGGCTCGGCCTCACATGGCCCACGCCCGTCATGCGCCAGTCAGACCGCATGCCCGCCTATCGCGCCGCTCTGCAAACCCTCTGGGACATGGACCTGCTCTATCCCTGCACCTGCAAACGCCGCGATATCGAAGCCGCCATGTCCGCCCCCCAAGAAGGCGTTCCCACCCACGGCCCCGACGGCCTGATCTACCCAGGAACCTGCCGCGCCAAACCGAAACCGGCCCACATGCCGGGCGGCGAAACCCTCCGCCTCGATATGGCCAAAGCGATCGACGCCATCGGCAAGCCCACCCTGACCTTCATCGAAGTCGGCCCCGTTCACACCGGCACCCACACCATCGAACTGACCAAAGCCCCAGATACTCTCGGCGACATCGTCCTCGCCCGCCGCGACATAGGCACGTCCTATCACCTGTCGGTGGTCATCGACGACGCGGACCAAGGCATCACTCACGTCACCCGCGGCGCTGACCTGTTCGAGGCCACCCAGATCCACGTGATCTTGCAGGCGCTCCTGAGCAAACCCGTCCCGACTTACCATCATCACGACCTGATCCGCGACGCCCAAGGCAAACGTCTGGCAAAACGCGACGACGCCCGCGCCATCGCCCTCTACCGCGCCGAAGGCAAAACCCCACAGGACGTCGCCGACCTCATCGACACGCCCCTGCTTTCACCTTTGTAAAAATACTCCGGGGGAATCCGCAAAGCGGATGGGGGCAGCGCCCCCTTTACGCCATCGGCCCCATCAGTTCGACGGTCTCACCATCGCGCACAGCGGTGTAGAAACAGCTACGGCGGTTAGTGTGACACGCTGGCCCTTCCTGTCGAACCATGACCAGGATGCAGTCTTGATCGCAGTCATAGCGGAAATCGACCAAAGTTTGCAGGTGCCCACTGGTCTCACCTTTGACCCAGAACGCCTGACGCGACCGCGACCAATACGTCACTTTGCCGGTCTCCAACGTCTTGGCAACAGACTCCGCATTCATCCACGCCATCATAAGAACCTCTTGGGTCTCGGCATCCTGCGCAATGGCGGGGATCAACCCCTTGTCGTCGTATTTCAAACTTGCCGGATCAAATGCCGCGGAGGTCATGTGGAAAATCCTTTTGCTTCGGTCGTGCAACGCCTATCTATGCGGAACTGACCCCAAGAGAAAGCCTCGGAGGACGCATGTCGAACGAGAACGACCTGATGAAGCTCTATTCCCAGCGCATCCTCGCGCTGGCAGCCGAGATTCCGCATACAGGCCGGCTCGATGCGCCACAGGCCAGCGTCAAAAAACGTTCGCCCCTCTGCGGGTCTACCGTGACCGTGGACGTCGACGTCACGGACGGCAAAGTCAGCCGCTATGCCGCAGACGTCAAAGCCTGCGCCTTGGGCCAAGCATCGGCCAGTGTGGTCGGGTCCGCCGCGATCGGGCGCACGAGCGTAGAAATCAACAAAGCCCGCGACGAGCTAAAGGCAATGCTGCGCGACGGCGCTGACGCGCCCTCGGCACCGTTTGACGGGCTTGAGGCGCTCTTGCCTGCGCGCGAATACAAGAACCGCCATGCGTCGATTATGCTGACCTTGGACGCGCTGAGTGAAGCGGTTGCTGAGGCCGAGGCGGCGCAGACCGTTTAACTTTTCGAAAATTGATAATCAGGCAAAGGGGGGCTTTCTGCCCCCTCTTGGTGCTTGTGCACCAATTCACCCCCGAGAGTATTTTTACCAAAGTGAAAGCATGGGCGCCTTGGCCCGTGTGCGCATAAAAAAACCGCCGCGCATCCCGGCAAGGATGGCGGCGGAGAGGACGGTTCATACCGGACTGAGGTTCAACCAGTAGGCGCTGGCAAAACAAGACGGGCAGTCAGCCGCAGCTTGGGACATGGCGGCAAGTCCGGTCGGCAGAGAACCGCGGGATGGGCAGTCAGAAGAACATCGGCAGATGAAGCGCCCCGACCAGCATGACCATCAACGAGGCCGCACCGATCATGTCGGGAATGAAGGTGTCTGCGTTACGCGCAAGGGTCAGTTTGATCTGGCGGGCCATTGTGTACGCTCCGTTCGCTCAATGTTCCTGTTGCCTCTTTGTTCTCACAGCTTAACGATTCGGTAAAGAACTTTTTGAGAACAAACGTGAACATTTTGGAACATCGTGCGAACGATGTGCTTAACCTACTGAAATCAAACGGATCGCCTGATCCTGTTCCATGAGCCAAAGGAGATTTCTCGCAGCCATACCACGGTCCGAAGTCAGGTGCGGATCGGTGGTCAGCAGCGCGCGGGCGTCGGTTTGGGCGGTTGCCATCAGGTCTGCCTGACGCTCCATGTCCGCGACGCGGAAGCGCGGCAGGCCCGATTGGGCGGTGCCGATCAGGTCGCCTGCCCCGCGCATTTGCAGATCAACCTCGCTGATGCGGAAACCATCCTCGGTGTCGCGGAGGGTCGTCAGGCGGCGCTGGCCGCTTTCCGACAGTGGGGCTTGGTACATCAGCAAACAGGTCGAGGCGGCGGCCCCGCGCCCCACGCGGCCACGGAGCTGGTGCAACTGCGCGAGGCCGAAAATCTCGGCCCGTTCGATCACCATGATCGAGGCGTTCGGGACGTTGACGCCCACCTCGATCACCGTGGTCGCGACCAGCACCTTGGTTTCGCCGGACTGGAAGCGCGCCATGGCGCTGTCCTTCTGGTCGGGGGGCATCTGGCCGTGAACCAGATCGACCACCCCTTCGCCAAGGGCCGCGCGCAGGCGTTCGAACCGCTCTTGGGCGGAGGTCAGGTCAGAGACCTCGCTCTCTTCGACCAGCGGGCAAACCCAGTAGGCCTGCCGCCCCTGCGAGATCGCATGGCGCAGATGCTCGGTCACTTCGTCAATGCGCTCGTTCGAGATCAGAGCGGTTTTGACAGGTGTTCGTCCGGGCGGCTTTTCGTCCAAAATTGAAACGTCCATATCCCCGAACTGCGCCAGCGCCAGACTGCGCGGGATCGGCGTGGCGGTCATGACCAGAACGTCCACCGCACGCCCTTTGCGCCCCAGTTCCAGACGTTGCGCCACACCAAATCGGTGCTGTTCGTCGATCACAGCTAGGCGCAGATCGCGGAATTCAACGTCCTTTTGGAAGACCGCGTGGGTGCCGACCAAGATGTGGATTTTGCCCTGCGCAAGGGCGTCCAGTTTGGCCTGCCGTTCCTTGCCCTTGTCGCGGCCGGTCAGCAGTTCGATCACCACGCCCGCGCTTTCGGCTAGGGGCTGCAACCCCTCCATATGCTGACGGGCGAGGATTTCGGTCGGGGCCATCATCACGCCCTGCCCGCCAGCTTCGACCGCGACCAGCAAAGACATCAGCGCGACCAAGGTTTTGCCTGCGCCCACGTCGCCTTGCAGCAGCCGGTTCATCCGCACGGGCCGCGCCAGATCATCACTGATTTCGCGAATGGCCCGCTCTTGGGCGCCCGTGGGGCGATATGGCAGCGCAGCCAGTACGCGTCGTTGCAGACGACCCGTGGCAACCGAGGGCAAGCCCGGCTTTTCGCGGCGCGAGGCCCGCGCCAAGGCCAGCGTTAACTGATGGGCAAAAAATTCGTCATAGGCCAGACGGGTCCGCGCTGGAGCCTCGGCCGCCAGATCGCCCATGTCTTTGGGGTGATGGGCGGTGTGCAGGGCCCTGCGCCAATCGGGCCAACCCTTTTGCTTCATAAGGGAATTGTCGATCCATTCGGGCAGTTCCGGCACATGCTCCAAGGCGCTCGCCACGCCCTTGATCACCTGTTTGGCCGTCACGCCCGCGGTCAGGGCATAGGTCGGCTCGAAGGCGGGAATGGTGCTTTCCTCGTCCATCGGGACCACATGATCGGGGTGCGCGATCTGGGGAATGCCGTCGAAAAACTCGACCTTGCCCGAGATGATGCGTTCCTCGCCGACCGGTAAAATTTGCTGCAAATAGCGGTCGCGGGCGTGGAAGAACACCAAGGGGAAACTGACCTGAGCATCCTCGACCATCACGCGGTACGGGCGGCCGCGGCCCGTGGGCGCGGTGTGGCGCAAAACGCGGGCGGCGACGGTGACAACCTCGCCGGTTGTGGCGCCCTGCACGGTGCCGCGTCGGGCGCGGCTGACCCCGCTGTATGGTAAATGGAACAGCAAATCCCGAGGCCGCGACAGGCCGAGGTTCCCCATGGCTTCGGCCGTTTTCGGGCCGATGCCGTTCAGGGTTTCCAGCCCCGCGAACAGGGGAAACAGAGCCTCGGGGCGGCCCATGTCAGGCCTGCCCGATCAGGTCGAGCCAGCCATCCTCGTCCAGCGTCTGGATGCCCAATTCTGCGGCTTTCTTGGCCTTGGAGCCCGCACCGGGCCCCGCCACCAGAATATCGGTTTTCGCGCTGACGGACCCAGCGACCTTGGCCCCAAGGGCTTCGGCTCGGGCCTTTGCCTCGGCGCGGGTCATCTTTTCCAGTGTACCGGTGAAGACGACGGTTTTGCCCGCCACGGGGCTGCCGTCGGTTTTGGGCGCGGCCACATCCTGCACCTCGAGTTCCGCGATCAGGCGGTCGATGCTGGCGCGCTCGGCCTCTTGGGCAAAAGCGGTCACGATGGAGCGCGCCAAAACCGTGCCCACGCCATCAACGGACAGCAGGTCTGCCCAAGCCTCGGAGGTTTCGTCATGGGCGGCATCCAGCGCCGTGGTTAACGCGGACCAGCTGCCATAGTGGCGCGCGAGCAGGCGGCTCACCTGCTCGCCCACGTGGCGGATTCCCAGACCGAACAGCACGCGATCCAGACCGATTTTCCGCCTATCATCAATGGCATCAAAGAGTTTCTTCGCGCTCTTGTCGCCCCAACCTTCGCGGTTCTTCAGTTGCTGCATGCCGCTGCCATAGCGTTCACGCAGCTTGAAGATATCGGCGGGTTCCTTAACCCAACCATCCTTGTAGAACTGCTCGACCTGCTTGGCGCCCATCCCGTCGATGTCGAAGGCCGCGCGGCTGACCAAGTGCTTCAGCTTCTCGACCGCCTGCGCAGGGCATATCATCCCGCCAGAGCACCTGCGCACACTATCGCCTTCCTCGCGGATCGCCTCGGAGCCGCATTCGGGACAAACAGTCGGAAAATCATATTTTTCAGCATCTTGAGGACGCTTATTCAGGTCCACATCTGCGATTTTGGGGATCACATCCCCCGCGCGATAGACCTGCACCCAGTCGCCCACACGGATGTCGCGCCCCTCGCGGATCGGGTTGCCAGCGTTGTCGCGGCCCTCGATATAATCCTCGTTATGCAGGGTGGCATTGGACACAACCACCCCGCCAACGGTCACCGGCGTCAGACGCGCCACAGGGCTAAGCGCCCCCGTCCGGCCCACCTGAATGTCGATTGCTTCGAGCCGTGTCCACGCCAGTTCTGCTGGGAATTTGTGGGCAATCGCCCAACGGGGCGTGGTGCTGCGGAAGCCCAAGCGCTCTTGTAGCGCCAGATCGTTCACCTTGTAGACCACGCCGTCGATGTCATAGCCCAACGTCGCGCGCTTCTGTTCGATCATGCGGTAGTGGGCGATCATATCATCGGGGCCTTTGCAGATCGCCGTCAGCGGGTTCGCCTGGAACCCAAGGCTCGCCAGACGTTCAATCGCGCCCATTTGCGTGTCAGCCAAAGGCGCGGACAGCTCGCCCCACGCATATGCAAAGAACCGTAGCGGCCGGGCTTCGGTGATTTTGGCATCGAGTTGGCGCAAGGAACCAGCCGCCGCATTCCGAGGGTTGGCGAAAATCTTGCCGCCGCGCTCTTGGTGGCGTGCGTTCAGAGCCTCGAAATCCTCGTGGGACATGTAGACTTCGCCGCGCACCTCCAGCACCTCGGGGGCGCCGCTTAGGGTTTGGGGAATGTCCTTGATGGTGCGGGCATTCGCGGTGACATCTTCGCCCTCGGCGCCGTCTCCACGGGTCGCAGCATAGATCAGTTCGCCATTTTCGTAGCGCAAAGACAGGGAAAGGCCATCGATCTTGGGCTCAGCGGTGAACGCCAGCCCAGTCCCAGACATCCCCAGATAGCGCGCGACGCCGTCCACGAAATCCGAGACATCTTCGTAATCGAAAGCATTCGACAGAGACATCATCCGCACGCGGTGGTGGATCTTGCCAAAGCCCTCGGCGGGCGCGGCGCCGACCTGCTCTGACGGGCTGTCTGCGCGCTTCAAATCAGGGAATCGCGCCTCGATCGCCGCATTTCGCGCCTTGAACGCATCGTATTCGGCGTCCGAAATCTCGGGCGCGTCTTTCTGGTGGTAGGCCGCATTCGCCGCGCCCAACAGAACAGCCAGACGCTCCAGCTCTGCACGCGCACCGGTTTCGTCCAATGCCTCGACCGGCGTGTCGTGAAAATCCTGGCTCATAGGGCACCCCAAACGCAATTCTGTTTGCCTTGGTTTAGGGCGCAGCGTGGCTGTCGTCCAGTCGGCTCAGCCGCCCATCGCGATCTGTTTTGTCGAAGACCCCGACATATCCGAGGGATCGCGCATCACATAGCCACGGCCCCAGACGGTTTCGATGTGGGTTTCGCCGCCAGTCGCTTTTGCCAGCTTTTTCCGAAGCTTGCAGATGAAAACGTCGATAATCTTGAGTTCAGGCTCGTCCATGCCGCCGTAAAGATGGTTCAGGAACATCTCTTTGGTCAGCGTTGTCCCTTTGCGCAGGCTCAGAAGTTCCAGCATCTGATATTCTTTGCCGGTCAGATGCACGGGATCACCCTCGATATCGACGGTCTTCGCATCAAGGTTCACGTTGATCCGGCCGGTGCGAATGACCGACTGCGAATGCCCCTTGGACCGGCGGATGATCGCGTGGATACGGGCCACCAATTCGTCGCGATGGAACGGCTTGGTCAGGTAGTCATCTGCGCCGAACCCGAAGCCCTTGAGCTTGCTCTCGGTGTCATCCGCGCCCGAAAGGATCAGCGCGGGCGTTTCAACCCGCGCCAAACGGACTTGGCGCAACACTTCGTGACCGCTCATGTCCGGCAATGACAGATCCAGAAGGATCAAATCGTAATCATACAGCTTCGCCAGCTCGACACCTTCTTCGCCAAAGGCGGTCGAATACACATTCAGGTTGGCGTGCCCCAGCATCAATTCAATGCTTTTGGTGGTCGCCGGATCATCCTCAATCAGCAAAATACGCATTTATAAGATTCCCAAAACTCATGAACCATCTTGCGTACAGACTGCCTAACGAAGGTTAACTGCACGTTACCAATTAACCCAATCTTTCATTATCCTCTTTAGGTTGTCTATAATTTTGTACCTGCGTCGCCTTCAAAGCCTTTGATCCATATGAATTAAGTGCCGAATCCCAGCTATTCAGCTCTTCGTCGGACAGGCCGTAGCGCTCTAAGGCAGATTTACGACTCAGCAATCCGTGACGCACGGCCAACACAACCGATTCCTTGCGCGAGGCAACCCATCGCAGAGTATTGGCTGGCGGCAGGTCCGCGTGGCTGAGTACTCGACCATCGGGCAGCGCCACAGTGCGCACGCCCTCTACACGTTTTAGAAACATATCAGTCCCCTTTTTGCTTCCCACACTGGGAAAATCGGGCAAGGGACTTAACAGGACCTGAAACCGGCTCTTGAGAGTACTGAGGATTTTCATATATTCCGCAGGTTCCAAACCCGCAGGAGTATGCCCCATGGCGCTGGACAACGGCACCCCGCTCAATTCCCTTGGTTTCGCCAAGCCCCCGTCGGAGACCCGCGTGGTCGTCGCGATGTCCGGAGGCGTGGACAGCTCGGTCGTGGCCGCGCAGCTTGCCGAAGAAGGCTATGACGTGGTCGGCGTGACCTTGCAGCTGTATGACCACGGGGCGGCTCTGGCGAAAAAGGGTGCGTGCTGCGCGGGCATCGACATCCACGATGCGCGCCGCGTAGCTGAAAAGATGGGCTTCCCCCACTACGTTCTGGATTATGAGAACATTTTTAAGGACGCAGTGATTGACGAGTTCGCAGACAGCTATCTGGCTGGCGCGACCCCCGTGCCCTGCATCCGCTGCAACGAGCGTGTGAAGTTCAAAGACCTGTTGGAAACCGCACGGGATCTGGACGCCGACTGCATGGCAACCGGCCACTATATCCAGCGCAAGGACGGCGAGAATGGCCCCGAGCTGCATTGCGCCGCCGATGCGAACCGCGACCAAAGCTATTTCCTGTTCTCGACCACGCCCGAGCAGCTGTCCTATCTGCGTTTCCCCTTGGGGCATTTGCCGTCCAAGGACGCGACGCGCGAGTTGGCCGCGAAATATGGGTTGAGCGTGGCCGACAAGCCCGACAGTCAGGACATTTGCTTTGTCCCGAACGGCAACTACGCCAGCGTCATCGAAAAGCTGCGCCCCGGTGCGGCAGAGCCCGGCCAGATCGTCCATGCAGATGGCCGCGTCTTGGGTGAGCATAACGGCGTGATCCACTACACCATCGGCCAGCGTCGTGGCCTTGGGATCGGTGGCCTCTCAGAGCCGCTCTATGTGGTGAAGCTGGACGTGGATCAGAAGCAGGTCATCGTCGGCCCCAAAGAGCTGCTGGCCACCCGCAAAGTGCCGGTGCGCGAGATCAACTGGCTTGGCGACGGCCCGTTCACCGAGATGGCCGAGCGTGAGATCGCGGTCAAAGTCCGTAGCACCCGTCCGCCGGCGCCTGCGATCCTGCGTCCGATCAGCGACACCGAGGCTGAGGTCGAACTCCTCACCGCCGAAGAGGGCATCAGTCCCGGTCAGGCCTGCGTCTTCTACGATCCTGACAGTACCCGCATTCTGGGTGGCGGCTGGATTTGGCGCGGTTACTGACCGCTTGCCTGAGCCTAGCGGCGCGGTACAGTCAGGCATGACACCCGCGCCCGCCATTCTCATCCTTGCAGCCGGAGCGTCCTCGCGCATGCGTGGGGCGGACAAGCTGTTGATGGAAGTGGACGGAACGCCTTGCCTGCGCGTCATGGCAGAGAGGGCCATCGCGACTGGAATGCAGGTATTTGTTGCTTTGCCACCGGATCGCCCCGCCCGAGAAGCCGCGCTTTCAGGGCTTTCACTGACGATCGTTCCAGTGCCAGATGCTGCCTTGGGCGTGGGGCATTCCATCGCGGCAGGTGTCTCTGCCCTGCCCTGCAAAGCCTCTGGCGTGATCATCCAACCTGCGGATATGCCGGACATCAAAGCCTCTGACATGCAGCTTTTCATGGAGGCTCACACAGCACACCCCTACCGAATTTGGCGCGCGACCACTGAAACAGGAAACCCCGGTCATCCGGTCCTGTTTCCAGCAGCCCAGTTTGACGCGATGAAAAAACTTCGCGGGGACGCAGGTGCGCGATCCGTAATCCAAGAAAACAGGGAAATTTTATTCGAGATTACACTTAGAGGGCATCGTGCACGTCTTGATCTGGACACACCAGAAGCGTGGGAGCGTTACTTGTCGGACCGCGATTGCTGATCCAGATCGTCCGCACCACAGGACTGACGTGCAGCCTCAAAAATAGGACCCCGGAGCGGATCTCGACCGGACAGCGCAGAGAGTAAGTCCTCTCGGACATGGGATGGCAAGGACCGCACCACTGTTGAGTCAGGCCGATAGCTTTCGGTCCAGGCGCCGTCTGCAAGAAGGATTTCGTGACGTTCCATCAAGACATGCACAAAATCGACTTCGCGCTGGGGCGCAATCAGCACACCCGCCTGCCCGAGCAAATGACGTGCAGGCACAAGCATCTCGGTCGAGGCCAGCGGACTGGGAGCAAACCGTCGCGTCAGTAGCATTTGGTGGTCCGGAGACACCAGAAGATCGTTCTGCGGAACGCCATCGCCAAGAGAATGCGCCTTGATCAAGACAGGCTGAAGGCGTGCGCCACCAGTGGAACCGGAAAGTTTGTACTTGCTATGGCCGACCCACAGCACCGGACGGAAACCATTGTCGCGGGTCAGCAACAAATCCCCGATACGCAAATCTTCGACAGGCATTGGTCCGTGTCGCGTGGCGATCAGCGTTCCCGGTGTAAAGCATGGCACGCTGAACGGAGAGGCGAAGTCAGGATTATTGGCAGAGGGACGCAGCGCATCGGCCTGCGACGCCTTGCGCCAGCTGCCTTTGATCCGCACCACATTTCCGCCGGAAACTTTCATATCCCTCACACATCATCGTTCGGTGCACGACAGCACACATTCAATAGACCTGACGTTAAAATAGGGCACAAATAGGCCCAGTTGCAGGCGGTTATGTGAGATTTTCTTACTAAAAAAGTTAACAGGCGATACCCATCGGATACCGCCTGTCACCTATTTGGTATGTTCATTAACGCGAATTAATGAACCAAGAGCTTTGCTTCGTGCTTTTTCAGCGAACGGCGCGCTGCCTCGAAGTTTTCCAGACCCTTCTGGTTTTTCAGCTCGGGGAACAGATCGTAGATCTCGTTCCGCTGCTCTTCGCCGATTCCTTTCAGCGAGTAGTCGCCGGGCTGGAAGCTCTCGGACCAGCAGCCATTCGACAGGACGACCTCGTGACGGTCGAACATGAAGTGGATGTAAGTGGTCGAGGGCACGTTCACTTCGTAGATGCCGCCGGTACCCAGCAGGTGCTTGGCCGCTGCCAGAACTTCGGGCTCTTCAAAGTAGAGCGAGGTCTTCTCGTTCGCGATCAGCATCCGGTGGTTCGGGCTGACCATGATGTCAGTTTCCGGCAGACCGTTGCCCAGTGCGCCAGCCTTGATCATGATCGGACGCAGGTGCTTCGAACGCTGCAGATCCTGCGAGGTCACGTTCTTGGCGCCAACCCAGCGGATGCGCTGGATGCCGTTGTCACGGGTGATCACACGGTCACCGACCTGCAGCTCCTCGACCAGACGCTCGCCCATGGGGGTCGCGATGACAGTGCCAGGGGTGAAGCACGGGATGATCTTTTCGATCTCTTCGAACTTCAGGGTGCCAGTCACGTTGCCAAGGGTGTCTAGGAAGTTGACTTTACCGCTGGTCGAGTCGCCATCCGCATCGGTGGTGACATCGCTAAACTGCCACTTACCCAGACCGGTCAGGTCCAGAGTATCGTAGTCGTTGCCGCCGGTGCCACCGTCAACGGTGTCGCCTGCGCCCACGCCGGTAAAGGAGTCACGGTCGTCGCCGCCTTCGGCATAGTCAGCGTGCGCGTCGCCCGGCAGGCCGAGGATGATGGTGTCATCACCTTTGCCGCCGAACAGCGAGTCCGCGTCGATGCCACCGTCAATGGTATCGTTGCCGTCGCCACCGTAAATGGTATCCGCGTCATCCGAGCCAAAGACAAGGTCGTTGCCTTTGCCAGCATCGACATAGTCGGTGCCGTTGTTGGTCACGAGGTCTTCGCCATCGGGAATGTTCAGATCATCGGGCAGATCGGGGGCAAACCCTGCATAAACGGTGTCATCACCGTCGCCTGCAAAGATGGTGTCAGACCCTTCTGCACCAACGACCAGGTCGTCGCCCGCACCCGATTCAACGTAGTCGTTGTCGATGCCAGCCAGGATAGTGTCGTTGCCGCTACCCGAGTAGATGGTGTCGCGGTCGTCGCCGGTCCAGACGTAGTTGTTGCCCTCGCCTGCATCGACAAAGTCACGGTCATTCTCGGTGTCGCTGTCCGCAGGGAACAGCCCGGGGTAACCCAGATCAGGCAGAGCTTCGGTGTCCTGCCAGCCGACCATGATCGAGTCATTGCCGTTGCCACCCAGAACGCTGTCCGCACCATTGTAGGCGTCTACGGTGTCATCGCCTTCGCCTGCGTCGATGGTGTCATCGCCCGAGCCGCTGTCGATGTAGTCGTTGCCATCGCCACCTTCCATGGAGTCGTTGCCGGAGCCGCCGCGAACCAAGTCGTCGCCTGCGCCACCCAGAACGGTGTCGTCGCCCATGCCGCCAGAGACGCTGTCATTGCCGTCGCCGCCGTCAACAAAGTCGTTGCCGTCTTCGCCGCGCAGGGTGTCGTCGCCGCCTTCGCCACGGATCGAGTCATCGCCTTCGCCAGCACGGACGCTGTCTGCGCCGTCGCCAGAGTAGATCGAGTCATTGTCTGCATCACCGTAGATGCTGTCGTCGCCGCCTTCGCCGAACAGAAGGTCTGCGCCTGCGCCACCTTCGACGGTATCCGCGCCGTCACCAGCGTAAACGGTGTCATTGCCGTCGCCTGCGTCAATGACGTTGTCACCGTCGTAGATCACGCCGTAGGCGTCGTCGATGTAGTCATCGCCAGCGCCACCTTCTACAGTGTCGTTGCCGGTGCCAAAGATGATGGTGTCATTGCCAGCGCCGCCGACAACCGAGTCGTCTCCTGCGCCGGAGTCGATGTAGTCATCATCGTCACCGCCATCGATGGTGTCGTTGCCACCTTCGCCGTAGAGCGTATCGTCGCCGTCTTCACCGTAGATCAGGTCGTTGCCAGCGCCTTCGGTGACGATCGCCGAGCCAACATCAGACGAGGTCTCGTAGTGCGCGTTATCAAAGGTCGCGCCCGAGGTGCCCAGATCGATCGTGACTTTGACGTCGTTGTAGTCCTTGTCACCAAGACCTTTCCAGTCCTCGAAACCAAGCTTCACCGTGGTTTCGTCGATCTGGCCCAAACCTTTGGTGTGCAGAAGGCCATCGCTGTTCAGCTGCAGGTTATCGCCATAGCCCGAAGACAGGAACTGGCCCTGCGAGTTGACGATGCCGATGCCGACGACAGCGCCCTGCGCAACCTCGTAGGAGTAGGTTTTGCCGACGCCGTCGCGGGCATCATCTTCTAGACACATGACGTTCGAGATCTGGCCGGTCTCGGGGTCAATGGTGTAGGCGTAGATCTTGTTGGCCATCGCGGCCGATGCACTGTCGATCTTGATGGTGACCGGCGAGGTATCAACGTTACCCTGTTTGCTGTCGCCGTAAACGATGTCGTTGCCTTCGCCCGCTTTGACAGTGTCGTCGCCTGCGCCGGCCAGAACGACGTCGTCGTTCAGGTCGCTGTTCGCGAGGATCGCATCCTCGTTGTCGATCATGTCGCCTTCGGGGTCGCCCTCGTAGTTGACATCAATCAGGTCATTGCCCGAAGTACCTTCGACATAGCCGTCGCCCGCAGGATCTTCGCTGTCAAAGATCGCGACGTAATCAATCGCGCCTTTGAAGTAATTCGAGTAGTCGCCATCCCAGTCGCTGTCTTCGCGTGCGCCGACGGTCCAGCTTTCGCCATCATCGTCGCCGATCTCCATGTCCAGACCCTTGACGCTGTGGGTCAGAGTGACTTCGGTCGCATCGGTGACATTCTCGACATTGAAGGTACCGCCTGTGTCTTCGTCCCAGGAGTAGGAGACATTGACGACGTCGCCGGCGCTGAAGAAGTGCGAGTCCGTGTAGAGAACAGCTTTCTGACCATCATCAATGTGCTTGACGTACACACGACCGTCAGAAGTAACACCCATTTCGAAGTAACCTTCGGGGGTGTTCTTTTCGCCGCCGTAAGCATCTTCGTACTCACCTCGCGAGATCAGAACGTTCAATCCGTCCTTGCAATCGACATAGGAAGACTGAGTGAACTGAATTTCGATGGTGCCCTGCCCCAGATCGAACGGCTCGTCTTTTCCTTTGACCGTCATGTACTGGCAGTTGCCATCCAGCTGCAGTTGTCCGTCTTTGACGCAGGCACCGCCGAACAGCTTGCCGTTTTGGGTCTCGCCGTCAGCGGTCCCGGTGTCTGGCGTGTAATAATTGGAACTCGAGAGGAAATCCCACAGACCGATCAGGCCATCGGTGTTTCCGGTGTAGTTCTCGGCAGAGGAACCATCGTGCTCAGAAGAGTGGCTTTTATGCCATGCCGACCACGAGTTGTACTTATTAAACGTCATCTCTCTTACTCCTGTCCGGCGCGTCTGGCCGTAGCGTCAACAAGAGCCCACAGAGGTTCTGCTCGAACCACAATGTCGCTTTCAACGTCCAAGGTGTAAGAGATCGGTCGCAAAACCTGACGGTTTGCGGTGCCCTGGCAAGGAGGACAAGTTTACTCGTTACGCCTTCCACTTCCACCACCGGAACAGATCCGGACAGCGGTTGCTGCTCAGTCAAAAGCGCCATCCCCCCAGATGGGCACCTCTTTGGGATACATCGCACCTATCCTTAAGACAAAGAGAAAATTCGAAATGGTTAGTAACCCCACCCCTTCTTTCGGCCTTAAACCTGCCTTTTTTCCGCCATATTTGCCCGATTTTCGCCTCTTTGTTTCTCATAGTGATCCAATGATGCACCTGCAGAAACCGAAGCGAGCGACTTTTAGCTTTAATTTACGGGGTTTTGCACGAATTTACGGAGTATCATCAAAACGTGAACGTTTCTGGTCCCGAATAAATTTAGTTTTTTTGTGAAAAGTTTATGCGACCGGACCCACACCGCCAAACGGCTACATTCGTTAGTATGAATTTTTGGGCTATATTTTGGAAATATCGCCAACTTAACGGATAGCGCCGCAGCCCACCCGCGAATCAATCGGCAATTTCAACAAGGTAAATGCGGACTCTCACATACTAAAGAATGCAAGCCGCACTGCGGCGCTGCAAATGCAGAACACCCCGGTGGGGAGGCCGCTTGTTTTCAATGTCCGGGAAATTGTGGTGCCTAAGGTGGGACTCGAACCCACACGATGTTGCCATCGGGGGATTTTGAATCCCCTGCGTCTACCATTCCGCCACTCAGGCAGGCACTGTGTTCGCCTGACTAGCCCAACCATTCGGCAGGGACAAGACCCAACACGCACTTCTGCCATCGAAAAGCGCGGAACCTGCCCTCTATATTGACCGCCGCGCCACCGCATGGAATGTCTGACGCGATTGTTGCAGGAGTAAGACCGATATTACGCCGACTTTATGATTGGACGATGGGACTCGCCAACCATCCTCGCGCACTTTGGGCGCTGGCAGTTGTCTCTTTCGTCGAAAGCTCGTTTTTCCCCATTCCCCCCGACGTGATCATGATTCCCATGATCCTTGCCCGTCCCAGCCGCGCCTGGCTGATCGCTGGCGTCGCGCTTCTAAGCTCGATCCTCGGTGGGCTCTTTGGCTATGCGATCGGGGCCTTTGCCTTTGACACCATCGGCCAACCCATTCTCTCTGCCCTTGGCAAAGCCGACGCGATGGAGGCCTTTAATGTGCGCTTCAACGATATGGGCTTCTGGGCGGTGCTCATCGCAGGCATGACCCCCTTCCCTTATAAGGTCATCACGATCATGTCCGGCTGGACCGGCATGCCTCTGGCGACCTTTATGGTCAGCTCGATCCTCGCGCGCGGTGTACGGTTCTTTCTTGTGGCCGCCCTGCTCAAGCAATTCGGCGCACCAATCCGTGATTTCATCGAGAAGCGGCTCGGCATTATGTTCGCGCTGTTTCTTGCCGTGCTGATCGGCGGCTTCTACGTGGTAAAGTTCCTATGACTCAACGCTCTCTCATCGCTCTGGCAGCTTTCGGCTCGCTGGCCATTCTGCTTGGCGCATTTGCCTTCCAGTATATCGGAGGCTACCCGCCCTGCGCCATGTGCCTGTGGCAGCGCTGGCCCCATGCGGCCGCGATCGCGCTTGGTGTGGTGGGAGTGCTGTTTCCTGCGACCTTCATCGCGTGGCTCGGTGCATTGGCTGCGGCCATCACCAGCGGCCTCGGCGTCTATCACACCGGGGTCGAGCAGAAATGGTGGCAAGGCCCCACCAGCTGCACCGGCTCTGGCGATGCGCTGTCTGGCCTGACGGGCACGGATCTGCTCAGCCTAGATGGCCCCACCGGCGTCGTCATGTGCGACGAGATCGTCTGGGATCTGTTCGGTATTTCCATGGCCGGCTACAACGCCATATTCTCGGCACTGTTCGTCCTGATCTGGATCGCTGCGGCGCGCAGCAAGTACTGACGCACCCTATATAGAGACAACAGAGGCGGCCCACCCGAGGCCGCCTTTGGCATGTTTAGTGGATGCGAAATTCGCCCACGATCTGCTGCCAGTCCGTCGGACTCAGCAATTTGCGGTGGGCAAAGCGGACCGTGTGGAGCTGCCCCTCGATCTCGCGCTCCCAGAATTCGATGAACTCGAACATTTTGGGGTAGTCAGGCGCCAAGTCATAGTCCTGCCAGACAAAAGTGTTCAGCACGGACGTGTAATCAGGCATACGGTAAATCATCTCGGCGGTGGTCAGCCCGTAGCCCTTCAACAGCAGTTCAGTTTCACTCGTTTCCATCTGCGGTTCTCCTGTTCTTCCTGCCCTGATTCAAATTACAGGCCAACCGGATTTTTCTGGCAAGAAAAACAGTGTGTTAGCAGCCACCCGTTTGGGCTGCCAGCGCAGGTGTCCACTGGCATTGCGCACCATATGCTGGCTCTGCTATAACCCTTTCAACAATATATAGAACCAACGGCTGGGACAGGCGACACAGTGACCGATACTCCGGAAACCCCTGAAAACGCAGAAGAAAATCCGAAGCCGCGCGCGATCCATCACGGACCCACGATTTCGATCGCGGACGAGATGAAGACATCCTACCTGGATTACGCGATGTCGGTGATCGTCAGCCGCGCCATTCCCGATCTTCGCGATGGCTTAAAACCTGTGCATCGACGCATCCTCTATGCGATGCACGAGACCGGCAATTCGCACGACAAGCCCTATCGCAAGTCCGCGCGTCCCGTCGGCGACGTTATGGGTAAATACCACCCCCACGGCGACAGCGCGATCTATGACGCGCTGGTCCGTATGGCGCAGGACTTCTCGATGTCGCTGCCGCTGCTGGATGGTCAGGGCAACTTCGGTTCCATGGACGGCGATAACGCGGCGGCCATGCGTTACACCGAAGTTCGCATGGACAAGCCCGCGTCCGCGCTGCTGGCGGACATCGACAAAGACACCGTCGACTTCCAAGACAACTATGATGGCAAGGACCGTGAGCCCACAGTTCTGCCCGCCCGCTTCCCCAACATGCTGGTCAACGGCGCTGGCGGTATTGCGGTCGGTATGGCCACCAACATTCCGCCCCACAACCTGGGCGAAGTGGTCGACGCGACCCTCGCGCTGATCGAGGATCCGGACCTGACCAGTGAACAGCTGATCCAGTATGTGCCCGGCCCCGACTTCCCGACGGGCGGTATTCTGCTGGGCCGTTCGGGCGCGCGCAAAGCCTATCTCGAAGGGCGCGGCAGCGTCATCATCCGCTCGAAAACCCACGTGGAAGAAATCCGCAAGGACCGCTACGCCATCGTCTGCACCGAGATTCCCTATCAGGTAAACAAGGCTGCGATGATCGAAAAGATCGCCGAAGCCGCCCGCGACAAGCGGATCGAAGGCATTGCCCACGTACAGGATGAATCGGACCGCAACGGCGTGCGCGTCGTGGTGGAACTAAAGCGCGACGCGACCCCCGAGGTGGTGCTGAATCAGCTGTTCCGCTTTACCCCGATGCAGACCTCGTTCGGCTGTAACATGCTGGCTCTGAACGGCGGCCGCCCCGAGCAGCTGACCCTGCGCCGGTTCCTGACCTGCTTTATCGACTTCCGCGAAGACGTCGTGGTGCGCCGCACCGCCTATCTGCTGCGCAAGGCCCGTGACCGCGCGCATATCCTGTGTGGCTTGGCCGTGGCTGTCACCAACGTGGACGAAGTGGTCGCGACCATTCGCTCGTCCGCTGACGCCGCCGAGGCTCGCGAAAAGCTGATGACCCGCCGCTGGCCCGCGCAATCCATCGCGGAATACATCAAGCTGGTGGACGACCCGACCCACACCATCAACGAAGACGGCACATATAACCTGTCCGAAGCACAGGCCCGTGCCATCCTCGAACTGCGTCTGCAGCGCCTGACCCAACTGGGTGTTCAGGAAGTCACGGACGAGCTGCAAGAACTGGCCAAGTCGATCCGCGAATATCTGGAAATCCTGGGCTCGCGCGAGCGCATCATGGGCATCATCGCCGACGAGCTGCACGAAGTTCGCGAACAGTTCGCCGTCAACCGCCGCACCGAGATCGTGGATTGGTCCGGTGACATGGAAGACGAAGACCTGATCGAACGCGAAGACATGGTCGTGACCGTGACCCAGTCCGGTTATATCAAGCGCACCGCGCTGGCCGACTTCCGTGCGCAAAAGCGTGGCGGCAAAGGTTTGTCGGGCATGGCGACCAAGGATGATGACGTTGTCACCACCTTGTTCGTGGCCAACACTCACACGCAGCTCTTGTTCTTCACCACTGACGGTATGGCCTACAAGCTGAAGTGCTGGCGCCTGCCGCTGGGTGGCCGCACCGCCAAAGGCAAAGCGATCGTCAACATTCTGCCCATTCCGGTTGGTTTCTCGATCGCAGCGATCATGCCAGTGGACCGCCCCGAAGATGATTGGGACGACCTTCAGATCGTGTTCGCGACGTCCAAGGGCTCTGTCCGCCGCAACCGTCTGTCCGACTTCACCAATGTGAAGGCGAACGGCAAGATCGCGATGAAGTTCGAAGGCGAAGACGAAAACACCCGCCTGATCAACGCGCGCATCTGCTCCGAAGATGACGATGTGATGCTGGTCACAAACTCGGGCCGTGCGATCCGCTTCCCCGTCCCCGAAGTGCGCGTGTTCAACTCGCGCGCCTCGACCGGTGTGCGCGGTGTGAAACTGTCGGGCGATGACGAAGTTGTTTCGATGTCGATCATCCGCCACTTCGAAGCCGAGTCCGACGAGCGCGCAAGCTATCTGAAGATGCGCCGCCTGATGGCCGGTGTGACCGAAGACGACGCGAGCGAAGAAGAAGGCAATGCGGACACCCCGCTGCCACAGGAACGCTATGCAGAAATGTCGGCCGCCGAAAACCTGATCCTGACCATCACGGCCAACGGCGTCGGCAAACTGTCGTCAAGCCATGACTACCCGATCCGTGGTCGCGGCGGCCTTGGCGTCACCGCGTGGGAGAAATCCATGCGCGGCGGTGACATCGTTGCGTCCTTCCCTGTGGAAGGTGGCGATCAGATCATGCTGGCAACCTCCAAAGGTCAATCGATCCGCGTTCCTGTCGATGGCATCTCGTTCCGTTCGCGCAGCGCAGGCGGGGTTCGGGTCTTCAACACCTCGAACGGGGAACAGGTTGTCTCTGTCGCCCGGATCGCGGACCAGACAGAGGACGATTGCGACGACGACGGCGCAGCAGAGGCTTCGCCCCCGGAAACGCCTGAAACCTAAGACAAAGCCTATACCAAAGAACTTGCAAAAAAATCTGTCGGGCGTGAACCTTTGTTTGCGCCCGAAACGTTTAGTAAATAGCGTAAGTGTTAAATTGCTAAGTTGAGGGTACATGCCGAGCTTTAAGAACTGGGACGATCTCCGTTATCTGATCGCCTTTTATCGAACAGGAAATATGGCTGCGGCCGCGCAGCGTCTGGATTCAAACCCTGCCACTGTCTCTCGACGGATGGCACGCCTCGGAGAGGCGATGGGCTTTCCGCCATTTGAAAAACGCCCCGAAGGCTGGGTTCTCAACCCCCGCCTAGAGTCTATCGTGGAACAAGCGCTGCAATTTGATGGCGCGCTGATCTCCGCAATCCGCCAAGAGAACGAAGACAACTCTGGCGATTTGGCCGGTGATCTTCAGGTCTGTGTCCCTTCGATCGTTGGCACGCACATGATCTATCCGCGTCTGGCAGACTTCATGACGGCCTATCCAAAGATCCGTCTGAACTTCACGTTGGACTCGTTGCAAGAGAACCTGAATGACAATGACATTCTGGTCACCCCTGCCCGCCCCGATCACGGTCGCCTGATCTCGGTTCAAGCTGGTATCCTGAAGATGCATCTTTATGCCCATCGTCAGGCCACCGACCGCAAAGACTGGGCCGGCCTGCCGAGTTCGCACGCGAAGTATTCCCCGATGATTGTCGCACAGGAATACTTTGGGACGTGCCCCGTGATCCGCGTCGACAGCTTCCAGTCTGTCCATGCGGTGGCTGCAGATACCGGCCTTTCGGCGCCTTTGCCCGACTTTATCGGCGATGCCGACGACCGTTTCCGCCGGATCGAAGATGCCCCTGCGGTGGACGAATATCCGCTCTATTTGTGCTACCACGAAACCCGTCGCAGCGACCCCGTCCTAAAGGTCGCTCGGGAGTGGATCAAGGAGTGCATCCAGGACCATCTCCGCTCCTGACGCACCGCAATTAGGTTAAAACGAATCAAAAGCCCGCCCTTCAAGGCGGGTTTTTTCGTGCGAAAAGAGTCATTTTTCAGTCTGACGCTGCGTTTCTCGAAAAAATCTGCTGCATTTTTGCGTGATTTTTTGCAACTCCAAAGCCGCAGAATCGCACTTTGATAAGTTAATCCCCCCTTACATCAGTGTTGGTCGTTATATCCGACAGGATTTTGGCCACTCATCCGAACGTGTTCTGCAACCACACTTTTGCAGTATCGCGCTATCCGATTACGCCGCATTTCCACAACCATTACGTGATATATACTTACGGATAATACACACTTTAGTGCTTGTTTCACGCCTTTGGGGTGGGAAACGGAAATCTCCTGCAGACCTATACTATCAAGTTTTTCAGGGCTTTAAGGAGGGCACTGCAAAGACTTGTTTGCGAACTTCCAAGGCTGCGAACCTCTACCTTTGCGTTACCGTACATGCATCCACTTCGGTGCGACTATCAACTTTTCGAACGGGTAACCCCAGCAGTTGGGACCCCCGCGGAGCAAACAGATGACCCTCGGTCTTACAACCAACGGCTCTATCAGCGCAGATGCTCTCGACATTACGAGTGATAGTTTTGGTGCACGGTACGTTAGCTTCCGCAGCTTTGGGCAATTCGACGACGCCCTGTCCCAAACCGATCTGGGCATGGTGATCTGGCCAGGCGGCACAATGGCAGAGAAGAACCCCGAGCGGTTCGGCTTTGAATACGATGGCCTCTACAATTCTGATGAAACCGGCAATAAGCCCGGCCTTGATCAGATGATGGAATACTGCGTGGAGAAAGGTCTGGGCCTGACGGTCGTCCTTCCCACCGCACGCTACAGCGATGATCATGATCTGCTGCGCGACCAGCTCGACACATTTCTGGACGACCTGTACTCGGGCGCGTATGGCGAACTGCCCGACACTCTGATCTTCGAGGTCGGCAACGAATACTACGCCGTGTTCGATGGCTCGGAGCTTGAGAAGTCCGCAGACTACGCCGAAGTCGTGAACGTCTACAGCGAGGCCGTTCTGGCGGCCGAAGCTGAGTACCCCAACGTCGCCGACAAGATCGAGTGGAACGTACAGCTTGGTCGTTCAGTCGAAGCCACCGAAGAGATTCTCGAAAACCTGACCGATGAGTCGATCGAGATGACTGATGCGTTGATCCATCACCGTTTCGCGATCACTCTGGCAGCTTCAGAGTCCTCGATCGACGATGTCACCGCGAGCCTTGAGGCATGGGAAGAAGAGGCCGCAGAGCTAGGTCTGGACCGTCCTTCCTTGTCCCTGTCGGCATACAACACCGCGTCTCTGTCGCGCGTCGAAGCAGCCAACAGCTTCCTCGCTACCGATGCGGGCAGCAAGTACGACTTCGATGATCTGGATCTCGAGGGCCGCACAAACATCGAATTCGAACAGCACTATCAGGATATGCTCGACTACCGCCCCTACGGCTTGGAACAGGGCGAGCACATTCTGCAGATGTTCTCGGAATATCAGGCGCTCGGCACGTCTTCGGCAGGCGTTTATGGTTGGGACCTGACCCACGCGGGTCGTTCTAGCTATGTGGGCTCCGACGGCGACAACTACATCTTCACCCCCGGCGCCATGCAGGACATGATGGCAGAGTCGCTCGAAGGCACCAAAGTTCTGGACTGGTTCCAGGAAAATGACCTGCGCGATGACTCTGCTGTGACCACCTTCGGCTTTGACAGCGAAGACAAACTGGTGATGTTCATCGCCGCCCCTGCAGACTTCAGCGGCAAGACCTTTAGCGCCGACATCGCGCTCGAAGGCCTTGGCGAGATCACAGAAGTTTGGGGCGAAAGCCTGCGCAGCGAAACGCCGGACAACTGGAAAGACCTGTTCGACGTGCCTGATCTGCCTGGCGTCGATCAAACCCCCGAAGCCGAGACCTATGCTCTGGGCATCCGCGAGAGCTTTGGCCCCGAGGTCAAGAATGGCGTGATCTCTCTGGACTTCACGCAGCCCGGCCAGATCATCCGCTTGACCTTTGCACGCAATGACGAGGCGGCCGACGAGATTGACCAGTGGCATGGCGGCGTCAGCACTGACCTGAGCGCTGGCGACAGCGATGGCAGTGCGGCGACCTTCGTATTCCGCGCTGGCCCTGACGATCTGGATGATGACGTTCTTCCCTACCTCGAAGAGACCAGCGATGACGATCAAGACGCTGAAAAGGAAAGCGACGACGCGGAGTCAGAGGGTGATGGCGATATGAATTTCGCGGGCATTCTGACCTCGATGCTGCTTGGTCTGTTGGGTGTGGGCATCTAATCCCATGCCTCTGGGCTTCCGTCCAGATTTCAAATTCGAATCAGAGTCGAAGGTGCACAGTGAGGCACTCTCGGCTCTGATTGCAATTTTGTCTGGCCACTTCAGATTGAATTCCGATGATTTAACGCAGAAAATCACTATCAATCTATAATTTTGCAAAAAACTAAAAACACACGCGGAGAATAAATATTAACAACGCGATATGTCTGTGCTTTACGCTGCGTTAAGAAAGCCGCTCAAGCGCAGAGGGGGGCCTTGAAAGCCCCCTTTTGTGTCACAGAGCGCCAAACTTCTCTTCCAGATAGTTCAGAAACGGATCAGGGCTTACAGGTCCGCCAATCGCGCGTTCAATCGTCTCACGCGGCGCATAGAGCGCGCCATGCTGCTGGACCTTGTCCTTCAGCCAACCGGTTGCCGCAGTGGTATCACCCTGCCCCAAAGCCGCATCCAGATCCGGAAGATCTCGGCGCATGGCGGCATTCAAACAGCCCGCATAGACGTTGCCCAAGCTGTACGTCGGGAAGTAGCCAAACAGCCCCACAGACCAGTGCACATCCTGCAGCACCCCGTTAGAGGGCTTGTCTACCGCATAGCCAAAGTCTGCCTTGAACCGGTCGTTCCACGCGGCTTCCAGATCGCTGACCTGCAGATCGCCACTGAACAGCGCCCTCTCCAGATCGAAGCGCAGCATGACGTGCAGGTTATACTGAACCTCATCGGACTCTGTGCGGATATAGCCGTTATGCACGCGGTTCACCGCGCGATAGAAGGCCTGCGTGTCGCCAACCCCGATATCGCCAAAGCGGTCCACCATCCGGCCATAGAGCCAACCGGTAAAGGCTTGCCCCCGCCCGATCTGGTTCTCGTAAATCCGGCTCTGGCTTTCGTGGACGCCCATAGACACACCATGGCCAAGCGGGCTCAGCAGATAGGCGCGGTCGATGTTCTGCTCATAGCAGGCGTGCCCTACCTCGTGGATCGTCGAGTAGAGGCAGTTGAACGGATCATCCGCCGCCGTCCGCGTGGTGATCCGCACATCCAGACCACTGCCCGAACTGAACGGATGCACAGCCTTGTCGATGCGCCCGTGGTTCAGGTCATAGCCAAAGGCGACCGCGACTTCCTCGGCCAGCGCCATCTGGATCGCGGGGTCAAACGACCCTCTCAGCTTGTCGGTCTGCGGCTTTGCCAGCACCTGATCACGCAGGGCGACCAAGCGGGGCCGCATGGCGTCGAACAGCTCGGCAATCTCGGCGCCGGTGATACCGGGTTCGTAGTCGTCCAGCAGCGCGTCATAGGCAATCTCGCCGCCCAAGGCCGCAGCCTCCTGACGGCGCAGATCGACCACCTCGGACAGGATCGGCAAGAAGGCCGCCACATCCTCGGCCGCGCGGACCCTGGCCCAGATGCCTTGGGCGCGGCTGGTCACGCGGGCCAGCGCCTCGGCCAGATCACCGGGAACTTTGGTGGCGCGGTCATAGCCGCGTTTCACCTCGCGCAGCATCGCCGCCTGCACATCGTCCGCAGGCTCTGCCGCCGCCAACCATTCTCCCACACGGGGATCACAGCGGCGGGCATGAAGCACAGCCTCCAAAGCCGCCATTTCCTCGGCCCGCTGTTCGGCGGCCCCTTCGGGCATCAGAACCTCTTGGTCCCAGCCGGTGCGGCCCGCCACCTGCGCCAAAGCTTCGGTCTGGCGCTGGAACGCCATCAACGCGTCATAGGACATCACAGACCCTCACGAACACTGGTAGCAACAGGATAGCGCGACATGAACCGCGCCCGCAGGATCAGCACCCACAGCGCCACAGCGCCAACTTGGTGCAGGATCGCCAGATACCACGGCGAGCTGTGCATCACGGTCACGATCCCCAGTAGCATCTGCAGCACCAGCATCGAGAAGACGACAGTGAATGCCCCACGTGTCTTGGGATAGGCGCTCTTGCGGCCCTTCAGGAACACCACGGCGCCAAAGATGAACAGCAGATAGCCCGACATACGGTGAATGAACTGCACCGTGCCGTCGTTTTCAAAGAAGTTCCGCCAAACAGGCTGCAGGCTCAGCATATCCGGCGGGGTCCACGATCCGGCCATCATCGGCCAATCGGGATAGTTTCGTCCCGCGTCGATGCCAGCGACCAAGGCCCCCAGCAAAATCTGTAGGAACGCGAAATGCAGCAAACCGGTGGACAGGCCAAACAGCTTCTTCTCGCCCCCACGGCGCGCTTGCAGCAGATCACGCGGCTCGCGCCCTAGTTCAAACACGTACCACGCAATGAACCCAAGGATCACAAACGCCAAACCAAGGTGCGTTGCCAAACGGTAGCTGACCACATCCAGCATCTCGCCGGTCAAACCGCTGGAGACCATCCACCACCCGATCGCGCCCTGAGCGCCGCCCAAAGCGCCGACGAACAGCAACCGTCCCGTCCAACCGGGCGGAAGGCTACGTGTCGCGGCAAACCCGAGGAAACCCAAAGCCCAAACCAAGCCAATGGTCCGCCCCAATTGACGATGGCCCCACTCCCACCAGTAGATCGCTTTGAACTCGGACAGGGTCATGCCCTTGTTCTGCAACTGGTACTCAGGAATTTCCTTGTACTTGGCGAACTCGGACTCCCAAGTAGCCGCATCCATGGGCGGCAGTGCACCCGTGACAGGCTTCCATTCGGTGATCGACAGACCGCTATCGGTCAGACGGGTCAAGCCGCCCACCGCGATCATCGCCATCACCATGACAAACAAAAGCATCAGCCAGATCCGGACCGCGCCCCGCGCGCCGCGGCGGGTCCGGTCAATGGACCCGACGGCGCTGGTCTGCACCGCCTCTTTGCTGTCTACCTCTTCGAAAATACTGCGCTTTCCGCTCATGGACCTACTTCTCCAAGTTTCGAGCGGACATTAGGGCGCAAGCCCCCCATCTTCAAGCAAACCGCCTGCCCGCAACCAACAGACGCGCCAGAAAACCGCACCCGAAAGGTAGATTTTCCAAAACGACAAAGGGGGCAGCCCACGCCACCCCCTCTTTCTTGGTCAAAATACCCACGGCCCCTACCGTGCCACAGGCACGCAAGCCGCAGAATGGATCACACCAGACGCGCACCGCTGGCAGGATCAAAGTAGCTGGCCTTGCCCAGATCGAACGCGAACTGCGCGCGGGCGCCGGGACGGACGTCGGTCTCGGCCTGCAAACGCGCGGTGACCTCTTTGCCGCCCAAGCGCGAGACGACATAGGTATCCGCACCGGCGGGCTCGACCACGTCCACATGCACGTCGGCCAGTTCCAGATTGTCACCCTGACGGCTGCCTGGATCGGTGATGTCCTCGGGGCGCAGGCCGATGATCACGTCTTTGGGCAGGTCCACACCGCGGCGGTCGGTCAGCACCAAGGGCGCCTCGCCGTCACGGGCGATCTCAATGCGGCGGGCATTGCCATCGGTTGAAACCTTGGCGGGGATCAGGTTCATCGCGGGGCTGCCCATGAAGTCCGCCACGAACAGGTTCGCAGGCTGGCGGTAGATTTCCGCGGGGGTCCCGATCTGCTGGATGATGCCGTCCTTCATGACAACGATCTTGGTGGCAAGGGTCATCGCCTCGATCTGGTCGTGGGTCACATAGACCATCGACGCATGAAGATCCTGATGCAGGCGCTTGATTTCAGTGCGCATTTCCACGCGCAGCTTCGCATCAAGGTTCGACAGAGGCTCGTCGAACAGGAACAGCGCGGGGTCACGTACCAGCGCACGGCCCATCGCCACACGCTGACGCTGGCCGCCGGACAGCTGGCTGGGCTTGCGGTTCAGCAGCTTTTCGATCTGCAGTTGTTTCGCCACTTCGGCCAGCTTGCGTTCTTGGGTCGCCTTATCAACGCCGCGCACCTGCATGCCAAAGGTGATGTTCTTGGCCACCGACATGGTCGGGTAGAGAGCATAGCTCTGGAACACCATCGCGATGTTGCGGTCCTTGGGGCTGACGTTGGTCATGTCCTGACCCGCGATGTTCAGCGTGCCGCCCGAGATGGGCTCCAGACCGGCGATACAGTTCAGCAGCGTGGACTTACCGCAGCCCGAGGGGCCGACCAGCACCAGAAAGTCACCCTTTTCGATGGACACGTTGATGTCCTTCAGGATCTCGGTCTGACCGTAGGATTTGTACAGGTTTTGAATGTCGAGAATAGGAGCCATGGGGGTTATCCTTTCACCGAACCGGCGGTGAGGCCGCGGATGAAGTACTTGCCGGCGACGACATAGACGAGCAGCGTGGGCAGAGCGGCGATGATCGCAGCAGCCATATCCACGTTGTATTCCTTAACGCCGGTGGTGGAGTTAACGATGTTGTTGAGAGCCACGGTGATGGGCTGGGTGCCCGCCTGGCTGAACGACACACCAAAGAGGAAGTCGTTCCAGATCTGGGTGAACTGCCAGATGACCGAAACCACGATGATGGGCAGCGACAAAGGCAGGAAGATCGAGAAGAAAATCCGGAAGAAGCCCGCGCCGTCGATCTTGGCCGCTTTGACCAGTTCGGCAGGAATGGTCACATAGTAGTTGCGGAAGAACAGCGTGGTGAAGCCAAGGCCGTAGACCACGTGCACCAGGATCAGACCGGGGATCGAGCCCGCAAGGCCAAGGATACCCAGCATCTTTGCCATGGGCAGCAGGACCACCTGGAACGGGATAAAGCATCCGAAAAGCAGCAGAGCAAAGATGATGTTCGCCCCGCGGAACCGCCACTGCGCGACCACATAACCGTTCATCGCACCGATCACGGTGGAAATCAGAACCGCTGGAATGGCCAGCAGGATCGAGTTCCACATATAGGGCTTCAGGCCCTCGCACTGGATGCCGGTACAGGCGCCGGACCATGCTTTGGCCCATGCGTCAAAGGTCACTTCGCGCGGCAGGGCAATAAGGCTACCCGAGCGGATTTCATCTAGGCTTTTGAGCGATGTGGTGACCATCACGAAAAGCGGGATCAGATAGTAGAGGGCGAACAGTCCCAGCAGGACATAAAGGCCCCAGCGCAGGGCGATCTTGCCCCACGGGCGGGATGCGCCTTGGGTTGCAGACAGATCAGTCATTGCGGGTTCTCAGTTCAGAATAGAGGTAGGGAACAACGATGGTGAACACGACGAGCATCATGATCATGGCAGAGCTTGCCGCCTGCCCCAGATCCCCGCGCGAGAACGCCATGGCATACATGTACGTCGCCGGCAGGTCGGTCGCGTAGCCGGGGCCGCCATTGGTCATGGCAATCACAAGGTCAAAGCTCTTGATCGCGAGGTGCGACAGAACAATGAACGCGGACAGGAAGATCGGAGCCATCGAAGGGATGATGATCGCGGTGTAGATACGGGTGGTCGGGATGCCGTCCACTTGGGCCGCTTTGATGATCTCGGTATCGACCGAGCGCAGACCCGCAAGGAACAGCGCCATCACGAAACCGGAGGCCTGCCAGACAGCGGCGATCACGATGGTGTAGATGGCGTAATCAGGGTTCACCAGCCAGTCGAAGGTAAAGTTCTCAAAGCCCCAGCCCTGAACAACTTTTTCCAGACCCAGACCGGGGTTCAGGATCCATTTCCACGCGGTGCCGGTCACGATCATCGACAGCGCCATGGGGTACAGATAAATGGTGCGCAGCACGCCTTCGGTGCGGATTTTCTGGTCCAGCAGGATCGCCAGAAGCAGACCCAGCACCATCGAGATCACGATAAACAACGCGCCGAAGATATACAGGTTGTTCATCGCGACATCCCAACGGGGCGCGGCAAACAGACGGTCATATTGCTGGAAGCCTTCGATGTCGTATTTCGGCATCAGGCGGGATTTGGTCAGCGAGATCCATCCTGTCCAGGCGATGAAGCCATAAACAAAGAGCAGAATGGCAATAAAAGTCGGGGCCAGTACCAGCTTGGGTACATGGCGTTCAAGCCAGAGGGTCATTTTGGATTGCTCCTGACGAAAAGGCCCTCCGCGCTTTGGCGCGCGCGAAGGGCCGCAGTTCAGGGGTTACTGGACAGCCGCGACTGCGTTGACCAGCATTTCGACTGCGTCATCGGACGACATGTCAGAGTTGAAGTGGGCGGTCACAACGTCGGTGATCGCACCCGATTGCGCGCCGCGCAGAGCCATGCCGTGCGCGTAGCTGGGAAGCAGCGAGCCGCTTTCGCTCGATGCAGCCATTTCTTCGCTCGAGGTGTGGGCGCACATGTCGAACTCGTCCAGCGAGACGTCGGTGCGCACAGGGATCGAGCCCTTGTTCAGGTTGAAGACTTTCTGGAACGACGGACCAACGATCAGTTTCGCCAGCAGCGCCTGACCTTCTTCTTTGTCCGCGCCGTCCACGTCGAACATGGCAAAGCTGTCTACGTTGTAGAGGTAGCCTTCACCGGGGGTCGACGCGCAGAGGAAGTCCTCGCCGGGGGTTTTGCCCGCTGCGAGGAATTCGCCTTTGGCCCAGTCACCCATGATCTGGAACGCCGCTTCGCCGTTCATGACCATTGCGGTTGCCAGGTTCCAGTCACGGCCCGAGAAGTTCGCATCGACATAGCCGCGCATTTTGCGCATCTGGTCAAAGACAGCCTTCATGGTGTCCGAACCCAGTGCTTCGGGGTCCAGCTCGACCAGAGCTTTGTGGAAGAACTCGGGGCCACCCAGACCCAGAACAACGGTTTCAAAAACAGTGGCGTCCTGCCATGCCTGACCACCGTGTGCCAGCGGGGTGATGCCAGCGGCCTGCAGTTTGTCTGCGGCTGCGTTGAACTCTTCCCAAGTGGTGGGCATTTCGATGCCGTTGTCGGCCAACACCTGAGCGTTTGCCCAGATCCAGTCAACGCGGTGTACGTTTACAGGCGCGGCACACCAGGTGCCTTCGCATTTCATGTGCTCTGCGATGGCTGCGGGCAGCACGTCAGCCCAACCGTTTTCCTCTGCAACGGTCGAGATGTCCGACAGAACGCCCTCTTCGTACCATTCCTGAATCGCGGGGCCCTTGAGCTGAACCGCTGCGGGCGCGTTGCCCGACAGAACACGGGCACGCAGCGCGGTCATCGCCGCGTCGCCGCCACCGCCCGCTACGGGCATGTCGGTCCAGGTGCCGCCGTTGTCCTTGAATTCCTGCTGCAGAACAGCAACCGACTTGGCTTCGCCGCCCGATGTCCACCAGTGCAGAACTTCTGCCTGAGGTTCAGCGACGGATGTGGTTGCGAGTGCGCAAAGAGCCGCGGTTGCGGCTGCGAATACGGTATACTTCATGGTGTCCTCCCTTGGCGCCCCTGTGTCGTCCGGGGCGTGAAGTGGGCAAATTCTTGCTTCCCTATGCACCAGACGCAATCCCGCCACACGGCTACTGCATGACATTTCGAGAGCCTTTGTTACCGTTTGTTACCCAACAGACCGCCATTTTGTTACAAAGCGTTACGCAGCCCCGTCAGGTTCAGCTAGACACCGCACAAAAGCCCCGCCATTTTCGCCCCCCAAGCAGGGAGAGACCCCGAAATGACGATACCCCGTTTGCTCGTTGTCGATGATGACACCGAACTGCGCGAGATGCTGACCAAGTTCTTTCAGGGACAGGGCTTTGCCGTGTGCCCTGCCGCAACGGGTGCCGAGATTGCCGCCGCGATGGAGCGGTACCGGATCGACCTGATCCTCTTGGACGTGATGCTGGGGGATGAAAGCGGGCTGGAGCTGTGTGCACAACTGCGCGCCGAACAGGACGTGCCGATCATCATGGTATCGGCGCTATCCTCGGACAATCAGCGGATGCAAGGCTATGCGGCGGGGGCCGACGACTACGTGGCCAAACCGTTCAACCCCGATCTTCTGGCCGCCCGCGTCAAAGCGGTGTTGCGCCGCGGGAACCGCGCGGCGTCGCTCACCTATCGCCGATCCGCGGGCATCTATAGGTTCGAGGGCTGGTCTCTGGATGCCCGCACAGGCGAAGTTCGCGCGCCCGGTGGCTATCTGGTGTCCCTGTCCCGCCGTGAAGGCGCCCTGCTCAAGGCCCTACTCGCCAACCCGATGATCCCCTTGAAACGCGAGGAAATCGCCGAAGCTTTGGACCCCGACCGCGATCCACAGCGTGTGATGGACGCCGCCGAAGGCCGCGCAATCGACGTTCTAGTGGGCCGTCTGCGCGGCAAGTTGGAAACCAACCCCAAAGACCCCAAACTGATCCGCACTGAACGCGGCGTTGGCTATGTGCTGGCCTGCGAGGTCACGCAGGAATGAAGGTTTTTCCCACCCTTCAGGCCAAAACCGTCAGCTGGATTGTGACTGGTACTGTCGCGGGTCTGATCACAGGGGCGGTTTGGAACGACAGCCAACAGACGTGGGAACGCTATCTCGATCACGCGGACTACATCGGGCAGCAGCTCTATGGCGCTCTGAATAACGGCGCCCCATTGCCCGCAGATGTGTTTTTGTCCGAGGTTGCGCGCCCACCTCGTGGCGTCGGCCGGATCACCGAAGCCTCGATCCTGCAGAGCCTTTGGGACGAGGATTTTGGCGGCGCACGCTTGCTGGTGCAGGTGCACGACCCCGACCTCAGTTACACCCTGACCGACCTGCCCCCGTTTTCGAGCCCGCCCCAACAGCTCGGGGCGATGACCCGCAAGATGGCGCGGCTCTGCGGGAACCCGACGCTCTATGCCCGCCCAGATGGTGGAAGCTGGTTCCGCATCACCGCGTCCTCGGTCTGGTCCTGCGAGGCCGCACCGAACGACGTGCGCTTGCCCCTCGGCCTCGGGTTTCTGCTGCTGATGGTCACGCTTCTCAGTCGCAGCACAGAGGTCACTGGACGCCTTGGTCGCCTCGCTCGCATCTTCGCCAAAGGCAGCGCGAACGGCTCGGCCATGCTGCCCACCGAAGGCCCGTCCGAGCTGAACGAAATCGCCGTCGCCTTGAACACATCAATCGCCAAAGAGCGCGAGGCCTTGGAAAAGCGCGCCGAGGTGCTGTCGGCTATCAGCCACGATCTGGGTACTCCTGCGGCCCGTCTGAAACTACGGACAGCGCTGATCGGCGACGCGACCCTGCGCCAGAAAATGGAAGGTGACATCGACCAGATGATCGCCATGGTCGAAGGCGTTTTATCGTTCACACGTACGGAGTTAGACGCCGAAGCTGCACAGCAGATTTCCTTGTCGGCTTTGGTGGAATCGATCGTCGATGACTACGAAGACTTGGGTCGCCGCGTGACGCTCGCACCTCTGGCGACAGACCAACCAGAGACGCGCCATTCCCTGTTCGGCGTAACCCCGCGAGACGCCTCCCTGCCCGAACCCCGCGCGAATTTGCGCGAGGCGCAACGGGTTCTGGTGGTCGCACGGCCGCTCGCCCTGCAGCGGGCCATTACGAACTTGGTCGAGAACGCCCTGAACTATGGGCGCCGCGCAACGGTCCGGATCGAAAGCAGCGCGGACGAGGTTGCTATTCTGGTTGAGGACGCGGGCGGATCGGGGATTTCTGCGCTCGAGATGGGTGATCTGATCGCGCCCTTCCGCCGGGGCACCAATGCGGGGGGCGCTTCTGGCAACGGGCTGGGTCTGAGCATTGTGCAAACGGTGGCCCGCCAGCACAATGGCACGCTGACCTTTGAAGAAGGTGCCGAAGGGCTGGTGGCACGGCTGACGTTGCGGCGGGAGTAACCTGTTTGATCCCAGCACTGTGGGGCGATTGGCGGACTCTCCGCGGGGGGTATTTTCACCAAGATGAAAGCGGAAGCGCGCCAGACCCCATGGCAGGGCTTGCAAGCGGCGGGCGGGCCTGCCACTGAATTCCCTGTAAGAACAAAGGAAGTGACATGTCTGTGCGCAAAATCATCATTGATACCGATCCCGGACAGGATGATGCCGTAGCGATCCTCTTGGCGCTGGCCAGCCCCGAAGAGATCGAGGTTCTGGGGATTACGGCTGTGGCGGGGAACGTGCCCTTGCCCCTGACCCAGAAGAACGCGCGGATTGTCTGCGAACTCGCAGGTCGGACCGATGTGCCGGTTTACGCAGGCTGCGATGCGCCGCTAGCGCGTCCTTTGGTCACCGCTGAACATGTGCACGGAAAAACCGGCTTGGATGGGCCTGACCTGCCCGATCCTGTCATGGCGCTCGCGGACGGGCACGGGGTGGATTTCATCATCGAGACCTTGCGCAGTGAACCTGCGGGCACGGTAAGCTTGTGCCCCTTGGGGCCGCTGACGAACATCGCGCAGGCTTTCAACAAAGCGCCGGATATCATTGAAAAGGTGCAGGAAATCATCCTGATGGGCGGCGCCTATTTCGAAGTTGGCAACATCACCCCCGCCGCTGAATTCAACATCTACGTCGATCCCGAAGCGGCCAAGGTCGTCTTTGGCGCGGGCTGTCCGACTACTGTCATGCCGCTGGATGTCACCCACAAAGCGCTGGTCACCAAAGAGCGTAACGACGCCTTCCGTGCCTTGGGCACCAAGGTGGGCGTTGCAGTGGCCGAGATGACGGACTTCTTCGAACGCTTCGACAAAGAGAAATACGGATCGTCCGGTGCGCCCCTGCATGACCCCTGCGTGATCGCCTATCTGATCCGGCCAGAGCTGTTTACTGGCCGCCATATCAACGTGGAAATCGAAACGGGCAGCGAACTGACGCTCGGGATGACTGTTGCCGATTGGTGGCGCGTGACAGATCGTGCGCCGAATGCCATGTTCATGGGCGACGTTGACGCGCAGGGCTTTTTCGACCTGCTCACAGAAAGGTTGGCCCGTCTATGAGTGCGCAGCTCACGCTTGCTGTTTCCGAGGATTTTCCGCGTCTCGCCCCGCTGATGGAAGCGCTCGATGTGGAATTGGGCATCGCCCATGACGCCATCGCCCGCGAGGCCGCGATTATGCCCTTGCTCGAAGGGTCGCCCTTGGGGGCCGTCTATATCATCGGCCCGACCCGCGCGCCGATCGGCTTTCTGGTGATGACCCTGACATGGTCGCTGGACTACGGCGGGATCATGGCGTCGGTCCGTGAAATCTACGTGCGCCCCGGTGTGCGCGGCCGCGGCATTGCGCCAGAAGCGATGACGGCGCTGGTGGCCCCCTTGCGGGCGGGCGGCGTGCGGGCCTTGGGGATCGAGATCGACCCAAGCAACAACAAAGGCCAGAGCGTTTACGCCCGTGCCCTGTTCCAGCCGCGCCCCAGCGTATCGATGATGGTACGAAAGCTGTAGAGCCCTTTTGCAGGGTTGCTCTGGCAAAACCGGTGTCCGGTGCATAGGTTCATTCCAAGCGAAAGGACACCGTCATGAGCCTGCACATTCCCTTTGATAACAGCTACGCCCGTTTGCCGGACCGTTTCTTTGCCCGCCAAGGGGCCGCGCCCGCCACGGCGCCAGAGCTTTTGGCGTTCAATGCGGGGCTGGCGCGGGAGTTGGGGATCGGCTTTGACGAGAACCCCGATGCACTGGCCGCAGCGTTTTCCGGGCTGTCCTTGCCTGAGGGAGCCGAGCCATTGGCTCAGGCCTATGCGGGGCATCAGTTCGGAGGCTTTTCGCCTCAACTCGGGGATGGACGCGCGTTGCTTCTGGGCGAAGTCGTTGCCACGAATGGTTTGCGCTATGACATTCAGCTCAAAGGCTCCGGCCGTACGCCCTTTAGCCGCAATGGCGATGGCAAGGCGTGGCTGGGTCCGGTGCTACGCGAATATGTGGTGTCCGAAGCGATGCATGCTTTGGGCGTGCCGACGACACGGGCCTTGGCGGCTGTGGCGACCGGCGACAGCGTGATGCGTCAGGCGATGCTGCCCGGCGCGGTGCTGACCCGCGTGGCGCGCAGCCATCTGCGGATCGGGACCTTCCAATACTTTGCGGTACGCAACGACATTGATGCCCTGCGCACCCTGACCGACTACGCGATCCAGCGCCATTATCCGCAGGCCGAGGGGCCGACAGGGCTGCTGCAATCGGTCATCGACGTTCAGGTCAAGCTGATCCCGCAGTGGATGGCGCTCGGTTTTATTCATGGGGTGATGAACACCGACAACAGCACCATCTCGGGCGAAACGATTGACTACGGCCCTTGTGCCTTCATGGACGACTACCATCCGCACAAGGTCTTTTCCTCGATCGACCAGCAAGGCCGTTATGCCTATTCGAACCAGATGCACATCGTGATCTGGAACCTCGCGCAGCTGGCGAGTGCCTTGGTCGCGTTGGCGCCAGAAGCCGAGCAAGACGCAATTGTCGAGGACTACACCCAGCGCATCCACACCATGCCCGCCGCGCTTGACGCTGAATGGCTCCGCCAGCTCGGGCGCAAGGTCGGGATCGCTCAGGCACGCCCCGAGGATAAACCCATGATCGAGAAACTGCTCGATCTGATGGCGCATGATGGCGCGGATTTCACCAACACCTTCCGCGCTCTGGCCAGCGGCAATGCCCGCGATCAGTTCACCAACCGCGAGGCCTTTGACGACTGGCACGCGGATTGGCAGGCACGGATCGCGACTGAAGACGACCCGAAGGCGCTGATGGCCTCGGTCAATCCGGTCTATATTCCGCGCAACCACCGGATCGAGCAGATGATCGACGCCGCTGTGGAGGGCGATCTGGCCCCCTTCAAACGGCTGATGAGAGTGCTCGCCAATCCCTTTAGCCCGCAAGACGGGGCCGAGGATTTGACACATCCGCCCACAGCGGACGAAGTGGTTCATCGCACCTTTTGCGGGACATGATCCTGCCCGCTTGGCAAATACTTTGACCAAAAGGCAGGATTTTCATTGCGTTCAAGGGCGCAGGTCATACATCCATGAAGACGGGGCCGCTGGCGGCCCATTTGTGCTGCAAGAGAGTATGACATGGGACAGGCCGACCGGCCCTTTGTGACATTGGTCTATAGCGTGGCTTTGGCCTTGATGCTTGGCTACCTCTTGGTCATCGGCAAGCAAATCCTCGTCCCGATCCTGTTTGCGATCATCCTCTGCTATATCCTGCTGGAAAGTGCGCGCGGCATTGGTCGTGTGCCAGGCCTGACCCGCAGCCCAACCTGGCTGCGGCACATCTTTACCTTGCTGGCATTCGCCTTGGTGCTGACAGCGTTGACCTCGATCACGACCGAGAACGCGCAGGCTCTGGCGCAGCGGGTGCCCGAATACGAGATGCGCCTGAATGTGTTCATTAATGACGTGGCAGAGCGCCTGAACCTGCAGGAACAACCATCTTGGACCGCGCTGCGCAACATGCTGGGGACGGATATCAACCTCGGCCAAATTACCAGCCGGATGCTTGGGGTGTTGGCGAGTTTCGGGACCAACATGTTCCTTGTTCTGCTGTTGGCTGCCTTCCTGATGTTGGAAAGCGCGGGCCTGAGTGCCAAGGTTACCCGCGCCTTTGAAACTCGCGAACAGTCCGACGCGATCATCAACATCTTTCACAAGATCAACGCGCAGATCGGCCAGTATCTGGCGGCGAAGACGGGGATCAACCTTGCCCTCGGATTTCTGTCGTGGATCATCATGGCGCTGATCGGCGTGGATTTCGCGATGTTCTGGGCGGTCGTGATCGGCCTGCTGAACTACATCCCATATGTCGGCAGCCTGATGGGCGTGCTCTTCCCGACCCTCCTGAGCGTCGTCCAGTTCGGAGACATGGCGACCACCATCACCACCGCGATTTCCCTGACCGCCGCGCAAATGCTGATGGGCAATATCGTCGAGCCGCGCCTGCTAGGGCGATTGGTAAACCTGAGCCCCTTCGTCGTGCTGGTCTCACTGGTGGTTTGGGGCAGTCTCTGGGGTATTCCGGGCGCGTTTCTTGCGGTACCCATGACCTCGATCTGCACGCTGATCCTTGCGGGCTTTCCTGCAACGCGCTGGATTTCCATCCTTCTGTCCTCGGAAGGCAAGATCTGACCTTTTCCTCTGCGACTTTCCTGTGGCACTCTGCGGCCCACGGCGCTATTCGGCCCGCCCGACCCGCCGCAACCAATTGGGGACCGTATGACGAATGACAGCATCATCGCGCGCTGCGAAGCCAAAGGCCTCCGAATGACCGGCCAGCGCCGCCTGATCGCAGAGGTTCTGGAAAGCGCCATCGACCACCCCGACGTCGAACAGCTCTATGCGCTGGCGAACGCCCGCGATCCCAAGATTTCGCTGGCGACCGTCTATCGCACTGTCAAACTCTTCGAGGAATCCGGCATTCTGGAGCGTGTGGATTTCGGAGACGGCCGCGCCCGCTACGAGGATGCAGAGCGCGAGCACCATGATCACCTGATCGACATGACCACTGGACAAGTGATCGAGTTCGTCGACCCAGAGATCGAGGCCCTGCAAGAGCGTATCGCCAATCGTCTTGGTTACAAGCTCAAGGGCCACAAGCTAGAGCTCTATGGGGTTCCAATAAAGAAATCCTGATATATCGAACACGTCTCGTGTTATTTCTTGCGTTTGCGCTAACATTTCCGTAGGTCTTCCTACAAATGAGGGGGAGAAGCCGCTTTGGATAATCTGCGCGGTATCATGTTGCTTGTGTTCGCGATGGCGTCTTTTGCCATCGAAGACCTGTTTATCAAAACAGCCTCCCAGACCCTGCCCACCGGTCAGATCATTGGCATTCTTGGCATCGTGGGCGCCGTATTCTTTGCGATCTACGCCCGCGCCATGGGCCATCGCCTGATCCACCCCGATGCCCTGCACAAGACCGTGGTCATCCGCAATATCTGCGAGATCATCGGCACCCTGTCCTTTGTCACCGCCATTTCCCTGAGTGCGCTTAGCACCTCGACCGCGATCTATCAGGCTGCCCCTTTGGCGACGACCTTGGGCGCGGCTGTGTTTCTAAAAGAACCCGTGGGCTGGCGCCGCTGGATGGCGATCTTTGTCGGCTTTGTCGGGGTAATGCTGATCATCCGTCCGGGCTCTGCGGCGTTTGAACCGGCGTCCCTGTTCGCCGTGCTGACCGTGATTACCTTGGCAGGCCGCGACGTCGCCACCCGCGTCATCCCGAAACGCCTGTCCACGCTGGCCGTGTCGGCCTACGCCTTCTTAGCGATCGGCATCTCGGGTTTTGTCCTGATGATCGCCACCGGCCAGCCCGTCACTCCGATGACCGGAGCCGAGGTGAAAACCGTTTCTGCCGCCATCGTTTTTGCCCTGATGGGCTACTACACCCTGACCGCCGCCATGCGAGTCGGCGAGATGGGGGTGATCATGCCCTTCCGCTACACACGCCTGATTTTCGCAATGATCATTGGCCTGACCTTCTTCGAGGAGCGACCTGATGCGCTAACATACCTCGGAGCCGTCATAATTATTGCATCTGGCGTATATACCCTTTTCCGTGAGCGCAAACAGAGGCTTACACGTCTTTCCACAGCGTCCGGCACCCGCTAGAACGCACACAAACCAATCCACCGAGGGACTTTTTTATGAGCACCATCATCGATATTCACGCGCGCGAGATCCTCGACAGCCGTGGCAACCCCACCGTCGAAGTCGACGTCATCCTCGAAGACGGCACCATGGGCCGCGCGGCTGTTCCCTCGGGCGCATCGACGGGCGCCTACGAGGCTGTTGAAAAGCGTGACGGCGACAAATCGCGTTACATGGGCAAAGGCGTTCTCGAAGCTGTTGCTGCTGTAAACGGCGAGATCGCAGAAAACATCGTTGGCTTCGACGCAACCGAGCAAGAAGCCATCGACGCCGCGATGATCGAACTCGACGGCACCGACAACAAAGGCCGTCTGGGCGCCAACGCCATCCTCGGCGTATCGCTGGCCGTTGCCAAAGCGGCTGCTGAATACACCGGTCAGCCCCTGTTCCGCTATGTCGGCGGCACCTCGGCACGCACCCTGCCCGTTCCCATGATGAACATCATCAACGGCGGCGAGCATGCGGACAACCCGATCGACATTCAGGAATTCATGATCATGCCCGTTTCGGCCGCGAACATCCGCGAAGCCGTCCGCATGGGCTCCGAAGTGTTCCACACCCTGAAAAAAGAACTGCACGCCGCTGGCATGTCCACAGGTCTGGGTGACGAGGGCGGCTTTGCCCCCGAACTGGGCTCGACCCGCGACGCGCTGGACTTCGTTCTGAAGTCGATCGAAAAAGCTGGCTACAAGCCCGGCGAAGACATCTATCTGGCTCTCGACTGCGCCTCGACCGAATACTTCAAGGACGGCAAGTACGAGATGAAGGGCGAAGGCAAATCGCTGACCCCCGCCGAGAATGTCGACTATCTGGCCGAGCTGTGCGCAGACTACCCGATCATCTCGATCGAAGACGGCTGCTCGGAAGACGACTGGGAAGGTTGGGCGCTGCTGACCGAGAAACTCGGCGACAAAATCCAGCTGGTCGGCGATGACCTCTTCGTCACCAACCCCGAACGTCTGGCCGAAGGCATCGAAAAAGGCGTCGCCAACTCGATGCTGGTCAAAGTGAACCAGATCGGCTCGCTGTCCGAAACCCTCAAGGCTGTAGATATGGCCCACCGCGCGCGCTACACCAACGTGATGTCGCACCGCTCGGGCGAAACCGAAGACGCGACTATCGCGGATCTTGCGGTTGCCACCAACTGCGGCCAGATCAAAACCGGCTCGCTCGCGCGTTCGGACCGGCTCGCAAAATACAACCAGCTGATCCGTATCGAGGAAATGCTGGGTGAGACTGCCGTGTACGCAGGCACCTCGATCCTGAAAAAGTAATCACCCCATCCGGTGATTACACAGCCCCGCTTGCATACCGCAGGCGGGGCTTTTCTTTTGGCGCCGCGCCCCTAAACTCGCCCCCATGACCACAGCTGACCAACTCATCGAGCGCCTCAATCTGCAGCCCCACCCCGAAGGCGGCTACTACCGCCAGACATGGATCGCAGACAGCGCAGACGGAACGCGCCCCGCAGGCACCTGCATCTATTTCCTGCTCAAAGCAGGCGAAGCCAGCCACTGGCACCGCGTCGATGCGGCCGAAATCTGGCATTACTATGCGGGCGCCCCCTTGATCCTGAGCCTCTCGGAAACGGACAATGGCCCCGCCACCGACCATGTGCTCGGCCCCGACGTCCTGAACGGCGAACAGCCACAACTGATCGTCCCGCCCCACCACTGGCAGGCTGCCAAAACCACAGGCGACCACACACTGGTCGGCTGCACCGTCAGCCCCGCCTTCCGGTTCGAAGGCTTCATCCTCGCCGCCCCAGACTTTGACATCCCACGCGCCTAGGCTTCTTTTTGCAAGAAATACTCCGGGGGTGACGGCGCCCCGTGCCGGAGGGGGCAGCGCCCCCTATTCCCCGATCGCCACAGCCCCTGCCACCGGACGGCTCACAACGCCGCCACCCACTGCCGCAGGCACACCCGTGGTCCGCCGACACGACGTCGGCAAGCCCTTCAGCACGCGCACCGCCAGATGCCCAAAGGCCTGCGCCTCAAGCATATCGCCGTCCAGATCAACGTCCTCGACTGGCAGAACCTCCGCATCAACAGCGCCGCGCAAGCCGCTCATAATAAATGAATTATTCCGGCCTCCACCGGCCACGAGCAGCTTGGACGGCACCGTCGGGCAATGCTCCAGCCCCGCCGCCACACAGCGCACAGCCAGCATCGACAGAGTCGCCACAGCGTCCGCATCCGACAACGCACTCACCCGCCCGATCACGTCCGCAAAGTCATCACGGTCCAAGGATTTCGGCGGGATACGATGGAAAAACGCGCGCTCCAGAACCTCAGAGATCAGCGCCTCATCCACGACGCCCGTAGCCGCCAAAGCGCCATCCGCGTCATAGGCCTGCCCCAGCCGCGAAAACATCACATCGTTCACGGGCGCATTCGCAGGCCCCGTGTCGAACGCCAGCAAAGCGCCCTCTTCCTCGGGCCGCTCAAAGCTCGGGTCTACGTAGGTGATGTTCCCCACACCGCCCAAATTCAGAAACGCGACAGGCTCCTCGGCCCCGATATACTTGGCGCAAGCAAAATGGAAAAACGGGGCCAGAGGCGCCCCTTCGCCGCCCAAGCGCACATCGGCAGACCGAAAATCCCACACAACCGGATACCCCAGCAACTCCGCCAGCACCGCGCCATCGCCGCATTGGTGTGTCCCGCGCCCCGCCGGATCATGGGCCAAGGTTTGTCCGTGAAATCCCCCCAGATCGACCGTACCAAAGGGCGCCATCACCTGCGCATGCACGGTCTCGACGATCTCGGCGGCCTCTTCGAAATCCCCGTCCTGCCACTGGCCCAAAGCGGCGCGCAACGTGTCCCTCTGCCAGTCCGTGTAGGGCCGATAGGCCGACGGCCCGAACCCGTGAATTCGCTCGCCATCACTCAGTACAATTGCCGCATCCACCCCATCGAGCGATGTTCCAGACATCGTTCCAAGGGCTCGCAGCACACCAGATTGCTTCATGCGCTTTTCCTCTGCTCGCAACCGCTCTATAGAGTGCCTCGCAACCGTAAAAGGGACAAGTGCAATGACCTACCATCCAAAGTCTGAATTCCTGCGCATCATGATCGAGCGCGGCTATCTGGCGGATTGCACCGACTATCAGGGCCTCGATGACGCGCTGATGGCGGGCACTGTCCCTGCGTATATCGGCTATGACGCGACCGCCGCGTCGCTGCACGTTGGGCACCTGCTCAACATCATGATGCTGCGCTGGCTGCAGAAAACCGGCCATAAACCCATCACCTTGATGGGCGGCGGCACCACCAAAGTGGGCGATCCGTCCTTCCGCAGCGATGAACGTCCCCTGCTTGGCCCCGACCAGATCCAGTCGAACATCGACGGGATGCAGCAGGTGTTTGCCCGCTACCTCAGCTACAGCGACACGCCAAACGGCGCGATCATGCTGAACAACGCCGAGTGGCTGGACCACCTGAACTACCTCGAATTCCTGCGCGACATCGGCCGCCATTTCAGCGTGAACCGGATGCTCTCGTTCGAATCGGTCAAATCCCGTTTGGACCGCGAGCAGTCGCTCAGCTTCCTCGAGTTCAACTACATGATCCTGCAGGCCTATGACTTCCTCGAGCTGAACCGCCGCTACGGCTGTCTGCTACAGATGGGGGGTTCCGACCAATGGGGCAACATCGTCAACGGGATCGACCTGACCCGCCGCGTGCTGGACCACGAAATCTACGGCCTGACCTCGCCCCTACTGACCACCTCGGACGGCAAGAAGATGGGCAAGAGCCAAGGCGGCGCCATGTGGCTCAACGCCGACATGCTGTCGCCCTACGACTTCTGGCAGTTCTGGCGCAACACCACGGACGCGGACACCGGCCGCTTCCTGAAGCTCTATACCGAGCTGCCGGTAGACGAATGCGAGCGTCTAGGGGCCCTGCAAGGGTCCGAGATCAACGAAGCCAAGATCATTCTGGCGAACGAAGTCACCAGCCTGCTGCACGGTGTCGAGGCTGCCAAAGCCGCCGAAGCCACCGCCAAAGAGGTCTTCGAAAAGGGCATCGCTGGCGGCGACCTGCCCCGTCTGACCCTGAGCGCCGATGAGCTTGGCGATGGCATCTCTGTCGTACAGATCTTTGTCCGCTCGGGCCTCGCGGCGACCGGCAAAGAGGCCAAGCGCCTGATCGCCGACAACGGTGCCAAGATCGACGACGAAGCCGTCACCGACGCAGGCAAGCTGATCACCGCAGCCGACCTGTCGAGCCCGCTAAAACTCAGCGCGGGCAAAAAGCGTCACGCCATCGTCGAACTGGGCTAAACCAGCCAATCAATCAGGCTGAGCCCAAAGTACACAGGGACAGCCAGAACGCAAAACAACCAGAGCGCCCCGATCAGAGTTGGTCGGGGCGCTTTTGCGTGCACGCCCTTTACGGTTTTTTCAGGTTTCTTAAAAAATTTCATACCCGCATTAACCAGTCGTTAAGTTTAGATATGGTTAATGATGTCCATGAACCTTGCATGGACCGCACCGTCAGCCATCCCCCCGGCCTCACACACGGTTTTCATGCAGCAAAGCGCGGCATACCACAGAACCTGCGCAGCACTGGGTCATAAGACACTATGCCTGACCCTCGGGGATGTCTCCGCACCTCGGGGTCAGGCCAATATCCTCTTCCGCAGGTTTCCGGTGATCGGTACCGTTGCGGCGATCTCAGGCGGACCGATCTGGGCAGAGGACCTATCGAGCACCGACAAACAAACAGCCCTGAACGCGCTGATCCGCCAACTCCAGCCACAGGCGCGGGCAGTCCTGATCACACCCCCTTCTGACAGCGACCCAATCACCCAAACCGCGATCCCGATCATGACGGGCGCAACATCGGCGGTCTGGACCCTCGACGGCGATTTGCGACGGAAGCTCCATCAGAAATGGCGCAATCGCCTGAAAAAGGCTGAAAACAGCGGCCTCACCATCCTAACCCAGCCGATCCCCTGCGACCCGACCCACTGGCTCTACCAAGCCAATGCCACTCAGGGCCGAACCAAAGGCTACCAACCCTACCCCGCCAATTTCTACAGCGCTTGGGCGCAGTCGAACGGGGCCACCTCAGGTGTCCTCTACACCGCCCACCACCAAGCAGAGCCCATAGCAGCGGCCCTCATCCTGCATCCTGGATCCAGCGCGTCCTACCAAATCGGCTGGAGCAATGATCTCGGCCGCGAACTCTCGGCCCAAAACCGACTCCTCTTCCAAGCCGCCACACGGCTCCAAGCCCAAGGCATCCGAACCCTAGACCTCGGCCTCATCGACACCGTCCGCGCGCCGGACCTCGCCCGCTTCAAACTCGGCGCAGGTGCGCAAGCCCACCGTCACGGCCCAACAACCCTAACCGCCCCATTCACTGCCCTCTTCGCCACAAAGCAAAAGGGCAGACACTCAACAGCGCCTGCCCCTCTTTCTTGGTAAAAATACCCATACGCCGCGAAAGCGGCGCAGAGCGTCAGCTCTTATTCGGTGAGCACAACCTTGGTCATCACGTCGGGCTCGCCAACAACAGCGCCATTGCCGCCGGTGCCGCGCTTGATCGCGTCAATCACGTCCATGCCCTCGGTCACTTCGCCCACGATGGTGTAGCCACCATTCAGATGGGGCGCAGGCGCGAACATAATAAAGAACTGCGAGTTCGCCGAGTTCGGGTCCTGAGACCGCGCCATGCCGACAACGCCACGCTCGAACGACTTGTCCGAGAATTCCGCAGGCAGATCGTCGCGATCAGACCCGCCCATGCCCGCGCGGCGCATGTCAAAACCGTCGCCGGTCTTGCCGAACTGCACGTCGCCAGTCTGCGCCATGAAGCCATCGATCACGCGGTGGAACACCACGCCACCATAGGCCCCTTCGGCAGCCAGAGCGGTGATCTGCTCTACGTGCTGGGGGGCGACGTCTTCGAACAGGTCCACGTGGACGGTGCCGTTGGCCTCGCCCGCGATGGTGATGTCCAGACCGGTTGCCAGTGCGGGGCCTGCGACCAGCGCGAACCCCAGAGCCAACAGATTACGCATCTGCGGCCACCTTGACGCTGATCATACGGTCAGGGTTCGCAGGGGGCTCGCCGCGTGCGATCTTGTCCACGAATTCCATGCCGGAAATCACACGGCCATAAACGGTGTACTGACCGTTCAGGAAGTGATTGTCCTTGAAGTTGATAAAGAACTGCGAGTTCGCCGAGTTCGGGTTCATCGAACGCGCCGCACCCAGGGTGCCACGGTCGTGGGGCAGCTTGCTGAATTCTGCGGGCAGATCAGGCTTGTCCGAACCACCAGTGCCAGCGCGGCCGGGGTTGTAGTCTTTTTCCATGTTCGCGTGTTCAACATCGCCGGTCTGCGCCATGAAGCCGTCGATCACACGGTGGAACGCGACGTTGTCATACGCGCCTTCGCGGGCCAGTTCCTTCATGCGTTCTGCGTGCTTGGGCGCGACGTCGGCCAGCAGTTCGATGGTGACAGTGCCGTCCTTCAGTTCGATCAGGATGGTGTTTTCAGGATCTTTGATCTCGGCCATGACTGGTCCTCTCATTAATATTTGCGCACAGACTTAAGCCTTGGATGCGGGATTGCCAAGCTAAGCCGTTGACCTGAGCGTCCCGACACGCGAAGAAACGCGCAGGTTATATTTAGGAGGAGCCACGATTATGGCCTGGAAAACCCTCGACCAGATGGACCTGAACGGCAAACGCGTTCTGACCCGTGTAGATATCAACGTTCCGATGAAAGACGGGGTCGTCACCGACGCCACCCGTATCGAACGCATCAAGCCCACCATCGACTCGATCTTTGCGGCTGGCGGCACCCCTGTTTTGCTGGCGCACTTCGGTCGCCCCAAGGGTCAGGTTGTGCCGGAAATGTCCCTGAGCCACGTCGCCCCCAAGGTCGAAGAGGTTCTAGGCCGCAAGGTGACCTTCATCGAAAAGCCTGATTCCGCTCAGTTGGATGCCGCCGACGCCGGCAGCATCATCCTGATCGAAAACACCCGTTTCGCTGCTGGAGAAGAGAAAAACGACCCCGAAATGGCCAAGTTTCTTGCCACTCTGGGTGACGTGTACTGTAACGACGCGTTTTCTGCAGCCCACCGCGCCCATGCCTCGACCGAGGGTGTCGCGCATCTGCTGCCCTCCTGCGCGGGCCGCAACATGGAAGCCGAACTGACCGCACTGGAGTCCGCACTGGGACAACCCGAGCGTCCCGTGGTCGCTGTCGTCGGTGGCGCCAAGGTCTCGACCAAGCTGGAACTGCTGTCGAACCTGATCGAGAAGGTCGATTATCTGGTGATCGGTGGCGGCATGGCCAACACCTTCCTCGCGGCACAGGGCATAAGCGTTGGCAAATCGCTCTGCGAACATGACCTGACCGGCACCGCCAAAGAGATCATGGACAAGGCCAGCGGCGCAGGCTGCGAGATCGTGCTGCCCGAAGATGTTGTCGTGGCTTGGGAATTCGCGGCCAACGCCAAGAACGAAACCGTCGCCAACACCGCCTGCCCCGAAGACGCGATGATCCTTGATGCGGGCCTTGCTGCAGTTCAGAAGATCGTGTCGGTGTTCGAGCAGTCGAAGACCCTGATCTGGAACGGTCCTCTGGGTGCCTTCGAGATCGAGCCCTTTGACACTGCGACCAACGCAGCGGCAAAAGCGGCGGCCGAGTTGACCAAGCAGGGCAAGCTGGTGTCGATCGCAGGAGGCGGCGATACCGTTTCGGCACTGAATCAGGCCGGTGCGGCTGACGACTTCACCTATATTTCCACCGCTGGGGGCGCGTTCCTCGAGTGGATGGAGGGCAAAACCCTGCCGGGTGTGGCCGCTCTGGGCTAGGTCACCCCACAAAACTGAGGGGGTGGGCCATCCCTACCCCCCAAATTTGGGGTATTCCCAGATTTGTATCGTTGTGGCAGTATCTTATCCACAGGCTTACGCAACGACAGAGCGGATAACCGCCAGAGGCAGCATGGCAGAGCAACGTCCCGGTCTCGGGTTCTTGATATACTTTACTGCGGCCTTTACGTTAGGTCTCTACTTTACATTCGCCGCGGTTCAGGGTGATTACGGTGTATTCCGTCGCGCTGAAATCGAGGCGGAGACTCAGGCGCTTCGCGCCGAGCTTGCGTCACTGCAAGCAGAGGTCGACAGGATGGAGAATTTAACTCGTCGTCTGTCTGACCGCTATCTGGATCTGGACCTGTTGGACGAGCAGGCCCGCGAGGTCCTTGGGATGGTTCGATCCAACGAGATCATCATCCAATAAAGTTTCTTGTCACCACTCACACGACAAGGCCGCTCCCTTCGGGGGGCGGTTTTTTGTATACAATCCTTACAGATCACGCCGATTTGTATACGACCGCCCCTTCAGATTTAGCAAAGCCGTTGCGACGCGCTCCCGTTTTTCGGGTGTGCACGATTTTCTCTCGCATCATGGAAATAGATAGGATATAGATAGTTCAACGTTAAACTATTTGCTTGAAAATGGGAGGGGACGGATTATGGCCACTCGGAAAAATCCAGCAAAACCGAATGTATCGGCGGAAGAGCTGCTCGAATACTATCGCGAAATGCTGTTGATCCGCCGGTTCGAAGAGAAGGCAGGCCAGCTGTATGGCATGGGCCTGATCGGCGGTTTTTGCCACCTATATATTGGTCAGGAAGCTGTGGTTGTCGGCCTTGAGGCGGCAGCAAGCGAAGGTGACAAGCGCGTCACATCCTACCGCGACCACGGCCATATGCTGGCCTGCGGCATGGACGCCAAAGGCGTTATGGCCGAGCTGACCGGCCGCGAAGGCGGCTATTCGCGCGGCAAAGGCGGCTCAATGCACATGTTCTCGAAAGAGAAGCACTTCTACGGTGGCCACGGTATCGTGGGCGCGCAGGTGCCGATCGGTGCGGGTCTGGCGTTCGCCGACAAATACCTGGGCAATGACCGCGTGACCTTTGCCTACTTTGGCGACGGCGCGGCGAACCAGGGTCAGGTCTACGAGACCTATAACATGGCGCAGCTCTGGGAACTGCCGGTCATCTTCGTCATCGAAAACAACCAGTACGCCATGGGCACCTCGGTCGCGCGCTCGACCAAATCCCCTGCCCTTTGGAAACGCGGCGAAGCCTATGGCATCGCAGGTCAGGAAGTGGACGGCATGGACGTTCTGGCGGTCAAAGAGGCCGGCGAGAAAGCTGTCGCACACTGCCGCGCGGGCAAAGGCCCCTACATTCTGGAAGTGAAAACATACCGTTACCGCGGTCACTCCATGTCGGACCCTGCAAAATACCGTACCCGCGAAGAAGTGCAGAAAATGCGCGAAGAGCGTGATGCGATCGAACACGTACGCGAGCTGCTGCTGTCTGGCGGCCACGCGACCGAAGATGACCTGAAGGCCATCGACAAAGACATCAAGGCTGTTGTGAACGAGTCGGCTGAATTCGCCAAGGAAAGCCCCGAGCCCGCGCTCGACGAGCTGTACACCGACATCTACGCAAAAGAACTGCCCGCAGGGCAAGAAGCCTAAGGGAGAGGACGAAAGACTATGGCAACCGAAGTTCTGATGCCCGCCCTGTCGCCCACTATGGAAGAGGGCACGCTGGCCAAGTGGCTGGTCAAAGAGGGTGATACCGTAAGCTCTGGCGATATCCTCGCCGAGATCGAAACCGACAAAGCGACCATGGAATTCGAAGCTGTTGATGAAGGCATCATCGGCAAGATCCTGATCGCCGAAGGCACCGAAGGCGTGAAGGTCAACACCCCCATCGCCGTGCTGGTCGAAGAAGGCGAAAGCGCCGATGACGTGGCAAGCTCTGCCCCCGCAGCGGATGCAGCTCCGGCAGCAGAGGCCGCCCCGAGCGCGCCCGCAGCCCCCAAAGGCCCCGTCGAGGTGATCGTCCCCGAAGAGCAGGACATCCCCGAAGGCACCGAGTTCAAGTCGATGACTGTGCGAGAAGCGCTGAACAGCGCCATCGCCGAAGAACTGCGCCGCGACGAAGGCGTCTACATCATGGGTGAAGAGGTTGCCGAATACCAAGGCGCCTACAAGATCACTCAGGGTCTGCTGGACGAGTTTGGCGCCAAGCGCGTGATCGACACCCCGATCACCGAGCACGGCTTTGCCGGTGTGGCAGTCGGTTCGGCAATGGCCGGCCTGAAGCCGATCGTCGAGTTCATGACCTTTAACTTCGCGATGCAGGCGATCGACCACATCATCAACTCGGCTGCAAAGACCCTGTACATGTCCGGTGGCCAGATGGGTTGCCCGATCGTGTTCCGTGGCCCGAACGGCGCAGCGGCCCGCGTTGGCGCGCAGCACAGCCAGGACTATGCGGCATGGTACTCGCAGATCCCCGGTCTGAAGGTTGTGATGCCCTACTCGGCAGCGGACTACAAAGGTCTGTTCAAGACCGCCGTGCGCGACCCGAACCCGGTCATCTTCCTCGAGAACGAGATCCTGTACGGCAAGTCCTTCGACGTGCCCGTTCTGGACGACTACACCGTGCCCTTCGGCAAAGCCAAAATCTGGCGCGAAGGCACCGATGTGACCATCGTCTCGTTCGGCATCGGCATGACCTACGCCTTGGAAGCTGCGGACAAGCTGGCCGCCGAAGGCATCAGCGCCGAAGTCATCGATCTGCGCACCCTGCGTCCGCTGGACAAAGACACCGTGATCAAGTCGGTCATGAAGACCAACCGCTGCGTCACCGTCGAAGAAGGCTTCCCCGTCTGCTCGATTGGCAACCACATCAGCTCGATCCTGATGCAGGAAGCGTTCGACTATCTGGACGCGCCGGTGATCAACTGCACCGGCAAGGACGTTCCGATGCCCTACGCCGCGAACCTTGAAAAGCTGGCTCTGGTCACCACCGACGAGGTGATCGACGCCGTCAAACAAGTCACCTACCGCTAAGGAGATCGCAGAATGCCTACCGAAATCCTGATGCCCGCCCTGTCTCCGACTATGGAAGAGGGCACGCTGGCCAAATGGCTGGTCAAAGAAGGCGACACTGTTGCGTCCGGCGACCTGCTGGCCGAGATCGAAACCGACAAAGCCACCATGGAATTCGAAGCCGTGGACGAAGGTGTGATCGGCAAGATCCTCGTGGCCGAAGGCACCGAAGGCGTCAAGGTCAACAGCCCCATCGCGGTGCTGCTGGCTGACGGCGAAAGCGCAGACGATATCGGAGCGGCCCCTGCGGCGGCTCCGGCAGAAGCGCCCAAGGCCGAAGAAACCAAAGCCGCTGCGGCAACGCCTTCGGCTGCGGCCCCTGCCCCTGCGGCAGCGACCACCGACAGCGGTGACCGCATCTTCTCGTCGCCCTTGGCGCGTCGCATTGCGGCGGACAAGGGTCTGGACCTGAAGTCGATCAAAGGCTCGGGCCCCCGTGGCCGCATCGTCAAAGCCGACGTGGAAAACGCAACTGCCGCGCCCAAGGCCGAAGCTGCTGCGCCTGCAGCGGCAGCCCCTGCCGCAGCGCCCGCAGCCGCAGCGCCTGCTGGTCCCTCGACCGACGCCGTCCTCAAAATGTACGAGGGCCGTCAGTTCGAAGAGAAGAAGCTGGACGGTATGCGCAAGACCATTGCTGCGCGCCTGACCGAAGCCAAGCAGACCATCCCGCACTTCTACCTGCGCCGTGACATCAAGCTGGACGCGCTGCTTAAGTTCCGCAGCCAGCTGAACAAACAGCTCGAAGGGCGTGGTGTGAAGCTGTCGGTCAACGACTTTATCATCAAAGCCTCGGCTCTGGCGCTGCAGGCCGTTCCCACCGCGAACGCGGTTTGGGCCGGTGATCGCGTGCTGGAACTGAAGCCCTCGGACGTGGCCGTTGCGGTTGCGATCGATGGCGGTCTGTTCACGCCCGTGCTGAAAGACGCCGAGATGAAGTCCCTGTCCGCTCTATCGGCAGAGATGAAAGATCTGGCGAAACGTGCCCGCGAGCGCAAGCTGGCCCCGCACGAGTATCAGGGCGGCAGCTTTGCCATCTCAAACCTCGGCATGTTCGGCATCGACAACTTTGACGCGGTGATCAACCCGCCCCACGGCGCGATCCTTGCGGTTGGTGCTGGCGTGAAGAAGCCCATCGTGAACGCCGATGGCGAGATCGAAGTGGCGACTGTCATGTCCGTCACGCTCAGCGTTGACCACCGCGTCATCGACGGCGCCCTGGGTGCCGAACTTCTGAAGGCGATCGCGGACAACCTCGAGAACCCGATGATGATGCTGGCGTAAGATAACCAGCCATACATTCGAAAGATACTCGAATACCCGAATGGGCAGTTTGATCTTGCTGCGACAAAAGTATTAGGGTCGTTAGCAAGAAAGCCGCTCACTTTCATGGAACCGAGGGCGAAACGGAGAAACCCGTTTCGCCCTTTTCCTATTTAACACCCTGAAAAACATGTATTTCTGCATAGCCTTTCCATGAACGACATCTTTGCGGTCATGTAAGGGCGACTACCCACTACGCATAGGCGCAAAAAGAAACGGGACTGCATTTCTGCAATCCCGCATCAGACAAAAATATTAAAAGGATTATCCGCCTTGGGAGGGAAAACTGTGGTCCATGCTCAAGGAGGGCTGGCTACACCCTGCCTCTCCGACGATACGCGCGGGTACACCGGCCACAGTGGTGCAAGGCGGCACATCCTGCAGAACCACCGAGCCCGCAGCGACACGAGAGCAATCGCCAACCTTGATGTTGCCCAGAACCTTAGCCCCGGCGCCGATCAGAACACCGTTGCCGATCTTCGGATGGCGATCTTCTTCTTCCTTGCCCGTCCCGCCAAGGGTCACCGAGTGCAGCATCGACACATTGTCGCCAACCACAGCGGTTTCGCCAATCACGATGGAATGCGCATGATCGATCATAATCCCGCGCCCGATCCGTGCCGCAGGGTGCACGTCCAAACCGAACTGTTCGGAAATCCGCATCTGAAGGAAATACGCCAAATCCTTGCGACCGGTTTTCCAAAGCCAATGCGCCACGCGATAGCTTTGGATGGCCTGAAAGCCTTTGAAGAACAGCAGCGGCTGGATGTAGCGCAGGCATGCGGGATCGCGCTCGTAAACCGCGACGATATCCGCACGCGCCGCCTCCCCAAGCGAGGGGTCTTTGGCGTAGGCTTCTTCGGCAATCTCGCGCAGCAGTTGGCCGGACATTTCAGGCGAGGACAATTTCATCGCCATCCGGTAGGTCAACGCGCGCTCCAAAGAGCCGTGGTGCAGGATCGTGGAATGAACCAAACCACCGAGAAGAGGCTCTTCTTGGATTGCCTCTTCGGCTTCTTGCACGATGCGCGTCCAGACTGGATCAACCTCGGCAATTTTTGACTGTGTCTCGGGCATATGGGCTCTCCGCTCTTTCGGACACCATAGCAAATAGAATTATCCGGCGAAACACAAGGACGAGAATGTGATGAGGCGGCACTCAAAGAGCGCCGCCTGTTGTGTTAGGTCAGGAAACAGTGAGACTGGCCGCGGGCCCCTCGCCAAATAAGTCTGAAATCTGAGCGATTTCAATCCGGTATCCGTCTTGGCTGTCGTCTTGGAGGCGTTGATCCTGCGTGTAGGTGTAGGCAGGATCTGACAGGGTCACTTCGCGCCGCAAGACGCCCTGTGCAAAAATGCGCAGGCGATACGCCTCTTTTGTTTCAGAGAGCGGCACATCTTCTCGGTCCCAATCGTCCCCTCCGATCCGTGTTCGGCGCACCCAACTGAGCTCGTGGTCTGTGCCAGACCTCGAACATTTCAGGTGGCATGGCCGATACGGTGCGAGCCCGCGCCCGACAAAAGTCAGTTCTTGGGTCGTATATGAGCGATCGTCGTACGCCCGCCCGACCGGACCGGAGCGCACAAACCGGGGACTGTTCAAATGCGCTAGAGCCAGATCCATTTGACCAAGCGCGCCATCGATCAGAACGAAGTAGCTGCCCTCGGGCCAGGCATCTGCGTTGACCCAATCCGTCCCCGCCTGTCCGCGCAAAAAACCGGACAAGCGATACCGACCGTTCCCCAGTGGTTCGGCCTGCCTGAACTGAACCAATTCCCATCCGTCCGGAGATCCAGAGCCGATGGCGGCCAGGTTACCACCAGACAGGAATGCATCCGTCCCGACCGAAGAGAGTTCACCGGTCACCAGCGCTACCTCGCAAGACACTCCCCTTTGTTCGATCCCGCTAGGCGCTGGATGTAGCGGGGTGTCCAATTGGCCGATGGTTGCTGGCGCTGTGAGCGTATTCGACAGCGTGAAACCGGCATCCGTCGGACTGGTATAAACGTTCACCCCTTCGCGCCAGGGATCAGAGGTCGCCGCAAGATAAGGTGCATGAGCCAGCTCATCACCGCGCAAAAGGGGCAGTTCGAGCGCGAGGCACAATGCGGGAAGCGGTGGTACGTAAGGCGCCGTGATGACCTGTTCAGCAACTTCTGGCGCCGCTTGATAGAGAGAAGGGTCCACGCGAACAGCCTCGATCTCGCGCCCTTCGCCGAGTGTCATGCCCTCCACACGGTAAATGACGTCGGCCTCATCCGAAAAAGCAACCAGATCTCCAGCCGCGATATCGCTCCGCGACGGAGGAAGCGAGAACGAGCAGGTCTCTCGCCCAACCTGCGCTTCGCTGAGCCACCGATCGCTGGCCTGTTTTGCCTCGCCTCGGGTCAGAACCAAGGGAAATTCGTTTTGGGCAGGCCGCTGAATGCTGTCCCAAGGCGCTCTCACTTCGACCGAGACGGGCTCGAAGCCAGCATCCGCCTCAAAGAACGACAGACCAACGGCGTTCGGCACCTCGAGCGCAGCAGACCGCTCTTTGCGGATATCCCCGTCCAAACACTGAAGAACCTCGGTTTTTTCCAAAAGTGTCGTCGCCCCTGCCTTGCGCGAGCGGAACACCAGAGTGCCGTTGCGCTCGAACGCGTCAAATCCGAAGGTCAGCATCAAACCCTGCAGCGCAGCGCGTGCGGATTGCGGACCATCCTCGGAATAGCCCCGAACCACGCCATAGAGTTCTTGGGTGTCGATATCCGTCACCCCGGCCGATGCACAAATCTCTGCAACAACAGATGCCAATGCTCTGTGACCGCTGCGTCCTGTGATCCAGTGACCCCGCAAATAATTCGGCGCGTCCTTCCACAGAAGACCGTGGTTCGGAAAGGCCGGATAGGGCCGTGCGTCCCACGCCCAGACAAACATCCGCTCAGCATCAATCATCCGATCGCCATAGACCGGCGAGACGGGATTGTTTTCCACCGATTGCCAATGCTCTCGAATCGCGCGCAGGTATTGCATCTGAATAAATTCGTCCCGTTCCCCTGTGGAATAGAACGGCAACGCGGACTCCGAGGACTTCGGATCAACGAATTTATTGGGCTGGTTGGTCCCCTTGTCGACCGCTGCGCAGCCAATCTCCGTGAACCAGATGGGCTTGGAAAATGGCTCCCATTCCGTCGAGGCGTCAGCGCGCACCCCTGCGATGCGTTCGTAGTGATGGCTCGCCCACCAACTGCGGATATCCTTGTAACGATAGATCCAAGGCTCGCCATAGGCCCCGTCGGTGATCGGCGCGCGTTGTTGTTTGTCGCGCGCAGCGGCACTTGGATAATACCAGTCAAAGCCCTCTCCCCCCTCGATATTACTTTTCAGGTAATCAAGGTTGTAGAGATCGCCCCAAGCGGAATCCGCGTGATCGGCTTCATCGCGCCAGTCGGACAGCGGCATGTAGTTGTCGATGCCCACAAAATCGATCTCAGGATGCGCCCACAAAGGATCCAGGTGGAAGAATCGGTCACCGCTGCCATCCGTCGGTTGGTAGCCGAAATACTCGCTCCAGTCAGCGGCGTAACCCAGCTTGGTCTCATCCCCGAGGAGAACGCGCACATCATCGGTCAGCGCCATGAGCGCCTCGACCAAAGGAAAGCCCTCTGCCCCCCGGATTTGCGTCAGCCCGCGGAGTTCCGAACCGATACAGAACGCATGGACGCCACCCGCCGCCTGACACAGCATGGCGTTGTGCAGAACAAAGCGCCTCAGAGACCATTCATCAGGGCCGGTATAGATAATTTTTTCGCCGTCGAAGCTGAAGTCAGAGGGACGCGCTGTCCCCACAAACGCGGCGACTTCGGCATCGGCCAATGCCGTGCCATCGGGCGAACCGTCCTGCGATGGCGCGACAGAGAGAGTAATCCGTCCCCGCCAAGGCAAAGGCGGCTGCTCCTCTCCATTCCCCCAAGGATCAGCGAGCCCGTTGCCAGCTAACTGATCCATCAAGATAAACGGATAGAACATCACCTCTTGACCTGCAGCGTTCAAATGCCGGATCGCCTCGATAACAGACTGGTCCGAGGGCGTCCCACCATAGACTGGGTCACCGTCGATCTGCGAAACGACAGGTGCATCGGCGCGCTCAAGTCCGCAGACCTGCCAAGGCATCCCGACCCCGTCGTATTGCGTTTGTTCGACCTTGGGCTGGATCGTGCAATTGCCGCATCGCAAATCATCCCCGAACCATGAAACAACGAGCGAGGTTGCCCTGCAATTCGGTGCCTCTTCGACGAGTGCCCCGACCGAGGTCTCAAGATCACTGATCCCGGAAAAACTGTTCACATTCGAGGACTCGGCAGTCGCCAGCGCTTTCTCATAATGGACAGGGGTCGTTGCCAGAGCGTACTCACCTGACCCCGGGATCATTGCCACAGCTGTGATATCTTGCGAAATATCCCCTTGGCCGTCTAAACCACCAGGTGCGTGACGGACCACCTCAAAGCTGAACTGCGGAATCCTATTCCCGAAGGGTCCAAGCTGCAGATCCTCGAGAACAACATAAGCGGTCCCGCGATAGGCGGGCACGGCATCGGCACCTTCAATCGCTTCGATCAAAGCGTCGGGCAATTGGTCGTCTAAGCCATGATAAATACGCAAATTCACGGTCGACAGATCAACCTCTGTCCCGTCTGCCCAAATGCGGCCCACCCGCGCAATTGGGCCATCACACAGAGCGATCGCCAAGCTGATGGAGTAGGTGTAGCTCTGGGTCTTGGTCTGTGTGCTGACGTTCTTGGCACCGTCTACTGTGGTTTTCGTGGTATGAACGTCTTCTTTGAAGCGCGTCGCCCAAATCACCTGCCCACCGATACGGATCCTACCGTAGACCTTTGCAACACCTGCGCCCTCGGCAGAGGACCCGATGCGCAGACGGTTAACGCGGCCCACCTCAACCGTGTCCGAGCCGGAATTTGCTGCAAACAAGCGCCGGTCGATCGCCTGCCCCAGCAATGCGCCACCCGCACGCCCCAAGGTCGCCATTCCGAGACCCGCAAGGCCACCTCCAATCGCGCCACCTAGCGCACCACCGACGGCAGAAAGAACTATTGTTGCCATGAAACCACCTCTTCGGGAAACGCGAAACGCGCCACAATCTTGCGGCGCCAAGGGGCGCTCAGGGGGCTTTCCACCACCGCGCGCCGACTGAAGGCATGAACAAAGGTCGAGAAGGTCCCGACCCTGGTTTGAAGGCCAACGTGTTTTGCGGGACACCCCGCTTTCATGCGAAAGAGCAGGACATCGCCAACAGCCTCAGAGCCGTCTGGACGACGCTGAAAATTTCGATCCAAAGCATCTCCCAGTAGGTCCGTAGGCGACGTCTCACACCAATCCGCTGTGTAAAACGGGATCGCCTCCGGCTCCTGCCCGCACAAAGACCGCCAGACCCCCCGCAACAATCCGAGACAGTCTGTGCCAACACCTTTGACGCTTGCCTGATGTAAATAGGGCGTCCCAATCCAGTCACGCACTTCGAGGACGACGCGTTCGGAAACATCACTCATCGACGGCTGCCTCCGTCTTTGGGTTCAGCACTATTGGGGTAGCGCAGCATCCAATCATCCCCGGGAAGATCGGGAAAACCGCGGAAATTCCGTGTATTCAGAAACTTATACCTACAGGTATCAAAGCGTTTGTCGCACCCAGCATATGCGCTCACGGTTGCCCCGATTTCAGGAGCGACACCGAGCGGGTTCCACAACTCGATTCTGCGCAGCCCGGAACTGAGTGTGTCATTCTTGATCTCACCACTCAGGCCAGCGGCCGCGCCGGTATCGACGGAAAGGTGCCCACGGGTGAACCAGCCCTTGTCATGCGCACCATCTGTCGCAAGGAGCAAAACGCGGCTTGTGCTGCCTTCCGCGACGATACCTTCCAAACGGAACGCAGCCTGATTTAGGTCGACTTGGCAATTACCGTCCCCAAGAAACGCACTGCACCCTTTCTGATAGGTACGGCCCCGCGGTTGATTCAGTTGGTCCGTGAGACCGCGCAGTTCAGCGTGGAATTGCCCGCCCGAAGTCCGAACATCGCCGAGTTTTCCCCGAAACGTGACTTCCCGTTCTTGAGTGTCCTGCCAGTTCACCAGCCAGAAAGTGACCTCCGCATCATCGAAGAGGCCCCCTTTGACATCGTCCTCGTGGATGCCAGCATCGCTCAAGACACCGAGTGCTTCGCCATTGTCGACTGACAAACCAGTTCGTGCCTCAAGCGAAGTAACGGTCATGCCACCAGACGCCGAGAACGTCTTGCCATCGAAAGAAACTACGCAGTCATGATCTGTAAACCCCAGCGCGACCCCATCTTTTCGCTCGATCAGCCAAGCGCGGCAAACTGTGGTTGTCCCCGTCTTCAGATGCTCGGTCAATGTGTTCATACTCGGACCTCCACAACCGGGACATCAGGAACTTCACCTGCGTTGAAACGGGACATCGCGATCTGGATGCTGTCAGTGTCGAAACGCACAGGCACGTCAAATTCGAAGCCTGCGGTAATCGGTGCATCCGGCTCCGGCGCGGCTTTGAAGGTGAGCTGTCCGGTGGTGTCATCAAGTTCCCAGTCGATCCCTTTGTGCATCTCGTTGCCAGCCACTGCGACGCGCAGGGTGGCCGCCACAGGCTTGGAAATCGGACGAAGATAAACATGTGCGCCGGATTGATAGCGCTTCGCGAGTTGGAACTTGGTTTGGACACCATTGCCCGTCGCGATCTGTTGGTCTTCAGGTGTGATCGGCGCACTACCCGAAGCGGTTCGATAATCGCTCCAGTCTTTCCAGCGAAAGCCATGGAGCTGCCCAGAACGTGCTTCGAAAAATGCGATCAGCGCTTCCAGATCCTCAAGGGATCGGACCCCAAGTCCCGCATCGTAGCGACGTCGGGAATGCTGCCACGGCGTATTGCGCTCCTCATGTCCATTCGAAAGCGTCACGATCTCGGTGCGGCGTTCAGGGCCCCCGAGTGACCCAAAGCTCAAATCTGTTGGGAAACGGATTTCATGGAAAGACATCTGGTCCCTCTCGACTTAACGGTTTCGTTGGCCCTGAGCCAGTGCTCGGCCCAGGCGGGCAGTGATCTGGCTCTGGCTGCGGCGAAAGCTCTCTGCGTCCGGTGTTGTGATATTCATGACGACCGAAACCGGCTTCGCTCCGCTGGGACTGCGCACACCCAAAGAGCCGTCTGCTCCACGGGTCAAAGGCATGATGGCCTCTGGCCCGGCTTCGCCCATGAGACCCGTCGCACCCTTCATGGGGAAAGTCGTCGGAGCGGAAACCACGCCGCCCTTGGCGAATGGCATGACACGGCCTTGCGTGAAGGCCCCGCCCTTTGCGAAAGGCATGACGCCACTCATGAGCGCGCCAAGAGTTCCAGCAAGGGCCTCTCCGGCGGTGTCGGTCACCGGCTTTACCGCTGTCGCATAGGCTGTCTGCAGCATGTTCTGCCCCAAGCCGGACAAAGCTGTACTCAGGCGGCTGCCATCAAGCGCAATGGCATCGAACGCTTTGCGCAGTCCGCTCGACATGCCACGCTCCATCTTGCGCATGTCGAGCGTGGTTTCAGACAGTCCTTCGCGCATTCTGGCAAGCTCTGCCTCGAACCCTCGGGTCAAACTCGCGGCGCCGTCCAGACTGGCTTCCAGCCGATCAAGATCCGCCTCGAGATCACTCAAGCCCTCTGTCATCTTGCTTCTCCTCTGTGTCGGGGAAAGCGCGGCTCAACGCTTCGAGCTGCGCACGGATCATCGGGCGGGCAGATGCAGCCCGCCCGGTCATGATCATGAATTCGTAGGGGGTTAGCGCCCAGAAATCCGCTGGTTTAAGTTTCAACTCCCCCAGCGCAACCCTGAGAAGACCGTCGAAATCCAATGTGCTCATCCGGCTTGATCTGGCGGAGCAAAGGACAGAGCCAAGGCTCGGGCCGCTTTTGCCGCGGCATCGCCCAAGCCCAGATCGAACCGCGCATTTGCGATTTCGGCCCGACCGATCTCCCAGCCCCCACCGCGCAATCCGGCCGTGATCAGGCCGAGCAGATCATTTGCGCGGTACGATCCGCCTTCGAAGCGGGAAATCAGATCAACCAGACTCTCTGCCCCCAGCTCCGCTTCGAGTTCAGCCAAGACACCCAGGGTCAACCTGAGCGTCTTTTCTTCGCCATTCACGCCAAGACTTACCTCGGCAGCCCAAGGGTTCTCCATCACAGCGCCGTAAATTCGATCGCACCAGCAGACGCGAGTGAGAGCTCGTAGGTCGCTTCGCCGTCGTAGGTTCCTGCATATTCGATTGAAGAAATCTGAAACGCACCCTGAACGACGCCGAAGTCGGGAATGATCACCTGAAAATCAGGGGTTTGGCCATCAAAGAAAATCTGTCGCGCACGAGCATCTTCGGCGGTATCCTTGAAAACACCGGACCCCGAAACCGACGCCGATTTCACACCCGCGCCAGACAGCAATTCGCGCCAACCGCCCTCACTATTCAAACTGGTCACATCAACCGTTTCGGCATTGAACGACAGACGGGTCGCGCGCAGACCGGCCAGAGTTTCGAATACGCCGTCACCTGTACGGTCAATCTTGATCAACAGATCCTTGCCTGCCTGAGCCACCATGGGTCACCTCTTGTCTGATAGATGTCAATTCTGCGAGACATGCGCCCGATAGCGCAGGTCGATCTGGCGATAAGCGCTCTGGCGCCGCGCCCTTGCTTTTTGGAACTGGAGCCAGACCACACGCCCCTCGGAGAGCGGCAGAGGCGTCAGGTCCAAAGACTTCCCGATCGCTGCCGCGACCTTCTTGGCGTCCAGAAACCCCTGTGCGGTCGAAACCACCGAGAGCGTGAAATCATGAAGCGCTGCGGACGTCTCTCGGTCAGAGGCATCGCGCACATCTTCGTTGCCGATCAGCACGTAGGTCTCGGGCAAAGTTCCAGAAGGCGTCGCGTCGTACACAGCCTCGCCGATCAGAGCAGAAACTGCCGCATCGCTGGAAAGCTGCTCAAAGAGCGCTGTTTGTAAAGTTGCCGCCAAAGCATAGCTCATATCGCGACCTCCTCTTTGGCAAAGCAGACCAGATAGCGACCCGCGTGATCATGCTCTCTGACCGCCTCGATGCCCCACACTCGCGACTCCGTCCGGAACCTCTGGCCTGGGAGAGGCCTTGCTGCGTCCCCCATCGGGGCGGCGCGCACCACGATGCGATAGGCGGTTTCGGAAACCACCTGCGCCGCCCCGCCAGTCAGTCTGCCGGCACCGCCTTGCACCTCTGCCCAGAGGGTCCCCAGGCTCTGCCAGCCAGACTGCATTCCGCCAGCACCGTCCGGCGTGGTGGTCCGCGCTTCCAAAACCAGCGGCTGGTTCAGTCGAACAGGCTTCATGCGCCAATCCTCCCGAAGCTCCGAACAGTCCTGAAGCGCTCGATCAAACCGTTGACGCCAAAGGGAAACACGTCCATCCCACCGGCGCTCTGATCGCGGTATTCGTAGTAGTAGCTGGCCAGCATCATGACAGCCTGAGCCAGATCAGAGGGCAGCTCTTCCCACGTCTCGGCGTAGCCGGCTGTAAAGAAAATCTCCGCGTAGCCGCCCGTCGGAATGGTCGGCAATTGCGAACCCCGGGGCACAACGCGCGGACGCTGATCGTCAGCGCAAAGGCGATACCGCTCCGCAGGCACGATTGTCAGCTCGTCGTCCACATCAATCAGGCTCATTTCCAGAATCTGACCGACTGGAGCGAGAGGCAGGGTCTGGCCCTCGACATCGCGCCAAGTGAATACACGGTACGAAAATTCTCGGGAGATGAGTGCTTTACCAGTCCGCCCCTCAATGGCAGCGAGCGCCGCACGCAAATAGCCTTCGAGCACCGCGTCCTGGACAGCACTTTCAGCAAAACCGGTACCCAGATGCAGATGCGCCTTGAATGCCTGCACCGGTAGAGCAGCCAGAGGCACTTTTGTTTCTTCGCTCAGGATCATGTCACTCTCCGAAATCAAACCTTCAAATGGAGCCCGCGCTGCCACCCTCGTGCGGAGGATTTGGCCAGACAGCGGCAACACGGGAACCGATCGCCCCGATGGGCGGGGCGACCTCGTCACGTCATCAGGACGCGGCGAACTTCAGAAGTTTGATTGCGGCAAAGTCGCTGACATCCCCGCCGACGCGCTTGGTCGCATAGAACAGGACGTGGGGCTTCGCGCTGAAGGGATCACGCAGCACGCGCAGATCGGGGCGCTCGGCCACAGTGTAGCCCGACTGGAAATCGCCAAAGGCGATTGCGCACGAACCGCTGGTGATATCGGGCATGTCTTCGGCGATCAGGACGGGATAGCCCAGCAAACGCGCGGGCTCGCCTGCCGCCAGACCGTCCGACCACAGGAAGCGGCCATCGTTGTCCTTGAGCTTGCGCACCTGACCTGCGGTTTTCGAGTTCATCACGAACTGCGCACGGGCGCGGTACTGGGCACCCAGCGCGTATACTAGATCAATCAGGCACTCCGCCCCGCCAAAGGCCGCGTCCGCACCGGTCAGCACATAGCCCAGATTGCCCCAAGTCCAGATTTCGTTGTTCACGCGGGTATGGGTCAAGAAGCCCTTGGGCTTGTCCACGCCATCACCGTTCACGAATGCCGCCGCCTCGGCGCGGGCGAACTTGTCGGCGATACGGCCCGCCAGCCAACCTTCGATGTCGAACGCACTGTCATCCAGCAGCCGCTGCGACGCCTTGGGCAGCGCCGACAGCTCATGCAGCGGGATGGTGATGCGGTCGATCTGGGGCGACGCGGTCTCGGTCATGGTCGAAGTTTCGTTCGCCCAACCGTGGCCCAGTTCGGCGCGGTCGATCAGCACGTCGTAGCTGGTCGCCTCGACGCTCACCACATTGGCAACCGCACGGATCGACGCGGTGCTCGACAGAACGCCCGAAATGCGCTGGCTGGTCTGGGGGTCCACCAGATAGCCGCCATCGGCCGCCACTGCGGTGGACATACCCTTGGCCTCGATATCCAGACCGCGCAGGCCCTCGTCGTCGCCGCTGCGCAGATAGGCGTCAAAGGCCTTCTTGTGCGGTGCTTCGACATCATAGGCCATCGACAGAGCGGGACGTTTTGCGGTCAGGGATTTACGGTCAAGCATGGTCAGTCTCTCTTCCTGCTTTTGAAATTTGGAATTCACATCGGCCTTGAACGCTTCAATCGCGCCCAAGAAGTCATTGATTGCGCTGTGCATTTCGTCCGCGTTGGGCACAGCTTCTCCGGTCCGTGGCATGGCCTCGGTCAGATCCATCCGGGTCTCTCCTTGAATGATGTTACGCTTGGGTCAGCACCTGACCGGCCCGCCGCAGCGCCTGAACAAAGGCCCCCGCGGGATCGTGGGATTTGGCCTGAACGGTCGCGTCAGGCAGCATGGGAAAGGTCACCAAGGACACCTCCCACAAATCGACTTCGTGCAGGATGCGGCGCCCCTTGCCGTCCTTGGCCGCACGCACGGTGCGATAGCCAATCGACAGCCCGTCCAGCGCACCCGCCTTGACCAGGGCCGCAGCCTCGCGCCCCTTATCGACGCTTTCCAGCAGGCGGCCCTTGACCCAGAGGCCATGGTCGTCCTCGCGCAATTCATCCCATACGCCGATGGGCTGCTTGGGATCGTGCTGCCACAGCATCCGGACGCTGCCGCCCTTGGCCTTCAGCCGCGCCAGACAGGCCGCATAAGCGCCCTTGGCCACCACATCGCCGCCGCGATCCACCAAACCAAAGACCGAGGCATAGCCGCTGATCTCTGCCCCGTCGGTGCGCAAACCGGCCTCGGGGCGATGGAATTTACGTTCAAGCATCTGCACTCTCCTCGGGCATGGCGGGGAACCCCAGCGCCACTCGCTTTTCCGCATCGGTCAGGAAACCAGCATTGGCCACACGGCGCCACCGGGCCTCGCGTTCCTCGGCCAAGGCAGGGATCTGGTCCATATCCGGCCCCAAACCCAACGCTTCGCCCGACAGCATCGACAGCCAGTTCGACAACGCCCCCAGCACCTTGCCCGCCAAAGGCAGCACCGTCAGGCGATAGAACGCCCGATGCGCCTCTTGGTAGTTGGCATAGGTCGCGTCCCCGGGGATCCCCAGCAGCATCGGCGGCACGCCAAAGGCAATGGCGATGTCCCGCGCCGCAGCCTCTTTGGTCTTCTGGAACTCCATATCGCTGGGGCTGAACCCCATCGGCTTCCAGTCCAGACCGCCCTCCAGCAGCATCGGACGACCCGCATTGCGGGCACCGGTGTGGTGGGCCTCCATCTCGGCCACAAGGCGATCATACTGATCCGCGCTCATGGTGCCTTGCCCCTCGGCCCCGGAATACACAATCGCCCCCGAAGGCCGCGCCGCGTTATCCAACAACGCCTTGGACCAACGCGCCGCCGAATTGTGGACGTCAATCGCGGTCCCCGACGCCTCTAGGGGCGACAGACCGTAATGGTCGTCCTGCGGGTGAAAGCTGCGGATATGGCAAACGGGCTGACCTCCGACCATATCGAACCGGTGCTTTTTCGCCCCGACCACATAGTCATAGGCCACCGGCCAACCATCCGCCCCCGGCACTACATGCATCCGGTCAGAGCGCAGCACATGCAGCTCCTCCGGCACGCCCTCGGCACCGACCGCCTCGATGTACCCGTTCCCCGACAGCAGCATCTGGCCATACAGGGTCTCCAGAAACTCGGACCGCCCCTGCGCCCCGTTGGGCCGATTCAAGAGCGCCAGCCAAGGATGCTCCGAATACCGCGCCGCGCTATCCTGCAGGATCAGCGGCAAAGAGGCCGCCGCCTCGGCGATCACCTTGACCGCGCGAAAGCCCACCGGATTGCCGACAAACCCTGCACGGGTCAGCGAAACCGTATCCCGCGGGGTCCAGGCAATCCGTCCGCCCCCCGACCAGTGCACCACCGGACCGGCCGCGCTGGCCTTGGTCTCTGGCACGGGCTGGGGCTCTGCCCGACCCCGGAAGAGATCGAAAACCGCCATTGTCCCTCCGTTCCGTTCTGGCGAGGGACCATCCCGCGCCGTCTGTGTGACACTTATCCGCCGCAAAGATTAACACCCGCTGGGACCACCGTGCGCTGCCCCCTAGAGGCTGCGTACCTGAGGGTGCCGGTACCCCGCCGCCGCCTGAATCAGCAGATCGGTCACCCCCCAAACAAGGGCATCCACGCGATCGGGACTGCCCTTACCCTCGAACCCGCGCGGGCCCATGCGGCACATCTGATCCTCCAGTTCGGCCAGCCCGCGCACATGGCGCACGCGTCCCTGTTCATAGAGCGCGGCCACTGGTTCAGCCCGAGCAACCTTCCCGCGCGAGGCATGAACCTTGCGATAGGCCACCAAAGGGTCCACCTGCCGCAAAACCGTCTCGACCAGATCCCCGCCCTGATTGACCTCGGCCACAATGCGATCAGCGCTGTGCCGACGCATCGCCGCCACCGCCGCCTGCGCCCAAGCCATGGGACTGGCAGCAGACACCGACGCATCCTCCAGCACATAGGCCCGCCAAGACTGCGGTGGCCCTTGCAACACAGCCCCCACTACAACGATCCCGCAGGTGTCCGACCCCGCATGCCCCGTCACAGGCGGGTCCACCGCCACCACAACGCGATCACACTCGGGCACCCGGTCCACCCGCGCCCGCTCCAGATCAGCCGCCCGCCAGAGCGCCCCTTCGGCCTCCTCCAGCAGCACGCCATCCAATTCTTGCCGCCCCAGCCGCGTCCCCGCATAGCGCGCCTCGACCTCGGCCAGGAACGATCCCGCCAGATAAGCCGAATTGTCCTGCGTCCGCGCATGGGTCACCACCGTCGATGGCGCCTTCAGCAAATCCTTCAGCACCCCCACATTCCGCGGCGTCGTCGTCACACAAACCCGCGGATCATCCCCAAGCCGCAGCGCAAACTGCAACATGTCCCAAGCCTCCTGCCCGTTCTTCCACTTGGCCAATTCATCGACCCAAGCGCCATCGAACTGCGGCCCCCTCAGCCCTTCGAAATCATGCGCGGAAAAGGCCGCCGCCTCGGCCCCATTGGGCCAAGTCAACCGCCGCCGCGTCGCACTCCATTCGGGCCGTCTGTCCGGCGGGGAGCAGGCCAAAATCCCGCTCTCTCCGAAAATCATCACCTCGCGTACCTGATCAAAGGTCTCTCCGACCAGCGCGATGCGGGAACACGCGCCCGGATCATGGGGCCTACTGCCCTCGACCCGCGCGCGCACCCATTCGGCACCGGCGCGGGTTTTCCCCGCGCCGCGCCCACCCATAATCACCCAGCTGCGCCAATCCCCCGAAGGCGGCAACTGGTGTGGCAAAGCCCAGAACTCGAACAGCCACGGCAACGCCGCGACCTCTGCTTCACTCAGACCGTCCAGAAACTGCTCCTGCACCTCCAGCGGCGCGGAGGCGAGCCAAGCGGCCCCCGATCGAAGCGCGTGCGGCTCCGAGGTCAAGCTCGGCCCCGCCCCGTGTCTGTCCAGTTCGTTCATTCTGCAGATCCTCCAAGTCATGGGCTCGTTTCAACCAACCCCGCAAATCTGACAGCTTCTTTTCGCTGTCCTTTACCGCTACAAAGTCACCGTCGCGGATCTTGTCTTGCAGGGCTTCGATCTCCCCGATCAGATCGTGGATTTGCCCCGCCACACTGCGATAGCGGCGGAAAATACGATCCTCATGGGGCTGCTCGATAATTGTGTTCATTGTGTTTTGCCTCTCATGCGAAACCCGCACGAGAGAACGCGACCCACCACCCGTTTGCCTGCAAAGTGGCGGACCCGTCCCGTCTAGCTTGGCACCAGATATACCGCGCCCGCGCCGCCACGCCTATGACCCGGCATTTCACACGCCCGCGCCCTTAACCCTTTGGAAAGACGCATCTCTTTCTTGGCACAAATACCCGCGCCGCAGGCGGCCTGCACTAGCAGGCCCAAAACAGAAAAAGCGCCCCAATGGGACGCTCTCTCAAACCGCATTCATCAAGCGATATCAGTTATTTGCGCGCTCGGCTTCAATCGCCCGCCACTTGGCCACATTCGCATTATGCTCGGCCAGAGTTTCGGCAAACGCGTGCCCACCTGTGCCATCCGCCACAAAGAAGAGGTACGGCGTATCAGCAGGATCGACCGCCGCACGCAACGATGCCAGACCGGGGTTCGCAATCGGAGTTGGCGGCAAACCACGGATCACATAGGTGTTCCAAGGCGTCTCGCGGCGCAATTCGCTCTGGCGCAGACCGCGGCCCAGAACGCCTTCACCCTGAGTGATTCCGTAGATCACCGTGGGGTCAGTCTGCAGCGGCATGCCCTGCGCCAAACGGTTGGTGAACACGCTCGACACCTGAGGACGCTCTTCCGCGATGCCGGTCTCTTTCTCGATGATCGAGGCAAGGATCAGCATCTCTTCGGGGGTCTCGACCTCGATGTTGTCCGAACGGCTGGCCCAAACTTCGGCCACACGGTCCGCCTGCAACGCTTCCATGCGCGCAATCACGCTGGCACGGTCGTCCCCTTTGGACACTTCGTAGCTGTCAGGCGCGAGGCTGCCCTCGGCCGGAATGCCCGAGATATCACCATCCAGAATATCGACGCTGTTCAAAGCATTCACGATCTGCCAGCTGGTCACACCTTCGGCCAGCGCGATGCGGTAGCGGGTGTCCCCCAGCTCCTTCACGCGGGTCACTTCAGCGGGCACTTCCGCATCCGCACCAGGCGAATACTCGGCGACCTCTTCGAAACGGCCCGTCGCAGGGTCCAGCTCGCGGACCTCTCCGACCAGTGAGTTCACACCAACGCGGTAGACCACCTCGGTGCCACAAGAGCTTGCCCCGCCACGGGTAACGATGTCCACGATCTCTTCCATCGAGGTGTTGGCGGGCACCAGATAGGACCCCGCCTTCAGCTCGGTGGATTTATCGCTGTAATCGACCCCAACGCGAAAGATCTGCGCGTTCGTAATCGCCCCTTGCTCGGCAAGGTTCTCGGACACGCGGCTGAAGTTGCTGCCACGCTCAACGCGCAAACAGATCGCCTCGTCCAGCGGGCCGGCCTCTGTGAACTGGCGTTGGCCCGAGATCACAACCCCGGACAGCAGAAAGATCGCGACGATCAGAAACGTCAGCGCGTTAGAGGCAACACTGCGCCACATTACTTCACTTTCCCAAAGATCACGCTGGCATTGGTGCCGCCAAAGCCAAAGCTGTTGGACAGAGCCACATCAATCTTGCGCTCGACCTTCTTGTTCGGGGCCAGATCAACCTTGGTCTCCACCGCAGGGGTGTCGAGGTTGATGGTCGGCGGAGCCACCTGATCGCGGATCGCAAGGATCGAGAAGATCGCTTCGATCGCACCAGCAGCGCCTAGCAGGTGACCGGTCGCCGACTTGGTCGAGGACATGGTGACGTTGCTCGCATGATCGCCCATCAGACGCTCTACCGCGCCCAGTTCGATCACGTCCGCCATGGTCGAGGTGCCATGCGCGTTGATGTAGTCAATCGCGTTGGGCTCCAGACCGGCTTTCTTCAGCGCGGCTTTCATCGAACGCTCGCCGCCTTCGCCATCTTCGCTGGGGGCGGTGATGTGGTACGCGTCGCCCGACAGGCCATAGCCCAGAACTTCGGCGTAGATTTTCGCACCGCGCGCTTTGGCGTGCTCGTATTCTTCCAGAACCACGATGCCCGCACCCTCGCCCATAACAAAGCCGTCACGGTCCGCGTCATAGGGGCGGCTTGCCGCTTTGGGGTCGTCCGCACGCTTGGTCGACAGCGCTTTACAGGCGTTGAAGCCCGCGATCCCGATTTCCGAGATCGCACCCTCTGCGCCACCAGCAACCATCACGTCAGCGTCGCCATCTTTAATCAGACGGGCTGCATCGCCAATGGCGTGCGCGCCGGTCGAGCATGCGGTCACAACAGCGTGGTTCGGGCCTTTGAAGCCGAACTTGATCGAAACCTGACCCGAGATCAGGTTGATCAGTGCACCTGGGATAAAGAACGGCGACACACGGCGCGGGCCCTTTTCCTTGATCAGAACAGCGGTTTCCGCGATCGAGTTCAGACCACCGATGCCGGAACCGATCATGACGCCAGTGCGTTCACGCGCCTCGGCATCTTCGGGCTCCCAACCGGAATCCTTGACCGCCTGCATCGCTGCCGCAATCCCGTAGAGGATAAAGTCATCGACCTTGCGACGCTCTTTGGGCGCCATCCAGTCATCGGGATTGAAGGTGCCATCGGTCCCATCGCCCAGCGGAATCTCGCAGGCATAAGTGGTGGCCAGATTGCTGGCATCGAATTTGGTGATCGGGCCAGCGCCCGACTCTCCGGCCAGAATACGCGACCAGGTTTCCTCGACCCCGCAAGCCAGCGGAGTTACCAATCCCAAACCGGTGACGACGACACGACGCATACGGCTGCCCTTCCTCGTTAGTGCTTTGCCGCTGTCTACCCCGCAAATCACGTGGGGGGCAAGGGCTTGGCGCACCAGCCCCCTCGATTGCAGGCCCCTCAGCCGCACCAATCCGCCGATAAAACGGGCCAAACCGCGCCCAACACTCGAATCGCAAAACACGCAGGCCCACAAAGCAAAAGCGGCGCTCCAATCAGGAACGCCGCTTCCGCTATAGGTAAGTCAGTCGGAAATTACTGGTTTTCCGAGATGAACTTGACCGCGTCGCCGAAGGTCTGGATGTTTTCGGCTGCGTCATCGGGGATCTCGATGCCGAACTCTTCTTCGAACGCCATGACCAGCTCAACGGTGTCAAGGCTGTCTGCGCCCAGATCGTCGATGAACGAAGCAGTCTCGACGACTTTGTCTTCGTCAACACCGAGGTGCTCTACAACGATCTTCTTTACGCGTTCTGCGACATCGCTCATGTCAATTCCTCATCACTTCTACTGGGCTCTTGCCCGTTTTGTTGCCCGCGCCCCGAGGGGTGGACGTCTCTGCCCGACCGGGCGGCTCTTGACCCTACGGCATCTACCGCAGAGCGAACAGCCGACGCGCCAATGGCACCCTCGGCTAAAATCTGCGCCGCCTATAGCACATCACTCAGGCAACGCAAACGCTTTCCACAAGTCCCTCTAGGGAACCTTACAGCATGGCCATCCCGCCGTTGACGTGCAGGGTGGTGCCGGTGACATAACCGGCCTCGTTGCTCGCCAGATACAGCGTCGCAGCCGCGATCTCTTCGGGGTTGCCCATACGGCCCGCAGGAATCTGGGTCAGGATGCCCTCTTTCTGCTTGTCGTTCAGCTTGTCGGTCATCGCGGTCGCAATAAAGCCGGGCGCAATCGCGTTCACAGTAATGCCGCGCGCCGCAACTTCATAGGCCAGCGACTTGGACATGCCGACCATACCCGCTTTGGCGGCAGCATAGTTGCCCTGACCGGGGTTGCCGGTCGCGCCAACGATCGAGCTGATGTTGATGATGCGGCCCCAACGCGCCTTCATCATCCCGCGCAGCACGCCGCGACACAGACGGAAAGTCGAGGTCAGGTTCACTTCCAGAACCTGCGACCACTCTTCGTCCGACATCCGCATGAACAGGTTGTCACGGGTGATGCCCGCGTTGTTCACCAGAATATCGACAGAGCCCATGGCCTCGGCCGCCTGCTTGGGCAGCGCGTCAACCGCTTCGGCATCGCTCAGGTTACAGGGCAGCACATGAGCGCGCTCGCCCAGTTCCGCCGCCAACGCTTCCAAAGGCTCCACACGGGTGCCGCTCAGGCCAACGGTCGCGCCCGCTGCGTGCAGCGCTTTTGCGATCTCGCCGCCGATACCGCCCGAAGCGCCGGTCACCAGGACGTTCTTGCCGGTCAAATCAAACATGTCGTTCATCCTTCTCTCGGAACCAAATTTCATCTTGGTCCAATTACCCTGCGGGGGTCCGGGGGCGCACAGCCCCCGGCGCAGCCCTCAATCACTCAGCCGCTACAGCCGCTTTTACGTCGTCGGGGGTGCCAACAGCTTTGGTCGCCACAGACCGGTCGATCCGTTTGATCATCCCGCTCAGCGCCTTGCCCGCACCAATTTCCCAAATCTCGGTCACGCCATTCGCCGCCATCCACGCGACGCTCTCGCGCCAGCGGACGCTGCCGGTGACCTGCTCGACCAGAAGATTGCGGATCAAGGTGCCTTCGGTCACGGCCTCGGCACGCACGTTCGCGACCAGCGGGACCGCGGGGTTCTTGATCTCGACCTCGGCCAGAGCCGCCGCCATCTTGTCCGCCGCAGGCTGCATCAGTGCACAGTGGAAAGGAGCGCTGACGGGCAGCAGCAGCGCGCGCTTGGCGCCTTTTTCCTTGGCGATATCACAGGCGCGCTCGACAGCTGCCTTGTCGCCGGAGATCACAACTTGACTGGGATCGTTGTCGTTCGCCGCCTGACAGACCTGACCCTCGGCAGCCGCCGCCGCTACGGCAGCAGCCGTCTCGAAACCCAGACCCAGCAGAGCCGCCATTGCGCCCTCGCCCACGGGAACGGCTTGCTGCATCGCATCGCCGCGCAAACGCAGCAGGCGCGCACAATCCGCAACGGACAGCGACCCAGCCGCTGCCAGCGCCGAGTATTCCCCCAGCGAGTGACCAGCGACGAACGCCGCATCAGTCACGGACACACCTTCAGCTTCCAAAGCGCGCATGGCCGCCAGCGAGGTCGCCATCAGTGCGGGCTGTGCGTTGGCGGTCATAGTCAGGGTTTCGATGTCCCCCTCCCAAATCAGGCCGGACAGATTCTCGCCCAGAGCCTCGTCAACCTCGTCAAAAACAGCCTTGGATGCAGGATATGCCTCAGCGAGTGCCTTGCCCATCCCGATGGTCTGAGCGCCCTGCCCCGGAAACACGAAAGCGCGTGTCATGGAGTTCTCCGTTTTAAAAAAGTTGCGACAGGTCTAGACGGTCCGGCTCAAACCCACAAGCGCAGGGCACAAACTCTGTGCAGGCGCACAGATTGTGGCAAACTGCCCATACGCTATTTTCCCAAGTGGACCCCTCCACATTTGACGTTCAGGACCTTTCAATGCCCCTCAGCAATAACGCCACACACTACGGCGCCGTAGCCAAGACATTCCACTGGCTCGTCGCGCTGCTCATTCTCACGCTGATTCCCCTCGGGATCATCGCAACCGACGCCCCCTTCGAGACTTCGGAGCAGCTTGCGCAAAAAGCGTGGCTCTTCTCCCTGCACAAAACCCTGGGGGTCACTGTATTCTTTGTGGCGATCCTGCGCATCCTGTGGGCGCTGACCCAGCCGAAACCCGCTCTGCTGAATGCAGACAAGCCTGTTGAATCCCTGCTGGCCGAAACCGCGCATTGGCTGCTTTACGGCTCGCTGATCATCGTGCCCCTGACCGGCTGGATCCACCACGCCAGCGCAGAAGGCTACGCACCGATCTGGTGGTCCTTTGGCCAGTCCCTGCCCTTCATCCCCAAATCACCGGACCTTTCGCATACCTTTTCTGTGCTGCACGGGATTTTTGAAAAAGTTCTGATGTTCACGATCATCGCCCACGTCCTTGGCGCACTAAAGCACCACTTCATTGACCGCGACGCAACTCTGCTGCGGATGCTACCCGGCTATCCCGCCACAGGCCCGCTGGAAGACAAGCACACCGTCTTTGCCCCGCTGTTGGTTGCACTGGTAATCTGGGCCGCCGCTCTGGGCACAGGCGCAGGTCTGGGTCTGTTCGCACAGCCTGAACGCACCGAAGCGGCCGCACTGGCAGAGGTCGAGACCGACTGGACCGTCACCGAAGGCGAAATCGCGATCACCGTTCAGCAGATGGGCTCCTCGGTCAAAGGCAGCTTCGCCGACTGGACTGCCTCGATCAGCTATGACGAGACAGCCGAATCTGACACCAAGGGCCAAGCGGAAGTCACCATCTCGATCCCCTCTCTGACCTTGGGCACTGTCACAGACCAAGCCATGGGCCCCGACTACTTCAACGTCGAAGAGCACCCGACTGCGACATTTGCCGCTGACCTGATCTCGACCGCCGAGGGCAACACCGCCGAAGGCACGCTGACGATCAAAGGCTACGAGCAACCGGTCACCATGCCGTTTGACCTGACCATCGACGGCGACACAGCGACCGTGAATGGTACCGTCACTCTGGACCGCCGCAATTACCATGTGGGTGACAGCATGAGTGACGAAGGTTCGCTGGGATATTCCGTCGACGTAGCGATTACCCTGACAGCTACCCGCGCCACCGAGGGGGAATAACCCCTCGGCCCAAACGGCCAGACAAAAAGAAAGGCGGTCAGAACTCTGACCGCCTTTTTCATTTCTGGTACCGGTTCGCTGTTCAGCGATTACTCGGCTTTCATCGCCTCGATCGAGATGAAGACTTCGACTTCGTCGCTGACGTAGGGTGCGAACTGGCCCATGTCGAACTCGCTGCGCACAACGGTGGTTGTCGCGTTAAAGCCAACCCAAGGCTTGTTCGCCATCGGGTGGTCGCCCATCTGGGTCATCTCTGCGTCCAGAGCGATCGACTTGGTCACGCCATTGATGGTCAGGTCGCCAGTGATGACGCCGGTGGTCTCGCCGGTGACTTCAATGCCGGTCGAGGTGAACGAAATCTCGGGGCTCTCTTCTGCGCCAAAGAAATCGCCGGTCAGGAAGTGCTGGGTGCGCTCGTCCCAGCCGGTGATCAGAGTGTTGGTCGGGAAGGACACGGTCACCGAGCTGTCTGCGGGCGCTTCGGCGTCAAACATGATCTCGCCTTCAAAACCCGAGTACATGCCATAGGTGGTCGAGAACCCGAGGTGGTTGTAGTTGAACACGATCTGGCTGTGGCTGGGGTCCAGGATGTACTTTTCGGGGGCTGCATATGCTGCGGAAGCTGCGGTAGTGGCGACCAGGGCTGCAATCAGGGTGTTCTTCATTTCGCTCTCCAGAGGGGTGTTGCGTTACACACATAGAGATCGTCCGAAGCACTGCTTCGGACAATTCGCTGTGGATCAACATGTTCTGTGTAAATTCGAACAACGTGCAGGTTCCCGTCTGCACAGGTCCGGTCTTTACCAGCGTTGACCAAACACCTCGCGGCGCAAACGATTTTCGATCTTGCCGGGGTCTTGCGCGGCGCTCAACCGGACACGCAGAACCTCTTGGCCCGAACGGTCTTCGGCCAGCAATTCGCCGTGCTCGACACGGATATCGGACAAGGTTGAAAAGCTGTGGCACGCCAAAAGACGCGTTGCCCCTCGGCGCGAGCGTTCAATGATGCGGACCTCACGGTGCTGCATATCCAACTGAACTTCGGGCCGACCGACCGAGAGCGCCGCCTGCACCAGCATCGCTCCGCCGCAAATGCCCATGCTCGATGTCACCAGCTTCACAAAGAGTGTTTCCTCGCCGATGAAATCGCTTGGCAGAAACCATAGGCCGACAGACATCGTAATCACGACAATCCCGACCAAGGCCGTCGCCAGACGCACAGCCGGCATCAGCTTTTCTCCGGCAGAAACGCAATGCACGACATATCCCCATATGGTCGGCTCCACGTGGACTTCGCCGTCCCTCCAGACCGCTCCGCCTCCCTGCCCATTGGGCTTTTCATTCAGTGCTACCATTTACCCGCTCTCGTTTACCGATTTATATGGCGTTAACTCTTGCTTAACGGTCGGGGCGATAATTGGGCGCAGATTGGGTATTTTCGGCTCGACCCTGCCCCATTGTTGCCATTTCAGGCGCAATCCATGAATGCGCCCATCGCGCCTTGTGTTTTTTCCGAACTCGTGTATAAGAGCGCTTCCTTCGCAAATTCTGTGAACCGCGTGACCTCTCGTGGGTGGGGCGAAGGAGTAACCCGCCCTATGAAGCTCGCTGAAAATGACTGGAGATAACACATGGCTCTCTATGAGCATGTCTTTATCGCGCGTCAGGACTTGTCCGGCGCACAGGCCGAAGGCCTGATCGAACACTTCTCGACCGTTCTGTCCGACAATGGTGGTGCCATCGTAACCAGTGAATACTGGGGCGTCAAAACCATGGCGTACAAGATCAACAAGAACCGCAAAGGCCACTACGCTTTCCTGCGCACCAACGCCCCCTCGGCAGCGGTTCAGGAAATGGAACGCCTGATGCGCCTGCATGACGACGTTATGCGCGTCATGACCATCAAAGTTGACGAGCACGACGAAGGTCCGTCGATCCAGATGCAGAAGCGCGAAGAGCGCGGTGAACGCGGTGAACGCGGTGAACGCCGCGAGCGTCGCTAAGCGGATTAGGAAAGGGATCTAAACCATGGCTACCAAACCGTTTTTCCGCCGTCGCAAAGTATGCCCCTTCTCGGGCGACAACGCACCCAAGATCGATTACAAAGACACCCGTCTTCTGCAGCGCTACATCTCTGAGCGTGGCAAAATCGTTCCTTCGCGCATCACCGCCGTATCGGCAAAGAAGCAGCGTGAACTGGCTCGTGCTATCAAGCGCGCCCGCTTCCTCGCTCTGCTGCCCTACGCTGTGAAATAAGGAGAGACTACAATGCAAGTTATCCTTCTTGAGCGCGTTGCAAAGCTCGGCCAGATGGGCGACGTCGTAGACGTAAAGCCCGGCTACGCACGCAACTTCCTGCTGCCCCAGCAGAAAGCTATGACCGCATCGAAAGCGAACATCGACGCATTCGCCGCGAAAAAAGCCCAGCTGGAAGCAAACAACCTCGAAACCAAAAAAGAAGCCGAAGCACTGGCAGAAAAGCTGAACGGTCAGCAGTTCGTCGTGATTCGTGCCGCGTCGGACGCGGGTGCTCTGTACGGTTCTGTCACCACCCGTGACGCCGCAGACGCAGCCACCGAAGCTGGTTTCACCGTTGATCGCAAGCAGGTCGTATTGTCGGCACCGATCAAGTACCTTGGTCTGCACGACGTACACGTCGTACTGCACCCCGAAGTCGAAGCAACCATTCAGTTGAACGTCGCGCGTTCGACCGAAGAAGCTGAACTGCAGGCATCGGGCAAGTCGATCCAGGAACTGGCAGCCGAAGAAGAAGCAGCAGCGGAATTCGAAGTTTCGCAGCTGTTCGACGACCTCGGCTCGGCAGCGTCGGACGACGAAGACGAGACAGCTTCGGAATAAGGCCTCGCGCCTATTCCAAATCCCGAAGCGACGCCGCGCAGCCCACCTGCGCGGCGTTTTTTGTTTCAGGCCCCTGCCAACACGCGCAGATCGGGCCAGCCATAAGCCACAGAATGCAGAACCGCGCCGTCGCGAACTTCCTGCTTCTCGCCGCACAGCTCCCCGCCTAAACGCTCATAAAACGCCCGCGCCGGCGCATTCTCCCGCAGCGCCCACAATGCAGCGCTCTGAGCATCTGCAGACAACAACGCCTCGGCACACCACCGCATCAAGAGCCGCCCTGCACCCTGCCCTTGGCATGCACGCCGCACATAAATGGCGGAAATCTCTCCGCCAAAACCCTTCGGCTTCAAAGCCTCGTCCCGCTGCCCGCAATATCCGGCAAACCCAACGGCCTCTCCATCTAACTCCAACACAGCGCACTGACCAAAAGCTCCAGCCTCAAAGGCCGCAAAAACACCGCGCCACATCTCCGCACGGTCCGCGACAGTCATCTGATCCAGCAAACGATCCGGCAGCAAACCCCGATAGGTCTCGTGCCAGCATGCCACATGAATTTCAGCAATCCGCTCGGCGTCCTCAATTGACGCCGCACGCACATCAAACTGCGCCATCCCCGCCTCTTTCTGCTTTGTAAAATACTCAAATCAAACCACCGGCCAAACACGCACCGATGGCCCAAAAGAAAAGGCCGCCCCAAAATGGGACGGCCCGAAATCCTGTCAAAGGAACCACAGATTATGCGATTTCTTCTTCCAGAGCATCGACAGCTTCTTTCAGCTCGTCCTTGCTGATCTCTTTCTCGGTGACTTCAGCCTGAGCCACGATGTGGTCAACAACCTTGTCTTCGAAGATCGGCGCGCGCAGCTGCCGCTGCATCTGCGGGTTCTGCTGGATGAATTCGAAGAACTGACGCTCCTGACCGGGGTACTGACGCGCCTGCGCCATAACCGCTTGGGTCATTTCCTGATCGGTCACTTCGACTTCGGCTTTGTTGCCGATTTCGGCCAGCAAGAGGCCCAGACGCACGCGGCGCTCGGCCAGCTTGTTGTGCTCTTCGGTGGGCTCGATCTTGTCGTGGTTGTGGTCGTGAACCTCGGGGTTCTCTTCGTGCCACAGCTGGTGCGCGATCTGGCCGGCTTCGGCTTCAACGAGGCTCGGGGGCAGGTCGAACGAGACCAGACCGTCCAGAGCGTCGAGCAGCTTGCGCTTGGTCACCTGACGTGCGGTGTTCGCGTAGTCAGCTTCCAGACGCTCGCGGATCTGACCCTTCAGGGCTTCCAGATCTTCTGCGCCGTATTTCTTGGCCAGCTCGTCGTCGATTTCAGCCGCTTTGGGTGCTTTCACTTCTTTGATCTTGCACTCGAAGACAGCTTCTTTGCCTGCCAGGTGGGCCGCGCCGTACTCTTCGGGGAAGGTTACGGTGACGTCTTTTTCTTCGCCAGCTTTCACGCCAACCAGCTGCTCTTCGAAGCCGGGGATGAAGCTGTTCGAACCCAGAACCAGCGGGTAGTCTTCTGCTGCGCCGCCTTCAAAGGCTTCGCCGTCAACTTTACCCAGGAAGTCGAATACGATCTGGTCGCCGTCTTCTGCCGCTGCGCCTTCTTCGCGCGCGTCAAAGTCCTGTGCGTTCTTTGCCAGGCTTTCCAGAGTTTCCTGAACCTGTGCGTCGTCCGCCTTAACAACCAGCTTCTCGAGCTTGACGCCCGACAGGTCGACTTCGGGGATCTCGGGCAGCTTTTCGTAGGTCATTTCGACTGCTACGTCGTCGCCTTCTTTCCAGTCGTCGTTGGTCATTTTGACCGCAGGCTGTGCCGCAGGACGGTCGCCCGACTTTTCGAAGTGCTCGTTCATGGCGCCGTCGATGGCTTCCTGCATCGCTTCGCCCAGTACGCGCTGGCCGAACTGCTTTTTCAGCAGAGCCATCGGGACTTTACCCTTACGGAAGCCCTTCATTTCGATCTCAGGCTGCGCTTCGATCAGCTTTTCGTTGACCTTGGCTTCCAGCTCGGCTGCGGTGACGGTGATCGCATAACCGCGCTTCAGACCTTCGTTCAGCGTCTCGGTGACCTGCATACGTTTCCCCATAGAAATTAGGGCGGGCCACGCCCGCCGGATCGGTTTGGCGCGTTCTAAGGCGGACAAGCGATACGCGCAAGGCGTATTTGTCAGCCGAACCATCCGAGTCCGGCGGATTGGGCCGTTATTCCGGGGTTTGAGCCGTTGGTACGTCCGAAGCGGGCGCATTCTTGATCGTAATCTCCCGCTGCGGGAACGGGATTTCGATGTCATTGCTGCGGAACCGCTTCCAGATTTGCAGGTAGACCTCGCTGGTGACGTTAGCCACCCCGCCCTCGGGGTCGGACATCCAGAACCGCAATTCCAGATCCACGCTAGAGTCTCCAAATCCCTTAATCAGGCAGGCGGGCGTCGGGGTCCGCAAAACGCGCGGACAGGCCAACGCGCCTTCGATCGCCAGCGCCATCGCTTTTTCCAGATCGGTGGAATAGGCCACCCCGATCGGTACCGACCGCCGCACTCGCTTATCCGAGAAGGACCAGTTCGTCACCGGATTAGAGATGAGGATTTCATTGGGGATCAGGGTTTCTGTCCCCGACCGCGTCCGCACAGACACATACCGACCCGCCAACGCCTTGACCACGCCATAGGTCGGCCCGTCGCCCGTCTGGATTTCGATCACGTCGCCGGGTTTGATCGACCGATCCGCGAGCATGGTAAATCCGGCAACAAAGTTCGCCACTGTCCGCTGCATCCCCAGACCAACACCCAAGCCCAATGCACCCGAGAACACCGCAAAGGCCGTCAGGTCGATCCCGACCACCTGCATCCCCACCAGCACCGCGACCACCATCAGAATGATCCCGAGCACCTTGGACAGGAGCACCTGAGCCGTCGGAGACAGCGACGTCGCCGCCTCGAGCCTGCGCCCGATGAAACCCGACGAGTGATAGGCGATCCACAGAAGTATCGAACTGATGATCAGCCCTTGGATCGCAGTCCACAGGGAAATCTTCAGCTGATTGGACGAGAACTTGATCGAATCGAGCCACAGGATCGTCGGGTCCAAAAGCCCGACCGCATTCAGCGCCGCCACAGCCCAGATCGTCCAGCTGACCAGATTGGCAAAGGAGTTTGTCGGCAGCAGCGTGGTCAGAATGCGGATGATGATCCACGCATTGATCAGGCTGGCAAACAGCCGGACCATCGCCGTCGGCTGCCCGAAAAACCCAAGCGCCCCCATCGCGATCCAAAGCCCGATCACCCAGCCAATCGGCAAACTGATCGCCCCTGCCGTCGCCAGCGCGCGGCGGGTCAGACGGCCTTCGGTCGTTTCAGCAACAGTCTTGATGATGCGCCGGACCAGTCGATGCAGGATCAGCGCGGCCAACAGCGCCACCGCAATCGCGATGAACTGCACTGGCGTGAACAGCTGCATCCCAAAGGTCCACAAGTAGTCCAAGAGCCCTGTCACAGCCTCGGTCAACGGCGTGACATATTTGGTCTCCAACTCCTCCATCCAGCGCGCTCCTTATGGGTGACTGCCGCAAGACCAGTGTAACGGAGAGATGACAGGATCGGTCAAATAAAACCTGCGCCCATCAAGAGCGCGCACGAACCAATTGATTTTAGGGAAGATTTATCAGTGGTGCGGGTGGAGGGACTTGAACCCCCACGCCTCGCGGCGCCAGAACCTAAATCTGGTGCGTCTACCAATTTCGCCACACCCGCATCCGAGGACTGCTCTCTAGCAAAGGGTTTCGCCAGTGGCGAGAGGCAAAATGAATTTTTTTGCACGCGCCTTATTTTCGCCCCCTTTCGACGGTTTCTTTACTCTCATCGCGGAGTGTGGGTCCGTGGATGGGTACGAGGTGGACATGTTTCAGACGACAAAAGAAACACTGATCGCGAGCGATATGAACAGTGTTACATGGGGCATGACCTCTGGCACACAAGTTCTCACTGCGATGGGTGCCGTTGCGGTAGAGGCTTTAAAAGAAGGTGCGCGGATCATCACCCGCGACGCCGGTATGTCCGTTTTGCGCCGAATCGACCGTTTCGAAACCGAGTGTGAAGTCGTCCGTATCCGCGCTGGAAGCCTTGGCCATGATCGTCCCGAACACGATACCGACTTGCCCGCAAACCAGAAAATCCTGATTCGTGACTGGCGCGCCCAAGCGCTGACCGGACAGAAGCAGGCTTTGATGCGCGTCGGCCGCCTCGAAGACGGCGAGTTCCTGAAAACACTCCCCAAAGCAAAGCGCGTTCTCTATCGCCTGCGTTTTGACACCGACCACATTATATATGCGGACGGATTAGAGCTGTTCTGCCCCGTCCTCTGAAGCGGGTAACCCTCTACGATCAAAATCCGATTTTCCGGAAGACTGCGGGCAGTTGCTCTGGCAGGTCTTCGGCGATCAGCCCTGGACCAAACGTCCGCGCCGCCTCTGCGTGGAGCCAAGCCGCCGCAGCCGCGAGGTCAATCGGCGCGTGCTCCTGGGCAATGCGCGATGCGGATAGGCCGGCAATCAGCCCGGCCAACACATCTCCGGCTCCGGCTGTCCCGAGCCAAGGCGCCGTCCGATCATAGAGTGCCGCGTGAAGGCGGCTCTGGCCCTGAGCATCGGCCAGCACAGTCGCCTCTCCTTTGAGCAGGACCGTCGCGCCAAGCCGCGCGGCTGCTTTCAGAACGGCATCCACCTTGCCCATACCCGGCGCTGCACCCGAAGGATGGCGCGATTTCTCGGCCAAGTCAGGAAAGAGCCGCGAAAATTCCCCTTCGTGCGGCGTGATGACCACCCCATCATGGCACGCGGCGAACAGCGCTTCGGGTGCTTCGGCGAAACTGCTCAGTGCGTCTGCGTCCAGCACAACGCGGCGCCCGTCTGCTGATGTCAATTGTAGAACCGTCAGGACCAATTCGCGCGTTTGTTCGCCGACCCCGAGCCCGGGCCCTAAACAAATCGAACTCAGCCGCCGATCTTCGAGGATGCTCGCCAATGCTGCGGCATCAGCAACCTCTCGCAACATGATTGCATTCAACTGCGCCGCGCTCTCAGCCAAGGCCTCAGGTGGGACTGCCAGCGTCACAAGGCCCGCCCCGACACGCAGAGCCGACCGCGCCGCCATCCGGGCAGCGCCGCCCTTTCCGATGCCTCCACCGAGGACCAGAACATGGCCGCGGTCATACTTGTGGCCGCCCGCCCCCAGACCGCAAAGATCTTGCAGCCATTCCCGCGCTTCCCTGTAAGTCGGTTCGACCAACCGCGTCTCTTCTTCTGAAACATCCCGAGACAAACCAATATCGACCACCGCCGGCGCAGTGCGTCCGACTTCGGTCAAATAATGCCCAACCTTTGGGGCATGGAACGTCACGCATAAATCTACCGGAGGCTCTGCCCCCTGCCGAAGACCCTCTTCAACAAGAAACACGCCCGAATCCACGTCAAAGCCAGAGGGGCAATCCACGGCGATCCGATAAAAGGCGCTCTCGGCGCCCTGCGCCGAAGGCCGGGTACAAATCACTTCATAGGCGCCGCAGCACTCCAAGGGGATCGGGCGGTTGATACCGATTCCAAACATCGCATCGAATAACAGGGTCGGACGACTACCCTTTTGGACCTCTGCAAGAGACATCGGACGAATCTCTCCGATCGCCTCCCATCGGTCGTGCATGGTCCGTGCGTCCGGCGGCAATCGCTCGGTAGAGCCCCAGAAAAAGACCTCGACCTGCCATCCCCGTTCCCGAAGGACACGCGCAATCACGAAGCCATCCCCTCCATTATTGCCGGGTCCGCAGAGCACAACAGCGGTCCGATTGCAGATATCCAAGCCGTCAATTGCGGAAAACGTGGCCTCAACCACGCCGACCCCTGCCCGCTCCATAAGTTCAAGGCCACTGACCTCTCCGCCCTGAATCGCCTTTTTTTCTTTGGCGCGCATTTGTGCAGAGGTCAGAATTTCGCCCATCAATTCACCCAAGAGTTTTCAAACAGCACAAATTACAGTCAGCTTGCACATTTTTTATACCCGCCTATAAATTCGGCGGCAGCGCACTTGGCTAGAATAATCTATCCGATTGTGGAGCGGAAACAGAAATGATCTGAAGTGACGCAACCCGACACGAGGAGGCCGGCTATGAAAAAAATCGAAGCGATCATCAAACCCTTCAAGCTCGACGAAGTGAAAGAAGCTCTTCAAGAGGTTGGTGTTCAGGGCCTCTCTGTGATCGAGGTAAAGGGTTTTGGTCGCCAGAAGGGCCATACCGAACTCTACCGCGGCGCAGAATATGTCGTGGACTTCCTGCCCAAAGTTAAGATCGAAGTCGTTCTGCCCGCCGATCAGGTGGACGCAGCCATCGAAGCGATCATCAGTGCTGCCAAGACCGACAAGATCGGCGACGGCAAAATCTTCGTCAGCCCCGTAGAACACGCAATCCGTATCCGGACCGGCGAAACGAACCAAGACGCGCTGTAATTTCAGCGGTCTTGTCAAACTATCCACTACTTAGAGAGGAACAGGGAACATGAGCAAAGATGCAGTTCTCAAGCTGATCGCAGATGAGGACGTCCAGTACGTCGACATCCGCTTCACCGACCCGCGCGGCAAGCTGCAGCACGTGACCGTTGTTGCGGATCTGGTCGATGAGGATTTCCTGGAAGAAGGCTTCATGTTCGACGGTTCGTCGATCGCAGGCTGGAAGTCGATCGAAGCATCGGACATGAAACTGATGCCCGACACCGAGTCGGTCTACATCGACCCCTTCTACGCAGAGAAGACCATCGCGATCCACTGCTCGATCGTTGAGCCCGACACCGGCGAAGCCTACGAGCGTGACCCCCGCGGTACCGCACAGAAAGCAGAAGCCTACCTGAAGTCCTCGGGTATCGGTGACGTTTCCTACTTCGGCCCCGAAGCAGAATTCTTCCTGTTCGACGACGTTCGCTACTCGATCGCACCGAACAAGGTGTCCTACTCGATCGACGCAGAGACCGCAGCTTGGAACACCGATGGTGAGTTCGAGACCGGCAACCTGGCGCACCGTGCGGACTACAAAGGCGGCTACTTCCCCGTGAACCCCGTGGACGACGCTCAGGACATCCGTTCTGAAATGCTGTCGACCATGAAGGCGATCGGCATGAAGGTGGACAAGCACCACCACGAAGTTGCGACCAGCCAGCACGAACTGGGTCTGATCTTCGGAACCCTGACCGAGCAGGCAGACAACATCCAGAAGTACAAGTACATCATCCACAACGTAGCGCACGCCTACGGCAAAACCGCGACCTTCATGCCCAAGCCCATGGCTGGCGACAACGGTTCGGGTATGCACGTGAACATGTCGATCTGGAAAGACGGCAAGCCCCTGTTCGCTGGCGACAAATACGCTGATCTGTCGGACGAGGCGCTGTACTTCATCGGTGGTATCCTGAAGCACGCGAAAGCTCTGAACGCCTTCACCAACCCTGCAACCAACTCGTACAAGCGTCTGGTTCCCGGTTTCGAAGCACCCGTTCTGCGCGCGTACTCGGCACGCAACCGCTCTGGCTGCGTTCGTATTCCGTGGACCGAATCGCCCAAGGCAAAGCGCGTCGAAGCTCGCTTCCCCGATCCTGCGGCGAACCCCTACCTGGCCTTCGCAGCTCTGCTGATGGCTGGCCTGGACGGCATCAACAACAAGATCCATCCTGGCGAAGCGTCGGACAAGAACCTGTACGACCTGCCCGCAGAAGAACTGGCCGGCATCCCCACCGTTTGTGGCTCGCTGCGCGAAGCTCTGGACGAACTGGCAGCCGACATGGACTTCCTGCTGGCCGGTGACGTGTTCACCAAAGACCAGATCGAAGGCTACATCGACCTCAAGATGGAAGAAGTGTACGCCTACGAGCACACTCCCCACCCGATGGAATACAAGCTGTACTACAGCTGCTAATTCCCCTCTTGGGTTTGGCATCGAGGGCGCCCCGCAACGGGCGCCCTTTTTCTATGCCTGCTGGCTTGCGCTTTACTTGGTGGTTGGGGCGAAAGCGTCTACCCTGTCAGGGATTGGTTAGGCACAGGTTTTACAATGCGATTTTCATTCTCAGCGGCAGTGGCCGCGGTCGGAATACTGGCGGGCTCTGCCGCAGCGGCGGCCTGCGGGAACACCTCTTCGGGTTTCGAACAGTGGAAGGCATCCTTTGCGCAGACGGCGCAGCGGGCGGGCGTCGGTCAACGCGGACTTCAGGCTCTGGCATCAGCCCAGTATTCGAACGCGACCATCGCGGCGGACCGAAATCAGAAAAGCTTCAAGTACAGCCTCGACAAATTCATGCAGGTGCGCGGCAGCGCCACCATCATCGCGCAGGGCCGCAAGCGGCTGGCGCGCGACGCGAAATTTTATAGCGCGCTCGAAGAGATTTATGGCGTCCCCGCAGGTGTAATCATCGCGATCCACGGGATGGAGACAGCATTCGGCGGGTTTATGGGCGACACCCCTGTCGTCTCGGCGATCACCACGTTGGCCTATGACTGCCGCCGCAGCGATTTCTTCATCCCCCACGCCATTGGCGCACTGCAACTGGTGGACATGGGCTCCATCACCCCCGCGACCAAAGGCGCCAAGCACGGCGAGCTTGGCCATACCCAGTTCCTGCCCGGCAACGCCCTGCGCTATGGCGTGGACATCGACCGGAACGGGCGCGTGGACTTCTACAACCAGTCGGACGCACTGGCTTCGACCGCGAATTTCCTCGCGTCCAAGGGCTGGCGGCGCGGCGCTGGTTTCCAGCAAGGTCAGCCCAACTTTGCGGTGATCAAGGAATGGAACGCCGCCACGGTCTACCAGCAGGCCATCGCGATCATGGGCGCAGAAATTATGCGCTAACGGCGTTCGGATTGCGGGTCACAAAGGTGTGGATCGAAAACACCACGGCCCGCGTTTCCGGCAGCCGCATGATCACCTGACGCTCTGATCGAAAGAACGGCGCGTCAGGGCCATATGATCGGCGCGGGTCTCTTTCAGATTTCGGTTGATGCAGGTTCGCAAAGCCATGCCACAGCTGGTTGGCCCGCCAAATCGGGCGATCCGGCTGAACGCCATCGAACAGACGCTGCACCCGCTTGCCAATATTCTCGTCGTACTCCGGCACGGGGATGTGGATCGACATCAGCGGACGCCCTGCCTTTTCCGCCAGCGTCCAACTCGACGGAAAGCATAGGATCGCGCCCGTCAGCACATGCTCTGGCGCGCCTTCGGGCTTCTGCAGGATGCAGTAATCAGCCTGCGCGATCCGCCCGACCGTTGCCAAAGGCTGGTTCCAATCCAGCGCGACCACCACACCATCCGGCCGCTGAACATGCCCCTCTGAAACCGAAAATCCATTCTGTTTCTGCAAGTTACCCAGCACAGTTGAGAGCAATTCTTGCCCCGCTGCCAGACAACCGACGCCCATGTAGTGCACGGCATCGAACCGTTCAGCGATCAACTGATCGCGATAGGCCATCTGCGCCCCGTAGCATTCGTCCACCCACAGCCAATCGCCGTCCTGTACGGGCTGAGTGCCTGGCAGGCTGTGGCGGATGTCATAGGGAATCGCGGAATGTAGGATCTCTGTGCTCATAGGTCGGACGCTAGCCCAGCTTGCCACTCCATTCATCCGTTTTGATGCCTGCCGATCACCCTTGCGATAGGCATGTGTCATTCCCCTTGCCCATTGCCCTAAATTGACACAGCTACAGGGAAACATCTGGGGAATTTGAATGCCTACCGAACGCGTTACGTTCGCCGGACCAGGGGGACACACCTTGGCCGCGCGACTAGAGCAACCGGGCGGACCTGTGCTTGCCACGGCCGTGTTTGCCCACTGCTTTACCTGCACCAAGGACAGCCTTGCTGCCACCCGCATCTCACGCCGCTTGGCCGCTGCGGGGATTGCCGTCCTGCGGTTTGATTTCTCTGGCGTCGGCCAGTCCGAGGGCGCGTTCGAAGAGACGACCTTTTCCAGCAATATCGACGACTTGGTCGCGGCGAACGACTATATGGCCGAACGCGGAATGACTCCGACCCTGCTGGTTGGGCATTCTCTGGGGGGCACCGCCGTTCTGGCCGCCGCCCATCGCCTGCCCCAGATCCGCGCCATTGCCACGATCGGAGCGCCTGCCAGCCCTCTGTCCGTGACGCGCCAGTTCGAGGATGCCCTGCCCAAGATCCGCCAGAGCGGCGAAGCCGAGGTGCTGATCGGCGATCACGCGATTCGCATCGGCGCGGATTTCGTGCGCGATGTCGAAGCGACGACGATCAAGGACAAGATCAGCGACTTGGACAAAGCCCTTCTGGTCCTGCACGCGCCCCTCGACGAAGTGGTCCCCTTGTCCAATGCGACTGAGATTTTCAAATACGCCCGCCATCCCAAGAGCTACGTGACTCTCGACACCGCCGACCACCTGCTGACCGACCCGCGTGATGCAGAGTATGCGGCGGGTATGATCACCGCGTGGGCCGAACGGTACTTGGACTTGCGGCCCCCTGCGCCGCCCATTGGCGCACCCGAAGGCATTATTCGCGTCTCCGAAGCCGATCCCAGCGGCTTCCTGAATGACGTGCAGGCCGGGCCCCGCCATCACGTTCTGGCCGACGAGCCAGAGGCTTATGGCGGAACCGATCAGGGCATGTCGCCCTATGGCTTCCTGTCGGCGGGTCTGGGGGCGTGTACCTCTATGACCATCCGCATGTACGCACGGCGCAAGAACTGGCCCCTGCGCCACATCCGCGTCGACGTGCGCCACGACAAGGTGCACGCGCAAGATGCCTCGATGCCGACGATGCCGCACAAGGGCGTAGACCGCTTTATCCGCGAGATCACGCTGCTTGGCGATCTGACCGACGAACAGCGCGACCGCCTGCTGCAAATCGCGGACAAATGCCCCGTGCATGACACCTTGAAACAGACCTCGGTCGTGGAAACGCATCTGTTGGAAAAATAGCGGGAAACGCAGGCTATCTTGTTCATTTGCGCGCATCCGTCTATGACGCGCGCAACTGTCAACGACAAAGCAAAGGGCCTGCCGATGATCCCCCGCTATTCCCGCCCCGAGATGACCCAGATCTGGGAGCCCGCAACCAAGTTCAAAATCTGGTACGAGATCGAGGCGCACGCCTGTGACGCACAGGCCGAGCTGGGTGTGATCCCGCAGGAAAACGCCGACGCTGTCTGGAAAGCCAAAGACGTAGAGTTCGACGTGGCCCGCATCGACGAGATCGAAGCCGTCACCAAGCACGACGTCATCGCGTTCCTAACCCACCTGGCCGAGCATGTTGGCTCCGAAGAGGCCCGCTTTGTTCACCAGGGCATGACCTCTTCCGACGTTCTGGACACCTGCCTGAACGTGCAGCTGGTCCGCGCATCTGACATCCTGATCGCCGACATGGAAGGCCTGCTGGCCGCCCTGAAAAAGCGCGCGATGGAGCACAAGAACACCGTGCGCGTCGGCCGCAGCCACGGCATCCACGCAGAACCCACCACCATGGGTCTGACCTTTGCCCGCTTCTACGCTGAAATGGACCGCAACCTGACCCGTCTGAAAGCCGCCCGCGAAGAAATCGCAACCGGCGCGATCAGTGGCGCGGTTGGCACCTTTGCCAACATCGACCCCCGCGTCGAAGAGCACGTCTGTGAAAAGCTGGGCCTGAAGCCCGAACCCATCAGCACTCAGGTCATCCCCCGCGACCGCCACGCCATGTTCTTTGCCGTTCTGGGTGTGATCGCGTCCTCGATCGAGAACGTTGCCATCGAAATCCGCCACATGCAGCGTACCGAAGTGCTGGAAGGCGCGGAATTCTTCTCTATGGGCCAGAAGGGCTCGTCGGCGATGCCCCACAAGAAAAACCCCGTCCTGACCGAGAACCTGACCGGTCTGGCCCGTCTGGTCCGTATGTCGGTGATCCCCGCGATGGAAAACGTTGCCCTGTGGCACGAGCGTGACATCTCGCACAGCTCGGTCGAGCGCGCGATTGGCCCCGATGCGACCATCACTCTGGACTTCGCGATTGCCCGTCTGACCGGCGTGATCGACAAGATGCTCGTGTTCCCCCAGAACATGCTGGACAACATGAACAAGTTCCCCGGTCTGGTCATGTCGCAGCGCGTTCTGCTGGCTTTGACCCAAGCGGGTGTGTCGCGCGAAGACGCGTACTCCATGGTGCAGCGCAACGCCCTGAAGGTCTGGGAAGAGCGTCTGGACTTCCGTGAACTGCTGCTGGCCGATTCTGAAGTGGTCGCCGCACTAGGTGAAGACGGCATCAACGCCAAGTTCGATATGGACTACCACACCAAGCACGTAGACACGATTTTCAAGCGCGTCTTCGGCGAAAGCTAAGTCTTTTACATTTCTTTAAAAATTCAGATCCGTCGCAGGCATCCTGCGGCGGATTTTTTAATGCTTGGTAAATTATATTTTTCTGCATGCGCAAAAACGGCCTTGCTGAGACGCGAGCGACAGCGTTATCCTTTTGTATAGGAACTTATAACCTTTTGTGACGATTACAGCCGATTGTTTCTGGTTGGGTCGTAGCTGGAGATGACCGGCATGGGCTATAGAATTCATATTACCGGCGCGGCCGGATCAGGTGTTTCCACTCTTGGTGAACGTTTATCCAGTCTTCTGAACCTCCCGCTTCTTGATACTGATGACTATTATTGGGAACCGACCAAGGTTCCCTACACCGAAAAAAGAACCGTCCCTGAACGCCTTGATATGATGCACAAAGACCAGCCCCACGACGGCTGGATTGTGGCAGGCTCTCTTATGGGTTGGGGCGAAGAACTGGTCGAAGATGCCGACCTGATTATCTTTATCTACACCCCCCATGATCTGCGCATGCAGCGCCTTCGGGCCCGCGAATCCCGCCGCTACGGCGATCGGATCTCAGAAAGCGGCGACATGTATCTGGTGCATGAATGCTTCATGGGATGGGCGAGCCGGTATGATGATCCCCGCTTTCAAGGACGCAGCCTAACGAGTCATAATCGCTGGTTGCACGACATGGGCCTGCCTGTGTTGCGTCTGGACGGTCAGCGCGGTGTCAGCCACATGGCGCGCCGGACCCTTTCCGCTTTGGTGCCTCCGATCCGCATTCCGACCGACTTCGCGGTACAAGCAAACCATCTGCGCCCCTGATCTGGGTCAGCGGGTAAAGCTTTCTTCATTTCTGCGAGTCTAGGGTGCCTCTGACGCCAGAGGACCCTATGAACACCCAGCCCCTTGCCCGTATCACCCCCGTGCAACGCCCTGCCACGCCGCCTCTGCAAAGGCGGCACAAGGCGGCGATCATCGTGCGTTTTCTTCTGTCCGAAGGGGCCGAAATTCCCCTGACAGACCTGCCAGAGGATTTGCAGCAGGACCTGACCCAAGCCATGGGACAGTTGCGCTACATCGACCGCGATACATTGGCCGAAGTGCTCGGTGAATTTGCCGAAGAGCTCGAGCAGATCGGACTGGCGTTTCCGGATGGGCTGGCTGGCGCACTCGAAACGTTGGATGGCAAACTCAGCCCCGAGACCGCAGCGCGATTGCGGCGCGAGGCGGGTGTGCGGCAAAAGGGCGACGCTTGGGCCAGATTGGCGGCACTTGATCCTGACGTTTTGCTCGGCTTTTTTGAACGCGAGAGCCTTGAGGTTTCCGCGGTTCTTTTATCAAAGCTTCCAACTGACAAGGCGGCGGGACTCTTGGCCCGTATGCCAGGCGAACAGGCGCGGCGCGTGGCCTTTGCCATGTCGCGCACTGAACAGGTGACACCCGAAGCCGTCTACCGGATTGGCGTTTCGCTCGCGACCCAGATCGACACGGCCCCCCCACGGGAATTTGAAAAGCCGCCAGCCAAACGGCTGGGGGAAATTCTGGATGTGTCGACAGCAAACACACGGGACAGCGTGCTGACAGGCATCGAAGAAGATGACGCCGATTTTGCCCGCGCCCTGCGCGGCGTCATCCTGACCTTCAGTGATCTGCGCTATCGACTGAAGCCGCTGGATGCGCCTTCCGTTGTCCGCACCATCGGCGAAGAGGACATGAGCATCATCATCGCAGGCGCCACCGCCGAGGGTGATGTCAAAGCGTGGGAATTCATGCTTTCCAATATGTCAAAGCGCCTCTCGGACCAGTTGCGCAACCAAGCCAGAGAGCGAACAACGCCCGACGGGGAAACAACAGAGGGTGCGATGGCACGTGTCGTCAAAGTCATCCGGCGGATGCAGGCCGATGAAGGGCTTGAACTTTTGCCGATCCCTGATGTGCGCGACGAGTGACAAAATCAAAAATTCTCATCGGGTTACCAATCAGAACTCAGCTCATTCTCCGACCACGAAACAAACCGAACCTGCTGGCTGCTCACTTTCCACAGTGACGGCGCAGGAGTCTCTGGCCACCGCGCTTGTGATTGGATCGCCACGACTTTATGTCTTTGGCGGAAACAAGACGCGGCATCCCAGAGCATGAGCAAACAATATTCCACCGACACGCCGACTGGCACATGGGGAGACTGGGCCGAAGATCGTGCCCTGCGTGGGATCATCCGAACCGCGCTGGCTCTGCCCTACGAACGGCGCGTGGCTCTGATGGGTTGGCTCGTGCGCAAGGTGATCGCGCCCCGCGTGGGCTACCGAAAACGGGCGCTGGAACACTTGAACTACATCTGGCCAGATATGCCGGACGAGCGCAAAGCAGAGATCGCAGACGGGGTGTGCGATAACTTTGGCCGCGTTTTCATCGAGAATTATTCTGTCAAAGATCTACTCGCCCGCGCAGATCGCACGATCCTGACCGGCGCGGGCCTGGCAGCCATCAAAACCGCCCGCCAAGAAGGCCGCCCCGTGCTGTTTGTCACTGGGCATTTCGGCAACTTCGAAGCCCCACGCGCGGCGTTGGTGCGTCAGGGCTACCAGATCGGCGGGCTTTATCGCCCCATCGCGAATCCATATTTCAACCAGCACTACGCGCAGAACATGCATGACCTGAGCGGACCTGTTTTTGAACAGGGGCGTCGCGGGACCATGGGGTTGGTGAAACATCTCAAGCAGGGCGGTATGGCGGTTCTGCTGTTCGACATATACGACAGCGGCGGGGTCCCCATCGATTTTATTGGGAAGCCAGCACCGACCTTGACCTCTGCCGCAGAGATCGCGCGGAAAACCGGCGCTCTACTTGTTCCGTTTTTCGGTGTGCGATCTGCGGATGGCCTAAGCTTTACCGCAGAATTTGATGCGCCGCTGGAGCACGACGATCCCATTGAGCAAACCCGCGCCATGACCCGTGCGCTTGAAGAGCGTATCACACGGCATCCAGAGCAGTGGTTCTGGATTCACAAGCGCTGGAAACCGAAACGTCAGCGCAGGCGCGCTGCCGCAACCACCGCGCCCTGATTGTGCTTCTGCAGGATGACGGCGTGTTCATCCTCTGCGGACGTTGTTTGCACATTCGCCGAGAAGGTGCCCTGCCCGTCCCATTCGCCCAACTGTTGCCAGCCGCTGACGACATTGACGTAAGTGACTTCTTTGCCCGCATTTTCGCCGCGACCAATGCGCACGGTTTCTTCGGGCAGGTAGGTCACGAACTGCACCACATAGGGCGAGCCATCAGGCGACAAAGCAGTGGCGCGCACGGTTAACGCGCTCCCCTGTAGCAAGGCGCTCACGGCCCCTGATCCAGCACTGGACTTGGCAGCGGTCAGCGCGTCCGCCACGTCCATCGGCCGGTTGCCAACGACATGAGCGCCGCCGTTCACGACCATCTGAGGGGTATAGATCATCCGTTCGCCCATATTCCGGGCATAGACTTTCTGGCGGTCGGTAAAGGCGGGATTGGCAAAGGTATCCTCCCACCCGATGTAGTCCCAGTAATCTACGTGAAGTGACAGCGGGAGCACATCCTCGCGGCCCGCGAGTTTTTCGAGCAAACGATCGGCAGAGGGGCAAGACGAGCAGCCTTGGGAGGTGTAAAGCTCGACCACGACAGGAGAGCTGGCCGACTGCGCCGCAGCCATCGTTCCCATCCCAGCAAATACCAAAGCTGACAGAAGTCGTCTCATCCTTACTCCGCACCGATTTTTTTCGTTGCTCCTGATGTAAGCAAAAACTCCTGCGAAGACCAATCAACGAAATGCGATGTGTCTGGGAACTGACAGCATCGTGAAAGGGTTAAACCACCGAAGGTGCGTTGATCCGTCCGGCGGCATGTATTGATCCGGCGGCGTTGGCCAACCACATAACCGCTAGCAAGACCCTATTTTTTGAAAGGGAGGCCAAACTCCATGCCCATTACAGTCGGAACAGACAGCGTCAAAGCACGTCGCACTCTGTCGGTCAGCGACCAGACCGTTTCCTATTATTCCATTCAAGCCGCGACCGACGCCGGTCTTGGCGATTTTTCCAAGCTTCCTGCATCGTTGAAGGTGGTTCTCGAGAACCTGCTACGGTTTGAGGATGACGGTTTTTCGGTGTCGACCGACGACATCAAGGCATTCGGCGAATGGGCCACCGCGGGCGGCAAGAACCCCCGCGAGATTGCCTACCGTCCTGCCCGCGTTCTGATGCAGGACTTCACCGGTGTTCCGGCTGTTGTCGACTTGGCCGCGATGCGCGACGGGATCAAAGCTCTGGGTGGTGACGCGCAGAAGATTAATCCCCTGAACCCCGTGGATCTGGTCATCGACCACTCGGTCATGATCGACGAATTCGGTAACCCGCGTGCGTTCCAGATGAACGTGGACCGCGAGTACGAACGCAATATGGAGCGTTATCAGTTCCTGAAATGGGGTCAGACCGCGTTTGAAAACTTCCGCGTGGTCCCTCCCGGAACGGGTATTTGCCACCAGGTGAACCTCGAATATCTGGCGCAGACCGTCTGGACTGATGTGGATCAGAATGGCGAGACCGTCGCCTATCCTGACACTCTGGTCGGCACCGACAGCCACACCACCATGGTAAACGGCGCGGCGGTTCTGGGCTGGGGCGTTGGCGGGATCGAGGCTGAGGCCGCCATGCTGGGCCAGCCGATCTCGATGCTGATCCCCGAGGTTGTGGGCTTTAAACTGACCGGCGAGATGGTCGAAGGCACCACCGGCACCGACCTTGTTCTGAAGGTTGTCGAAATGCTGCGCGCCCACGGCGTGGTGAACAAATTCGTCGAATTCTACGGCGAAGGTCTGGACAACCTGCCGCTGGCGCAGCGCGCCACTATCGCCAACATGGCGCCCGAATACGGCGCGACCTGCGGCTTCTTCCCCATCGACGCGGAAACCCTGCGCTACATGGAGCAGACTGGCCGCGACAAGGACCGGATCGCACTGGTCGAAGCCTACGCCAAAGAGAACGGCTTCTGGCGTGACGCGGATTACGCGCCAGTCTACACTTCGACCCTCAAGCTGGACATGGGCACCATCGTGCCCGCAATTTCGGGCCCCAAACGCCCGCAGGACTACATCGCCCTCACCGAAGCCGGCACCGAATTCGGCAAGTTCGTCCAAGGCATCCGCGAAGGCAAAGACGCCAGCGGCAAAGAAGAAGTCCGCTGGGAAGGCGAAGGCGGCGCGCCGGAGCCCCATGACATCCCCGGTGACGAAGGCCACCATAAAAAGGGTTGGTACAAGACCGACGACGGCGCTTACCAGCTGCACGACGGTTCAATCGTGATCGCGTCGATCACCTCCTGCACCAACACCTCGAACCCCTACGTGATGATCGGCGCTGGCCTGGTGGCGCGCAAAGCTCGCGAACTGGGTCTGAACCGCAAGCCTTGGGTGAAAACCTCGCTCGCGCCGGGTTCTCAGGTGGTGTCGGACTATCTGGAAAGCGCTGGCCTGCAAGAGGATCTGGACGCGATCGGCTTTAACCTTGTGGGCTACGGCTGCACGACCTGTATCGGCAACTCGGGCCCGCTGGATGCACCGATCTCCAAGGCGATCAACGATTACGACCTGATCGCAACCTCGGTCCTGTCGGGCAACCGAAACTTCGAAGGCCGCATCTCGCCCGATGTGCGCGCGAATTATCTGGCCTCACCGCCGCTGGTCGTGGCCTACGCGCTGGTCGGCGACATGAACGTCAACATCGCGACCGACGTGATCGGCACCGACAAGGATGGCAACGATGTCTACCTCAAGGACATCTGGCCCTCGAACGCGGAAATCGCCGAACTGGTGCAGAAGACTGTGACCCGCGAAAGCTTCCAGTCGAAATACGCCGACGTCTTCAAGGGCGACGAAAAGTGGCAGGGTGTGGAAGTGTCCGGTGGCGAGACCTACGACTGGCCTCCGACCTCGACCTACATTCAGAACCCGCCCTATTTCCAAGGCATGTCGCCCGAGAAAGGCACGATCACCAACATCGAAGGCGCACGCGTTCTGGCGATCCTTGGCGATATGGTCACCACCGACCACATCTCTCCGGCCGGTTCGTTCAAAGACACCACGCCTGCGGGCAAATACCTGCTGGACCATCAGGTACCTGTGCGCGAATTCAACAGCTATGGCTCGCGCCGCGGCAATCACGAGGTCATGATGCGCGGCACCTTTGCCAACATCCGCATCAAGAACGAGATGCTGGACGGCGTTGAGGGCGGCTATACCAAAGGCCCCGATGGCGAGCAGACCACCATCTACGAGGCGTCCATGGCCTATCAGGACCAAGGCACCCCGCTGGTGATCTTTGGCGGTGAACAGTACGGCGCGGGGTCCTCGCGTGACTGGGCTGCCAAGGGTACCGCGCTGCTTGGCGTCAAAGCCGTGATTGCCGAGAATTTCGAGCGTATTCACCGCTCGAACCTCGTGGGCATGGGGGTGATTCCGTTCGAGTTCACTGGCGGCGACACCCGCAAGACGCTGGAACTGAAGGGTGATGAGACCGTCAGCATCGAAGGTCTGGACGACGTGAAACCTCTGGCCGAAGTGCCCTGTCACATCACCTATGGCGACGGCGCGACCAAAACGATCACCCTCAAGTGCCGCATCGATACAGCCCCTGAAAAGGAATACGTCGAGAACGGCGGCGTGCTGCACTACGTGCTGCGCAACCTTGCCAAACAAGATTAATCGGCGATCAATTTCATGATGAAAAGGGCGTCTTCGGGCGCCCTTTTTGCGTGCAAAATAGGCATTTCCCACAAAGGTTTTCCAGAAAGCAGCTTTTTTCGCGCCCCACACTAAAGGACGTCAAAACCGACCGTTGGAGCGGGTAACACCATTCACCAAGGACACCCCGCCATGAACATGATGACGTCGCTCGACTTGGTTCAAAGCACTGTGGCCGAGCCTCAAAAGATCACGATGGACGAGGTCTCGCAAAAGACGCTGGACCTTGCCCGCAACGCCGAGAAGAACGCCTACACGATCCAGAAAATCACCAGCCAGATGACCATGCTGGCCCTGAACGCCAAGATCGAGAGCGCCAAGGCCGGTCCCTACGGCCGTGGCTTTGCCGTCGTCGCGGACGAGGTGCGCGCTGTCGGCGAAGAGATCAACGGCATCGCCAAGGGCCTTGAGGACAACCTCAGCAAAGAGCTGACCACCCTGCGCAATCTGGTTGCCGATATGGAGCGTTCCGCGACTGGCGAGCGCGTGGTTGATCTGGCCTACAACGCTATCGACGTCTTTGACCGCAATCTCTACGAGCGGACTTGCGATGTGCGTTGGTGGGCCACCGACAGCAGCTTTGTAGATTGTCTGACCGATCCAGACCCTGCCCGCGCGGCTCATGCCAGCAAACGGCTCGGGGTCATTCTGGACGCTTACAACATCTACCTCGATATCTGGGTTTGCGATCTGGACGGGCGCATCGTCGCGAACGGCCGCCCCGACAGTTATCAGGTCACTGGCGCATCCGTGCGCGATATGCCGTGGTTCGGGAACAGTCTGCGACTGGCCACGGGCGACGACTACGTGGCGGACGAAGTGGTCGTCTCGCGCCTGCTCAAAGGGCAGCAGACCCTGACCTACGCCACCCTGATCCGCGAGAATGGCGATGCCCACGGCAAGCCCATCGGGATCATGGCGACCTGCTTTGACTGGGCCAGCCAAGCGCGCTCTGTGGTCCAAGGCGTCCGCCTCGACCAGCGTATGATTGATGCGGGTGTGCGCGTCCTGATCCTTGACCGGAACAACCGCGTGATCGCGTCATCGGACGAAGAAGGCATCTTGCTGGAAACCTTCCCCCTGCGCCGGAATGCTGCGCAAACCGCAGGCTACTACGTCGAAAATCAGCAGATCATTGGTTTCCACGACACGCCAGGTTTTGAAACCTACCCCGGTCTTGGGTGGAAAGGCGTGGTCATTCAGAACAGCATGACCCGCTAGCACCGGATTGCGCCACAATCCCAGACAGATAGAGCGCGCGCCTCATCCAGAGGCGCGCTCCTTTTCGTAACGTTATTGGGCCGCTTCGATCGCGGGCCGCAACGTATCCGCCACGTTCCGCTCGAGCAAAGGCCCCGCGATCCGCGTCACGATCTGTCCGTCGCCGTTGATCAAATAGGTCTCGGGCACGCCATAGACGCCCCATTCCAACGCCATCCGCCCCGCCTCATCCGCGCCAATCGCGGTATAGGGATCGCCGAGTTCGGCCAGAAACTTCATCGCCGCCTCGGGCTTATCTTTGTAGTTCACCCCGTAGATCGGAATGCCCTCTTCTGCCAAGGCGGTCAGCGTCGGATGCTCGACCCGGCACGGCGCGCACCAACTGGCCCAGAAGTTCACCAGCTTGACCTCACCGTCCTTCAGGTCCTCGATGGTAAAGGGCTCACCCGCCCCAAGTGGGGTCACAGACACCACAGGCACCTCGCGGCCGATCTGTGCACTGGGCAGGCTGTCGGGGTCCTCGCGCATCATGCCCACATAGAACATGGCCGCGAGCCCGCCGAAAATCACCGGCGGCAAAATCATTAACGGAGACAGCTTAGCCACGGCCCTTGATCCTCTCTTCGACCTCTGCCAGCGCCGCGCGGGTCTTGCGCGACCGCATCACGGCCCACCCGACCAGAGCGAACACAAGCAGCAAAGACAGCGCATAGGACGACAGAACTGCGTCCGCATATTTCCCAAGATCAGGCATCAAACCATTCTCTCCCGTGCCAGCAGCGCGCGCATCCGGCGCGCCCGGATTTCAGTATGGGTGCCAAGGAAAACAAGGAAGATGAACAGCAGGACAAAGCCTGCAATCGACACGAGCAGAGGGTAATAGAACACGTCCGCCACATTCTCTTCCTTATCCAGGCTCAGGGACGCCCCCTGATGCAGCCCTTGGTTCCAGAAGTTCACCGCATAGCGCGACAGCACAGCAAAGACGGACCCCACAAGGCACAGTATGCTGGTCAGGTCTGCAGCTGTGTCGTCATTTTCAATCGCGCCCCATAGCGCCATGTAGCCCAGATAGAACAGGAACAGCACAAGGAATGAGGTCAAACGCGGGTCCCACGCCCACCACGTGCCCCACATGGGCTGTCCCCAAATCGCGCCGGTCAGCAGCGCAATCACGGTCATGGTCGCGCCCACAGGTGCAGCCGCCTTGGCCGCCAGCGCACTGACGTGGTGACGCCGGATTAGCCAGATCAGGCTTGCGACCAACATCATAAACCACGCATTAATCGCCATCAGCGCCGAGGGCACATGCAGGTAAATGATCTTGACGGTTGAGCCCTGACGGTAATCATCCGGCGTAAAGAAGAAGCCCCAGACCAGACCCGTCACAATACACAGCAGCGACGCGCCACCAATCCACGGCAGCAGCGGCCCCGTGGTGTCCATGAATTTCTTCGGGTTGGCGTATTGCCAGATCGACATGAAAGCTCCCTTTCCAGATCAGTGGCCCGGACGGGCTTATCTCAGGTTAATGCGCAAAACGGCAGCGCTGGCAAATGGCAAAAGCGCGAGGGTGCCAAAGGTGATCCCCCCAAGCATCAAGAGCGGCGTCATGACCTCGAAGCCTTCGGCCCCGCGCCGCGCCACCTCTGCGCCGAAAATCAGCGTCGGCACATAGAGCGGCAGAACCAAAAGCGACAGCAGTAGTCCGCCCCGCTTGATCCCGACGGTCAGCGCCGCGCCAAAGGTCCCGATCACGCTTAGAGCCGGTGTCCCGACCGCGAGTGACGCGACCAGCCAAACATAGCCCTCTTGCGGCAAACTCAAGAGCACCCCAAGCGCAGGCGCAGCCAGCACCAAGGGCAATCCAGTTGTCAGCCAATGGGCCAGCGCCTTCATCGACACGATACCTTCAAGCGGCACCGGCGCCGTTGCCAGCAAGTCCAGCGATCCGTCTTCCCAATCCAGCGCGAAAATCCGGTCCAAAGACAGCAGACAGGCCAGCAATGCCCCGATCCACAGCACCCCTGGCGCGATCCTGGACAAAAGCCCGCTCTCGGGCCCGACGCCAAAGGGCACCAGAACCACCACGATCAAAAAGAACGCCAGTCCCAGCCCAAAGCCGCCACCTGCCCGCACCGCGAGGCGTAGATCCCTCATCAGCAGTGCAATCACAGGAAGGCCTCGTCAAAATCTTCGATTGCGGTGCTCAGAACCGCCTTGTGCGGCGTCACATCCAGCACATCGGCTTCGAGCCCCAGATCAATATGGGTCGCCATCAGCGCACTGCCCCCAGCCGCCAAATGCGCCCGAACAGCATCGGCAAAGAGCGCAACCGAAGCCACATCGAGCGACACCGTCGGCTCATCCAGCACCCAGATCGGACGCCCCGTGACCATCAACCGCGCCAAACCCAGCCGGCGCTTCTGCCCCGCCGACAAACTGCCCGCAGCGCGATCGCGCAAATCCTTTAGATTGAACGCCTCCAGCGCTGGCGCGATATCCGACTGACCGAACACATCCGCCCAAAGCTTCAGGTTCTCGGCCACGGTCAACACTTGCTTGATGCCATCCGCATGGGCAGCGTACGCGATCCGATCTTCGGCGCCAGAAACTGTCCCCCCCATGGGTGGCTGCAAGCCCGCAACCGTCCGCAGCAGCGTGGTTTTCCCCGCCCCATTCGGCCCGCGCAGCACCAACGCCTTTCCAGAGGCCAGCACAAAGCTCACCCCCTCCAGCACCGGCACACCGCCGCGCGCAACTGTCAGATCAGATACAATCAGGTCCATCGCCACAGACCTACCCCAGCGCTGCATTCAGGAAAAGCGCAACCTTATGCGCATTCCGCCGCAGCCCAGGCAATGCCTGCTGCTCTCGCAGCTCTGCATCTTTCTGCTTTGAAAAAATACTCACGGCTCCAACGCCCGCCAAACGCGCTGCCCTCAAACAGGCAGCAACGCCGCCGCAATCCTGCGCCCTTCGCTCAGCAGCACGTTATAAGTCCGGCAGGCCGCAGGGGATGTCATCGACTCGACCCCAAGTCCCGCCTCTTCTAGCTGAGACCGCAAACCCACAGGGATATGCCCCACATCTGCGCCCGTTCCGATGAACAGCACGTCCACGTCGCCCACCAGTGCCATCAGGCTCTCGGCATCCGCATACCCGCCCCAAGGCGCAACGCCTGTATCGGACAGCAGCACAGCGCCTTCGACCACCTGACCGCCGACCCGAAAAAAGCCGGGGCCGTACCCGTCAACGGGCATCGCGTCGGTAAAGGACACTTCGTTCATGCGCATGGAAACTCTCCGCTCGTCCAAAGAAAAAGGCGCGGGGGTGACCCGCGCCTCGTATTCTGCACTTAGGCGTCGATATTGGCAAACTGGTTGCCTTCTTGACTGCCTTTGTCCTTGGTCCAGTCCCGCTTGACCCCCAAGACCAACAGGATGGTCGAGGCGACAAAGATCGAACTGTAGGTGCCGACCACGATCCCCCAAGTCATCGCAAAAACGAACCCGCGGATCACGTCGCCCCCCAGCACCAGCAGCGCAATCAGCGCCACCAGAGTGGTGAACGAGGTCATGAAAGTCCGGCTCAGAGTCTCGTTGATCGAGAGGTTGAGCAGGTCCTTCAGGCCCATCTTCTTGTACTTGCGCAGGTTCTCGCGGACGCGGTCGAACACGACCACGGTGTCGTTCAACGAATAGCCCACGATGGTCAGCAGTGCCGCGATGATCGCAAGGTCAAAGCGGATCTGTAGCTCCGAGAAGATGCCAATGGTCAGAACCACGTCGTGGATCAGCGCGACCACAGCGCCCAAGGCGAACTGCCATTCGAACCGCAGCCAGATATAGACCAGAACCGAACCAATCGCAGCGACCACAGCCAGAACAGCGGTCTGGATGAGCTCGCCCGAGACTTTGGGTCCTACGCTCTCGACCGACAGGAATTTGATGTCGGGCGATACGGTGGTCAGCGCCTCTTCGACGGTGGCGATCATCTCGGCGCTGACGGACTCGGTGTCATCCTGCGCTTGGATGCGAATCATCGCTACGTTCTTGTCAGGGCCAAAGCTGGGATCGAACACCTCGGTGATGGTGATATCCCCCAGACCCAGCGGCGACAGCGCGTCACGATAGGCTCCGACATCGACGGTCTGCGCGCTTTCGGACCGGATGGTCGTGCCGCCGCGGAAGTCGATGCCGTAGTTCAGGCCCTGCAGCAGAAAGCTGCCAAGCGCAACAAAGATCATCACGATCGAGATCCCCAGCCACAGCTTGCCGCGGCCAAAGAAGTCCCAGTTGGTTTGTTCGGGAACGATTTTCAGACGCATATCAGACCTCGATGGTTTTCGGGCGCTTGCGCTCGAACCACATGACGACCAGCAGGCGCGTCACATAGATGGCGGTAAAGACCGACGTGATGATGCCAAGACCCAGCGTCACAGCAAAGCCGCGCACCGGACCAGAGCCCACTGCGAACAGGATAATCGCGGTGATCAGGGTGGTGATGTTGGCGTCGACAATCGCGCTCAGGGCCTTTTCATAGCCCAGCGAAATCGCACGGGCCGGACCTTTGGCGGTTTTCAGCTCTTCGCGGATCCGTTCAAAGATCAGCACGTTGGCGTCCACCGCCATACCGATCGTCAGAACGATGCCCGCGATGCCCGGCAGTGTCAGGGTGGCCCCCAGCATCGACAGGACACCAAACACCATCGCCACGTTGATGATCAGAGCTATGTTCGCAAAGATCCCAAACAGGCCGTAGCTGGCGAACATGAAGACCAGAACCGCGATACCTGCGACGATACAGGCCAGTTTGCCCGCCTCGATGCTGTCCTGCCCCAGTTCCGGACCAATGGTCCGTTCCTCGAGGAAGTCCATGCCCGCAGGCAAAGCCCCTGCCCGCAAGAGAACTGCGAGATTGGTGCTTTCTTCGATGGTGAAGTTGCCGGTGATGATGCCGCTACCGCCCGGAATATGGCTCTGGATGGTGGGGGCGCTGATCACCTCGCCATCGAGAACGATCGCAAAGGGGCTGCCGATGTTGGCCGCGGTATAGTCGCCGAACTTGCGCGCACCCTGCGGGTTGAAGCGGAAGTTCACAGCGGGACGGCCGTTCTGATCAAAGCTCGGCTGCGCGTCGGTCAACTGCTCGCCGGTGACGACGGGCGCTTGTTCCAGCACGTAGTACATGCCGGGCTCGTCAACCGAGGGCAGCAGTTCGTTACCCACGCCGGGGCTGGTGTCCGCATTGGTCGAGCGGCTGACAACCGGCTGGAAGGTCAGCTGCGCGGTGGTACCGATGATCGCCTTCACCTCGTCCGCACTGCCGATACCGGGCACCTGAATCAGGATGCGGTCGGTGCCTTGGCGCAGGATGGTGGGCTCGCGAGTACCGACCTCGTCGATCCGGCGGCGGATGATCTCTAGCGCCTGACGCAAGGTGCGCTCGTCGGTGGCCAGTTTCTCGGCCTCGGACAGTTGCACGATGATGTCAGCGCCATCCGATGTGACCGCCAGATCGCTGGCGCCAGCGCCGGTCAGGCTGGTGACCGGACGGGCCAGACCTTCGACGGTCTGGATCGCGGTCGCCATGCCCTCGGGCTGGCTGATGCGGACGCGGAGGATACCCGGTTCACTGTCTTGCAGACGGATCGTGCCAACGGTCGCGCGTTCGTCGCGCAGAGCGTCGCGAACTTCGGGCCACAGGGCCTCCATCCGCTGCTTGTAGACGTCCTCGACCTTGACCTCGGCCAGCAAGTGCGCCCCGCCCCGCAGGTCGAGGCCCAGATTGACCAGCCCCGACGGCAGGAAGGACGGCCACTGGCCAGCGATCTCTTGGTTTTCCGGTGTGTCAATGCCCGCCTCGATTGCGGCGTTGGCATCGTTCGACTGCTCTACACGGGTGTAGAACAGGTTTGGCAGCGCAAGCGCCAATCCGGCGGCCACAAGGCCCCAGATCAGGATGCGCTTCCACAACTCGAGTTGCAGCATTGACTGCCCCTTTTAAAACGAGTGACGGATTACTCGGCCTTGGCAGGCTCGGTCTTGCTGAGAACCTGGGTGATGGTCGCTTTGACGATGCGGACCTTCACGTTCTCTGCAATTTCAACTTCGACTTCGTTGTCGTCTTTGACCTTCGAAACCTTGCCGATGATACCACCCTGCGTGACGATCTGGTCGCCGCGGCGCACGTTAGCCACCATGTTCTGGTGCTCTTTCATCTTTTTCTGCTGGGGGCGGATCAGCAGGAAGTACATGATCGCGAAGATAAGGATCAGAGGCACGAACTGCGCAAATGCTTCCATAGGGATGGTTCCTTTGTAATCGGCGGGCGTTTTGCCCAAAAAGTGTCGGGCGGAACCTATGCCCGCCCACCGCCCATTGCAAGGCGAAGGGGGCGCATTGCCCATGCGCCCCCGATTAATTTCCTGTCATGTCCAGTTAGTTCAGGATCAACTGGTCCTCGCTTTCGGGCACATATTCGTTGAACTGGATATAGGGTGACACTTCGTCGATCGTGGTGTGCTTGATGAACAACAGTGGCGAGCCTGTGTCCAAATCATAATTCCAGACCACCAGACTGACGCCTTCTTCTTCCTGACGCAGGTAGAAGGTCAGATCCTCGTTGCTGCCGCGATAGGCTTCGAGCGCTTCTTCGTCCAGCGTGCCGTCCAGAATGTGCATCGGATCATAGTCGATGACGATTGTCTCGCCCACCTCCCAATCATCGATGGTAGACATGTCTTCGACAGACAGATGCTGACCGTTGTCGGAGATCACCGAGTCAAGGTAGACGCGGAAGAGGTCGTTGCCTTCGCCGCCGATCAGGGTGTCGCCGTCGTCGCCAATCAAGGTGTCGTTGCCGTCACCGCCGCGCAGGATGTCCGCATACTCGTCAATGTCAGTGACATCATCATCCTTTACGGTCGAGTTTGCGTAGCCTTCCACTGCGACCAGAACGTCATCACCTGCGCCACCATTCAGAGTGGATTTGCCGTCAAAGTCATAGAGCCGGTCATCGCCCTCGCCGCCGTCCAGCAGGTCATAGTCGATGTCGTCGCTTTGATCGTGGTAGTGCGAATAGCCGTCAAAGATCACATCGTCGCCCGCACCGCCATAAAAGCTGTCGTTTCCGTCATCTTCACCATCCGGCGCAAAGGACGAGACCTCGCGCAGAGCGTAGATGTTGTTGGCCGAGAGGTTGGGCTCTGCGGTCAGGGCATCCAGGTCGTCAATCCGGTCAAGCGTCGCCTGATCCCCAAAGAGGATGTCATTGTCCGCGCCGCCCTCGACCAGATCGTCCCCTGCACCGGCGGTCACCACGTCTTCGCCTGCGCCGGCATCCAGACTATCATCACCTGCGCCACCTTCGATGGTGTCCACGCCGTTGCCTGCCTCGACGGTATCGTTGTCATCGCCTGCATCGATTTGGTCATCGCCGTCGCCAGCAGTAATCTGATCCGCACCGGCGCCGCCATTCAGCGTGTCATTGCCCGCGTCGCCAGACAGGGAGTCATCTCCCGCGCCGCCATCCAGCGCGTCATTTCCGTCACCACCGATCAGCCAGTCAGTGCCTTCACCACCAGAGACTGTGTCTGCACCGGCACCGCCCTTCAAGGTATCGTTGCCATCGCCGCCATCGAGTTGGTCGTCGCCATCGTTGCCGATCAGAGTGTCATTACCCCCAAGGCCAGAGATCGTGTCATCGCCGCTTCCACCCTGAAGGGCGTTCGCATTGGCATCACCGTTCATGGTGTTGTCGCTGCCGGTGCCAACGGTCTCGAAGTCTTCTTCTGTGTCATCTGGCACGTACTGGCGCAGTGTGATGTGATCCACCGCCGACAAATCAGCATGTTTGATGAACATCACGGTCTGCCCCATGAACTCAACGCGCAGACCCTCTTCTTCCTGGAAAACAGAGGCAAAGTTGCCGGTCTGATCCGTATCTTCTTCTAGGCGCAGCTCGATCTCGGTCTGAGTGCCGTCGAGCACATGCATCGGGTCGTAGTCGAGGACGATCTCTTCGCCATCTTCCCAGTCATCGATGACCACCATGCCATCGATCTCGCCTTCTTGGCCGTTATCCGCGACCAAAGAGTCCACGTAGACGTTGAATTGATCCACACCGGCACCACCGGTCATGGTGTCCTCGTCATCGCCATAGAGAACGTCGTCACCGGCGTCACCGCGCAGAACGTCCGCGCCTTTGGCACCGGCCGCATAGCCGTCCACAGCCACGATCGTGTCATCGCCAAGACCGCCGTAAAACCGCGAGGCCCCGTCGAAGTCCATCATCAGGTCATCGCCTTCGCCGCCCGACAAGCGATCTTCGTCGGCAACATCGGAATGGCCATCAAAGATGATGTCATCGCCCGCGCCGCCCTCGTAGACGTCATCCCCGTCATCTTCGTCATCTGGCGCCGCCGAGAGGACGTTGTTCAGGGCCTCGTAGTTGTCATCGGTCAGATTGGGGGCACCAATCAGAGCGTCAAAGTCATCAATCTGGTCGAGCATCGCCTGATTGCCGAACAGCAGGTCGTCCCCGTCACCACCACCGACAGTGTCATCGCCCGCGCCCGCGGTGACCACGTCAAGACCCGCACCCGCATCGATAGAGTCATTGCCGTCGCCGCCCTCGATCGTATCTGCATCAAGGCCGCCATAGATAATGTCATCATCCGCGCCGCCATCGATCAGGTCTGCACCGTCGTTGCCCGAAATAAGGTCCGCGCCGTCGCCACCAGACACATAGTCGTCACCCGCGCCGCCAGTCAGCTGGTCATCACCGGTTTCGCCGTACAGATCATCGTTGCCCGCACCACCATAGGCGCTGTCATTGTCCGAGCCCGACCAAATCGTGTCATCGCCGTCGCCGCCACTCAGCCAGTCGTGGCCCGCATAGCCAAAGAGCAGATCATTTCCGTCGTGACCCTCGAGGGTATCATCCTGATCGGTCCCCTCCAGCCTATCATGCTCGCTTTCGCTGCTATCGTCGCCGCCTGCACCGGCAGACAGACCGCCTAGAATTCCTAGGCTTGCCAGCCCGACGAGGAACATTACTGCACCACTCATAACCCTAATCCTCATGACCGTTTTTATAGTCGTTGGGTTAGTGCTGACACAGCCGAACGGACGCTCAAAACCATTTCTACAGGGCCACATTCCGGCCATTTTCCCTGTCGCCACAATGGTTAACGCACCCGCAACCATAAAAATCAGGGGCCAAATGCGGCGGGCCACGAAGCCTGCCAAAATCCGTCAAAGCATTGCCCCGAACATTCCCAATTCGAGACCCGTCCGCGCCGCGCCGCTGCCGCACCCATGCCCTCCCTGCGCCACAATTCGCCACCGCGCGGGCTTTCGGGAAACAATCCCAGCCCGAATCACTCTATTTCTTCATCTTTGCTGGAAATACTCCCGGGGGTCCGGGGGCAGGCAGCCCCCGGCGTCCGCCAGCCACACCATCCGCGGCGTTTTTTCCCGACCGATCAAAACGCTCAGTCTACCCCTCGCGCAAAAGATGTTGCATAACGCCCGCGAAGATTCACTGGAGAGACCCATGCACGACATTCGCTATATCCGCGAGAACGCAGCAGCCTTTGACGCCGCCCTGGCCCGCCGTGGCCTTGATCCGGTCTCGCCCTCGATCCTCGCCCTTGATGCGGACCGCCGCGCGAAAATCGCCGCTGCCGAAACCGCCAAGGCCGACCAGAACAAAGCCTCCAAAGAAGTCGGCGCCGCCAAAGCGCGCGGCGACGAAGCCGAGTTCGAACGCCTGCGGGCCTTGGTCGCCGACAAAAAGGCAGAGATCGCCCGCCTGAACGACGAAGCCAAAGCCGACGACGTCGCGCTGAATGATATGCTCATGGAACTCCCGAACCTGCCGTTCGACGATGTTCCCGATGGCAAAGACGAAGACGACAACGTCGAGGTCAAGAAATGGGGCACCCCCGCGACCCTCGATTTCGACGCCAAAGAGCATTTCGAAATCGCCGGCGTCATCCCCGGCATGGACTTCGCCACTGCTGGCAAACTCTCCGGCTCGCGCTTCGTGGTGCTGACTGGCGCGGTTGCCCGCATCCACCGCGCACTGGCGCAATTCATGCTGAACACCCACGTGGATGAAAACGGCCTGACCGAGGCTTGGACCCCTGTGCTCGTCAAAGAAGAGATGATGTACGGCACCGGCCAGCTGCCCAAGTTCGGCGAGGACAGCTACAAAACCACCGACGGCTGGTGGATGGTCCCGACCGCCGAGGTCACCCTGACCAACTTCGTCAACGGCGAGGTCATCGACGAAGCAACACTGCCCCGCCGCTATGCCGCGCACACCCAATGCTTCCGCTCCGAAGCGGGCAGCGCGGGCCGCGACACCTCGGGCATGCTGCGCCAGCACCAGTTCGAAAAGGTGGAAATGGTCTCGATCACCCATCCCGACACCAGCCGCGAAGAGCTCGACCGCATGACCGGCTGCGCCGAAGGCATCCTCGAACGCCTCGGTCTGCCCTACCGCACTGTCGCGCTCTGCACCGGCGACATGGGTTTCGGCGCCCGCCGCACCCACGACATCGAAGTCTGGCTGCCCGGCCAGAACAAGTACCGCGAGATCAGCTCGGTCTCGGTCTGCGGGGACTTCCAAGCCCGCCGCATGAACGCCCGGTTCAAGCCCACCGCGGGCGGCAAGCCCGAATTCGTCCACACCCTGAACGGCTCTGGCCTCGCAGTAGGCCGCTGCTTGATCGCGGTCCTCGAAAACGGACAACAAGCCGATGGGTCGGTCAACCTGCCCGAGGCCCTGCACCCCTACCTCGGGGGACGCACAACCCTCAGCGCCGACGGCCAACTGGTCTAAAGCGCCCCAATCCACAGCAAACGCCCGCGGCTCAGCCCGCGGGCGTTCTCGTTTCCCCAGACGAAATATTAGGCAAACATGCACATTTCATCGCTCCCCCTCCAGGCCCACATCCTGTCCCCCGCCGCAACCGGCCTCTTGCCCACACTTGCTCTGACACTGGTCGCGACCCTCGCCGGACCGACCGAAGCCATCTGGGCCACCGGCGCCTTTCTGGCCATCCAGACGGTGCTGCTCCTGTCCATGGCAACGAATGCCTTCCGTCCGCGCCTTTTCGCGCCCGCTATCGCTCTGATCGCACTCGCAACCCTCACCACGAGCCCGCTTCTCTTGCCACTCGGTCTCCTCACTCACGCGCTCTGGGCCGTCCTGCACCAATCCACGCGCATCCCCGGCCACCTGCCGCGCCCCTACCTCTTTTTCACGCTCACAGCAGACCTGACTGCGGCGACCGTCCTCACCTTCGCCCTGCACTTCACCCAATAAAAAAGGACGCCCGCAATCGGGGCGCCCTCTTTCATCTTTGCCAAAATACTCTCGGGGGTCCGGGGGCAGACAGCCCCCGGCCGCGTTCCACAGGCCCTGAACGTCCTTAGGACCGCTGGCCCTTGCCCAAGTGCTTTTTCAACTTCGAAGGCTGTACCTTCTTCTTGTTCTGATAGGGGTTCCGGTCACCCTGACTGCGCATGTGCAGACGGATCGGCGTCCCGGGCATATCAAAGTCCTCACGCAACCCGTTGATAAGATAACGCGAATAGCTATCAGGCATCTTGTCGGGGTGCGAACACATGACGACAAATCCCGGCGGACGGGTCTTGGCTTGGGTCATGTAGCGCAGCTTGATCCGGCGACCGTTCGGCGCGGGCGGCGGGTGGGACGAGATCATACCCTCCAGCCAGCGGTTCAACTTCGCCGTCGAGACGCGGCGGTTCCAGACGTCGTGCGCGCGCTCGATGGCGTTGCGCAGACGGTCCAGACCACGACCGGTTTTCGCAGAGACTGTCACCAGCGGCGCACCGCGCAGCTGAGGCAGCAGACGCTCGAACGCCTCTTTCAGGTCACGGAGCTTTTCCTGCTTTTCGTCTTCGATGTCCCACTTGTTGACCGCGATGACAACTGCCCGCCCTTCGCGCTCGGCAAGGTCGGCGATCCGCAAATCCTGCTGCTCGAATGGGATTGCGGCGTCCAGCAGGACGACCACAACTTCGGCGAACTTGACCGCACGCAGACCGTCGGACACCGACAGCTTCTCGACCTTGTCCTGCACCTTGGCACGCTTGCGCATACCAGCGGTGTCAAAGATCCGCATGGGCAGACCGTCCCATTCGATGCGCAGAGCAATCGCGTCGCGGGTAATGCCCGCTTCGGGTCCGGTCAGCAGGCGATCTTCGCCCAGAATTTTGTTGATCAGAGTCGATTTGCCCGCGTTCGGGCGGCCAACAACAGCAACCTGCAAAGGCTTCGCCGCAGTTGGGCGATGCACCTTCAGGTTCTCGTCGCCATCGAAATCGTCCTCATCCTCGCCCACTTCGACCTCGGTCTCGGGGGCTTCGGCGGCAGCGCGCTCGGCATATTCATCGGCCAAAGGCAGCAGCGTGGTGTACAGGTCAGTCAGACCTTCGCCATGCTCGGCGGACAGACGGATCGGCTCGCCAATGCCCAGACCATAGGCCTCTAACACGCCCGCATCAGCGGCAGCGCCTTCGGCCTTGTTCGCGGCGAGGATTACATGCTTGGCCCGCTTACGCAGGATTTCAGCGAAAATCTCGTCCACGGGGGTCACGCCGACACGTGCGTCGATCATGAACAGACAGATGTCCGCCATGTCCACGGCCCGCTCGGTCAGGCGGCGCATCCGGCCCTGAAGGCTGTCGTCCGTCGCATCCTCAAGGCCCGCGGTGTCGATCACGGTAAAGCGCAGGTCCGCAAGGCGCGCGTCGCCTTCGCGCAGGTCGCGCGTCACGCCGGGCTGGTCGTCGACCAGCGCCAGTCGTTTACCAACGAGGCGGTTGAACAGCGTGGACTTGCCCACATTGGGGCGGCCCACGATGGCCAGCGAAAATGTCATAGTAGCGACTCCGTCAGGATCAAGCCGCAGCCCTTAACGCATATTTGCGTCAACGGAAAGCGATCAGTTTGCCCTTGCGCGACACAACATACACCACGCCATTCACGACGATGGGAGCGGTCGCGGCTCCACCCGGCAGGGCAATCGAGCCGTTCAGTGCCCCGCTCGCGGCGTCAAACACGCGCATCGCGCCATCCCCCGAGGCCACCAACAACTGACCACCGGCAAGGATCGGGCCGTAGTTTGCGTAGACATCCGCACGCTTGCGCGGCTTGCGGGCGGTGTAATTCGGCAGTTCAGTGCCCCAGACCCGCAGGCCATTCGAAGCATCCAGACGCAGCAATTCGTTGCGGTCAGAGATCAGGAAGACAGAGCCGCCGCCCAACGCCACGGGGCTGAGTGCACCTTCTTGGGCGGTCCAGAGACGCTCTCCGCTATCGACATTCAGCGCGGCCAAGCGGCCAGAGTGGTTCGACACATAGACCGTGGACCCGTCGATCACCGGGTCGCCGGTCACAGCACTGATCTGCGCCAAGGCACTGCCCGTCCGGGTTCCGGACACCGACGCCCGCCAACGCTGCACGCCGCCAAGACGGAAAGCCGACACCAGATCACCATTCGAGAATGGGAACAGGACCAGCTGATCGGTCAGCGCAGGCGCAGGACCACCAACAATAGAGGCACCACCCTCGACACCGTTCAGCTGCCAGCGGACGCGGCCGGTGTCTTTTTCGATGGCCCAGCCACGGTTGTCGCTGGACACAAAGTACACCAGTTCACCCGCAACGGTCGGGGTGCCTGTGCCGCCTGCGTCAAGCTGCTGCTCCCACAAGACGCGGCCGGTGGCCAGATCCAGCGCGGCGATCAGACCAAAGCCAGAGGATGCAAAAACCACAGAGCCGTCCGACGCCAGCCCGCCACCGGAGCCTTGGCCCGCACTGTCGCGCATGGGTGTCAGGTCGCGGCGCCACAGCACGCGGCCATCGGGGGCTGTCGCCTGAACGGTCGCCTGCGCATCCAGCGTGATGATGCGGTTGTCCGCGACGATGGGCTGCGCCGTGATGCGGTGCTTGCGGTCCTCGCCTGCGCCAATCGACACTTCGAAGAGTTCCTGCAGCGGATAGTTCACTGCAACATGGCCAGGGTTGTTACGCGGGTTTGCCTGCGCTTGCGGCCATTCGCTCAGGTTCGCGGGCGCGGCCAGTTCGACCGGCAGGCTGATATTCTCGGCCTGCGCCACGGGGACATCGCCGCGCAGGGTCAGACGTTCGCCGGGCAAGATCACTTCTTGCTGCGCACAGCCAGCCAACAGGGTTGTCGCGGCAAGAACCACAGTCAGGGCGGAGCGGCGGCAAAGCGTCATGGCAATCGTCCTCGTCAAATCAATTATTGGGCCGGCGTTTCGGAAGAGACCCCAAGCGCAGTCAGGGCATCCCGCGTGCGCTGGCGCTGCTCGGGCGCGACTTCGGCATCATCAAGAATTCGGTTTAATGTCTCGATTGCAGTTTCACGGTTGCCCGCGCCAGCTTCGAGATAGGCCAGTTCCTCGAGCGCCAGTAGGCGCAGGGGCGCACCGGGCGAGGCCAGCGCCTCGAGCGCGACACGGCGGGCGTCGACATCCTGAGTCTCGGGCGTGATCAGCAATGCTTTGAACGCTGCGATGTCACGATAGATCCGCGGCAAATTGCCATCGGCAGCCACATCGTTCAGGGCAGCAATGGCCGCTTCGGTATCGCCTGCATCCACAAGCTGCTGGGCCTGCATCTGCGCAACGATGGCCGCTGCAGTTGCGTCAGGCGCTTCGATCATACCAAGGGCATCCGCGCGCTGCTCGGGTGTTTCGGCAGAGGATGCGTCAAGCAGACTATCGCCAAAAGCTTCGGCTTCGGCGGTCGCCTGCGCCTTTGTCCATTCGTTCCAAGCAGCTGCGCCGACTGCGGCAACCACGGCCAAACCGACAATCCAACCATAGCGTTTGATGTAAGCAAAGGTCCGGTCGCGGCGGACCTCTTCGGTGACCTCGTCGATAAAGCTGTCGGTATTGCTCATATTCTGCCCCGTAACTCTTTGTCTCTCTGTAACCCCAGACACCTTCCCTTGCCAAGGGCGATGGTGCTCTTGCGGGTACCGAGCTTGACCTTCCGGTTAGGGTATTCCGCCAATTGTCATTTAAAAGTCTGTCAGGCTAATCTGAACTAAGTGGTTTAGCGTATATAAAAACGGTGTAGCAATACGCCGAGATGATTCCCGCTCGGGTGTGCTATAGTCACTGCGCGGGACAAGACCGAGGAATTCCATGCGCATTGTCCAAATCCTAACCGCCCTGATTGTGTCCGGCCTTCTGTATTTGGTGGTGTTCGAGCGCGACCAGCTTCTGGCGTTTGCGGGCACCTCCCCGTCCGAAGAAGACGCCGCAGCGCCCGAGACCGCGACAGAACGCAAAGTGGGCGTCGTGGCCCAGAAGATGGAAGCGCAGGAAATCGACAGCGCGGTCATCTTGCGCGGTCAGACCGAAGCGGCCCGCAGGGTGGATTTGCGCTCCGAAAGCACCGGTCAGGTGGTCTCTGCGCCTCTGCGCAAAGGGGCGTATGTGACCAAAGACACCGTGATGTGCGAACTTGATCCCGGCACCCGTCAGGCCAGCCTAGCGGAGGCCGAAGCCTCCTTGGCCGAAGCCGAAGCTGCCCGCCCCGAGGCGCAGGCCCGCGTGGTTGAGGCCAAAGCCGTCCTCCGCGAGGCAGAGATCAACGCCCGCGCTGCCCGCGAGCTGTCGAAAAGCGGTTACGCCTCGGAAACCAAAGTCGCGAACGCCGAAGCCGCGATCGAGAGCGCCCGCGCCGCTGTCGAAGCGGCCTCTGGTGGATTGGCCAGCGCCGAAGCCCGTATCCTGTCCGCCACGGCCTCGGTGGCCTCTGCCGAAAAAGAAATCGACCGCCTGACAATCGAGGCTCCGTTTGACGGGATCATCGAAGAAGACACGGCAGAACTCGGGAGCCTGATGCAGCCGGGGTCTCTGTGTGGGACGGTAATCCAGCTTGATCCGGTCAAAGTCGTGGGCTTTGTCCCCGAAACCGAAGTGAACCGTATTAACCAAGGCGCCAAGGCGGGCGCACGTTTGACCACCGGACAGCAGTTGGTGGGGCGCGTGTCCTTCTTGTCGCGCTCCGCCGATGAGGTCACGCGGACCTTCCGCGTCGAAATCGATGTGCCCAATCCGGAGCTCGAAATTCGCGAAGGCCAGACCGCCGAAGTCGCCATCAGTGCACCCGGTGAAATGGCCCATCTGTTGCCGCAGTCCGCGCTCACGCTGAATGACGAAGGCGACCTTGGCGTCCGCGTGGTTGATAGCGGGAATGTGGCGCGTTTCATGCCCGTCAGCGTTTTGCGCGACACTGTAGATGGCGTCTGGGTCAGCGGCCTGCCCCAGACGGTTTCAGTGATCGTCGTTGGTCAGGAATATGTGGTCGATGGCGTGTCCGTCGCGCCCACCTACCGAGAGGCCAGCAAATGATTGGTATCGTCGACTGGGCCGCGGGCCGCGCCCGCATGGTTCTGTTCTTCATCGTGATCTCAATCGCGGTGGGGGCCTTTGCCTATGTGGGTCTGCCCAAAGAGGGCGAGCCGGACATCGAAATCCCCGCGCTCTTCGTCTCGGTCCCGTTCCAAGGCATCAGCGCCGAGGACAGTGAAACCCTGCTGGTCAAACCCATGGAAACAGAGCTGTCCGATCTGGACGGCCTGAAAACCATGTCCTCGACCGCGTCCGAAGGTTACGCCGGTGTCGCGCTGGAATTCGAGTTCGGCTGGGACAAGACGAAAACGCTCGCCGATGTGCGCGATGCGATGAACACGGCCGAAGGGAGCTTCCCCGAGGGCGCCGAGAAATATTCGATCAACGAGATCAACTTCTCTGAATTTCCGATCATCATTGTGAACCTGACCGGCGACGTGCCCGAACGCACAATGAACCGTATTGCCAAGGACTTACAAGAAGACATTGAAGGTCTGGATGCTGTTCTGGAAGCGGGCATCGCCGGCAACCGCGACGAGATGCTAGAGGTCGTGATCGACCCCCTGAAACTGGAAAGCTACAACGTCACCGCGGACGAGCTGATCAGCGTTGTTCAAAACAACAACCAGCTAATCGCTGCGGGCGAAGTGAAAACGGACCAAGGTTCCTTCGCAGTCAAGATCCCCTCGTCCTTTGACGAGCCGCGCGATGTCTACGACCTGCCCGTGAAAACCAACGGTGACCGCGTTGTGACCCTTGGCGATATCGCCGAGATCCGCCTGACGTTCGAAGACCGCCAAGGCACCGCCCGTTTCAACGGCGAAAAGACCGTCGCCCTGCAAGTGGTCAAGCGCAAGGGCTACAACCTGATCGACACCGCCAACGAGGTCAAAGCCGTCATCAAAGAGGCCAGCGAAGCGTGGCCCGAAGAGATGCGCGCCGCCGTGCAGGTGGGCAGCTCGAACGACCAGTCGCGCACCGTGGACAGCATGGTCAAACAGCTCGAAGGCTCGGTTCTGACCGCCATTGCGCTGGTGATGATCGTGGTCCTAGCGTCCTTGGGCATTCGGCCTGCACTGCTGGTGGGCTTTTCGATCCCGACCTCGTTCCTGTTGTGTTTCGCGATCCTTGGGGCGTCCGGCATTGCTATTTCGAACATCGTGATGTTCGGCCTCATCCTCGCTGTCGGGATGCTGGTGGACGGCGCGATCGTGGTGGTGGAATACGCCGACAAGCGCATCTCCGAAGGCTCCGGCCCCATGCACGCCTATGTCGAGGCTGCAAAGCGCATGTTCTGGCCCATCGTCAGCTCGACCGCGACGACGCTTTGCGCCTTCCTGCCGATGCTGTTCTGGCCCGGCGTTCCCGGCGAGTTCATGGGGATGCTGCCCGTCACACTGATCTACGTGCTGTCAGCCTCGCTCGTCGTCGCGCTGATCTACTTGCCCGTCCTAGGTGGCGTCTCTGGCCGCCTGAGCCGGACCTTCCACAACTCGGGCGAACGCCTGCGCCGCATCGCGCCGTGGTGGGTGCGTGTGCTTCTCGTCCCCCCGAGCCTTTATCTGATCTTTATCGGCGTCATGCAGACCCTGAACCCCGGCTATCTAACCGGCGGCCAAGGGGGCGGCAGCTTTGGTGCCTACCTGCCGGGGATCGTGATCTTCCTCGTCGGTGCTGCACTGTCGAGCATCACGCTTGACGCCGCGCGCGTCGATTGGCGCCGCAAGTCCAAGATTGACGCGGGCTACCGCCGTTCGGTCTTTGGCTGGTTCATGCATTTTATCGTCGGTAATCCGGTCATGCCCTTGGTGGTGATCGCGGGCGTCATCTTCTTTGTTATCTCGACATTCGGCTACTACGGCGCGAACAACAAAGGCGTTGAATTCTTTGTCGCCTCGGAGCCCGAACAGGCACAGGTCTATGTCCGAGCCCGCGGCAACCTGAGCCTGACCGAAAAGGACGCGCTGGTCCAACAGGTCGAAGAGGTCGTGATCGCCCACCCCGGCGTGCGCTCGGTCTTTTCTTTCGCGGGCTCTGGCGGTCTGGACACCAACAACGGCGGCGCGCAGGCTCCATCGGACACCATTGGTCAGGTCCAATTCGAAACCATCCCGTGGGAAGAACGCGCGGATCGCGCCGATCTGGACGGCAATGTCGTGCTCGAAGAGCTGACGACCCAGCTGAACCAGATCCCCGGCATTCAGGCCGAGGTACTGGAACTGGCAATGGGCCCCGCCTCTGGCAAACCCGTCCACCTACGCCTGACCGGCGATGATTGGGACGATCTGGTCGGCGCCACGCAAACAGCGCGTAGCTATTTCGAAACCCTGCCCGGCCTGACCTTGATCGAGGACACCCTGCCCCTGCCCGGCATCGACTGGCAGATCGACGTGGACGTGGCCAAAGCAGGCCGCTACGGCGCGAACGTGGCAGCCGTCGGTGCAATGGTGCAGTTGGTCACAAACGGCCTCTTGCTCGACACCATGCGTGTGGACACCAGCGACGAAGAGATCGACATCCGCGTTCGCCTGCCCGAGCAGGATCGCGTTCTTTCGACGCTCGACACGCTCAAGGTCCGCACCGCCGAAGGTCTGGTGCCTCTGGCGAACTTCATCACCCGCAAGCCCGTCGCGCAGCTGGCCGAGATCAACCGCGTCGACCAAAAGCGCCACTTTGACGTCAAAGCAGACGTCGCGCCCGGCCTGATGAAACTGGTTCAAGATGGCAAGATCACCGCGATCCTACAGGACCTGTCCGTCTTACCCGAAGGTGAACGTGGCCAAGCCTTTGCTTTCAAGGGCGAGACACTCTATGGCTTGCATGCGCTGGCCGAAAGTGCCGACCTCAAGGTTGTGAGTGAGACTCTCAGGGGCGACGGGGCCCTCAGCGACGACGCGATCCTCAGTCCAATGAACGGAAACGAGCGCATCGAGGCGCTGAACGAATGGCTCGCCACCGATCCGTTTCCCGCGGGCATTGAGGCCGAATGGACCGGCGATCAAGAGGATCAGGCCGAGTCCGCCGCCTTCCTCCAGAGCGCCTTTGCGGGCGCATTGGGGCTGATGTTCGTTATCCTGCTGGCGCAGTTCAACAGCTTCTACAACTCGGTGCTGGTGCTGCTGGCGGTGATCCTGTCGACAGCGGGCGTGCTGATCGGGATGCTGGTCATGGATCAGGCCTTCTCGATCATAATGACCGGCACAGGCATCGTGGCGCTGGCGGGGATCGTCGTGAACAACAACATCGTTCTGATCGACACCTATCAGGAGTTCTCGCGCTACATGCCGCGGATCGACGCGATCACCCGCACCGCCGAGGCCCGCATCCGCCCCGTTCTGCTCACCACCATCACCACGATGGCCGGCCTTGCGCCGATGATGTTCGGGCTCAGCCTCGACTTCATCAACGGCGGCTACTCGATCGACAGCCCGACCGCTCTGTGGTGGAAACAGCTGGCGACGGCCGTGGTCTTTGGCCTCGGCATCGCGACCGTGCTGACGCTGGTCTTCACTCCGTCGCTTCTGGCGCTGCGGGTCTGGGCTGGCACCTATCTGCACTGGATCGCGAACCTGCTGGCCAAGATGTCCTTGGGCAAGGGCAGCCGCGCCGCGCGCGATCTGGCACTGGCCCGCGCAGCCAAACGCGTCAAGCACCCCGAAATCATTTGGGAGGTCGAGGACATCTCTGCCCCGAAGCCCATTGGCCCATCAATCCGCGCTGCCGAATAAAGCACAGGCCCCCGAAAACGGGGGCCTTTCTTGTCTCAGGCTGCTTGGGAAGGGCGCGCCGCGCGCCGGGCCTTCAGGTGATCGGCCAAGCGGACGGCGACCCCCATCATCATCAAGGTCGGATTGGCGTGCCCGCTGGTTGGAAAGACCGAGCCACCAGCGATAAACAAGCCTTCGGTGCCGTAAACCTGACAATCGCTATCGACAACACCCGTTGCCGGATCAAGGCTCATGCGCGTCGTTCCCAAGGTATGCGCCATATCGATAATCACAGCATCCTCGGGGCGGTCATTTTCTACCCAGTCAGCCAATGCAGGTCGCGGCAGGCCAGAGGCCTCTAGCTCATCAGCCACTAACCGCGCAATGCCCGCCAAAGCCTTGCGCGGCGCCTCACCGATTTCCCATTCCACCTTCGGAAGCGGCGCGCCAAACCGGTCGGTCTGATCCGACAGGGTCACACGATTATCCGCACGGGGCGGCTGTTCAGTAATGGCATGAATGGCAACGCCGGTGAGCTTGTGCGGTATGCCCCGCGTCTCGAACTCTTCGACCACAAAGTTTGGGCTGATCAGGATCGCAGCATTTGAAACCCACTGCTTGACCTTGCGCGGCACGACTCCGCTTTGCAGAGCTTTCTGTGCGACGCCAGCCCCAACGATCCCCGCATTCGCAAGAATATTCTTGATATCTGCCAGCGGTTTATCGCTCTGCCTTTTCAGCAGACGCTTGAGCGCGTCAAACGGATTATCCTCGGCGCGCTCCATCATGAAATAGACCGCACAGTTGAGCTGCTCATGCTCCTTTTGCAGTTCAGGAGACATTGACAGACCGGGCATGTACATCAAGGTCCGGCCATTGTGCGAAAGCCCGTAAAAGCTGAACCGCTTCTTGATGGGTTTCAGATCCTTCTCGGGGAAACTGGCGACATGGGCCCCTGGGTGATCCATCAGATAGCGCCCCACCTGATCGTGGTCATTGCCGAGGCCCTGCGGCTTGGCATCCCGCGACAAAAGCAAGAGACGCGCGTTTTCGACCGCGCTGGCAGCGAGAATACAGGTTTCGGCCGACAGTTCATGTTTGACGCCATCGACGCTCGCCGCCTCGACCCCGCGCACGACACTGCCTGTGGGATCGGTCAGGACGCGAAGAACCGTCGCGTCCGTGACAATGGTGACATCACCCCGCTGCTCTTCAAGAAACTCTGGACCAGAGCGATAAATGTCCATGGGGTCGACACGTGAACGCGCAAACTGCCAGAAAAACGGTTTTAGCCGCGCTTCGTCGATATGGGGCTCCGGTGCCTTGCGACCTGCAACCTCCCAGAATGACTCGTCATAGACGTTGGGCCCGAGATTCAGAATATCCGCCGCTCGGTCGAGATAGGGCATCAACTCGGACCGGCTGATTGGCCAACCGGACAACGGCACCCACGGGCGCTCGGCAAAATCGGTCTCGTCAAAGGTCGCGGACTTGCCCGCCCATGAAATCGTCGACCCACCGATCACGCGGCATCGTACGCCATAGCGCTGCACATCCGGATCCCAATAGGCCGTCGAGTCTCCATGAAACTCACGTCGCTTGTCCAAAGATGCAGGACTTCGCAGGTCGCCATCATAATCCACACGGCACAGGTCGGCCGTCTCCGGTGTTTCCAAGAGACCTGCGCTTTCGAGAACCACGATATTCAGGCCTTGGCCCGACATTTCTTGGGCCACGGTCAGTCCCGACGGCCCCGCGCCCACGATCAACACATCGATTTTCGGAGGGTTCTGCACAAACAGAGACAAAGGCGTCAACGTCGTCATACTAATAACTTTCAACAAATGGCCTGTCAGAGCGTCTCAAATCACGACGCAGCTGAAAGAGATTCCTAAAATACGCCCACAGAATAATACGGCAGCGGCGTTCGACCTATGGTTGATTTCGCGCAAACTTGCGAAAGTTTGTCGCCCCGCCGCGGTGGAGCCAACAAAAAAGGCGACCCCGTGTGAGATCGCCTGATGTTCCGCAAACGGCAGTGCCCCTAGGCCGCGTCTTCCTGCTCAGCTGCTTGCCTGCGCCAAAGGCTGGCGTATCGACCATCCTGAGCCAAGAGTTCCATGTGGCTGCCGCGCTCGACGATTTCGCCGTCTTGCAACACGACGATCAGATCTGCATCCGAAATGGTAGAGAGCCGATGGGCAATGGTAACAACTGTGCGCCCTTGCGCCGCGCGGACCAAAGCATCCTGAATACCACGCTCGGTCTCAGTATCCAAAGCGCTGGTCGCTTCATCCAGCATCAGAATGGGCGGGTTCTTTAGCAAGGTGCGCGCGATCCCCACCCGCTGCTTTTCTCCGCCAGAGAGTTTCAATCCTCGCTCGCCTACTTGCGTGTCATACCCATCGGGCAAACGCATGACAAAGTCGTGGATTTGCGCGGCTTTGGCGGCTTCGATCACATCTGCCTCGCTCGCGTCATCGCGGCCATAAGCGATGTTGTAGCGAATGGTATCGTTGAACAGTACAGTGTCTTGCGGCACCACGCCGATCGCAGCGTGAAGGCTGTTCTGACTGACGTCGCGCAGGTCCTGACCATCAATCCGGATGGCCCCTTGCGTCACATCATAAAAGCGGAAAAGCAGGCGGCTGATCGTCGACTTGCCAGAGCCTGACGGCCCGACAATCGCGACCGTCTTGCCTGCTTCGACAGTCAGAGAAACACCCTTCAGCACTTCGCGCTCGGGATCGTAAGAGAAGCGCACGTTGTCTAGCGTGATCTCGCCTCGGGTGACCTTCAGTTCTTTGGCGTCGGGCTTGTCGGTGACCTCTGACGGTTGGTCCAGCAGGGTGAACATCTCGCCCATATCCACAAGGCTCTGGCGAATTTCGCGGTACACTGTGCCGAGGAAGCCCAAGGGGCTGGTGATCTGCACCATGTAGGCGTTGACCATCACGAAATCGCCCACCGTCAGATCGCCGCGCTGCACGCCCAAGGCCGCCAAAATCATCACCGCCGCCAAACCGACAGAGATAAAGAACGACTGGCCCGAATTTAGGAATGCCAGCGAATAGCTCGTCTTGAGCGCGGCTTGTTGATAGCCGGCCATGCTCTCGTCATAACGGGTAGCTTCTCGCTCTTCGGCGTTGAAATACTTGACAGTTTCGAAGTTGAGCAGGCTGTCGATGGCCTTTTGGTTGGCGGTCGTGTCCTGCTTGTTCATCTCACGGCGCAGCTTCACGCGCCATTCGGTGACGATAAAGGTGAACGCGGTGTAGGCGACCACAGTCCCCAGCACGATCAGCAGATACCACACGTCGAACAGCACCATCAGCCAGATCGAAATCAGCAAAAGTTCGATGGTCAGCGGGCCAATGGACAGCAAGGTAAAGCGCAGCAGGAACTCGACGCCCTTGATCCCCCGCTCGATGATCCGCGACAGCCCGCCCGTCTTGCGCGTCAGGTGATAGCGCAGGGACAGGTTGTGGATGTGGCGAAAAGTTTCGTGGGCCAGCTTGCGCACCGCCCGCTGCCCGACGGGGGCAAAGAACACATCCCGCAACTGCTGCAGCGAAACCGTCAGAAACCGCGCTGTCGCATAGATCAAAGTCAGCGCCACGGCCCCGAGCGCGAATCCAGCAACGTCGGGCATCTGCCCGTCCGGCGACAGCGTATCCACCGCCAGCTTGTACATATAGGGCGAGGCCGTCGCGATCAGCTTGGCGACCAACAGCGAAAGCAGCGCCAGAACCACCCGCACGCGGATCCACTTGGGCTCTTTGGGCCAGAGATAAGGGGCAACGCGGCGCAAAACGCGCCAGCCGCCGCGGCGTTCTTCGGCGGCGGTCGGGTCGGTCTGGGTTTCGGGGGGCATTCGGGCTCCGATCTAAGTCTGGAACAGAGAATAGATCGGCCCCCTGCCCTTGACCAGTGCGCGTCCGTTAGTCCCGAGGCAAATCAAAGATTTGACCGGGGTAGATCAGGTCGGGATTGCGGATTTTGTCGCGGTTTGCCTCGAACACGCGCACATAAAGGACGCCGTCGCCGTAGGTCTCGGACGCGATGGCCCACAGAGTCGATCCGGGCACCACAGTCGCGGTTACAGCGCCGCTGGCGTCGCGGGGCGCATCGGCCAGAACCTCTTCGCTTTCGCGGCGGAAAGGTGTTTCCAGACGCGAGGCGACAGAGCCATCTTCAGCAATCTCGTCCACACGCAGGGTGTAGTTGCCGCTGTCGATCTCGGGCAGTTGCACGCGCCAGCTGCCATTGTCGTCGATGGCGGTGGTGATCACGGGCTCATTGTCCACATAGACGCGCACATGGCCCGCGCCGGTGCTACGGCCCGCAAGGTTCACGTCGCCCTCTGCGTCATAGCTGATCACGTCGAGGGCCACTTGTTCCATTACCTCGGGCGCGGAGCCGCCCGGTTGCAGCACACGCATGCCCTTGTCGTCGGCCAGCAGAACGGTCGGCGCACCGGGCGCATCAGACGCGATGGGAAGCGACGTAGGCGCGGCGGGCGCATCGGGGGCGACCATCGCGGTTTCCACATCGGGCTGCTCGGGGGCATCGGTGCCAGCTTCGGGCACGGGCAGAGCCGCGACACCTTCGGCCACCGTCTCTTGGGCAGGCGCAGGCAAGGACACGGGCGCGAGGATCACGCGCTGGTTGCCTTGGGTGCCGTTGGCGTCGCCATCCCGGTGGGCCAAAGTCAGAACGCGCGGACGGGGCGCGGGCGGCAGATCAAGAAAGCTGACGAACTTGCCGTCCGCCCCTGCATCAGCGATCGCCACGCGGGCGCCATCCACCAGAATGGCGAGTTGCAGGCCCGCAGGCGCACGGCCCGCGACCAGCGTGCTGCCGTTCGGCTCGACCCGCACCAGATCGAACTGGAGCGCAGGGTCCGAGGGTTCCGCATCAGGCGTCGTCACATCTGCGCTTTCGGTCACTGCCGCACCATCGGCCATGGCTTCGGGCGCGTCCGTCACCTCTGGCTCGGGCAAAGCGGCAACCTCAGTGTCCCTTACTACCGGTGCAGCCGCCTCCACATTCGAGGCAGCCTCTGTAAGCTCACCTTGAGACTCATTCGCAGCGTTTTCAGCAACCGTTTCGCTGGTCGCGCTGCCCTTCAGGAACCCAGGCACATCCATGTCTTCGGAGAAGAAGAAAACCATCAGCGCCGCAAAGGCCGCGCCGGTTCCAACACCCATCAGAATATTGCGTGTATTGGTCATTTCTCTGTGGTTTCCCCGCTTGTCGAAGCCATCACGACGTATTGATCGAGGATACCAACCCGCTTAAACGGGGTCTAGGCGAATTCCCGCCGAAGGAGAGCCACCCATGTCCTTGTTTTCCGTTTGTGTCTTTTGCGGCGCACGTTCAGGCAAAAACCCCGCATTTGAAAGCGCTGCCGACGCGATGGGCCAAGCCATTGCCGCAGAAAAGTGGCGTCTGGTCTACGGGGCTGGAGACGTCGGGTTGATGGGCGTCGTGGCCCGCAGCGCCCAAGCGGCTGGCGCGCAGACCTTTGGCGTGATCCCCGAGCACCTGATGAAATGGGAGGTCGGCAAGCGTGATCTCTCCCAATTCATCGTCACCGAGAACATGCATGAGCGGAAGAAAGTGATGTTCATGAATTCGGACGCCGTGGTGGTTCTACCGGGCGGCGCGGGGTCTCTGGACGAGTTTTTTGAAGTGCTCACATGGCGGCAACTGGAGCTGCACGCCCGCCCCATCATCTTGGTGAACACGGACGGCTACTGGGGGCCGTTGGTGGACCTGCTGCACCACGTGGTCGATCAGGGCTTTGCCGCTGCCTCGATGCTGGAATTTGTGACGGTCGTGGACACGGTCGACGACGCGGTCTTGCGTTTGCGCGAAGCAGCGCGCGCCCCTGCGGTCGAGTAGATCGCCAGCGCCGTCCAGATCATCCCGAAGGCAATCGAATACCAGATGCCAAAGGGCTCTTTGAAAAGCAGCACGGCGACCAAAAATTGCAGGGTCGGGTTCAGGTATTGCAAGATCCCGACCGTCGCCATGGGAATGCGGCGGCTGGCATAGCTGAACAGGATCAGCGGAAACCCTGTCAGCGGACCAGAAAAGAGCAGAAGCGCGGTCTGGCTCGGGCTGTCCATCGCGGTTCCGCCATGCCACAGCACGGCAAGCGAGATGGGGATTAGCAAGACGACTTCTGCCGTGACGCTGACCACTGGCCCCACATCCAGCAGTTTCTTGAGCACGCCATAGAAGCCGAAGCTGAACGCAAGGATCAGCGAGATCCACGGCGCGACCCCCAACCCCCACGTCAACAGAGACACCGCCGTCGCGGCCAACAGGACCGCCACGGTTTGCCAGCGGTTCAAACTCTCGGCAAAGAAGATGCGCCCCAGCACCACCGCCACCAGCGGGAAGATGTAGTAGCCCAAGCTGGCTTGGGTCGCGTGCCCCGTCGTGACCGAGAAGATAAAGAAGAACCAGTTGATCGAAATCATCAGCGAGGCCCCCGCGATGATCATCAACGTGCGCTTGTTCCCCAGCGCCGCGGGCAGCTGCATGAATTTCCCCTGCACCACCAGAACCAACGCAAAGAACGCCGCAGACCAAAGGGTCCGGTGCGCCAGAATGGTCAGAGGTGGCACGTCCGCGAGTTGCTTGTAGTAGATGGACGAGAGCCCCCAAATCGCGCAGGCCCCGATCATCGCTAAAATGCCGCGAACGGTCTGGGTCATGGCAGGCTCCTTTGGGTGGTCTGCCAAATGTCTGCGCCCCTTGGCTCACGAATGCAATGGGATCAAGGGGCCGCATCTGTGCAAAGGCGCAGATACGATTGCGCCCCCGAGGGCGGGGGCGCGGGCCGCATCACGCAGCCAATTCCTGTTTCACCAATTCTTCGATCTTATTGATCGGATGGTTGGTCAAAGTCTTGGGGATTTCGGCAATCACCTTGTCCGTGACCTCTTGGTGCAATTCTTTGCGAAGTTCACCCAAGGTCGAAGGTGGCGCGATCAGGACGATTTCGTCGAATTTGCCCTTGTGCGCCTGCTTGTACAGAATCTCTGCCATATCGCTGGCAAAGCGCTCTTTGGCGAGCTCGTGCCAATCGGTGTCATCCAACGCGGACTTTTGACCGGGACCACCATCGTGCATCCGGCCGGGGCGGTTCGCAGACTGCTCACGATCCGACGGGTTCTCTTGCTCCTCGATCCGGACCACGTTCAGGTCAAAGTCCTGTGTGTCCAGATCGTTGCGCAGAAACAGCGCCTTTTCGCCATCTGCCACCAGAACCCATGCGCCATGTTTCAACTTGGTCATTAGCTGTCCTCCTTCTCGTCTGCTTTGGTCACGCGCGTGTCGCCTGCGGGGCGCTCGGTCGCGCGTTTCAGCTCGTCACGGGTGCCGATGTTGCGCTGCAAGTTGCCGCCCTGTCGTCCCTGCTGATCCATCTCTCCCTCGGCGCCCATCACCTTATCAGTGTCTCGGCTGCCGTCTTTCGATCTGACGCGATCGGCCATAACATCCTCCTGTGCATTGATTTCATTAAGAAAACGCACACAGCCCAGAGAAGTTCCGACAAAAGAAAACGCCCCGCGGAAATCCGCAGGGCGTCCAGAAAATCGCGTTATGCGGGAAAGCCTTAGGCTTTCGACAGGCGCTCTGCCACGTTTTCCCAGTTGACCAGCTTATCGAGGAAGTTGGTCAGGTACACGGGACGCTTGTTACGGAAGTCGATGTAGTAGCTGTGCTCCCATACGTCGCAACCCAGCAGTGCGGTCTGGCCAAAGCAAACGGGGTTCACACCGTTTTCGGTCTTGGTGACCTTCAGGGTGCCGTCGGTGTCAACAACCAGCCAGCACCAACCCGAACCGAACTGGCCTGCGCCTGCTGCGGCGAAATCTTCTTTGAACTTGTCGACCGAGCCGAACGCGTCAACGATGCGGGCTTCCAGTTCCGACGGCATCGCGTCGCCTTTGGGGCCCATCATTTCCCAGAACTGCATGTGGTTCCAGTGCTGCGACGCGTTGTTGAAGATGCCGTTCTGGGCAACTGCGTCCGCGTTGTAGGTGCCTTTGATGATCTCTTCCAGCGACTTGTCCGCCCACTCGGTGCCGTCGATCAGCTTGTTGCCGTTGTCGACGTAGGCCTTGTGGTGAATGTCGTGGTGAAACTCCAGCGTTTCCTTCGACATGCCCAGATCTGCCAGAGCGTCGTGGGCGTAGGGAAGTGCGGGAAGTTCGAAAGCCATAGTAGCCCCCATTATTCGTGTGAAAAAATATACGTCTTAGGTGATCCGCTACCGCGCTTACGTCAAGTCCCGGCGTCAGATTCTGTCCACTAATACACCCATAGAACGTGAGTTGGGGCAGGAAGTTCCTGAATTTCCCCCGAAAAGAGTCGGATTTCTGCACAGTCAGTGTTCACGCGCCAATTTCGAGCCTCTTGCCAGTGCATTGGGTTGATGAGATCATGCGCCTCAGAGGACGACCTCTTGGAAAACCGAATTGGCGGGACGACCCGTTGTCTTTCACGAGGGAACCCCATGCGCACGACGCTCGACCGTCTTCGCCACGCCATTCTGTTCGAAATTATCGCTTTGTTGATCATTGCACCGGTGGGGGCTTGGGTCTTTGACCTGCCCATCCACGAGGTCGGGATCGTCGGCGCCGTCAGCGCTGCGATCGCAGCGCTGTGGAACATGGTGTACAACCATCTCTTTGATCACGCACTCCTGCGCCGGACGGGCAGCACGCAGAAATCACAGCGCGTGCGCGCATTGCACGCGGTCCTATTCGAGGCAGGTTTGCTGCTGGTCCTGATCCCTTTCATCAAGGTCTACCTTGATGTCTCTTGGCTCGAGGCCGCGGCGATGGACGTCGCGACCGCGGGATTTTATGTGGTCTACGCCTACGCCTTTAACTGGGCCTATGACCGCGCGTTTCCCCTGCCAGAGTGGAAGAGCTGAAACCCTCTGGCTAATCCCGAGACAAAAGAAAACCCGCCCTCTGTGTAGAGAGCGGGTTGCTATGTCGTCTTTGGTTCGTCGGATCAGAAGTAACCGACTTCCCCACCCTTTGCCGCCGAGGTGCTAAGCAGCTTGAACGCATATTCCGCGACCGAGCGGAAGCAGATCAGCCGGAAGCTGTCGTCACCGGCCATCCAGAACGCAGCCGCGACCTGAGCGATACGGGTACGGCGCAGATCGCCAGTGGTGAAAGCCTCGGGGGCCATGTCCACGGGAGCGATCTTGGCGATGACTTCGCGCGCCCCTGCCCCGTCGATGCCGAACACCGCGCGGGCGTCAGACACGTTCACGGCCAGGAAATGCGTGCCGGCCAGAGCGTCGTTCAGCTCTTCGACCTTGGCCACGACCTGGCTGTATGGGACAAAGACCATCAGCTCGTCCGGCGACATCCATGCGATGCCCCCTTCCAGACCGCCGACCATCTTGCGAACCTCGGGCAGTGCGTTGACGCCAGCTGCCGCGCAGAGCGCTTTGGCCAGATCGGCGTTCGACAGATCACCGCGGACGGTGATCATGCCATGCAGGCCCAGTTCAGAGACGCGGCAGAACCCTTCGGTGTTCGCGCCTGCCAGTGCGCTGATTGCTTCAGACATCCTGCTTTTCCCCTTCTTTGTCGTACCAGACAGGGTCAACGATTTTCGCCATGACGGTCGAGCCGTCGGTTTTCGCGAATTCTACCAGTTCGCCCATGCGCTCGGGTCCGTGCTTGACCAGACCCATCGCGATGCCGCGGCCCAGTGTGGGCGAGTAGTAGGTCGAGGTCACGCGGCCGATCATGGTGCGCTGGCCGTTCTCGTTGTGGCCATGGACCACAGCGTAGGCGCCATCAGGCAGCACGCTGCCATCGACGGTTTCCAGACCCACCAGACGCCAGCGATCTTCGCCTGCCAAGAAGGTGCGCTGCTGACCGCGTTTGCCGATGAAGTCCTCTTTCTTTTTCGAGATCGCCCAATTCAGCCCCAGATCCTGCGGGATCACGGTGCCATCGGTTTCGTCCCCGATCATGATAAAGCCCTTCTCGGCGCGCATGACGTGCAAACATTCGGTGCCGTAAGGCATGATGCCATGCTCTTCGCCCGCTGCCAGCAAGGCATCCCAGAACGCGCGACCCTGCGATGCAGGAACCGCGATCTCATAGGACAGCTCGCCCGAGAACGAGATACGGAAGATGCGGGCATCAAAGCCACCCAGCTTGCCTTGGGTCCATTCCATGAACTTGAGCGCGTCTTTGGACACATCCATGCCACCCAGCTTTTCCAGAACTTTGCGGGCCTTGGGACCCACAACGGCGATCTGTGCGTACTGTTCGGTGACATCGGCGGTGTAGACTTTCATGTCCCACCACTCGGTCTGCAGCCACTCTTCCATGTGGGCGTGGGTGTGCGCCGCGCCGCCCGATGTGGTGTGCACAAGGAAGGTTTCCTCGTCCAGACGCGCCACAACACCGTCGTCCATCAGGAAGCCGTTCTCGTTACACATCAGGCCGTAGCGGCATTTGCCCGGCTTCAGCGTGCTCATCATGTTGGTATACATGAGGTCGAGGAACTTGGCCGCGTCGGGACCTTTGACAATGATCTTACCCAGCGTCGAGGCATCCAGCAGACCCACATTGGTGCGGGTGTTGGTGATCTCGCGGTTCACCGCCTGCTCGTGGGTCTCGGACCCGCGGGGGAAGGTGTAAGGACGACGCCAGTGACCGACGGGCTCCATGTAGGCGCCGTTGTCGATGTGCCACTGCTGGATCGGGGTCTGACGGATCGGCTGGAAGATTTCGTCCCGCGCCGCGCCGCCGATCGAGCCCATCGAAATCGGGGTGTACGGCGGACGGAAAGTGGTGGTGCCCACCTGCGGAATCTCTGCACCCAACGTATCAGCAAGGATCGCCAAGCCGTTGATGTTGCTCAGCTTACCCTGATCGGTCGCCATACCCAGTGTGGTGTAACGCTTAGTGTGCTCGACGCTCTCGTAGCCTTCGCGGGCCGCCAGCTGAACGTCGGATACTTTGACGTCGTTCTGGTAGTCCAGCCACATCTTCATGCGCAGGTTATAGACCGCATCCGAGGGCATCATCCACACGGGCTGCATCGGCGTTTCGTCGCGAGCGTCACCGCTGGGTGCGGGTGTCGAGGCGGCAGTGAAACCAGCGGCTTCGGCCGCTTTCTTACCAGCCGCATCCGCATCCGCCAGAACTTCGCCAAGGCCGAGGGGGCCAGAGGCGCTACCCGCGGTGATCACAAAGGGCTTGCCGTCTTGGTTGGTGGGCGCACGGTCTGCGTCGGGTTTGAAGTGGCTTTCCACCTCGTCCCAGATCAGCTTGCCACCGCAGTGCGACCACAGGTGCACGACGGGCGACCAGCCGCCGGACATAGCAACTGCGTCACACTTGATCGTTTCGATCACAGCGCCGCCGTTGCCCTGCATCCGGCACAGCTCAACGCCTTCGACGCGCTTGCCGCCTTTGACTTTGGCGATCGCCTTGCCGGGCTCGACACGGATGCCAGCCTTGCGCGCCACATCTGCCAGAGCGCCTGCGCCCTCTTCGCGAGCGTCGATGATTACGGGAACTTCGACACCCAGCTCCTTGAGCTTGAGCGCGGTGCGGTAGCCGTCGTCGTTGTTGGTGACGACCACGGTTTTCTGACCCACGGCGACACCATAGTTCACCGCGTAATCGCGCACAGCGCTGGCCAGCATGACACCGGGGATGTCGTTGCCCGCAAAGCTGATAGGACGTTCAATTGCACCAGTCGCAGTCACGATCTGCTTGGCGCGGATGCGCCACAGGCGGTGACGGGGGGCGTCCAGTTCGGGTGCGTGGTCTTTGACCCGCTCGTAGCCCAACAGGTAGCCGTGGTCATAGACCCCTGCCCCCATCATGCGGCGACGGACGGTGACGTTGGGCATCTCGTCCAGACGGGCCAGAGCGCCAGCGATCCAGGTTTCGGCTTCAATGCCATCAATGGTGCCGCCGTCCACTGGAGCGCGGCCGCCAAAGTGCGCGGTCTGCTCCATCAGCAGAACCTTGGCACCGGCTTCGCCAGCGGCCAGAGCGGCCTGAAGGCCCGCCACACCGCCGCCGATCACAGCAACGTCGACATAAGCGTAGAAGTGCTCGTACCGGTCGCCATCAGTGTCCTTGGGCGCCTTACCCAGACCAGCGGACTGGCGGATGAAGGGCTCGTAGACGTATTTCCACAGCGGACGCGGGTGGATGAACATTTTGTAGTAGAAGCCGGCGGTCAGGTAGTTCGCGAACAGACCGTTCACTGCGCCGATGTCGAAATCGAGCGAGGGCCAGTGGTTCTGGCTGGTCGCGGACAGACCGTCGAAGAGCTCGGTCGTGGTGGTGCGCTGGTTCGGCTCGAACGTGTTGCCGGAACCGAGGTTCACCAAAGCGTTCGGCTCTTCGGCGCCCGAGGCCACGATCCCGCGGGGACGGTGGTACTTGAACGACCGGCCGACCATCATCTGGTCGTTGGCCAGCAGCGCCGATGCCAGCGTATCGCCCGCATGGCCCTGCATCTTTTTGCCGTTAAAGGTGAACGCGACAGATTTCGAGGTGTCGACCAGACGGCCTGCCTTGGAAAGTCGGGTGCTCATTCTCTCAGACCTCGCTTTTGCCGGAGAACGGGGGGATTTGAGTATTTTCAGCAAAAAGAAGGGTCATTCGAATTCCCTCCATTTGAAGCCGGGACGTGCAGCGCGAATTTTGTCCAGAAGGTCCGCGGGCGGCACCGAGGTTTGGGCGGTGTAGGTGCCAAAGACCTCGAGCGTGACGGTGCAGCGTGCGGCGTGGAACCACTTGCCGCAGCCGTTCGCGTGGCGCCAGCGTTCGAAATGCACGCCCTTGGGGTTTTCGCGCATGAACATGTAGGTTTCGAAATCCGCGTCAGTCGAGCCCGGTCCGAAGCGTTTCAGATGGGCCTCGCCGCCAGCGGAGAGTTCGGTTTCCTCGGCCATGACGCCGCAATAGGGGCACTGGAGTGTCAGCATGAGGCCAATCCTTTTGCACGGAAAGAGGTGGAAATTGCGCACGACAACGACCGCAGGGCACAAGAAACGTGCTGCGGGGCGGCTGTGCGAATTGTTCGGGAATAAATGTCGCCGCCCCCCTGAGGTAAGTCGGAAAGCGGGGTGCGGCGACGGTATGCTTCGGCCATTCGATCTTTGAACGACCGGCCGAAAGGCAAGTCGTGATTATTGGCCGGTAACGTCTTCGGCTGCGTCATCAACAGCGTTGGCAGCGCCTTCGAGCGCTTCGCCAGCTTGCTCAGCTGCAGGACCAGCGCCTTCGATGCTGATGTTGATGTCGTCGTCTTGGCCGAAATCCATGCCGTTATACAGCGCGAAACCAAGGACAACGACTGCGACGACGAGTGCGCCGACGATGAACGCGAGAACGCTATTCGAGTTGTTGCCTGTTCCGGTGTTGCTGTCGTGGGCAGCCATGATTTCGCTCCTGTGTAATGGTCAGTTACACAGCAAACGCCGGATATGCGAAAAAGGTTCCGCATTTTAGTGCGCCACACCAGCGGCCACGGATTCGTCGATGAAGCGGCCTTCTTTGAAGCGGTCCACGGAGAATTCGTTTGCCAGCGGCGAGTAGCCCTTGGCCATTAGTTCTGCCATCGCCCAACCGGAGCCAGGGATCGCCTTAAAGCCGCCGGTGCCCCAACCGCAGTTGATGAAGCAGTTTTCCAGCGGGGTTTTCGAGATGATGGGCGAGCGGTCGCCGGTCATGTCCACAATCCCGCCCCACTGACGCAGCATCTTCAAACGGCTGATCATCGGGAAGGTTTCGACCAGAGCGCGCACGGTTTCCTCGATGTGGTGGAAGCTGCCGCGCTGGGTATAGTTGTTGAAGCTGTCGGTGCCGCCGCCGATGACCATTTCGCCCTTGTCCGACTGGGACATGTAGCCGTGAACGGTGTTGGCCATGACGACCACGTCCATGCAGGGTTTGATCGGTTCGGAGACCAAAGCCTGCAGCGCCGCCGATTCAATCGGCAGACGGAAGCCCGCCATGTCTGCCAGCACGCCAGAGTGACCCGCGACCACGATGCCAAGCTTGTTGCAGTCGATCGAGCCTTTGGTGGTCTCGACACCGACAACGCGGCCTGCGATGCGGCGCACGCCGGTGACTTCGCACTTCTGAATGATGTCCATGCCCATGTCAGAGCACGCACGGGCATAACCCCACGCCACAGCGTCGTGACGTGCTGTACCGCCGCGTTTTTGCAGCAGGCCACCCAGAACGGGGTAGCGTGGACCGTCGATGTTGATGATCGGTACGATTTCTTTGACCTTTTCGGGGCCAATGAATTCGGTCTTCACACCCTGCAGCGCGTTCGCATGGGCGGTGCGCTGGTAGCCGCGGACCTCGTGATGGGTCTGGGCCAGCATGATCACGCCGCGGGGGCTGAACATGACGTTGTAGTTCAGGTCCTGCGACAAAGTCTCGTAAAGGTCACGGGCCTTTTCATAGATCGCCGCCGACGGATCCTGCAGATAGTTCGAGCGGATGATGGTGGTGTTACGGCCGGTGTTGCCGCCGCCGAGCCACCCTTTTTCAATGATCGCGACATTGGTGATGCCGAAGTTCTTGCCCAGGTAGTAGGCCGTCGCCAGACCGTGGCCGCCTGCCCCTACGATAATGACATCGTAGGATTTTTTGGGCTCGGGCGATCGCCAGGCGCGCTCCCAACCGGAGTGGTAACGTTGTGCCTCTCGGGCAACCGCAAAGACGGAATAGCGTTTCATCAGACTCGAATCCGTAGGTGTGTCATTTCATGATCCGTCATGGACCTGTCGTATTTCTGGACCGCCTCTGCCAGCGTCACAATACCGACTGGATGCGACATGAGGCCGTGGCGCCCTGCGACATACCATGGTTATGGCGCGATTTTGACTTTTTCCAAGACGCATTCCTGCCTAAATAGCGATCAGACTTGGGAGACGACATGACATTCTGGATCATCACACTCGGCCTCGCGGCGATCGTCGCGGCATTGCTCGTTCTGGCACTCATCCGGGGCAAAGCCGGCGCAGAGCCTCCGGCCGCCTATGACCTGAAGGTCTATCGCGATCAGATGGCTGAGGTGGAACGCGATTCTGCCCGTGGCGTGATCGCCCCCGAAGAGGTCGAGCGACTGAAAGCCGAGATCGGACGCCGTATTCTGGCCGCCGACGCCAAGCTGCAGGAACAACAATCCGGCGCGGGCCAGCCAAAGTCGGCGACCATGGCGATGGCCGCGATTGTCGCTGCGTTCCTGCTGGGGGGCGGCTGGTGGATGTACGACCACTATGGCGCTGTCGGCTATGGCGATCTGGCCCTGAAAGACCGTATCGAAATGGCGGCAGAGCGCCGCGCAGAGCGTCCCACTCAGGCACAAGCCGAAGTGGAACTGCCCCCGATGCCCGCGCCCGATCGTGACCCCAAGTATCTGGAATTGGTCGAAAAACTGCGCGCCGCTGTCGAGCAACGCCCCGACGATGTCCAAGGTCAGGCTCTGCTTGTCCGCAATGAGGCCGTGCTTGGCAACTTTGCCCGTGCCCACGCCGCCCAAGCCCGTGTCATCGAGCTCAAAGGTGATGAAGTCACCGCGACAGACTACGCCGATTATGCGGACGTCCTGATCCTTGCCGCCGGTGGCTATGTCAGCCCCGAGGCTGAGACTGCTTTGAAACAGGCTCTCTCCCGCGATCCCAAGAACGGCACCGCTCTTTATTATTGGGGCCTGATGCTGACCCAAAACGACCGCCCCGATCAGGCGTTTGGCATCTGGCGCGGCCTCTTGAACCAAGGGCCGGAGGATGCCGCTTGGATCCCGCCGATCCGTGCTCAGATCGAAGAGATCGCCATGCGCGCCGGTGTTGAATACAGCCTGCCCCCCGCAGGCGGCGCGCCCATGCTGCGCGGCCCCAGCGCCCAAGACATGGAAAACGCCGCCGAAATGACAGAAGAAGACCGCCAAGAGATGATCCGTGGCATGGTCGCAAACCTGTCCGAACGTCTGGCAACCGAAGGCGGCACCGCGCCGGAATGGGCACGTTTGATTACGGCTTACGGTGTGCTAGGGGACACGGATCAGGCCTCGGCCATCTGGACCGAAGCGCAGGGTCGTTTTGCAGAGCGCCCCGAAGAACTGGCCACCATCCGCGCCGCGGCAGAGCAAGCGGGGGTCGCAAATTGATCTATGACGATGTCGCAGAGTTCGCCTCTGCCATCCCGCCCATGACCGCACTAGCGGGACTGGATTTCGGAGACAAAACCATTGGCGTTGCCGTCTCGGATACCTTCCGCGGCGTGGCGACCCCTTTGGAAACCATTCGGCGCAAGAAATTCGGTGTCGACGCCGAAGCACTGCTGACGATCCTGACCAAGCGCAATATCTCTGGCGTCGTGCTGGGCCTGCCCCGCAACATGGACGGCACCGAAGGCCCGCGCTGTCAGAAGACCCGTGCCTTTGCGCGCAACCTGAGCAAGCTGACAGACCTGCCGATCACATTCTGGGACGAACGCCTGTCCACAGTGGCCGCGGAACGCGCGCTACTGGAGGCAGACACCTCCCGCCGCCGCCGCGCCGAGGTCATTGACCACGTGGCCGCCAGTTACATCCTTCAGGGCGCACTGGATCGCCTTGGCCATCTCGGGAGAGCGGATTGACCGACGACATCTGGAAGCGGGACGAAATCGAAAGCCCCTGCGTCAAAATCTGTGTGATTCACCCAGAGACCAAGCTGTGCACCGGCTGCCTGCGTACGCTGGACGAAATCGGCGCATGGTCGCGGATGACGCCAGAGGTGCGCCGTCAGATCATGGGCGAATTGCCCCAACGCGCGGACCTTCACAAACAGCGCCGTGGTGGGCGGGCAGCGCGGCTCAAACGCGCCTGATCTTCGAAGAATCTTCGAAAGACATACCGCTATGGGGCGATCTGCATAATATTCAGCCGCCCCAACGCAGCAATTGCGGCATTTCCGTTCTTTACAAGCTGTTGTCACGCATCTTACTTACCCGATATGACCCAGCGCAAACCCATGACCCGCATCCAACGCAAGAACACCGAAGCGATTCTCGAGGCCGCCTTGGTTGTGTTCTCGCAATTTGGATTCCGCGGCAGCACGCTGGACCAGATCGCCAAAGAAGCGGGGCTTTCAAAACCGAACCTGCTCTACTACTTCAAATCCAAAGAAGCGATCTTTACCGAGGTGCTCGAAGGGCTCTTGGACACGTGGCTCGACCCCTTGCGCGAGATGAAAGAAGATGGCGATGCGATCGAAGAAATCCTCGCCTATATGAAGCGCAAACTGCAAATGAGCCGCGACTTCCCCCGCGAGAGCCGCCTCTTTGCGAACGAGATCATTCAGGGCGCCCCCCGCATGATGCCCGCCATCGAAGGCGAGCTCAAAGAGCTGGTGGACGAGAAGGTCAAGATCATCCGCAAGTGGGCCGCCGATGGCCGCATTGCAGAGACAGATCCATATCACCTGATCTTCTCGATCTGGTCGCTGACGCAGCACTATGCGGACTTCGACGTTCAGGTCCGCGCCATCTTGCGCGAGGACACTGACCAGATTTTTGACGAGGCTGAAACATACCTGACCTCGTTGTTCACGCGAATGTTAACACCGTAAATCCACGTCACAGGGTTCGAAAGTTGCCGCGGGGTGAGCCTCTGCGCATGAATCTGTCACCCCCCTGATTTTTTACGGAAAATCGGCTCTCGCCAGAGGGGAATCCGGTCGTTTCGCAGGCGAAAACAGTGATCGGACGCTTTTCACGCATTCCCAGAGAGCGTATACACCGTCCAAATTCGTGACCCGCTCCCGACCACACGCGGCGCGGCCATCTTTCTATCGAGGACGGTATGAGCAAACAAAACCACGACGCAGATGTCGCCTTCATTCAGGCTCTTGCAGAGCTGCTGCGCGAGAACGATCTGACCGAACTGCAGGTCAAGCGTGAATACGCCGAGGATGATAGTCTTGATGTGCGCGTCTCGCGCGCGGCCCCTGTCGCGGCCCCTGCCCCTGTCCAGTACGCAGCCCCCGCTGCTCCGGCGCCTGCCGCTGCCCCCGCAGCCGCGCCTGCCGCACCCGAAGCCGCCAGCGGAAACCCTGCCGATCACCCCGGTGCAGTAACCTCGCCCATGGTTGGCACCATCTACCTGCAGGCAGAGCCCGGCGCGCCCGCCTTCATTACTGTCGGCGCGCAAGTCAAAGAAGGTGACACCATCGTCATCATCGAAGCGATGAAGACCATGAACCACATTCCCGCGCCCAAGTCGGGCACCGTCAAGCGCATCCTTGTCGAGGACGGCTCGGCAGTAGAATATGGCGCACCGCTCGTAATCATCGAGTGAGGCTGACCCATGTTCGATAAAATTCTGATCGCGAACCGGGGCGAAATCGCGCTGCGCGTCATCCGCGCCTGCCGCGAGATGGGCATCGCCTCTGTCGCGGTTCACTCGACCGCAGACGCCAATGCTATGCACGTGCGCATGGCGGACGAGGCTGTCTGCATCGGCCCCAATTCCAGCGCCGACAGCTACCTGTCCTTCCCCGCGATCATCGCGGCCTGCGAAGTGACTGGCGCTCAGGCGATCCACCCAGGTTATGGCTTCCTGTCGGAAAACCAGAACTTCGTGCAGATCGTCGAAGATCACGGCATCACCTTCATCGGGCCCTCGGCTGCGCATATCAGCCAGATGGGCGACAAGATCACCGCCAAGGAAACCGCTGAAAAGCTGGGGATCCCCGTGGTGCCCGGCTCTGCTGGCGGCGTTCCCACGGTGGAAGACGCCAAGAAGGTTGCCGGTTACATGGGCTACCCCGTCATTATCAAAGCGACCGCCGGTGGCGGTGGCCGCGGCATGAAGGTCGCCCTGAACGAGCAAGAGATCGAGAACGCCTTCCGCACCGCCCGTTCCGAGGCCAAAGCGGCTTTCGGTAACGACGAAGTCTACATCGAGAAGTACCTGCAGAAACCCCGCCACATCGAAATTCAGGTGTTCGGCGACGGTCAGGGCAACGGTGTGCACTTGGGCGAGCGCGACTGCTCGCTTCAGCGTCGTCACCAAAAAGTTCTCGAAGAGGCCCCCGGCCCCTGCATCACCGAAGAAGAGCGCGCGCGCATCGGTAAAATCTGTGCCGACGCGATTGGCGCCATGAACTACCGCGGCGCGGGCACCATCGAGTTCCTGTATGAAAACGGTGAGTTCTATTTCATCGAGATGAACACCCGTCTGCAGGTAGAACACCCAGTGACCGAGGCCATCTTCGGCGTCGATCTGGTGCGCGAACAGATTCGCGTCGCTGCTGGTCAGAAGCTGTCGTTCACTCAGGACGATTTGCAGATTAACGGCCACGCGATCGAAGTCCGCATCAACGCAGAACGTCTGCCGAACTTCGCCCCTTGCCCCGGCAAGATCACCCAGTACCACGCCCCCGGCGGTCTGGGTGTGCGGATGGACAGTGCACTCTATCAGGGCTACTCGATCCCGCCCTACTACGACAGCTTGATCGGCAAACTGATCGTGCACGGCCGCGACCGGACCGAGGCGCTGGCCCGTCTGAACCGCGCCTTGGGCGAACTGATCGTGGATGGCGTTGACACCACTGTGCCCCTCTTCCACGCGCTGCTCGCGGAAAAGGACATCCACACCGGTGATTACGACATTCACTGGCTGGAGAAGTGGCTGAAGGCCAATTTCGGCTGATCTATCAGTCAGCTAGACACATTTTCCAAGGGCAGGCCATCGCGCCTGCCCTTGCGCATTCCAGCGGGCGGATTAGGATCATCCTCTATGACGATCACGCCGGAACTCCTCTTGAATGCCTATGCCGCAGGTGTCTTTCCCATGTCGGAGGGCCGCGATGATCCGGAGTTGTTCTGGGTCGATCCCAAGCTGCGCGGCGTCATTCCCCTAGACGGTTTTCACATCTCGCGCAGCCTTGCGCGGCGGATCAAACGGGGCGGATATTCGGTGTCGATCAACCGTGACTACCGCGGCGTGATGGAGGCCTGTGCAGAGCGGTCCGAAACGTGGATCAACGCGGAAATCCTGTCGCTCTACACGCGTCTTCACCAGATTGGCTATGGCCATTCTCTAGAGATTTGGTCCGAAGAGGACGAACTAATCGGAGGGGTCTACGGTCTTGCGCTCGGTTCTGCCTATTTCGGAGAGAGCATGTTTTCGCGCCGGACCGACGCGTCGAAACTGGCACTCGCGTGGCTCGTCGACCACTTGCGGCGCGCAGGATTCACCCTGTTCGACACGCAGTTCCTGACATCACATTTGGCCAGCCTTGGCGCGATCGAAATTCCCCGCGCTGAGTATCATGCGCGGCTGGCCACCGCGCTCAAGAAAGTCGCTGATATTTACTCTGTGCCGCTCGAGGACGATCCGTCTGCGGTCGTACAACGCAGCACCCAGACATCGTAGCGGGCGTGGTCCATCGGGTTGAGCGCCGGTGACGACGCGACCATCCACCCTTGGAACACCGAAGCACCATCCTGCTCTGCAATCGACAGAAAAGCATAGCCCTCGCCCGCGGGGTCCGCCGGCGGATAGCGGCATTCACCCAAAGCAATGGTGATGCGCCCCAAACGGGCATAACCGCCCGTCTCGATTTCCAGATCGGTGACGGCGCCGGTGATCTTGTCCAGCCCGCGCAGCAAAGCACCGGTGCCGCGAGTCGTGGCCTCTTGGGCCACTGCGGGCAGTGACAAGGCCATCAGAAGAACCGCGGCGTACCGGATCACTCGGAGCCCCCGGAGACGAATTTCATCATCAGGGACACGAGGCTGATCGCGCTCTGGGTATCCTCGATCTCGGCACCCGCAGCGAGGTTATCGAGCGAACCACCAGGCACGATCTCGATGTAGTTGCCACCCAGCAGCCCTTCGGAGGCGACGGTGATCGCACTGTCGTCAGGCAGCTCAATGCCGTTCTGGATCTGGATCTCGGTCTCGGCGCGGAAGGTCTGGGGGTTCAGTTCCATATCGCTGACAGTGCCGATTTTGACACCTGCAAGGCGCACGTCGGTCCCGAGGGTAATCCCCTCGGCCGAGCGGAAGCTCGCGGTCAGCGGATAGGTTGCAGACTGCCCAACGGTCAGGCCAGCAACCTGCCCTGCATACACCACAAACCCAATGGCAAGCGCCATGACAGCGCCGCCGACCAGTACTTCGGTACGGTTCTCAGCCATGATGATGCCTTACTCGGGCTGCCAGGCTTCGTAGTCCTGACGGGGCGCGGGTTCGGGGCGACGGATCGACCCTGCGGGCGCATAGGCCAGCGGCGTACCAGTCAGGTTTTCCTGATGGGGCTTTTCCCACGCTTTGTGAACCAGCGGACGATCGGTCGGCGGCTCGTCAAAGGTGTAGTGCAGCCAGCCATGCCAATCGGGGCTGACACGGCTTGCCTCGGCTTCGCCGTTAAAGATCACCCAGCGGCGTTTGCCACCTTCGGTTTGGTAAAAGACGTTGCCCTGCTCGTCCTCGCCCACTTTTTGCCCGTGACGGTTCGTCCAGAGCATGGTGTTCAAGGTCGCGCCGTTCCACCAGGTCACAGCTTTCAGCAGCGTGTTCAGAATACCCATAGGTGCCTCCGATCTCATTCCCTCTCGTATGGCGCAATCGCCTCGAAAGGTCCAGTCCCTTAGCTGTGAGCCAGCGCGGTTACTTCGATTTCGATGCGGTATTTGTCGTCGATCAGGCGGCATTCCACCATGGTCGCCGCCGGCGGATTTTCCCCAAAGGTTTCCGCGAGGATCGGCCAGCAAGGTTCAAACTCTGCGCGGTCCGGCAGGTAGTAGTTCACGCGCACCACATCCGCAAAGGAGCTGCCTGCCTTTTCCAGTGCCGCGCCAATGACTTCGAGCGCCGATTTGCACTGTTCCTCGACCGTGTCGCCCTGCCCTACAGTGCCCGCCACATGGACGAACCCGCCCGCAACAACGGCACGGCAGTAGCCGATCTTCTCTTCGAACACACCGCCGGATTTGATGCGCTTCATTTGTCTTCAACCTTCTAAGGAATTGCGGCCACTCAGAGCCGGACAAGAAAAATGCCCGCCCCATCGGGGCAGGCATTGGAATGTCAATTAACCTCGGGCCTTAGCCCGCGCTGGCACCGCCCTTTTTCGCGGTTTCGGCATAGATCATCAGCGGTTTTGCGTCCGAAGAGTTTACAGCCTCTTCGTTCACGACAACCTCTTCGACCTCGTTCATGCCGGGCAGATCGAACATGGTATCCAACAGGATGTCTTCCATGATCGAACGCAGACCACGAGCACCGGTCTTGCGAGCAATCGCCTTGCGCGCAATCGCGAGCAGCGCGTCGTCGGTGAAGGTCAGCTTGGTGTCCTCCAGTTCGAACAGACGCTGGTACTGCTTGACCAGAGCGTTCTTGGGCTTGGTCAGAATGGTGACCAGAGCGTCCTCGTCCAGATCCTCGAGCGTTGCGATGACCGGCAGACGGCCAACGAATTCGGGGATCAGACCGAACTTTAGCAGATCCTCGGGCTCGAGTTCAGCGAGCAATTCGCCAACACCCTTGGACGTCTCGTCACGCACATCGGCACCAAAGCCCATTGCGCTGCCTTTGCCGCGCTGCGCGATGATCTTGTCGATGCCCGCAAAGGCGCCGCCGCAGATGAACAGGATGTTCGTGGTGTCCACCTGCAGGAATTCCTGCTGGGGGTGCTTACGGCCGCCTTGGGGCGGAACCGAGGCCACGGTGCCTTCCATCAGCTTCAGCAGAGCCTGCTGAACGCCCTCGCCCGACACGTCACGGGTGATCGAGGGGTTTTCCGACTTGCGGGTGATCTTATCAACCTCGTCGATATACACGATGCCGCGCTGAGCGCGTTCGACGTTGTATTCCGACGCCTGCAAGAGCTTCAGGATGATGTTTTCCACGTCCTCGCCCACGTAACCGGCTTCGGTCAGTGTTGTCGCATCCGCCATGGTGAACGGCACATCCAGAATGCGCGCGAGTGTCTGAGCCAGAAGCGTTTTACCGCAACCGGTCGGACCCAAGAGCAGGATGTTCGACTTGGACAGTTCAATTTCAGAGCTGCCCTGCGCGTGGTTCAGACGCTTGTAGTGGTTATGGACTGCCACCGACAGAACGCGCTTGGCGCGGGCCTGACCGATCACATAGTCATCCAGAACTTCGCAAATCTCTTTGGGGGTCGGGACGCCGTCGTGCGACTTCAGCCCGCCGCCCTTCGTTTCTTCGCGGATGATGTCCATGCACAGCTCGACGCATTCATCGCAGATGAACACGGTCGGGCCGGCGATCAGCTTGCGCACCTCGTGCTGGCTCTTTCCGCAGAAAGAACAGTAGAGGGTATTTTTGCTGTCGCCGTTGCTATTGTTCGACATATCTCACCTTCTCGGCATTGTAGGTCTGTGCGGCCGATGCCGACAAAACCCCTTGGTCTTGAGCAATGCTAGGCCAGCACGCCCACCGCCACAATGTCAAATGTGCCACAGTGCGGTAATCTGTGGCACAAAACTGTTATGTTATGCCTCGTCTTCAGGCTTTACACGGTTTTCCACGATCTCGTCGATCAGACCCCATTCTTTGGCGTCTTCGGCCGACATGAAGTTGTCACGCTCCAGCGCGGCTTCGACGGTTTCGTAGTCGTTGCCGGTGTGCTTCACGTAAATTTCGTTCAGGCGACGCTTCAGTTTCTCGGTCTCGCGGGCGTGGATCATGATGTCCGTCGCCTGACCCTGATAGCCACCAGAGGGCTGGTGCACCATGACGCGGCTGTTCGGCAGCGAGAAGCGCATGCCCTTTTCGCCAGCAGTCAGCAGGAGCGAACCCATGGACGCGGCCTGACCGATCACGAGGGTCGAGACCTTGGGTTTGATGTACTGCATGGTGTCGTAGATCGACAGGCCCGAGGTCACGACGCCGCCGGGGCTGTTGATGTACATGCTGATCTCTTTCGAGGGGTTTTCCGCCTCGAGATGCAGCAGCTGCGCGACGATCAGGCTCGACATGCCGTCATGGACAGGACCCGACAGGAAGATGATGCGTTCCTTCAAAAGGCGCGAGTAAATGTCGTATGCACGCTCCCCGCGGCTGGTCTGTTCGACCACCATAGGGACCAGGGTGTTCATGTAAGTATCAATAGGATCGTGCATTTGCTGCCTCTGCCTGCTGTCGTCTCGGACACTAAAATTCAAATTAGCTAACTGAGTCTTAGTCTCGCACCAGACCCCCTGCAAGGGGCGTGCCCTTTTTTAAACGTCTCAATTGCTCAGATATTGATCAAAACTCTTCACGCCCTAGCCTTTGGGATAAATTTCTGAGCAACGCCAATCCCCAAGAGGCTAGGCCCATGACCGACTTTTCCCCAACACGCACAGCAGCCCTAGAGCGTCTGAGCGCGTTCGTCCCCTTGGCTGGCAGCACTTATGCGCAACGCCGGAACTACGACCTTGGTCCAGAGCGCCACCAAGAAGGCGTCTCGATGCTCTCGCCCTATCTGCGCCATCGCCTGATCACTGAGGCCGAGGTGCAGGAGGCCGTGCTGGCCCGCCACAGCCTGAAGTCCGCCGAGAAATTCGTGCAAGAGGTCTATTGGCGCACCTACTGGAAGGGCTGGCTAGAGATGCGGCCGGGGGTCTGGACTGCCTATCGCGCCGACCTGCAACGGCTGCTGGATCGCCTGAAATCTGAGGCGGGCCTGCGCCGGATGTGGCAGGACGCCTGCGAAGGGGAAACCGGCATCGCGCCCTTTGATTTCTGGGCCAAAGAGCTGGTGCAGAAGGGCTACATGCACAACCACGCCCGCATGTGGTTCGCCTCGATCTGGGTATTCACGCTGGGGCTGCCGTGGTCGCTGGGGGCCGATTTCTTTATGCGCCACTTGCTGGACGGCGATCCGGCGTCGAATACCCTGTCATGGCGCTGGGTGGCGGGCCTGCAGACCAAGGGCAAGACCTACATGGCACTGTCCTCGAATATCTCGAAATACACCGAGGGGCGGTTTGGGGGCATCCACGGGCTGGCGAGCGAGCCACGCATCCCCGAGGCCCCTACCGATCCAGAGCGGATGCCGATCCCTCTGACCCAGCCGGTGTCGTCAGAACCGAGCGCCCTGCTGCTTCACTCGGATGATCTGGCGCTTGGCGATGTGGTGAAAGCTGCGCCTGGTGTTTTAGGATCGGGGATATTGCGCGATGTAGGTCACCGCAGCCAGCTGGAAATCGCACCCCATGTGCAACGTTTTGTCGATGGTGCAATGGACGATGCCCTTGGTCGTTGGTCGGACCGTTTGGGGGCGCAAACCGATCTGAAACCCGAAGACGTCGCCGATTGGGCAGAAGGCTTGGGGGCAAAGCAAGTCGTCACCCCCTACGCCTCAGTTGGCCCTGTGGCCGATGATCTGGCGCGGATCGAGACGGCCTTGCGGGGCAAAGGCATCACCTTGGCCCGCGTTCGCAAAGACTACGACAGTCAGGCCTGGCCCCACGCCACTCATGGCTTCTTCCGCTTCAAAGAGAAAATCCCCGCACTGCTCGGGGCACTGCGGGGACTGACGACGGTTTAAAGCGGTTTACTGGGCTGCCATCGGCTGGCGGGCCAGTTCGCACTGATGCCAGAGGTCTTCGAGCGCGGTGACCAGACGCTCCATATCCTCGGCGCTGTGCACGGGGCTGGGGGTGATCCGCAGCCGCTCGGTGCCCTTTGGAACCGTGGGGTAATTGATCGGCTGGATGTAGACGCCGTGCTCGTTCAGCAGCTTGTCCGAGATGAATTTGCACTTCACCGGATCGCCGACCATCACCGGAATGATGTGGCTGGGGTTCGGGATGTGCGGGATGCCGATCTGGTCCAGTTTGGCGCGTAGCTCGGCCACGCGGGCTTGCTGCAACTCCCGCTCTGCACTGCTGTCCTTCAGGTGCCGGATCGAGGCCGCTGCCCCCGCCGCCACCGCAGGCGGCAAAGCGGTGGTAAAGATAAAGCCGCTCGCAAAGCTGCGGACGAAATCCACCATCTGGGCCGAGCCGGTGATGTAGCCGCCCACGACGCCAAAGGCTTTGCCCAAGGTGCCCTGAATGATGTCTACGCGGTCCATCACGCCATCCCGCTCGGCCACGCCGCCACCGCGGGGACCGTACATGCCAACAGCGTGCACTTCGTCCAGATAGGTCAGCGCGCCGAACTCTTTGGCCAGATCGCAAATCTCGGCGATCGGGGCGATGTCCCCGTCCATCGAGTAGACGGATTCGAACGCAATGATCTTGGGCTGATCTTTTGGCAGCGCCTCAAGATGCGCGCGCAAGTCGTTCAGATCATTATGCTTCCAGATCACGCGCTGCGCACGGGAATGGCGCATCCCTTCGATCATGGAGGCGTGGTTCAGCGCGTCCGACAAGATCACGCAGTTCGGAATTTTCGCGGCCAGAGTGCCCAAGGCAGCCCAGTTCGACACGTAGCCGCTGGTGAATAGCAAGGCCGCTTCTTTGCCGTGTAGATCGGCCAGTTCTCGCTCCAGCAGCACATGGTCATGGGTCGTGCCAGAGATATTGCGCGTGCCGCCCGCACCCGCGCCGCAGCGGTCCAGCGCGTCATGCATGGCGGTCAGGACTTTGGGGTGCTGCCCCATGCCCAGATAATCGTTCGAGCACCAGATCGTGACGGGGCGCTCTTTGCCAGCAGCATCACGATGGGTCGCATGGGGGAAATCACCTGTCCGGCGTTCCAGATCGGCAAAGTGGCGATAGTTGCCCTGCTCTCGCAGATCGGTCAGTGCGCCGTCGAAAAACTGGTTGTAATCCATAAGTCCCTTGGTCCCTTGGGGGCGGTGCACGAATGCGCCGCCCGTTGTCTTTCCAGCCTTAGCCGAACATGTCCGCAGTGATGCCCGCATACCAACCAACGGACTCTTCGTAGGTGGTTTTACGAAGATCAGCGTCTTCACCCGTTTGGGATATGAACCCATCCACTTTAGCAATTTTCTCGTCCGTCGCCTCGTAGGTCGCGCCGACTTTGACGCCGTCGTCGGTGTCGATCAGCGACCAGCAGGTGTTCGAGAATTTGGCGGGGAAAACCTTGGAGCCGGTCAGCGCGCCACGCACGGCCATCGCCGCCACCTTGGCCTGAGAGTTCGCCGAGAAGCCGGACTTAGGCATGTCCCCCTGCGAGCAGGCATCACCAAGGACGTGGATATTCTCGTCGATCTTGCTCTGCATGGTGTGGCCGCTCACGGGGGCCCAGTTGCCCTCGGTCACGCCTGCCATCTCGCAGATCTTGCCGGCTTTCATGGCGGGGATCACGTTGCAGACGTCCGCTTTGATCACTTCACCGTCCACGTTCACGGTCATCTCGTCGGGGTTCACCTCGACGTTCGCACCGCCGAAATCGGGACCGATGCGTTCGACCATGCCGGAATAATGCTTGCCCCAACCTTCTTCGAACAGCGCCTGTTTCGAGAATTTCTCTTTGGGATCAACGATGATGATCTTGGCTTTGGGGTTATTGGCCTTGAGCGTGTGCGCAACCATGCTGACGCGCTCGTAGGGGCCAGGGGGGCAGCGGTAGGGGTTCGGCGGTGCGACCATGACAAACGTCCCGCCTTCGGGCATCGCGTTGATCTGAGCGCGCAAGAGCTCGGTCTGGCTACCGCCCTTGTAGGCATGGGGCATCGCGTTCTGGGCCATGGTCGACCAACCAGGCACCGCGCCGTCGACAAAGTCGATACCGGGGCTCAGGACGAGACGGTCATAGGGGACAGAGCCGCCACCGGCCAGCGCCACGGTCTTGGCATCGCGGTCGATCCCGATGGCCCAATCGTGGACCACGTTGACACCACCTGCGGCCAGATTGCCGTAGGAATGGCCAAGGCTGTCCATTTCGCGGAAGCCGCCCAAATAGAGGTTCGAGAAGAAACAGGTGTAGTACTGGCGTGTGGGTTCGATCAGCGTCACGTCGATCTCGCCCTTGCTGTCCTTGGCGACATATCGCGCGACGGTGGCACCGCCTGCGCCGCCCCCGATCACGACGACCCGCGGCTTGGTGTTCGCCCGCAATGACGGCGCCCCCAGTGTCGCGGTTGCCGCGCCTGCAGCAATGAACGAACGTCTGTTCAATTTCATGGTTCTTCCTCCCTAGATGTGCGGCCCGATCGGTGTTGTGTTCTTAGTCTCCAAGGACCGCGAAATACGCAGCCAAGGCTGCGATCTCCTCGTCCGACAACCGCCCTGCCATCATCTGCATGACGGGATGGGGCCGGATCTTTTCTTTGTAGGCATGCATGGCGACCACGAAGTCTTCGGTCGGCCAGCCCGTGATGGACGGGATGCCTTGATCACTGCCATTTCTCTGATGGCATGTGCTGCATTCACTTGAGAGATATTCTCCGTAGGCAGGGTCGCCGACGATAGCTAGCACTTCGGCGGACAGCTCTACCTCTTTGGGTAGGGCCGTTGGTTGGGCCTCGGGGATATCGAGTGGGCTATCCGAGAACTGGCGCAAATAGGCGAGAACATCGTGGCGGTCCTGCTCCTCTTTCAGACCGCGGAAGTTCATGCGCGTATCGCTGACCAGCGCTTTGGGGTTGTCGAGATAGGCATCAAGGTGCTCGTAATCCCAAACCAACCCGTTCTTGCCCTCGCGCACGAGACCGTCGGAATAGCGGAAATCCTCGATCGTGCCTGCGGTGCGGCCAAAGATACCGTTCAGCTGAGGGCCGACCTTGTTCTTGGCCCCTGACCCAACTGCGTGGCAGCTGGCGCATTTGCGGAACACTTTCTCGCCATTTGCCGCGTCACCCAAAGGCGCTGCGATCTCTTCGGCATGGGCTTGATGCACAAAGGCAGCGGCGATGACCGCCGCTGCCTTGAGATATGTCGCAATCCGCATCATGGATCACTGACCAAAAGTCTTGAGGTACTCGATGACAGCCGCCACGTCGCCCTCTTTCTTGAGACCGGCAAAGGACATCTTGGTGCCTTTGATCTCGCCCTTGGGCTTCGCAATGAAGGCTGCCAGACGCTCTGGCGTCCATTCTCCGCCGTAGTCAACCATCGAGCCCGAGTACTTGAACCCGTCCGCCGAAGCGACCGAACGGCCAACGATGCCGTTCAGTTGCGGACCAGAGCCATTCTTGGCGCCGTCACCAACCTTGTGGCAGGCTTTACACTTCTTAAAGACCTTCTCGCCCTTGTCGGCCAGTGCCTGATCGATCGCCATTGCAGGAGTGGCCGCGGGGGCCTCTTCTGCAGGAGCAGGATCAGCGGCTGCGACCTGAACAGGCTCTTCCGCAGGAGCTGCCAGCGCCTCTTCGGTGGTTTCCTCGTCGGGGGTCACGTCCAGTACGGTGGCGCGCTTGGTGATCTCGACGGTGTCCTTGCAGTTTTCCATGCAAGGCTCGGTGCGCCAGATCGGATATTCGGTCTCTGCGCGGTCGTCGATGATAAAGCCATCAGCGTTCGGCAGAACGATCTCGGTGAAGTTTTCATTCGACAGAACGAAATCGTCTTCGACCAGATAGTTCGAATAGAGGATGTACGCGACGATGCCGTAGACATCATCGGCGGACAGGCTCTGCGCGTTGCCAAAGGGCATGGAGCGGTTCACGTAGTCCCACGTGGTCGACAGGTGGGGCCAGTAGCTGCCCACGGTCTTCAGCGGGTCTTCGTCGGCCAGAGTATCCTCGCCGCCCGCCAGTTTGGGCCAGTTACCCCGACCTTCGGCAAAGTCACCGTGGCACACGGCGCAGTTCTCGATGAAGACCTCTTCGCCGGTCATCACGTCGCCCGAACCGACCGGCAAGCCCGTGCCATCGGGGCTGACATCCAGATCCCATGCCGCAATCTCTTCGGGCAGAGCCGCGCGGCCCAGACCAAAGGGACGTGCCGCCATCATCTCGTCCGCTTGGGCACGGGCGATCAGGTGGAAATCACGGTCATTCTCGACCGCCATGCGGTCGTAGCTGTCGCTGTGTTCGGGCACCAGACGGTCCGCAAAGTTCACCGCCAAGGTCAGCATCAGAACGGTGCCGACCGCCGAGCCTGCATAGAGTTTAAGAGACTTCGACATTTTCTGCCTCCCCGTTCGTTTTCACATGCCAAGTCTGGATGCAGTTGTTGTGGTAGACCGAGTTCAGGCCACGCACGTCACGCAACTGCGCTTTGGTGGGCTGCACGTATCCGGTTTCGTCCATCGCGCGGGATTGCAGCAGCATCTCGCTGCCGTCCCAGTTGATGTCCAGATAGAAGCGGGACAGAGCCTTGTCGCCGGGTTCGGACGCGAGGCGTGCTTGCTCCCAAGTCTTGCCGCCGTCGATCGACACGTCCACGCGCTTGATCTTGCCGTGGCCGGACCAAGCCAGACCGGTGATGACCAGCGGGCCGGGGCCGTGAGTGATCGGCGACTGGGGGCTGGGGCTGGTGACGACCGATTTGGCGTCCATAACCCAAGTCCACTTGCGGCTGGTGCCATCCGCCAGAGTGTCGGTGTATTTCGAGGTTTCTTCACGGCTTTCAACGGCTTGGGTGGTGACCTCAATGCGGCGCAGCCACTTGACCCACATGTTGCCTTCCCAACCGGGAACGACCAGACGCACAGGATAGCCATGCTCTTTGCGCAGGGCTTCGCCGTTGGCTTTAAAGGCGACCAGAACGTCGTCCAGTGCCTTTTCCATCGGGATCGAGCGGCCGTTCGACGACGCATCCGCGCCCTCGACATAGACCCACTTGCCCTCGGTCTGAATGCCAGCCTCGTTCAGCAGGGTCCGCAGGGGCACGCCGGTGTATTCCATGTTGTGGATCATACCGTGGGTGAACTGCGCGCCGTTCAACTGAGCGCCCGCCCACTCCATACCAGTGTTCGCCGCGCATTCGCAGAAGTACACGTGCTGCTCGCGGGGGAAGCGTTCCAGATCCGCGTAGGTAAAGACCAGCGGACGGTCCACCAGACCGTTGATCATCAGGCGGTAGTCATCCTTGGACAGCTCAATCGCGCCCGAGTGGTGGCGTTCGAACGCACAACCCTGCGGGGTGATGGTGCCGTCCAGCGCGTGGATGGGCGTGAAGTTGATCGAGCTGATTGGGTCCGCGGTCAGCCAAGGCACGTTGCGGCGCACCACGTCGGTTTCGAACCGGATGGGCATGCCATAGGGGGTGGCGTCCACGCCCTCGCCCAAACCTTGGGCCCATTCCTGCACTTCGGTGATCAGCGGATCGGGCGACTGCGCACGGGCACCGGTGGCAGCCCCTGCGCCAATGGCAGCCGCTCCGGCCAGAAACTGGCGACGCGAAGCCTTGGGTCCCTTGAAGCTGGATGTCATGTCCTTTGCTCCTTTTCTCAGATCGAAGAATTCAATTCCGTGAATTCTTCGGGGTAAAAAAATTTGGTTCCGATGGGCGCCTTACGCGCCCACCACCTGCACGCTGGTGTTGGGCTCGACCACAACGGTGCCCTTGTTGCGGATGTGGGTTTCGACCACGTCCCAGATATCGGGGCCTTCGGTGCCCTCGTTCACGCTTGCCCAACCGGCAACGACGTAATTCTTTGCGGGATCCAGCTTCTCGCCGGTCTTCAGCAAGGTCAGTTCGCTGATGCGGCTGCCTTGGGGTTTGCTGATGTCGATCCGGTAGCCCAGACCGCCCATGCGCACCATGTCCCCGCCCTGCTGGTAGTAGGGGTTCGGGTTAAAGATGTTGTCGGCCACATCTTCCATGATGGTGTGGATGAAATCGCCGCTCATCTCGGTGCGGTAGGCTTTGGGATAGGTCATCGAGGTGACATTCCACAGATCCTCGCGGGTGATCGCCTGACCCGGCAGAACCGAGGGACCCCAGCGCACGCCGGGCGACATCGCGATGTCTGCGTCACGTTCGGTCAGCAGAGCGTCACAGATCAGGTCATCCCACGTGCCATTGAAGTTGCCGCGCCGGTAGAGCAGTGAATCCGTGTGACCGAGAACCTCGGACAGGGTGGATTCAAAGGGGGCCCGCTGCTCGTCAATCAGCGCGGCAACCTCGGGATCGGGCGCAATCACGTCCGAGAAAATCGGGATCAGTTTGTGGCGGAAGCCCATCATACGGCCGTCGCGGATGTCCAGATCCACGCGGCTGACAAACTTGCCGTTCGAGCCAGAGGCCACGATGATCGTCTCGCCGACCAGAACGGGCTCGGGCAGTGCGTCGTGGGTGTGACCGGACAGGATCACATCGATGCCGCTGACAAGGCTGGCCATGTGGCGGTCCACGTCAAAGCCATTGTGCGACAGGACTACAACCACATCCGCACCCATGCCGCGCACTTCGTCGACCATGGCCTGCATGTTTTCGTCGCGGATGCCGAACGCATATTCAGGGAACATCCAGCCGGGGTTCGCGATGGGCATATAGGGGAAGGCCTGGCCGATCACGGCAACCTTCGCGCCACCACGCTCAAAGAATTTGTAGGGTTTGAACAGCTCTGCGGGTTCGTCCCACTCGGCATCAAAGATGTTCTGCGCCAGCGAGTCAAACGGGAGGCCCGAGACCAGTTCGTTCACGCGCTCGGAGCCCAGAGTGAATTCCCAGTGGAAGGTCATCGCGTCCGGCTTCAGCGCGTTCATCACGTTGACCATGTCTTGGCCCTGTGTGTGGTAGCAGGTGTAAGAGCCATGCCATGTGTCGCCGCCATCAAGCAGGATCGCATCAGGACGGTCAGCGCGGATCGCATTGATCACGGTCGCGACGCGATCCAGACCACCCATCTTGCCGTAGGTTTTGCCCAAGGCGGAGAAGTCGTTGTAGGTCAGCGCGTAATGGTTCGGCGAGCCGTCCTCGATGCCGTACAGACGACGGAAGTCCGCGCCGGTCACGTGGGGCACTTTGCCGTTCACCTCCCCCACACCGATGTTTACTTCGGGCTCGCGGAAATAGATCGGCTTGAGCTGCGCGTGGATGTCGGTGACGTGGATCAGCGACACATTCCCGAAGGTATCAAACTGCAGCAGCTGGTCCTGCGTCAAAGCTTGCTGAGCGGCCAGGCGGCTCCAGTTGCCAAAGCCCGACGCTCCGACCAGTGCGGAGGCGGCCATCGAGGCCTGAAGGAAATCGCGGCGGGAAATCATGTGTGTCTGACTCCGGTTTAAAGATCATCTGAGACAAAGCCTCCCTGCCCCATGCAATCGATGCACAGGCCAAGGAGGTATTTTGTAGTTAAGTTCCGGTTAGTTACGAACCGAGGGGCCTTCGACAGAGAGGCCGTTACCGCGCGAAGCGACATAGAGCTCCAGAGCCACGAATTCGGGGCTACCGGGCGCAAAAGTTTCCGCACGGGTGTCACGCACGCAGCCTTTGAAACGGTCGTGGACCGAGTTCAGCTTGGCGTTTTTCAGACGGTATGCTGGGAACGCGTTGATCTGGCCCTGCGACAGGTGGTCGGCGCGGATCAGGTTGTCGTAGTTGTCTTCGTGACAGTTGGCGCAGGACAGTTCCAGCTGGCCGGTGCGGGTGTAGTAGAGCTCTTTGCCCTGCTCCCACGTTGCCTGAGCGGGACCGTCGATCGCCACGTTCACGGGCAGACCACGCGACACAGCCGACAACAGCGCAACCATGTTGGTCATGTCACCAGCGTTGTACTTCAACGCTTCGGCACCCATGTTCTCGGTACGGCATGCGTTGATCTGCATCTCCATGGTGCGGACTTCGCCTGCGTCCTCATTCCACTTGGGATAGACCGCCTTCACACCAGCCATCTCTTCGGGCTCTCCGTGGCAAGATGCGCAGCTTTTGCCTTCGGACCCTTCGGCGGTGGCCCATGCCTCGCGAGCGTCGTCGACAAAGATCATGCCGGGGTTATCGAAGTCATCGCGCTGCAGATCTTGGGTCTCGGGCGAGCGGAATTCCCAGCCGGACTGGATCGTGTCGATCATGTCCATGTGGGCGGGCGCTGCGGTGTTGGTCACGATCTCAAGATCGCCGTTCACCACCAGCGGGTCGGTCGGATCGGTTGCCTGCGCGGCCGTCGCTAGCGCGAAGGTGCTTGCGGCAAAACCCAATGCGATCAACGCCTTGCTTTTTACTTGCTTGGTCATGGTTTCCTCCCTGAAGCCAGAAAGCGGGGCGACAAAGTTATCCTCTTTGCGCGCCCCGCTCTGTCGCGTTAGCCGATGGCGATTGCCTTGGTGTCTTCGTAGACATCGCCGTCGTCATCGTACCAAGTGAACTTGAATTCACCGGCCTCGGGCACGGTCGCATCAAATTCGAAGTAGGGGTTGGTCGAGATCGCCGGTTCCATGGTCACGTCAACAACCATCTGGCCGTTGAACTCGCAGGTGAAGCGGTTGATGATCGAACGCGGGATCACGTTGCCGCTGCTGTCTTTGCGCTGACCGGACTCCATGGGGTGGCTGATCAGGGTCTTGAGGGTGATGGTTTCACCAGCCGAAGCCGACTTGGGAACCTTAACGCGGGGGCGTACACCAGATGCCATTTTAGGTCTCTCCTCAGAAAATCTATGTGTCTCGACAGGTCGCGGGCGTTAGCCGCCACAGCCGCCGATGGTCACTTTGACGGTGGAAGCCGCGCGGGCGAACGAGCCGTCTTCGAACTTGGCGATCGCGACGACGTCCTGAGTGCCTGCAAGGCGGATACGGGTGGTTGCCGACTGCGAACCTGCCAGAGCACCGAAGTTGAAGGTCGCCACGCCGGGGGTTGGGTTGCCGGTCGCCAGAACCATGATGCTGGCCGCGCCGGGCGCATCGACGGTGATCGGAACAGTGTTGCCGTTTTCCGCGATCTCGGGGGCGGTCAGAGTGATGCCCTCGGATTTCATATCAGCGCCGCCGGTGAACTCGGCGATTTTGTCGTCGGCCGAAGCCGCAACGCGGAAGGGAAGTACGGTCAGAGCTGCCGCACCAAGGCCCAGTGCGAGTGTGTCGCGTCGGGTGAATTCCATGTCTCTCTCCTTAAATCCGGGTCGCTTACTGCTCTTTGAGCGTCATCAGGTAAGCGACGACATCCTCGACTTCCTCTGCGGTCAGCAGGGGTGTCAGTGCTTCGGTGGGCGCCTTGCCGGTATAGGCGTCGCCCGGACGGATATAGCCGTCGTTCTTGTAGAACGCGGGCATGATCGTGCCCTCGAAAGTCTTCTTCGCGTTTGCAACCAGACCGCGCAGTTCTGCTTCGGTCCAGCGGTCCGCTGCGCCATCCAGCGAGGGGCCAACTTCGCCGTGGAACGGGGCGTCCGAAAGTGCAGTCACAGCGTGGCACGCAACGCAATTGCCCTTGCCGCGGTTGGTCATCACCTTGGCACCGTTGGCCGCATCACCGGCCCCGCCGGTCAACGAGGCTTCGACCGCGCCGTATTCCGAAAACTCGACATCTGCGGGGACAACGGGTGCCGCCCATGCAATGCCAGCAGTGCAAGCGGCGACTGCCGCGAGTGCAAATGAAAGCTTCATGTTTCCTCCCTGGCTACCATTCTTCCGCTGGTAGGCTCCGTATACTGTAGAACACCGCGCATCTTTTACGCAACAACAAATTCAACTAAGTGAATTTACTTATATGTTGCAGCGCAGCATTTCTTGGGGTGGCAGTTGGTTTACTCGCCCAACTTCCTCTGCAGGTACTTCTGGAAGGGTTCACCAGAGGTGTAACCTTCTTCAAGAACCCACTGCAACATATTGAAAGTCGTTCCTTTTCCGAACGCGCCCGGCATCTGCGCAACAGCTGCCTGCGGTGCGGTCTTCCCCTCCTCGACCTCCTCGGGAAAGAACATCATGGTAGGGGTAAAGAGCATACCCCAACTTTGGATAATTTCTTTCTCCGATCGGCTCGTCCCGTCGAAATCCGTGACTTCGACGTCCCCGAACATGTTGAGCTGCACAACGAAAAACTTGTCCTGAAGCAGGGATTCGATGTCGGGGTCAACAAAGACTTCTTCATGCATCTTCTTACAGTAAATGCAGCCGCGCTGCTCGATGATCAGCATCAGGCGCTTGCCCTCTGCGTTCGCTTCTTCAAGGTCTTCGCGCAGGTCTTTGAAGGTGTCGTGCATCCAGTCTGCCTTGTGCAGACCATCGTCCCCCATGGTCGCCGCCATCACCGATGTGGACAGGCAGAGCATCGCCGCAAGGGCGGTCAGTCGTTTCAGCATGTCATTCCTCCCAGATGACAAACGGCCCCTCCTCGGGCCGCGGTGCGGGGCGTGTCACTCACCCCAAAGATGTGAAAGACGGGAACCACTCGATCATCAAAGCCGCGATCAGGTTCACCGCGTTCGTCGCAATCAGGATCGCGAAAACAATCAGCATGACGCCCATCGCCTTTTCCACGTAGCCCAGATATTTCCGGTTGCGTTGTGCCCACGCCAAGAACGGCCCCGCAAAGAACGCGGCCACAATGAACGGCGCGGTCATCCCGATTCCATAGACAAAGAGCAGCGCGCCGCCCTGCCAAAGATCGCCCATGCCGCTGGCCACCATCAGGATTGATGCCAGCGCGGGCCCGACACAGGGCGTCCAACCAAAACCAAACGCCAGCCCCATCACGTAGGCCCCGCCCATCGACGCGGGGTTTGCCGTGCTTTCGACCCGCGCCTCACGGTACAGCAGCCCGATGCGTAGAACGCCAAGGAAGTGCAAACCAAAGACAAACAGGATCGCCGCAGCCACATAGCTTAGCGGCTGCTTCCATTGGGCAAAGGCCTGACCCACCGCCGTCGCACCCATCCCGAGCAGGACGAAAATCGTGGTGACCCCTAACGCAAATGCGATTGCAGACCGGATCAAACGGGCTCGCGCACCGGCTGCGATCACCCCGTCGCCGCGCAATTCTGCCACCGACAAACCAGCCATATAACTGAGATAAAACGGGACCATAGGCAGGATGCATGGCGTAAAAAACGAGAGCAGCCCAGCCAGCAATGCCCCCGCGTAGGTGACATCCAGCATGCAATATTCCTTGATTTATTCAAATATTTGATTACATGCTTGCCAGAAGCTGTCAATTGGATTGATCGCATGCCGCATCTATTTGCCAAAGCCCTGACGGCAGGTGTGATTGCACTTGCCCCCCTATCTGCCTCCGCCGCTGAACTGGTGATGGTCGAACAAGTGGGCTGCGCTTATTGCCAACTCTGGCACAAGCAGATCGGCCACATCTATCCGGTCGCCGCCGTCTCGGAGGTCGCGCCCTTGCGCTCGGTTCAGCTCGGTGAAATTGACAGCGCGGGGTTCGAAATCACGCGCCCCGTGGTATTTACTCCGACTTTTCTGCTAGTTGACGATGGTCAGGAACTGGCAAGACTAGAAGGATACGCAGGCGAAGATTTCTTTTGGCCCATGGTCGAAAAGATGGTCGCCGAACACGCCGGCCCCCTTCCTTCCGCCTCCGGCAGCGGATCGTGATGTAAGTTAGTGATAGGCCCCTCCTATGTCTCTTCCTGCAATAAAAGATGACCTTACCGACTTTGAAATGGACCGCATGCTGGAGCGTGCGACCACCGCTGCGAACTTCCTTAAGGCGATCAGCCATGAGGGTCGCTTGATGATCCTGTGCCACCTTGTCGATGGCGAAAAGTCGGTCACAGAACTCGAAGAATTGCTGTCTGCCCGTCAGGCGGCCGTGTCCCAGCAACTGTCGCGTCTGCGTCTCGAAGGGCTGGTTGTGCCCCGCCGTGACGGCAAGACGATTTATTACAGTTTGGCAGATGACCGTCCCCGTCGTATCCTAGAGCGTGTTTACGAAGTTTTCTGCGATAGCGAGTAACTGACCAACACGCGAAGCCGCCGGTTCGTCCGGCCGTCATTGGACTTGGGAGGGTTCCGATGATCGATGGGATTTCCGACGCGACACTCGTCGCGTTGATAGGTGCATTCGGGGGCCTGCTACTGGGCCTCGCGGCCCGCCTGGGCCGTTTTTGCACTCTGGGGGCAATCGAAGATTACTTTTACGGCGGCAGCGATATCCGTCTGCGCATGTGGGGCGTCGCGATTGGTGTCGCCGTCATGGGGGTGTTCGGATCGAGCGCGCTAGGACTGTTTTCACCCACCGCAGCCTTTTACCTTGATACCCGCTGGCTGCCATGGGCCTCGATCATCGGGGGAGGCATGTTCGGCTATGGCATGGCCCTGGCGGGCAACTGCGGTTACGGCGCGTTAGCGCGTTTGGGCGGCGGTGATCTGCGGTCCTTTGTCATTGTGGTTGTGGTCGGCATGGCCGCCTACGGCACCCTTTATGGCCCCTTCGCGTTCATCTTTTCCAAGCTCTTCCCCCGCATCCCGACCGAGACCCCCCAGGGGATCGCGCACGGCTTATCCCAACTCCTCCCGGTCTCGCCTGCCCTGATCGGCATCCTGATCGGCGCAGGCATTCTGGCCTTTGCGGTTTGGCCCGCCCGAATGCGCGCTGACCGCAAAGCGATCATTTGGGGCGCAGTCGTGGGTCTGGCGATCCTGTCGGGCTGGCTTGGCACCGGCTACATCGCTGCGAACGGGTTCGAGGTCGTGCCCGTGGTCTCGCACAACTTCTCGGCCCCTGTGGGCGAAACGATGCTCTACGCCATGATCGGAGCGACCCATGCGCCCTCTTTTGCGGTGGGATCGGTGATCGGAGTGTGGACCGGCGCCCTGGTTGGCAGCTTCATGCTGGGACATTTCCGGTGGGAGGCCTGCGAGGATCCCCGCGAATTGCGCCGCCAAATCATTGGCGCGGCCCTGATGGGCGTCGGCGCGGTTCTGGCAATGGGCTGCACGGTCGGCCAAGGCCTGACCGCGATGGCACTGCTCAGCTACTCAGCACCCGTCACCATGGTGTCGATTTTTGGCGGCGCTGCCTTGGGCCTGCGCCACCTGATCGAAGGCTTCGCGCCCGCCGAATGACCTTAGGCCGTGGCGGGCTTGGCCACCTTGTCACCCGAGCACAAGGGCGTCATGGCGAGCATGGTTTCCAACTCGTGGTTATTGCAGATCAGCGTGTCCAGTGTGATCGTCTCCATGTGGGAATAGAACGCGTCCAGCGCGGCTGCGATGGCGTCCTTCAACCGGCACGCGTCTGTCAGCGGGCATGTGTTGTCCACATCGGCAAAGCATTCCGCGACCGGCACATCCGCTTCCAGCAGACGGAAAACCTCGCCGATAGAAATCAGCTCCGGCGCACGCGCCAGCGCTAGCCCGCCCCCGCGCCCGCGGGTGGTTTCCAGAAAGCCAAGCTGCGCGAGCTGGTTCACAATCTGGCCCAAGTGGTTTTCAGAAGAGTTGCAGGCCTCTGCGATATCATGCTTGGTGACACGGCGATCCATGTTCACAGCACAAAACATGAGCGCCCGAATGGCGATGTTGGTGCGCTTGGTAATTCTCACAGAAAGTCCCTCCGTCCGAAATCTGAAGTGACGGTATCACGGCGGGAATGATCGGGACTTGATGTAGATCAGATGTGTGTTTTCGCGAGGTCTTCGAGAATGGGACAATCCGGCCGGTTGTCCCCCGCGCAGCAATGCACCAGCCGCGCCAACGTGTCCCGCATTTCGGACAGCTCGCGCAGCTTGGCTTCGATCTGGTCCAGATGACTTTGGGCGATGACGCGCACATCCGCACTACTACGCCCATTGTGCCCCCAAAGCGCGAGCAGGTTGCGGCAGTCCTCGATCGAGAACCCCAGATGCCGCGCCCGCCCGACAAAGGCCAGCTTGTGCAGATCATTCTCCGAGAACCGCCGATAGCCGTTATCCCCCCGCGCGGGGGTGATCAGGCCGATGTCCTCGTAGTACCGTATTGTCTTGGCCGGCAGGTTCGTGCGGGCGGAAACGTCCTTGATATTCATGCGCTTGCCCCCTGCCCGAGGGAGACTTGGTTCAAGCGCAACGCATTGCCCAACACGAACACACTAGACAACGCCATCGCCCCGCCCGCCAGCATCGGCGACAAGGTGATGCCGAACGCAGGGAACAGAACGCCCGCCGCCACAGGGATCAGCGCGATGTTGTAGCCGAACGCCCAAGCCAGGTTCTGACGAATGTTGCGCAGGGTCGCATGGCTGAGGGCGATTGCCTTGGGCACGGCCAGCGGGTCACCGGACATCAGAACCACGTCCGCAGCCTCGACAGCCACGTCGGTGCCGGTGCCAATCGCGATACCGACATCGGCGCTCGCCAGAGCTGGAGCATCGTTGATCCCGTCCCCGACAAAGGCGATTTTCCCGAATTCTTTTTTCAACGCTTCAACAGCGTCGCGTTTTCCCTCGGGGCGCACACCAGCCACAACGCGGGTGATTCCCAGCTGTTTGGCCACGAATTCAGCCGTCGCCTGACCGTCACCAGTGACCATAACGGGCTCCAGTCCCTCGGCCCGCAAGGACTGAACCGCATCCATCGCGCTCTCTTTGATCCGGTCCGCGACGGCAATCGCGGCGATCACGGTGCCTTCTTTGGCAACCCAAACCACGGTCTCACCGCGAGCGGTGCGGGTATCCGCCTCGGCCTGCAGATCCGCCGGAACGCTGCCGCCGACCCAAGCCGAGGTCCCGACGCGGATCGTCTGACCCTCTACCTTTGCCTCGACACCCGAGCCGGTTTCCGAGGTAAAGTCCTCAGCCTCGGCGTAGCTGTCAGCGCCGCGCACAATGGCATGGGCAATCGGATGCTCTGACTTCGCCTCGAGTGCGGCGGCCAAAGACAGCGCTTCGGCCTCGGTAATGCCTGCTGCGGGCAAGACGGCCGCCAATTCGGGGCGTCCTTCGGTCAGGGTGCCAGTCTTATCGAACACCACAGCCTTGACCGACTGCAATTCTTGCAGCGCATCACCTTTGCGGAACAGCACCCCAAGTTTCGCCGCACGGCCCATGCCGACCATGATCGACGTCGGCGTCGCAAGACCCATCGCGCAAGGACACGCCACAATCAGCACCGCCACAGCCGCAATCAGCGCCCGCGCCAGATCCGGCCCGACCACGAGCCACACAAGGAAGGTCAGCGCCGCCACCGCCAGCACCGCAGGCACAAACCACATGGTCACGCGATCGATCAGAGCCTGCACGGGCAAACGTGCGCCTTGGGCGGTTTCAACCATGCGGATAATCTGAGCCAGCGCGGTCTTGCTGCCCACAGCATCCGCCCGCAGACGCAACGCGCCGTTGGTGTTCAGGGTGCCAGCAGAGACTGTGTCCCCTTCGGCTTTGGCAACGGGCACGGGTTCGCCAGTCAGCATGGACTCGTCTACGTGGCTCTGCCCCGACAGCACGGTGCCATCAACGGCCACACGCTCCCCCGGACGCAGTTGCAGGATGTCCCCGCTCTCAATCTCGGCCAAGGGACGCTCTTCTACCGAACCATCAGCCCGTTCGACCCGAGCGGTCTTGGGGCTCAGGTCCATGAGCGCGCGGATTGCGGCACCTGTCCGTCCTTTGGCCCGCGCCTCCATCCAGCGCCCTAGCAGGATAAGCGTACAGATCACTGCAGCCGCTTCGAAGTAAACTCCGTGCCCCGCGACCGCCATGGTCGAGGGCATGAAGGTCACCACCGACGAATAGCCCCAAGCGGCCAACGTCCCCAAAGCCACCAGCGCATTCATGTCCGGCGCACCGCGCAACAGCGCTGGCACCCCAAGTTCAAAGAACCCGCGCCCCGGCCAAGCCAGCACCAAAGTGGTCAGAACGAATTGCAGGATCATATCCCCGCGCATCCCTAGGGTACTGTCGATCAACGCCCCGAAACCCGGCAGCCAATGGCGCCCCATAGCAAGGATAAACACGGGCAAGGTCAACGCTGCCGACAGAATGAACTTCTGCCAATACTGCGCTGATTTATCTATATCTTCTGCAGCTTCGTCGGTCCGCAAGCGCGCCCCGTAGCCCGCCTGTTTCACAGCTGCAATCAAGTCTGCCGCCGAAACGCCGGAATAGACTGTGGCCCGCAGACGATCCTCGGCCAGGTTCACCTTTGGATCAACCACGCCTTCGACGCCAGACAGCGCCTTCTCAACCCGCAGCACACAAGAGGCGCAGCTGAGCCCTTCGAGATCCAGCACAATCTCTTCGGTTGCCATAGGATATCCCGCGCGGGCCAAACGCGCCTGAAGCGCCGCCGGGTCGAACCCGCCATCGGTATCAACTTCTAGCGTGTGGGTCGCGAAATTGGTGTTCGCTTGCAGAACACCCGCCACTTCAGAGGCCGCCGCAGCCGAGCGCCGCGCGCAGCCAGCGCAATTCAATCCGGACAATTTGTACTGACGATGCATGACAAGAATCCTTTCTCTTGCCATCCATATAGGGGTTCCAGCTACTGGAAGCTCAAGCCCGAAGGCCCAATTTTATTTGGGTGCGGCGATCTGCACGCCCGCTTGCTCAAGCCTTGCGCGCACGGCGCGGGCCATATCGATCGCGCCCTGAGTGTCCCCGTGCAGGCAAATCGTATCGACGGGCACGTCTACACGCTTGCCCGATTGCGCGATCACGCAGCGCTCTAGGACCATCTGCAAAACGCGTTCGGCTGCCTCGGCCGGATCATGCAGTACCGCCCCGGCCTGCCCGCGCGGAACCAGAGTGGCGTCGTCCTGATAGGCACGATCCGCAAAAATCTCGGCACTAAAGGTCGCGTTCAGCGCTTCTGCCGCCCGCTGCTGCTGCGTTCCGGCAATCACAAAGAGCCTCAGGTCCGGCGCGACGGCCAGCGCTGCCCGATAGCACACCAGCGCCATGTCGAGATCGCGGGCGCACATATTGGCAAGCGCCCCGTGCAGCTTCAGATGCGCGACGGGGACACCTGCCGCCGCCGCCATCCCCATGAACGCACCCAGTTGGTATTGGACCAGCCCTGTCAGCTCCGCTTCGCTCAGCTTCAGATCACGCCGACCAAAGCCCTGCAGATCCTGAAACCCCGGATGGGCGCCGACCGCGACCCCCGCCTCTTTGGCCGCGCTTATGGTTTGCGCCATGACCACAGGATCGCCCGCATGAAATCCACACGCCACGTTTGCACTGCTGATCACTTGCAAGAGCGCCGCGTCGTCCCCCATGACCCAAGGGCCAAAGCTCTCGCCCATATCCGCGTTCAGATCGATGGTGGTCATTCCCAGCCCTCCGGATCGGTGGCCGAAACAACGCCGGACACCAGAGTATAAGACAACAAATCATGAATGGTCTCGGGCGCACGCACCACAGGACGCACCATGCCGCGCAAGCGTTTGGCCAAGTCCGTCATGTCCGCACGCGCCGCCAAAGCCTCGTCCAAAGTCACGAACCGGAACCGGACCTGCGCCCCAGCTGGCAGCTGCGCAAAGGCAGGCAAATCCGCGCTGATCACTGTCGCGATCCGAGGATATCCGCCCGTCGTCTGCGCCTCACGCATCAGCACATAGGGCGTCCCGTCACCGGTGATCTGAATATCCCCGAGGCTGACGATTTCACTGGTCACGCTCAGCCCGTGATCGGATTCCACGCCTGCCCCGTCAAAGCTCAGGGCCGCGCCCATGCGGCTCGCCCGCGCGGTTTTGGTAAATCGGGTCTGTTCCAACCACGCGCGGCCACTCTCTCCAAACCAATTGGTCTGAACAGATGGCAACACGCGCACTTCGTCGATGGGCGCGCGCCATTCCGGCAGCCCAAGGCCGACCTCCGCCTTGCTTGGCGTCACATCCAGCGCATCTCCGGCCGCCACAGGCGCCCCGATCCCCGCCTGAATATGGGTGCTTTTGGCGCCATAGCGCTCTGGCAAATCCCAGACGCCTGCGACCGCCAGATACCCATAGGCCCCGACCGTGGTGGCCCCAATCTCCAACACCGCACCCGCGGGCCACAAATGCGTTTGCCCCCAAGCCAGTGTGGCTCCGTCCACCTGCGCTTTCATCGCGGCACCCGTGAGAGCAATCACGATATCGGTGTCCGCGCGAAATCGGCCGCCCATCTGGCCCATCTCAATGGCGCAGCCATCAAAACTCGCCCCCAGCAAAGCCTTAGCCTCCGCCAGAGCCGCTGGGTCCATCGCGCCACCTGCCGACAGTCCAAATGCGCTCAGGCCAGTGCGTCCGCTGTCCTGCAATGTGACCGAAGGGCCAGCCGAAAGAACCTCAATGCGGCTCATAAGTGGCGCTCCGCGATTAATCTGCCACCTGACTTCAAGTGGTCTGCAAACGCATCCGCAGACACGGGGTCGAACCGCAGAACATCTCCAGCGGTCAGGTGCGGGCTCACAGCATAGGGATCAAATCCCCGCCACGCCGCCTGCCCGATCTGCCGCCAGCCCGTCGCCGAGGGAACCGCAAACAACACAATCTGACGAACCGCCGCCGTGATCGCCCCAACAGGCACACGCGGGGTCAATGCGCTCTGACGCGGCACATTCCAATGCTCGGGCAACATACCCAGATAGGGCATCCCTGGTGCAAACCCTAGCGCAAGAACTCGCAGCGGCGTCGCGGCCAATTCATCAACCAAATCCCCAGCCGACCGCCCTGCGAGACCTGCAAACTCCTCCAACTGCGGCGCAAAATCCGCATCAAAGCAACTCGGCAACCGCCAAGCCCGCGCCACCGGAACCTCAACCGCAGACCAATCCTCTTGCCCCAACACATCGCGCAAAGCCGCCTCGGCTCGCCCATGGGACAACACCACTGGATCGAACCGCATAAACGTAGATTTCAGCGTCGATCCAACCTCGACCACCCCGTCCAATCCCAACGCAGAAACAGCATCGCGGCACGCAATCGCCGCCGCATTCGCCTGCATCGACAGGGCCGGAGCAAATTCCACCAACAAGCCATCTTCGCCAAGAGGATAGAGAACAGGATCAATCTTCGTCATAGCGCGCAGCCTAGCCAAATACTCAGCCGCCGCAAGCCAAGGACGCGCCCCTCAGCCCGCTGAAACCCCCAGCTCGTTCTGCTTTGCAAAAATACTCACGGACCGCCACAAGCCACAAAGAGCGCCAAAAGAAAAAGGGCCTCGACCGTCCTCAGTCAGAGCCCCTCAATCTTATTCCGCCGCGTCCAGATAGTCTTCCATCGGCGGACAGGTGCAAATCAGGTTTCGATCCCCGTGCACATTGTCCACGCGCCCCACGGGCGGCCAGTACTTGTCCACGCGGAAGCTGCCCGCGGGAAAACACCCCGCCTCACGGCTATAGGGACGATCCCACTCACCCACCAAAGACGCCACCGTGTGCGGCGCATGCTTGAGCGGGTTGTTCTCGGCATCCATCTCGCCGCGTTCAATGGCGGCGACCTCTTCGGCGATGTCCTTCATGGCAACGATAAAGCGGTCCAGTTCAGCCTTGGTCTCCGACTCCGTCGGTTCGACCATCAGGGTGCCCGCCACAGGGAAGCTCATGGTCGGCGCGTGAAAGCCGTGGTCCATCAGACGCTTGGCGACATCATCCACGGTCACATGGGCGCGGTCGTTGAAGGGGCGCGTATCAAGGATGCACTCATGCGCCACGCGGCCTGAACGACCTTTGAACAGGACGTTGTAATGGTCCTTAAGCTGGCTCGCGATGTAGTTTGCCGACAGGATCGCGACCTTGGTGGCTTGGGTCAGGCCCGCGCCGCCCATGGCCAGACAATACGCCCAAGAAATCACGAGGATCGAGGCAGATCCCCAAGGCGCACCGGACACCGGACCTGTCGCGCCGCCCGTTTCAGGGTGGCCGGGCAGATAGGGCGCAAGGTGCGCTTTGACACCAATAGGGCCCATGCCGGGGCCGCCGCCGCCGTGGGGAATGGCAAAGGTTTTGTGCAGGTTCAGGTGGCTGACATCTGCGCCAATCTCGCCGGGTTTCACCAGACCGACCAGCGCGTTCAGGTTCGCCCCGTCCAAGTACACCTGCCCGCCATAGCGGTGGGTGATCGCGCAGACCTCTCGCACTGTTTCCTCGTAGACCCCGTGGGTCGAGGGATAAGTGATCATGCAGGCTGCGAGATCGTCACCCGCTTTTTCGGCTTTGGCGCGGAAATCCTCGAGGTCGATATCGCCGTTCTCCAGCGCTTTGACCGCGACGACTTTCATCCCGCACATCTGGGCCGAGGCAGGGTTTGTCCCGTGAGCCGAGGTCGGGATCAGGCAAATCTTGCGATGCCCTTCGCCGTTGCCCTCGTGGTAGGCCATAATGGTCAAGAGGCCCGCGTACTCGCCCTGCGCGCCCGAGTTGGGCTGCATGGACATCGCGTCATAGCCGGTGGCCATGCACAGAATGCGGCTCAGGTCATCGACCATCTCTGCGAACCCGGCCCGCTGGTCTTCAGGGGCAAAGGGATGAATCGCGCTGAATTCGGGCCACGTGATCGGGGCCATCTCGACTGCCGCGTTCAGCTTCATGGTACAAGACCCCAACGGGATCATCGCACGGTCCAGCGCCAGATCGCGGTCGGACAAGCGGCGCATGTAGCGCATCATCTCGGTCTCAGCGCGGTTCATCTGGAAGATCGGGTGGGTCAGATACCCACTCTCGCGCACCAGATCTGCGGGCAAGCGGTAGGCCTGATGGGCTTCGTCAAAAGTCCGCGTGATGCCAAAGGCTTCCCACAGACGTTCAATGGTTTCGCCGCGGGTGGTCTCGTCGACCGAGATCCCCAGCTTCGTCGACCCAACCTTGCGCAGGTTAATTTTCCGGTCCAGCGCGGCCTGATAGATCACGCCCTGCATGGGGCCGACCTCGACCGTGACGGTGTCGAAGAAGGTGGTTGGCTCGGCGGTGAAACCAGCCTCTTCCAGACCTTCGACGAACTGCACGGCGACCGCGTGGATGCGCTGCGCGATGGCTTTCAGGCCCTTGGGGCCGTGGAACACCGCGTACATGCCAGCGATGACGGCCAGCAGCGCTTGCGCGGTGCAGACGTTCGAGGTCGCCTTTTCGCGGCGGATGTGCTGTTCGCGGGTTTGCAGGGACAGGCGATATGCAGGGGTGCCGTGGCTGTCCACCGACACACCAACGATCCGCCCAGGCATGGAGCGTTTGTATTCGTCGCGGCAGGACATATAGGCTGCGTGGGGGCCGCCGCCACCAAGGGGTACGCCAAAGCGCTGGGTGCTCCCCACAGCGATATCCGCGCCCATCGCACCCGGTTCTTTCAACAGCGTCAGCGCCATAATGTCCGCGACCACGATGCCCAAGGCTTTGGCCTCGTGCAGGGCGTCCATCTGCGCGGTAAAATCGGTCAAGCCGCCATAGGTGCCCGGGTACTGGAAGATCGCACCGAAGACCTGATCCGCCTGCAGATCGGCGGGGTTCCCGACGATCACCTCGATCCCCAAGGGCGCTGCACGGGTCTGCATCACAGCGATATTCTGTGGGTGGCAGTTCTCGTCGACAAAGAACGCTTTGGCTTTGGACTTGGCCAGACGCTCGGCCATAGCCATCGCTTCGGCGCAGGCGGTTGCCTCGTCCAAGAGAGAGGCGTTGGCGATCTCAAGCCCTGTCAGATCGCAAACCATGGTCTGGAAATTCAGCAATGCCTCAAGACGGCCCTGCGAAATCTCGGGCTGGTAAGGCGTGTAGGCCGTGTACCACGCAGGGTTTTCCAAGATATTGCGTTGGATCGCGGGCGGGATCACCGTGTTGTAATAGCCCTGCCCAATCATCGAAGAATGCACGGTGTTCTTCTTGGCGATCTGGCGCAGGAACCACGTCAGCTCGCGCTCGGATTTGGGCGCGCCGTAGTCCAGCGGCTCTGCCTGAAGGATGCTGGCGGGCACGGTTTCGTCGATCAGGGCATCCAGACTGTCTGCCCCCACCGCCTTCAGCATCTCGGCCATTTCCTCTGGCGAGGGGCCGATATGACGACGGTTGGCGAAATCATAGGGATCGTAGTCGGTGGGGGTAAAGGTCATGTCAGCCTCAGCCTGCGTAGTCTTTGTATGCGTCGGCGTCCATGAAGCCGTCGATCACGCCGGTGTCTTCTACCTTGATCTTGAAGAACCAAGCCGCCCCCAACGGGTCCTCGTTCACGAGGCTGGGGTTGTCCACGATGTCCTGGTTCACTTCGACGATCTCGCCGTCCACGGGCGCGCTGATGTCAGAGGCGGCTTTGACCGACTCGATCACAACGATCTCTTCGCCCTTTTCCACTTCGCGGCCCACTTCGGGCAGTTCGACAAACACCACGTCCCCCAGTTGGGTGCTGGCGTGTTCGGTGATGCCAACCACCAGCAGGTCGCCTTCGATTTCGAGCCATTCGTGTTCTTCGGTGAATTTCATCTCGCGGGGTCTCCTACTGGCTTAGCGCTTGAAGTTATTGGGGACAAAAGGCAGGTCGACGACCTGAACAGGCATGCGTTTGCCGCGCACATCGCCAAACAGGCGCGTGCCGCTGGCCGCAAATTCGGTGGTGACATAGGCCATCGACATGGGCGCACCGAGGGTCGGGCCAAAGGCACCGCTGGTGACTTCGCCGATCGGGTCGGCGCCCTCTTCGCTGGCGTAGATCATGGTGTGGGCGCGCATGGGGGCGCGGCCTTCGGGCTGCAGGCCCACGCGTTTTTTCGGCGCGCCGTTGTCGAGTTGGTCCAGAATGACCTCCGCACCGGGGAAGCCCCCTGCCCGTTCCCCGCCCGTCCGGCGGGTTTTCTGGATGGCCCAGATCAGGTTGCCCTCGACCGGCGTCGTGGTGGGATCGATGTCGTTGCCGTGGAGGCAAAGCCCTGCTTCAAGACGCAGACTGTCGCGGGCGCCAAGGCCGATGGGCTCGACTGCTTCCAAAGCGATCAGGGCTTTGGTGAAATCGGTGGCTTTCGCTTCGGGGACAGAGATTTCGTAGCCATCCTCGCCCGTGTAGCCCGACCGCGAGATCCAAAGCTCGCCATAGGCGCTATCGACCACAGCGACATCCATAAACTTCATATCCGGCAGCGCGGGCACAACGGATTTAAGCGCCTCTTCCGACGCGGGGCCCTGCAGCGCCAGCAATGCGCGGTCGGTGATTTCCTCGACACCGTCCATGTGGGCCTTCAGGTGGGCAATGTCGGCGGCCTTGTTTGCGGCGTTCACGACCAGCAGCAGATGGTCGCCGCGATTGGCGAACATCAGGTCATCCAGAATGCCGCCCGCCTCGTTGGTGAAGAAGCCATATCGCTGGCGCCCCTCGGCCAGACCCAGCACGTTCTGGGGGATGAGTGCTTCCAGCTGTGCAGCCGCATCCGCCCCGCGCAGGATCACTTGCCCCATGTGGCTGACGTCAAACAGACCGGCAGAAGCGCGGCAATGCAGATGCTCTTTCATCACGCCAAGGGGGTATTGCACGGGCATGTCATAGCCCGCGAACGGCACCATCTTGGCCCCAAGTTCCACATGCAGATCGTACAGCGGTGTGCGAAGCAGATCGCTCATCTGTCCTCCGGTTCTTCCGGAGCGAACCTCCGGCATCGTGTTCCTGCGGGTTTCCCCACGCTCGATGCCCCCTCTGTCCTTGTCGCCTGAGATCGCTATCCCTTCGGCGGACGCATATGCGCCTCTCTCCAGAGTGTTCAGCAGGACGGTTCTTTTGCCTGAGAGTTTACCGGGGCGGTTGCTCCTTCGGCCCTGAGAGTGCCTCAGCGTCTCCCGTTCCTGTCGCTTTTGATAGAAGAAGAGTCGAATACGCGCAACGGGATTCGTGAGCCACAAAGTTACTTTTCATTTGCGCCTGCAGAAAACGCAAAAAAGGGCAGCGTTTGCTGCCCTTTTCGCATCCGGTGTCTGGTCCGTTTAGGTGGACGGATTGTCCTCATCGGCCAGTTTCGAGTCCTCGCGCAGCTCCAGCCACATGGCGTTCAGCACGGCAAACAGCGCGGCCAAAGGAAGTCCGAGAATCCAGGCAAAGTACCACATGTGTCAGTCCTTTCTCAGTACAGGGTTTCGCCGTTGGCGTTGACGTCATCCTCGGTCACCTTGCCCCAGAGGACAGAGTAAACCCACGAGGTGTACATCAGGATCAGCGGCATAAAGATCACCGTCGCCACCAGCATCACGAACAGGGTCAGATGCGAGCTAGAGGCATCCCACACGGTCAGCGAGCTGTCGGGATCGGTGCTGGACGGCAGGATGAACGGGAACATGGTCAGACCGACCGAGGACACGACGCCAAGGATGCCAAGCTTCGACCAGAGCATGGTCGTCGCTTCGCCGCCCGAGGTCAGGCCGCGCAGCGCCATCAGCATCCCGACAAAGCCCATGATCGGCGCGACGATGATCCACGGTCGATCGGAGTAAGCGGCCAGCCAAGAGCCGCCCTTGACCACGTCGGACATCAGCGGGTTCGAGGGGCCATCGGTGACCGCCGCGTTGACAAAGCTATAGCCGTCGGTGATCAGCGCCAGCCACGCCCCTGCCACCGCGTAGCCAATGATCGCCACCACACCGGCAGTAAAGCCGTAGCGGCGGGCACGGGACTGGATGCGACCTTCGGTTTTCAGGTTCAGCCAGGCCGCGCCGTGCATGATCAGCATCGACAGGGACACCACGCCGGTCAGCAGGGCAAAGGGGTTCAAGAGGCCAAAGAAGCTGCCCTCGTAAATCGGCATCAGCGATTGTGTCAGGTGGAACGGCACACCGCGCAGGACGTTGCCGACAGCCACGCCAAAGATCAGCGCCGGCACTGCGCCACCCGCAAAGAGGGCCCAGTCCCACGTGCTGCGCCATGTGGGCGACGGACGCTTGGAGCGGTATTTGAACGCCACCGGACGCACGATAAAGGCACACAGGACGATGAACATCGCCATGTAGAAGCCGCTGAACGACACCGCATAAAGCGGCGGCCAAGCGGCGAAAATCGCGCCACCGCCAAGGATGAACCACACCTGGTTGCCTTCCCACACGGGGCCGACAGTGTTGATCACTACGCGGCGCTCGGTGTCCGTCTTGGCGACAAAAGGCAGAAGCGCCCCCGTCCCCATGTCGAACCCGTCGGTCAGGGCAAATCCGATCAGCAGGACCCCAAGCAGGCCCCACCAGATCACGCGAAGCAGTTCGAAAGAAATGAGCTCATGAAGGATCATATCGATTACTCCGCCGGTGTGAATTCGGGCACATTGCCGTCATGGGTGCGCAAGCGGTGCTCGTGCTTGGCCATCCATTCGTCGGTCACTGCGACGTCCTGAGTGGGGCCTTTTTTGATGTATTTGATCATCAAGCCCATCTCGACGATGAACAGCACAGAATAGAACAGCGCAAAGCCTGCGATAGTCAGGAGCAGCTGCGTGACACTCAGGTGGCTGACAGACAACGCGGTGGGCAGAATACCGTCCACGGTCCAAGGCTGGCGGCCATACTCGGCCACGATCCAGCCCATCTCGGCCGCGATCCAAGGCAGCGGGATCGCCGCCACCGACAGGCGCAGGGCCCAGCGGGGATAGTCCATGCCTTTGAACGAACTACGGACAAAGAAGTAGCCGTTGATCAGGATCAGCGCCATGCCGATACCGACCATGATGCGGAAGGCCCAGAACATCGGCCACACATGGGGTACGGTGTCGTTCGCGGCCATGACGATCTGCTCTTCGGTCGCGTTGCGCGGGTCATCCACATAGCGCAGCAAAAGGAAGGCGTAGCCCAGATCGTCGCTATGCTGCTCGAATGTCTCCATGACATCCGCGGGCGTGTTGTTCTGCTGCTCTTGAATGGTCATCAGCGCGTCATAGGCGATGATACCCGAACGCACCTGCCCTTCGGCCTGTTCGACCAGTTCCGCGATGCCGGGGATTTCCTCGGTCAGCGAACGGGTGCCAATCAAGCCCATGACATAGGGAACATGGATCGCGTACTTGGTTTCGCGCGCTTCCTGATCGGGGATGCCCACCAGAGTAAAGGGTGCGGGGGCCTCTTCGGTTTCCCACATGGCTTCGATCGCGGCCAGCTTCATCTTCTGGTTCATACCGGCGTCATAGCCGCTTTCATCCCCCAGAACGACGACCGAGATCGCCGAAGCCAGACCGAACGACGCTGCCACGGTGATCGAGCGTCGGGCCAGTTCAATGTGACGTCCCTTGAGCAGGTACCACGCCGACACGCCCATCACGAACATCGCTGCGGTCACATAACCGGCCGACACAGTGTGCACGAATTTCGCCTGCGCGACCTCGTTGAACACCACGTCAAAGAAGCTGGTCATCTCCATCCGCATGGTCATCGGATTGAACTCCGCGCCCACAGGGTGCTGCATCCAGCCATTCGCGATCAGGATCCACAGGGCCGAGAAGTTCGAGCCAATGGCCACCAGCCACGCCACCATCAGGTGCTTCACGCGGCTCAGCTTGTCCCAACCAAAGAAGAAGAGACCCACGAATGTCGCCTCAAGGAAAAAGGCCATGAGCCCTTCGATCGCGAGCGGCGCGCCGAACACGTCCCCGACATAGTGGCTGTAGTAGGCCCAGTTCATGCCGAACTGGAACTCCATGGTGATGCCCGTGGCCACGCCAAGGACAAAGTTGATCCCGAAGAGAGTCCCCCAGAATTTGGTCATCTGCCGCCAGATCGGACGACCGGTCATGACAAAGACCGTCTCCATGATCGCAACGAGGATCGAAAGACCCAGCGTCAGCGGTACGAACAGAAAGTGATAGAGCGCCGTCATTGCAAACTGCAATCTGGACAGCTCTACGACATCGAGTTCCATTGTCTGCTCCTGAATGCGCGGGCAAAGCCATCCCGCAGATTAAGATTTTACGAGGGGACATATCCCATAGGCGGAATGTATCGGTCCTTGATCTGCGTCAAAACCTAAATTGAGGATGAAGAATTAATAATGCGGTATTTCAGCGCAAAGTAATGACGCGATCTGCAAGGGCCCGATCGCAAAAACGGTGGCTCGAAATCAGGATAGAAGATTTCGGTAAGTATTTGCGAATGCCAGACAAAACAGCAGTCGCGGTTGCTTCGTCCAGCCCTTCGGTCGGTTCGTCCAACAGGATCACAGGCGGACGTCCCGCGATCAGGCGCGCCAGTGCGACACGGCGCCGCTCTCCACCCGACAAAGCGGAGCCGCGCGAGCCTAAACGGGTCTGCAGGCCATTTCGCTCCTGAGCGAAACGGGTCAGCTGCACCGCCTCCAGAACCTCCCATGCCTCGGTCTCGGACAGATCGGCCGATCCAAGGCGCAGGCTGTCCATCAAGGTACCGTCCATTACAGTTGCGCGCTGGGGCAGATAGCCCAGACGACCGCGAAAATCCTCTTCGCTATAGTCATGGAGGGGGTGCCCCCCAATGCAGACCTCTCCTCCATTGGCCGGCAAGAGACCCGCGATCACGTTCAGAACAGTCGTCTTCCCAACGCCAGAAGGCCCTGCCAGCAGCACCATCTCTCCAGCTTCGACAGTCAGGGATAGCGTCTCGACCAGAGGTTCGATCCGGATGCGGCGAAGATCCAGAGGCGGCACGATCATCGGCTTTGCCCGCAACTTCTGGCTCCGGTCGATCTGGTTTTCCGGGATGTCATCCATCACGCGCCGCGCCGAATCCGCGATCCGCCCGAACTCCGAGATTCCGCGGGCCAAGGGCATCACGGTCTCGGAAAGGGCCAAGGACGCCAGCACTCCGAGCGTGGCAAGCGGCGTGGACAAGTCACCATTGCTGACGGACAGAAACCCGAAAAGCACCGCGCCAGCGACAGTGGTTTGAACCACAACGGTCGCCCAGAACTGTGCGGCGCGCTCAACAGAGTCGCGGCGTTTTCGTGCTTGTCCCAAGGCTTTGGACGCACGGCCGATCAGGGCAATCTGCCCCTCGATGGCGTTATAGACGGTCAGGTCCGCACGCGCGGCAAAGGCGTCGTTCGACCGCGCTCTGACCGCCTGCAAGGCCCGTTCGGCACGGCGGGCAGCGGGCAGCGCCTCGGGGCCGTACCGCCACCCGATCGCCAGACTGCCCAGTCCGTAAAGCGCCCCCACCCAAGCGGCGAGACCCCAACCCACGAACAGAGCCAATCCCAGAACGGACACCACCAACGTCAACCCGCCGGCAACTGCGGGCAGGAACAAGCGCAATGTCACCCCGTCCAGAGCATCCACATCCGCAATCATGCGGTTCAATGCAGCAGCGGCGCGCGCCCGTTCCAAGCGGCGCAAGGGTTGCGCCATAAGCCCCTGAAGCAAGCGCAGGCGCAACGTAACCAGCGCTTTGAGCGTTGCGTCGTGGGTCAAGAGCCGCTCGCCATACCGCGACGCCGTCCGACCCAGAGCCAAGGCCCGCACCCCTGCACTGGGCTTGAAGACGTCAAAGACCAAACCCGTCCCCGCCAGACCCGCCGTGGCCGCAGCCGCGATGAACCAGCCCGACAGCGCCAGAAGCCCGACCCCTGCCAAAAGCACCAGAACCGACAGGGCTCCACCCCGCCACATCGCGCCCTTGGCTGAATTCAGGCATAGCCCGAGAACCCGTTTCAAAGAGGTCATCAGCAGGCCTCCTTGGGCATGGGCGAAATTTGGAGATCGCAAGCTGCCATCAACGCGGGATCATGGGTCGCGATGACCAAAAGCTTGCCTTGCGCACGTAGGTCCAAGAGCGTCTGTCGGACCGCCGCCGCGGTTTCCTCGTCCAGATCGGCGGTCGGCTCATCCACCAACAGGACATCGGCCCCTGCCAGCAGCGCCCGCGCCAAAGTCAGGCGCCGCGCCTCGCCCCCGGACAGTCCAGCACCGGTCTCTCCGAGCATCTCGTTCGCGCCATGAGGCAAACGGCGGATCTGCTCTAGAATACCCGCGGACTTCAGTGCGGCATCGACCTGCTCTGCGCTGGCCTGAGGCGCGGCGAGTTTCACGTTGGCGAGCACCGACGCCTTCATGAAATGGGGGGACTGGGGCATCCAGCCCAGACGCTTGCGCCACGTCTCGGCGTTGTTCTGGGCCAGAGGCGCTCCTGCAACGCGGATTTCTCCGGCATGGGCGGGGATCAGGCCCGCAAGCGCAGAGAGCAAGGTGGTCTTGCCCGCGCCGCTGCCACCAGAGATCGCCAGCGCCTGCCCCGAGTCTACAGCGACATCGGGATAGCGAATGACGCTCTCTCCGACACGCAGCCCAAGGTCCTTGATCGAGATTGACGCCTGAACATGCGGGCTGGTCAGATCACCCTGCCCGCCGAGCACATGCTCTGCATCGGCCTCGTTCCAGGCCACCACCTCGTTTGCGACCGCCAAAGCTGCCGCCCGATCATGCCAGGCCGCCGACAGGTCTCGAAGCGGCGCGAAAAACTCTGGCGCGAGCAGCAAAAGAAAGACACCCGACCAGACAGTCAATGGCGCGCCATAGGTCCCGAACTGCAACTGGCCCAGTAGCGAAAACCCGACATAGACCGCCATCATCGCCACCCCGAGCGCGGCAAACAGCTCTAGCGCGGTTGATGTCAGGAACGCGATCCGTAGCACCGCCATTGTGCGGCTTCTCAGGTCATCGGCGGCCTCGTGAAAATCCTTGAGCACGGTGGCTTCGGCGCCCAAGAGACGGATGTCGATCAGGGCACCGACCCGTTCGGACAGCAGCGCACCAATGGTCGACATCTGGTCCAGTTGCCGCGCGCTGGCCTGCAGCGCCGCCATACCGACCAGAGCAGAGAAAACAGGGATCAGCGGGCCTGCAACCAACAGGATCGCGCCAGCCGCCCAAGACTGAGAGAACGCAATCACGAGCAAAACCAACGGAACCACTGTCGCCCGCTTTCGTGCTGGCCCGTAACGCAGGATGGCAGGGCGCAACATCTCTAGCTTTTCTGAAACGAGGCTGGCCAGCGATGCAGGAGCGGCACTGGCGCGTCGGGTCAACTCTTGTTCGATGATCGCATCTCGTAGGGCCCCAACATGCCGCTCGGCCAGATCCGTGAGCCGTGCACTTGCCCACCGCTCCAGCCCCGCGCGCAACAGGCCCAGCGCCAGAAGTGCGGCAGCCGCCCCCCCGACAAACTTTGGTTCAAGTGCGCCGGAAACACCCCGCGCCACGACCGTGGCGATCAAGGCGGCTTGTCCGATCCAAACGAAAGCTGCAGCGACCAAAGCCGTTTCCGCAGGGCGATCTTGCGGAGCAGCAATCTGTTTTGCTGTGTCGAGAATGCTCATTCTGTTCAGCTATCTTGCCCACCGGCCAAGGACAAGCGGCACATATGCGACATACCGCACTAGGCCCGCCGCCACGCCGTGGCAGAGCGCTCCCAGCGCTGGACGATTGCATATTCGATCACCAGCATCAACGCAGTGAAGCTTAGGGCATAGGCAAGGACCGTAGCCGTATCAAAGAGTTGGAAGTAGAGGTGAACCTGAAACCCGACCCCGTTGGAGCGGCCCAAAAACTCCACCACCAGAACGATTTTCCATATAACAGCCAGACCGTTACGGGTCGATGCTGCCACAAATGGTCCGAGCTGCGGCCAAACCACATGACGCAATCGCGAGATCAATGGCATTCGATAAATCTGCGCCATTTCCCCGACGCCTTTATCCAAGGCCCGCACCCCTTCGCGGATCGTCACCGTGACCATCGCGAACTTGTTCAATGCCACCGCAAAGATCGCAGCGACCTCGTTCAGGCCGATCCACAGGTAGCACAGCACAATGATGACCAGAGCCGGCACGTTCAGCAGAACCGTCACCCAAGGATCAAGCCAAAGGTTCAGACGCTCGGATTGACCCAGCAACAGGCCCAGCAGCCCGCCTCCGACCATCGCCAAAGCAAAGGCCATCAAAACGCGCTTGAGGGTCGCACCCATATGGAACCAGAGCTTCCCGCTTTGGGCGTGTTCCGCGATCACAGACAGCACTTCGGTCGGGTATGGCAGAACCATCGGATCGGCGGTCAGAGACGCCGCCATCACCCACACCCCCACAAGCGCCATCAGCGAAATCGCTGTGATGCCAGATTTCCCCATCCGGTCTCTCCTCCCGTTTGGCCCTCAGGCTATCGTAACCCTAACACATCCTGTCCCGCGACCAAGGTCGCATAGGGCATCCAAAAGATCAGTGCTTATCTGCGCGCTATGGGAGTTCTACAGAGAGTTGTGGCCGCGCTTGCGTGGCTGTTCATTGCACATTGCGCCAGTGCCGAGGGCTTGCCCCGCGAGCGCATCGAAGACTTTATCGTCCCGCCCATGTCTTTGGGCGAGGCTCTGAATGACAAGGGCGTCTGGCAACTGCTGAACTCTGGCGGGGCCGAGGCAGGATATGTCTTTGAAACCTCGATTATGGCGCCTCTGCCCGGCTTTTCCGGCGCGCCCATCAACATGCTGGTGGTGCTCGACCTGAACGGCCGTTTCATGGACGTCAAACTGATCGAGCATAACGAGCCGATCTTTGTCTCTGGTTTGGGCGAGGCCCCGTTCCGAAAATTCCTAGAGCAATACCGCGGCCATTCGATATCCGACAACATGGTGGTCGGTACACCCTATGGCGCAGGCACGGATGGTGGGCAGCTGGTCTATCTGGACGGCGTGACCAAGGCCACGGCCTCGGTCCGGATCGCCCACGAAAGCATTCTGGCCGCCGCCCTTCAGGTGGCCCGCGAAAAGATGCAGGGCATTTCCGCCGGTCCGCCGGCCCTGCCCGACCTGTCCATCGACGAAAAGCTGACCTGGCAGGATCTGCTGGACCAAGACCTGATCCACCGCGTCACCTACACCAATGCCCAAGTCCAAGAGCTGTTCGACGGCACGATCTGGCAGGACGACGACCCAGAGGCTCTGGACGATCCTGATGGCCTATTTCTGGACCTCTGGGTGGCCGATCTGGGTCCGCCTTCGATTGCGCGGGCTTTGCTAGACGCGGACACCTACGAAGAGCTGCAGTACTTTCTGTCGATCTCGACCTCGGACGCGCCGATCCTGATGGTGGAAACGGGGCGCCACGGGCTCGTGACCGAAGAGTTTGTCCGCAACACCTCGCCTGACCTGATTGCTGTCCACCAAGACGGCCTGCCCGTGGCCATGCGCGACGCGGACATTTTCGTGACCCTCGCCGATGATGTTCCCGACGAGCTGCACGACAGCACCGCGATGATCCTGCGCACCGACCGCCGTCTTGGCTTTGACCCGACCCGCGAGTGGCTGCTGTCGATCCAAGCGCAGCGGCAGCACGGCATGTTCCAACCCGAAACAGGTTCGGTCTCTTTGGGCGCGACCCTGTCGAGCCCAGAGAGGTTCTACACCCGCCCCGCCGAAGTCCGCCGCCTGTCCCCTTTCGAAGAAGCCATCCGTTCCCGCCAGACCGACCTGATCTTCTTAGGTGTCGCGCTCGCCCTCCTGATCCCGACCCTTCTGATCGGTCAATCCTGGTTGGCCGCCCGCAAGCTCTTTACCCCGATCCGCCTGACGGTGCTCGCTGGTGTGCTGGGCTTCATCGGCTGGTGGGGCCAAGGGCAGCTCAGCATCGTGACGCCCCTCGCCACCCTGCAAACGGCACTCGCGGCTGGGTCCTATGCCTTCCTGCTTTACGACCCGTTTGGCCTCGCGGTCTGGGTCGTCGCCATCGTCGGCTTCATCCTCTGGGGTCGCGGGCTGTTCTGCGGCTGGCTCTGCCCCTTTGGCGCGCTGCAGGAATTCGCCCATCACATCGGCCGCCTCCTGCGCCTGCCGCAGATCACGATCAGCGCGGAATGGGACCAGCGCCTGAAGTCGGTGAAATACATCGCCCTCGCCGGACTTGTCGCGGTCACCATCTTTGCCCCCGCCCACATGGACAAAGTCGCCGAAATCGAGCCCTTCAAAACCGCGATCACCACGTTTTTCATCCGCGAATGGTACTACATGGCCTATGCCGCGCTCTGGCTGGTCCTTGGCCTCTTCGTGTTCAAAGGGTTCTGCCGCTATCTTTGCCCCCTTGGCGCGCTCATGGCGATCGGGGGCGTCCTGCGCCTGCGCCGCTGGGTTCCCCGCAGAGAGGACTGCGGATCGCCCTGCCAACTCTGCCGCGTGAAGTGCAATTACGGCGCCATCAAGAAGACCGGAGAAATCCAGTACTCCGAGTGTTTCCAGTGCCTTGACTGCGTGACGATCCACGACAGCCCGCAGCAATGCGTGCCCTTGATCCTCGCAGCCAAAGCGAACAAACGCCGCCCTCAACCGGAGGCCGCTGAATGAACCGCCGCCGCTTTCTAACCCTGTCCGCGGCCTTTGCCTGCGCCCCCGCTTTGGCCCGCGCGGACACATGGACCGGCATCGCGCTGGGGGCCGAGGTCAGCGTCACGCTCTATGGCCCGCCGTCGCAGACTAGCCCCATGCTGGCGGCCATCCCGCGCCGTTTGCGCAAGATCGAGCAGACATTTTCGCTGTATGAACCGTCAGAACTCACGCGCCTGAATGAACAAGGCGCGGGCGAAATGTCCCGCGACTTCGTGCACCTGATCGACCTGAGCGACCAAGCCCATGCCCTCACGCACGGCCTCTTCGATCCGACGATCCAGACAGCTTGGACGAACCCGCAGGCAATATCCGGCTGGCAGCACATCCAGCGCGATGGCAACCGCCTTACCCTTGGCGCAGGCCAAAGCCTGACCCTGAATGGCATCGCCCAAGGTCACGCCACAGACCTCATCCGCGCAGACCTGCACGCGGCAGGCGCGTCCAAAGCCCTGATCAACATCGGCGAATTTGCTGCGATCTCTGGCCCGTTCCACCTTGGCCTGTCGGACCCGACCCAAGGCATCGTAGGCCAAACCAGCCTGTCAGGCTCCGCCGTCGCGACCTCCAGCCCGTCGGCCACTCTGATCAACGGCGCGCCACACATCACCGGCCCGAATGGCGAACGGCCCAAGTGGTCGACCGTCAGCATCACCGCAGAGAGCGCCGCGATGGCGGACGCGCTGTCGACGGCGGCCTGCATGATGCCCCTGCCCGCGCTCAAGCAGCTCAAGCAGCAGGCCAATCTGCATAAGATCACCGTGGTTGATGCAGACGGCAACGTCCGAACCCTCTAACGGCAAAAGGCGCGCCGGTTTCCCGACGCGCCCTCTATTTTCAGATCCACCGAAACTCAGCTGGCCGCAGCCACTGCGCGCATGGTCATCACGCCCACAATGTGCGCGCGATATTCCGGTGTGCCGTGCAGGTCGCCAATTATGTCGCCCGCATCCACGGTCAGACCGTTAATCGCGTCGGGACTGAAGTTCGCGCTCAGCACCTCTTCGGCCTCGGTCCAGCGGAACACACCATCGTTCGACGCGCCGGTGACCGCAACGCGAACACCCTCCGCGAACTTGGCCACAAACACGCCGACCAGCGCAAAGCGAGACGCGGGCTGCACGAACTTCTGGTAGTTCGCGACCTCGGGCACGGGGAAGCGGACCTCAATCACAATCTCGCCCTCATCAAGAGCCGTGGTAAACATCCCGTCAAAAAAACCGTCCGCAGGGATTTCGCGGGCGTTTGTAATCAGTGTCGCGCCAGAGCCCAGCACCGCCGCCGGATAACAGGCCGAGGGGTCGTTGTTGGCGATGCTGCCACCAATCGTGCCCCGGTTCCGCACGGCCGGATCGCCGATGTTCCCTGCCAGTGCCGCGAGTGCGGGATAGGCCTCTGCCACCTCGGAGGCAACGACCGCATGGGGGGTCGCGCCGCCGATACAGACCTGCCCCGCATCATTGCGGCACACGCCCTGCATCTCGGGGATGCCGGTCAGACTCACCAGTTTGGACGGCATGGCCAAACGCTGCTTCAAGGTCGGGATCAAGGTCTGCCCGCCAGACAGAGCCTGCGCGTCCTCTTCGGCGAGGGCGGCGACCGCAGCTTCAATCGTGGCCGGCTTTTCAAATTCGAACGCGTACATGGCTCTCCTCCGGGATCATGCGAGCAATTGCGGACCAGCGTTACGCCGCAGATAGGTCCGAGACATCCTGACCGGATGCCGCAAGAATGGCTTTGACGATGTTGTGGTAGCCGGTGCAGCGGCAAATATTGCCCTCTAGATGGTGACGGATTTCCGCTTCGGTTGGTTGCGGGATTTGCTCCAAGAGCTTTGTCGCGGTCATCACCATGCCAGGCGTACAGAACCCGCATTGCAAGCCATGGTGATCCTGAAAGGCCTGTTGCACACAGCTCAGAGTTCCATCTGGCGCGGCGATGCCTTCGATAGTGGTGATCTCAGCTCCGTCTGCTTCGACCGCAAGCATGGTGCAGGCTTTGACCGCCAATCCATTCACGTGAACCACACATGCGCCGCACTGGCTGGTGTCGCAGCCCACATGGGTTCCGGTCAGCTTCAAATCCTCGCGCAGCAGCTCTACCAGCAAGCAGTTTGCTTCTACCCCAGCCTCTATCTGTTGACCATTGACGGTCATCTGAACCTGAGCCATTTCGTCCCCCCTTGCTCGCAGTCGCTTGGTCGTTTGCGTCCAAACTGTCACGGCAGAGCGGATTTGATAAACCCTTTTTCACCCGTCCGGTCAATTTCTGGAGAGCACGCTCCGCCATCCGGAGAGACTAGCATTACAGTTGCGCTTTGTCGTGATCTCTGAATCAATGCCTTACCATGATAATGAGAGGGTCATGGATGGCAGGTTTGGCGATAGAAGAGATGCTGGAACTATGGGCGTCTTCGCTTCGAGA
>JAUILL010000035.1 GCA_030433335.1 Alphaproteobacteria bacterium | reverse complement strand
GAGTGCTTCATTGTAAGCCGACCAGTTCGTGGTCTTGTACTTCGTAGGGGCCCAACTGCTCATGACCTCCTGCTATCATGCTGGATTCACACAGTGAATCCCTCATCCGATTTGTGCAACAAGGCCGTGTGAACTCACGGTGAAGTGCAGTTCTGGATATGTCGTTTTATTCCAGTCGGTTCTGAATTTCCATCAGCTTGCTCTCGAATACTTCTGCGGGCGTTCGAAAGTCCAAGCATTTGCGTGGCGTTGTGTTGAGGCGGTGGCAAATCGACTTCAAATATCGATTTGTCAGCGCCGTCGGTTCAGTCGAGCGGGGCAGGTACTTTCTCAATCTGTTGTTCGTGTTTTCCACGGTGCCTTTTTGATACGGCGCTTGCGGGTCACAAAACCAAGCATCAGCACCGATCCCGTCCTTGAGGCGCTGCCAGGCCGAGAACTCGGTGCCGCGATCAAAGGTGATGGACTGGCGCGCATCGGCGGGCAGGGGCGCGAGCCCCTGGATCAGCGCCTCCATGATCGGTTTTGATTGACGATCTTCATTGCGCATCACGACGGTGAACCGACTGACGCGTTCGACCAAGGAGGTCACATTGACCTTTCCATGTTCCTTGCGAAACATCATCAAATCGCATTCCCAGTGACCGAACTCCAAGCGCTCTGAAATGCGTTCAGGCCTGTTGGACAGGCTTTGAACGTCGAATATGTGGGCACGGTTATGCTTGCGGTAACCACGGGGTCTGCGACGCCGGCGATGTTCAGGTAGGTGACGGTAAAACTGTTCTTTGCGCCCATCCTTAGAGTAGGCAAACCGATAGATCGTCTCGTGGCTCACACGGATCGGATGGCGTTCGAGCCGCATACGGCCAGCGATCTGTTTTGGCGACCAACCGGCCTTGAGGCGATCTTCAATGGCGGCCTTTAACTCGGGGTGTACGATCATCTTTCGATGGATGGCCCGACGCTTCTGGTACATGCCCTGAGCGTTCAGCGCATAGTAGCCGTTCAGCTCAGGTAGGGGTCGAGTGGGGCTGAGTGCAGAAAACCCCTTTAAGCGGCCCGGCTTGGCAGACCTGCTTGAGCAGGCACGGCCCAACGACACCCTCGCCGTCATCCGCCTCGATCGATTGGGACGCTCACTCAAGGAGCTTCTGGAAACCGTTGATGACCTCAAGGCCAGAGAGATCAACCTGATCAGCCTCGAGGAGCGGATCGACACGACATCCGCCGCTGGCGAACTCGTATTCCACGTCTTCGGAGCCATTGCGCATTTCGAGCGGCGCCTGATCTCTGAGCGCACCAAAGACGGCCTGATCAACGCTCGAAAGCATGGCCGTACCCTTGGGCGGCCGCCATTGCAGCCCGAGACAATCTCAGCCCTCCGAGATCTCGTCAGCGCCGGAAAATCCGTCGCCCAGGCCGCGAAACACCTCGGCATAAGCAGATCAACCGCTTACAAGGTGATCAGGAACAGCAGCCCACCATAAATGTTCTCTGAAAGTTCCGCCTTAGAGTAATCCTACGCACAAACCTTCCGATGGGGCCCTCAGCGTCGATCGCGGGCAGCGTCATGTTTGTGGTCATCACCAACCTTCGAAAAAGGCTCACCTTCTCAGGGCTCATTCTCCGCTTTAGGTGCGCGACAGGTCGGCGCCTATCCGTGATCTCGATGAGTGTTCCGAACGCGTCGAACACGATCACGTCAATATCTGAAAAAATATTACTCACCCGAAATCCATCTATTAATATTTTCCAGATCGTTAATTCGCATTGTTGGGTAATATGATTTCAAAATAAGTGAAGCTTTTCGGATTCAATCCATTATAACCGGACATTATTCTACTTATCCGCTTATGTGATAACCGCTGCGCTTCTTCGTCTATCATATTGTCCTGTGAATTCGCCTTATCTATAAAGTAGCATCCACGCGAGTCTTCATGCGACCTGATGATATTCATGAAAACTTTAATAATTTCATCCCCATTGATGATATTTTTTCCTTTTGAGAATCGGCCTAGTGATCGAGTGAATTTTTTATTTGTTACGTGGAACTTATTTCCTAACTCGTCGCATGATTTGAATATACTAAAAATCAACTGTGCTTCTAAATTTTCCCTTTCGTATTTATCATGGATTCCAAGCTTTCGGACATCTATCCAGCGGATACTGATTGCCCACGGCCTTTCTTGAAGTGTGCTGTGAAAGCGCTTTTCACCGGCGCCGGTTTGACCTATGTAAATACATCCATACCCTAACAAAATATAGCACATCCACGTGTCGGAACGTGGTAATTTCTCGATAAGCTCTACTGTCCGCATCGTTTCAGAATCCGTCATCAGTGCAACGAGCTCCTATCGAGCCGTATGAGCTGGACATCTGGTGCGATAACGCCGTCGGCTTGCAGCTTGAAAAGCAGGTCCGGCGTATACCCACTCAGCGCGTAATATCTGTTCCAGGTACGCGCCCATGCGTGGTCCGGCGCGATCTGGAAAAACGGCGATGTGCGGGTCCGGGCCCCCTGTCGAAGTAGAGGGTGTCGGGTGGCCTTACCGAGCAAAAATGGGGTGCTTCCCAACAGGGCCGCGCACCATCCATGCAGAACAGGTGCGCGGTCCAGTTCCGCCAGCGTGGGCGGGATGGAGCTAAGGCGTTTGGCATGTTCGAGGAACTGACCGACATACCTTTCCTGTTCAGAGGGTGGTTGGTTTAGATGGCGCTCCAAGTAATCTTCGAACAGATTCCTGAGACAGGGTGTTAACTGCCCAATCAGCCGCTCCGGTTCAGTTTCGTCAAAGAGCGCACGGAGCACTTGCACCTCATCGGCGAGGGGCCTGTAGGGGTCCAGAAAATCATCAAAATCCATCCTGCGTCTCTCAATCGTCGTCGGTTCTCGGGTTTGTGGCGGCCGCGATCAGATCGCGTAGCTGTGTGATCTGACCGTTCCTGATCACCTTGATCCGGTCTAGGAATTCGGGGTCATAGGTCGCCGGGAAATGCAGATCGCACGCAACGCCCTCCGCGCGGGCGATCTCCTCGGCTATCGCGCCAAGGTCATGATCTGGTCGCGCTGATCCTCCTTGAGGCTGGCCAACCCGGAGCGGCGTAAGCGGCACTCATAAAGCCGCTGGCCCCTTTTCCGGGCCCGGCGGTTCTGTTCAAAGGACGGGGCTTTCACGCCCGGGTTCCGCGCCTGGAGGATCCGAAGGAGGGCGGTCTGGACGGCCTTTTCTGTCTCCGACATTCCCGGAAAGAACAGGTCTGGCGACAGAACGGGGTAAGTCGGCAGGGTCATCGGGACGTCTTTCAGGCAGCAGGAAATCGCCCTAATCCGAGCCGGATCAGGTCTGTGGTGGAGGTGCGGGTTTGGAAGGTGGCGACGGGTCAGCCGTCCGGTGCTACCGTCTCGCGTTCTGCGTGAAGATCATGTCCGCCTCCCAGGATTCCATAAGGTCTTCTATCACATCGTGGCGTCGATATCCATCCAGAATATAAGCTAAGGCATTGATTTTTATAGTTAGTTTTTTCGCAAGGCGTCGTGGGTATTTGCCAACGGGGAGACAGCTTCCCGCGCCCCTAGTATGCTGGGTTGCGGCCAAGCAGCGTGTTCTGGGGCTCGCGACTTCAGGAACGGTTTTCGCAAATCGGGTACGAAAGGCTGCACGGAGCATGATGGACCAGATCTAGTCGTCCGGGCTCTGTGTCTATCGTCGCCGGACCGAGAGGCGTTACAGAACCGGTCTTGTTACAGTCCGGTTACAGCCTGGTTACGACTTTTGTAACAGCCTTAAATCCATGAATATAAAGGTAAATATATGTGTGTATGTATCTATGTTACAAAGAAATATATATAAGACTACACACGTACACGCACACACAGGCGCATGCCTGTGAGACATATCCACCCCGGAAAAGGCGTAATTCTGAAACAGCGTTGATATCTTTGACATTTTCCCGTTACGGGGCCCGAAACAGGAGTGGCTTGTAACGCGGAGAGACGTTTGTGGGGGGCTCTTCACTTCTTCAGCGTTGCTCGAATTGCAACGCTGAACGCATCCGCCACGTATCCGACCGCCAGAAACTTTGCGAATGCTGCCACTTCCGCCTAAGTTGGGAAAACCCCGTATGGAACAGTAGATGACCATCAATGTGAACCCTGAAATCCTCGTATGGGCACGCGAGACCGCAGGTCTGAGCGTGGAGGATGCGGCTGCCAAGCTGCAGCTCACGACCAGCGTCAAGAGCACCGCCGCTCAAAAGCTGGAGGCGATAGAAAGCGGGAATAAGCCGCCGACCCGGAACCAGCTGAACGCGATGTCCAGTGTCTATAGGCGACCGCTCCTGACCTTCTACATGGCGGAGCCGCCCCGAGCTGCGCCGCGCGGTACCGACTTTCGTCAATCCCCGGACACCCGCGGCCTCCGCGCAAACGCCATGCTGGACGCTTTATTGCGAGATGTGCGGGCCCGACAGGAGACGATCCGGGATATATTGAAGGATGAGGACGACTTTGAACCTCTCGATTTTGTTGGATCCGTTACCGTCGCGCAGGGTGTCCTGCATGCGGTAACCTTGATCTCCCGCGTTCTGGAATTCGACCCCTTGGCGCCACGGCGTGGTGACGCCGAGGCGCTCTTCAAAAGACTCAGGGAGGCTGCTGAGGGCGCAGGGGTTTTCGTGTTGGTCTTGGGAGACCTAGGTTCTCACCATTCGGCCATCCCAGCCAGCGTGTTCCGGGGTTTTGCGATCGCCGATAACATCGCGCCTTTTGTCGTGATCAACGCAAAAGACGCTCGTCCGGCTCGTGCTTTTACTCTGATCCACGAGCTGGCTCATGTTTTCCTCGGTCAGACCGGTGTGAGCGGTGCGATCTCTACGGAAAGCCCGACTACCGAAAAAGCGCGTGTGGAGCGGTTCTGTAATGACGTGGCCGGCGAGTTCCTACTGCCAGGGGGGAGATTCCGGGAGGGCATAGCCCCATTCGACGGTGGTGATGTCAAAGCCGCCCAAGCGGCAATCGAGGCGATCGCGGCTCGTTGGTCGGTCAGTGAACCGATGGTCGCCTACCGGCTGCATCGGACTGGTGATCTCAGTGCCGCCGTCTATGACGCTTTGCGAGCCGAGTATGCTGCGCGTTGGCAGGCCAAGCTGGCACGTGATCGTGCCGAGGATGGAACTGGTCCCAATCCACGCGTTATGAAACAGTTCTACCTTGGCAACGCGCTTATGGGCGTGGTGCACCGGTACGTCCGAGATAATGCCCTGTCTCACACCCGCGCAGCAGCTTTGCTGGGGGCGAAGCCGGGGGCCGTCGAACCTCTGTTACGCCAGTTCGAGAGCAAACGTGGGTCTTTCGTCTCCACGACGAGGGCGGCTCACTGATGTATCTGCTCGACGCCAACGTCCTGATCCGGGCGGATGCCGATTTTTACCCATTGAATCGGATACCTCAGTTCTGGGACTGGCTCATCGAGAAGGGTGGGGCCGGCGATGTGAAAATTCCCCATGAAATCCATGACGAGATTGCGGTCGGAACCGGGCGGCTCGCAGAATGGATCTCGGACCATGATGTGAAATCCGCGCTCATGCTTGATGAGGCCCCGGAACCAGCTTTAGTTCAGAAAGCCCTGCAGGACGGCTATCAGGCGTGGGATACGAGTTTCAACGACGGTGAGCTCATGAAGATCGGCCGGGACGCGTTCCTCGTGGCCTATGGCCTGGTCGCCCCTGAGCGGGTGATCGTTACCCGAGAGGTCTCGAAGCCCTCCCGCAAACTCGGGAACCGACATCTTCCTGATGCCTGCGACGATTGCGGCGTTCGTTGGACGACCGACTACGAAATGTACCGGCTGCTCGACTTCAATCTCAACGGTAAGTGAGGGTTGGAGCCTGTCGAAAACGGTGGATTTTGACCTTGCATGTAGGCGATTCTTTTCAGGAAGCTACAGCCAGCTGAAACCCTGCCTGCCCGTGCGCGGCTTTCCGGTCAGTTTGCTACCAGTGAAGGGCTGCTAAACGACCTTTGAAGCCGAAGCTTTAGCACGATGGCGCGCTACTAACATCCGTTCTTCCTCGGACAGCATGATCTGCTCTCCCAGGGTGTCGTTTAAAATCTCCCAGACGGTCGGGTGATATTCCTGCATAACGATGCGCAGCATGACCTTCGGATCAGTTCCGCATGCCTTTGCGAGAGCGGGCACCCGATCGATTGGGATTTTCGTAATGCCCTTTTTCATCATGCTTACAACATTCGGTTTGTCGAAGCCCGCGATCGTTGCGACTTCCTTCTGAGTTTTTCCTGAAGTGGCTATAGCTTTGGCCAGATATTCGGCAGCAGTCAGTTTGGGCATGTGCCCTCCCTTTAATGTTAATGTCTCGTTAACATGTCGGATGTCTTCAGGCGCAGGTCATCACGGACTGTCTGCCCGCATTGCCTGCATGGATTTGGCGATTTCATACAGTTCGGTCATCGTCGAACGCTTCCATTCGACCCCTGAGACCAGGCTCCATGAAGGCGAATTTCCTTTTCCCGGTCGCCGCCATCGAGGTGGGGTCATTCTTGTCAGGGCATCGAGCGCGTCTTCAAAGCGCTCATAGCGAACCTCTTCGCCTTTCGGGCCAACAGTGTATTGTCCGCCGCGCTGTAGCCCTGGATGGAAAACTTCGCCGTCACGTGCAGCTGGAACGAATACAGGGTCCTCGTATTGGAGAACGTTCTCATGAACGATGTCGTCCCAGATCGGACGTGCTGTACGCCAGATTGAGGGATAGAAATCGTCTCGGCCGGCAAGCCAATCCAGAGCCTCGTGTGCAGGAATCATGCCCCCCTCGGCATGGAACACCGCGTCCTTTCCTGAGATCATGTTTCGCATCCGCCCCCAGGAAACACCGCCCAATTTTGCCAGGGCCTGAGCCTCGATTGGCTTATCATGGTCGAGAGCCCAACGCCCCCGAGCAAGAAGGACAGCGTTTTCGAGCTGTGGTGGTCGATTGTCTCCGAGCCATTGATCCAGGGGACATTGATCCAGGAAGCCAGATGCTGTTGCGATCATGTATTTGAGTTTGTTCTCAAGATCGCTCTCGGGCTCGTCTTTTTTCGCATTGATGAAGATGCCGTACCGACCGTAAGCGGCCACTTCGGTCAGCATTTCCGTGAAGGCAAATTCGCCATAATACGCGGTGTACAAGTCTTCACGCCATGGTTCGCTGCCGCTTGCAATTGGCTCCATGATGATTTTCATGCCCGCTTGAACTCGGTCTACACCGAAGACTGTCTCCAACAACCCGCCAATCTTGTGAATGATCGGTGTGATCGTGCCACAAGGGTCGAGTTCATCATCGAAGACGTCGACGTAGTCATTAAAGCGGTATGTAAAATCCGTATCACGCGGTTTCAGGTCCATTTTTCCCCTCCCAGCTTGGCAATCTTTGCGAGCAGTGCGGCACGCGCCGCATCGAGACGGTCTGCGTTCGTTTTAACGGACAGCATTTCTCTGGGCTTGCGCCTCAGCCAGTACGCAATGCGTTCCATTGAGGCGCCGCTTGGATGCGGGAGACCATTCAAGATTTGCGCATCAGACACGCCAACGCGCGGTGCGAGCCAAGCCAATGCTTCGCCGACCTTAGGCCCAAGAGGCACGTAGATCGCATTTGGTAGAGCGCGCATTTCCGCCCCCATCCAAAGCTCCAGTTGCGCGGAAAGGTTTTGCTGCCTCAGCATGTTCGGCTGGCCTGAATAGTTCTTACCATCGACGAAGACCGGGTAGCGCAGTGCAGACGTGAATTGCACAAGTTCGGACGCGTCCTCCCACAGGGCTGCAGTGCTGCTCAAACCAAGGACACGGTTAATCCCGACATCGTCCAACAAGTCGACGAGGTTGTTGCGCATTGGACCCGAGAAACTTGAATGGACTTTCGCGGCTGCCAGTGCCTCTGCGTCACTGTCACCAACGCTCAGGCGCGCGTGACAAGACCGTAAGGCATTTTTCATCTGTTGATGGCCTGGCGTGATTCCGACGATGACCACGCGAGCACGTGGGTTCACATAATCGAATGGAGCCCAGACAGTATCGAGACGCTTGCCGTTATGCGTAAAGCTATCCAGGCGAAGCGCTTGGGGATTGATAATCTCCCGGTCTAACTCTTGGCGCGACATCGCACGAAGGGCTGAGAGACAGGATGTGGGGGTGTGGCTGTTTTGGGCCATAGTATCCTCAGTTGAACAGGGGGCGATTTGCGAAAGCAGCGGTGACGACCACGTCGTCGGTTGCCACAACATAAGCGCGGCGCAGTAAGTCCAGCCGGCGTCGGGAAAGGTCTGAGAAGTCTTCGCGTAGTTCTCGAACACTGTGCCGGGACAGAGCAAACTTCCGCGCTCCTTCACCAGCTTGCCGAGACTCGCCGTAATCGCGGATCAGCTGGACTTCATGGGGCGATAGACCGCGCTGTGCGATACGCCCTTGTGCATGGTGACTGAAAGCTATGATCGTCATTGCGCCAAACCTCGTGAAACGTGATTGCACAAAACACATAGACACTCACGCGGCTCAGTCAATGCCAAAAAATGTGAAAAATTACATCACGAAATATTCTATTTGGCGCAACTGCTCTGCAACCCCTCGCAGACTGCAGCAACAACCAACACGGTGACTTATCCGAGCTGGCTGATACGCAGCACTCAGTATGGGGGCCTTGGCAAACTGGTGCAGAAAATACGCCGTGGTGCCCCGCCTTCCCCGAAATCTCGATCTGAGACGGGAGAGGAGGGGCGTATTCACCTCAGTTTCCTTGCCTGTGCTCACAGACCACAGCGGCACTGGTCGGCTTTGTCAGGCCCATCGCACCGCGACTACAACGCCAGGCGCGCCGCTTGTCGCGCTCGGCCTCCGCCAATGGTTCACATTGTTTTTTCGCATGTAGGCGAGGGCTTCGTCTAAATCGCTAAATTTGACGTGCTGTCCCTTGGGGCCGATGCGAAACAACCCGTCTCTCTTGTACCGGCAGTTTTCGTCCAGCGTGTTGCCGTCTTTTGCATATGGCTTGAGCATGATCGGTGATCTCCACTTCAGTAAAAGGGAGGCCTTTGGATCAAGTCATTTATGGCAGATCAAGCTTCAAGTTTTGCCATGGCGAGATCTTTTGGTCTGACTGACCGCTGGTTTCGCGCATGACATGCTTTTGGGTCAAAGAGTGAAAGCAGGCAGATGATTTGCAGAAAATCGAGCCGGTCAGATTTATGAAGGCTGGGGAAAGAATGAAGTACAGCCAACATTTTCCCCCAGTTAAGACAAATAATCCCCCCAAAAAAATCCCCATATAGCGGGTGATTTCGTCGTGACCTCAGGCAATGATGTCGTCATCAGGAAAAGGAAAACGACCATGTCACACCAACTGATGACAAAACATGCAGTCGAACGGATGTCCCAACGCGGGGTTTCTTCCCAAGCCTTGGAAGTCGTGCTGACCTACGGTGCAGACACACCCGCTTATGATGGCTGCTTGAAACGCGCACTCCGGCACGCAGAGGTAAACGAGATTCTCGCCGACGGCATCTCACTTGACGTCGTCGAGGCGGCTCTGAAAATCGAAGCCGTCCTCTCGCAAGAGGAACGACTGGTGACATGCTATCAAAGAGCGCCACGGTGCCTGAATCGTGCAACGCGCCGCCAACGCATCAATAATAGGTATGGTCGGAGGGTGTGAATATGTCAGGGACCATTATCGATGCCAAGGACCGGTTTTCCGGTGACAGATCAAGTGAGGAGAGGATCCGAGAGCGAGCCGAATTGCATTGGAGACGCAGGGCGGAAGACATTGCCCGTCTGCGCTCCATCCTGCGAGACAGCAAACGCATCGACTTTGCAGACCGGTGCATTATCGTTCGGAAATTCGGGCGTTTGATCGAACGCCGCTACCTGGAGGAAAGGAAAGCTTGGGCCGCAAGGCTGATCTCGATGGCGTTCGGCGATCAGGCTGAATCCATTCTGAAGAAAAGGGCGCGCTATATCCGCTTCGAAGGGGAAGATATCGCGGATGGGGACCAGCTCTTCGCCACGCGCCGCGATGTGCTTCGGCTCTCCGATGCCTGGGCAAACTTAATATACGGCAACAAAGCTACGGACGAGCAGAAGGCCGAGGTTCTAGCCTCCGTCTGCGAAGGCACATCTCTCTTTGAGCCTGCTCGGCCGCGTCTCTCGCGTGGGAAAGATAGTCTCGAAGAGTTCCGACTCCGGATGGAGGAGATGATCGACCGGATCGCGAGGAAAACCGACATTATCCGCTACTTTGACCAAGTTCGCGATTACGACATCGAAACCCTTCCACGCAACAGATCAGACCTCTCCGAAGAGGAGATCTTTACGCTGAATGAACAATGTTTTCCCCTGAGCTGCTTCAAGCACGGTGAAGGAGAAATCAGAGCCTACGAAGATTATTCCCGCCTTAGACTAGCCGGCTATAATTTCCTTGCGGAGGAACCACCTGCGCTACTTCCAAGAATGCGCCTCGCCCGTGTTTATTGGCCACGCACGGTACTCTGTCTCGACGTGGGCGCACCTGCAGCAGATGTGAAGAACGCCTATCGCAGCACCGATTTAGATGGTCAGGAGAGCAAACTCCGGGAAAAAGCGCTCCGCGACGGCGGATTCAGTTCCATGGACGTACCTTGGGACGATTTCATCAACCCTGTGACCAGAGAAGCCTTGCCGGGCGCGTCGTGGCGTGTGTTCTGGCAAGCCCGTTCGATTGATCTTCATCTGACGGCACACGGCCAACCCGAGGCATTGGCACTTGGAATTTCTGCCCTCGAGCCGCACTGGTCAACCGCGCCCAAGGACCTGCTGACGCCCAAAGACGACACCATGAAAGGCGCCGAGATCGATAACTGTATCGTTTCAGACAAAGAGAGCGATCTCTTCGCTTGGTTTCCTGACGGCGAGAGGATGTTGGTGTGCCGAGGCTTCTCCGAGGAACAGCACGCACCCAAAACAGAGGGGAGTCCTCTGGGGCTGACCTATCGAACGATCCGCTATGAACCTGATGAGTGCGAGATGTTTGAAGGTCTTATGGATATGCATTTCGGACCACTGGATGCCGATCCGATCTGGGAATTGATGATGTTGCCCATGCAGGATTGGCAGAACGTTATCATGACCAACGGGCCATGGAAAATTACGCCGGAAATCCAGCCTGCCTTGCGTCCTCTATTCACGGCACCGGCGGGGTGGACACCCGCCCCGGACGGCACTCTGGCGTCTGCGATTTTTCGTAGCCTCGCATATGGTGTTGGTTCGGAACGGCTCGATACCAAGTTCATGGCAGCCGTAAACCAACGCGTGACTTGCTTTGGTGAGATGCGCATGCAGTCAGAACGCTCGTTCGAGGACGGTCTCACCCGAAGCGGATACGACCGACGCAGTGAAGCCCCATGACAAAAATACAAAATGTCCAAGGTCTGAGCCGGACTAACGAAATAAACGCGGCGGGCGAAACACATGAACAAGAGCGTAGACGGCAGGAAGAATTCGACCGATGGCTTGCAACACAATCCGTCGCGGCCAGCCATCATTTCGCAATGGCGGACTACGGATCGATGCGACGGCCGCTATCTTGGTAAAATAAACATTTCACATATGAAGTGAGATAGAAGTCCAACCCGCAAACCAGACATAAATTCCTTGCTGTAACCCATGCGTAAAACAGTGATTTATCCGCTGCGACAAGCTGATGTCGAGAAGGGAGGAACCAATATAGGTCAGCATTGCTGACTTATCGCGTAATGCGTTTTATGTTGTATTTTGTACAATCTTAAAACCTGCCGCTTGGTTTCCTTGAACCTCAGCAGATGACTCCCATTTTACGGTCAAGAAATTCAGCGGTGTTCTGGCGTCTCCAACAAAGTTAGGGATGATACTACCTTGGGCAAAGCCACTAATGTCGACTTTTTCATCAATAGAAACAAGATTTTCAAAATCGCAGCGGCTGTGGATGTCCTCTGGTAAATGCACTGTCCAGGTAACTTTCTGGTATTTCGGATAAGAGCAAACTAACCCAACTTCTTCACATTCCTTGGCTTCACTTGACGTGGCATCCATGAACATCGGAAAGTCCGTTGCCACTTGATCAACATGTTGCACTCGAATTACTTTTGCATCCTCACTAAGAGCATTTAGGTCTATAAAAAGATAAACAGGTATGTTGAACGAGCTAGCAAACTTCTTTATTGGTCCGACCAGTGGGGTAAAGATCACACTGTTGCCCTTCTCGTCAGAAACACTAACCTCACTTTGAGTTAGATCAATCCTATCAGTTAATGAACTCAAGTGAATGCGGAAAACAAGTAAAGCCTGATCTTCAGGTACTTGAATTTCATAAGTAGTCCTTAATGTATCAGTCTCAGATTTTAAGGGGTCCATATCACTACGAAGGGAGTTAACACACCATTCAGCTTCCAAAGCTAGTATCGTAAAATTTTCATTCTTTAGCGTTTCAAAAAGTTCATTTGCTGATTTTTCAGGATTAAAATTTCTGGAAAATCGTGACTTACTAGCTTGTCTAAACTCATAGTCGCGCTCTCTTGCTATTATTTGCTCTAATCTGTTCTTTACTATTCCCACTACTTTATCAAAGAGATGATCAAGACCGTCCTCAAGTGCAGGCTTGAAGTCAAGTACGCCAAATTCATAAGGAAGCGAGATAACATTATCCTCTGGTATCTGCTTGGCGCTTTGCTTAACGTTCGAATTTATAGCTGTGGAGAGAATCGAGTTTAGGTAGGATATAATATTTTTGTTTGCAAAATTTTTCTTTTGGTCAAAGCTAAACCCAATAACACGGCTAGGCGATGCGCCACTCGTTAGCTTTTCCAATGGAAAATTTTCTACAATACCTCCATCTACTATATGTGAGTCTTCTGCTCCAATTAAACTCTTGAAAACAAATGGAATTGAACAACTGTTCGCTATTACAGTTGATAATATCTCTTCTTTTTGCTCATCCTTGGTAGAGTCCCAATAAGTCGCTTCCGAGGTTGACAGGTTACTTGTAGTAAAAATTACGGGTATTTCGACTTGAGAAAGTAATAAATTATCACGAACTTTATCGATATTTAGAAGCTCGTTAATGAAATTCTTAAGCTCACTATACTCGAAGAAGGGATGCCCAGCTACAAGTGAGACCGCTTTCTGTCCGTAACCGCGATAGAGGAAACCTTTTTCCGGAATCTTAATGATTTTGTTATAGGAAGCCATGCCGTGGTTCTGTAGATGCCGACGAACTAGTTCCGGGTCGATGCCTAGTGAAAACAATCCGGCTACGATTGATCCAGCGCTGGTTCCGGAAACCATCTCTACATTGAAGGTAGTGTCAGTGTCGTTGTTCAGATCAAATACAGCTTTTGAAGCAGCTAGTAGCGTAATGAAATTTGCGCCTCCTCCTTGAAAGGCAACTCTGAAGTTGATGGTCATGGGTACCCTTGCCTTAGAACTAACCAAAGAGTATATATACTCTAAGAGAAATGAAGTCTGGAGACTACTTCGTGCCCAAGTCGATTACAATTATCGTCTAGTCTGGCCCGCTACCGTAGGGTAGCGCGGGCAAACCTTTTGCATTTTCTCCCCTGCATTCAATGCCTTAGGGGTTTTTTGCGTAATGTAGCTTCACCTAAATCCATGTGTAGTTGAAGGTAGGTTTTGCGAATTCTTCGACCTTCTTACCGATTCTATCTAACCTCTGGCAAAAACGGTCGTTTTTGACCGGGCCGCCCTGCACCACCAGTTTTCAACAGGTTGACCGGGACAAAACCCCATGACAAAACCAAATGGGTTTTGGGAGGGTTTTGTCCATGATTCTGGGGTATGCGCGGGTCTCGACCCGGGACCAGAACCTCGACGGCCAGCATGACGCTCTCACCGCCGCTGGCGCTGAACGGATTTTCGCAGACACGATCACGGGAACTTTGCGCGCCCGACCTGAGTTGGACCGGCTCCTCTCTGAGCTCCGATCAGGCGACGTGGTCGTTGTGACGAAATACGATCGGCTCGCCCGGAGCCTGAAGGACCTTCTCGAGATCGTCGAGCTGATCCAGGCTCGTGGCGCCGGGTTCCGGTCCCTTGGGGAGGACATCGACACGACTACACCAGCCGGGCGGCTGGTGTTTCACGTCTTCGCATCGATCGCCCAGTTCGAGCGCGAACGGATCGTGGAACGGACGAAGGAGGGGCTCGAGGCGGCCCGGAAACGGGGCCGTGTTGGAGGCAGGCCCCCTGCCCTCTCACCCGCTCAGAAGATTGAGGTGAAGCGCATGCGCGACGAGGAGCACCGACCCATTCCTGAGATCGCCGCTCTGTTCAAGGTCAGCGAGAAAACGATCCGGCGGGTGGTGTGAACGGTGGCTGGCGTAGGACCTTACAGCACGACCGAGGTCCTAGCCGGGCTGGTGGAGCGGGTTACCTTCCACAGCGAGGAGAGCGGCTTCTGCGTGCTACGTGTGAAGGCCCGGGGGCACCGGGACCTGGTGACGACCGTAGGGCACGCCGCGATGATCTCGGCGGGTGAGTGGGTCACGGCCTCTGGCGTCTGGGTGAACGACCGGACCCATGGACTCCAGTTCAAGGCGCACTTCCTGAAGACGTCTGCCCCCTCCAGTCTCGACGGGATCGAGAAATACCTCGGGTCCGGGATGATCAAGGGGATCGGGCCGGTGTACGCCAAGCGACTGGTGAAGATGTTCGGCAAGGACGTCTTCGACATTATCGAGGCCTCCCCGGAACGTCTGAGAGAGGTAGACGGGATTGGCCCCAAGCGGGCCGACAAGATCACCTCCGGGTGGGCCGACCAGAAGGTGATCCGGGAGATCATGGTGTTCCTGCACCAGCACGGGGTCGGCACGGCCCGGGCCGTGCGGATCTTCAAGACCTATGGCACCGACGCGGTGCAGGTTATGAGCGAGAACCCCTATCGGCTCGCCAAGGACATTCGGGGGATCGGGTTCCGGACCGTCGACCTGATCGCCGAGAAGCTCGGGATCGAGAAGACCGCGATGATCCGGGTACGCGCCGGGATCTCCTTCGCGCTCACTGAAGCGATGGGGGACGGCCATTGTGGTCTGCCCCGCAAGGACCTGATCGGGCTGGCCGAAAAGCTCCTGGAGGTCCCGCCGCCGCTGATCGAAAGCGCGCTGGCCGAGGAGCTTCTGGAAGAAACGGTCACGCCGGATCGGGTGGGGGATGCGGAGTGCGTCTTCCTGACGGGGCTGTACCTGGCCGAGCGCGGGATCGCGAAGCAAATCCAGAGGATCCGGTCTGGCCCCCTCCCCTGGCCCGAGATCGATGCCGACAAGGCGCTACCCTGGATCGAGCAGCAAACCGGCCTCAACCTTGCGGACAGCCAGGCTGAGGCGATCCGGCTCGCGCTCCGCTCAAAGGTAACGGTGATCACGGGCGGGCCGGGTGTCGGCAAGACGACCATCGTCAACTCGATCCTGCGTATCCTGGCGGCGAAGCGGGTGAACCTGCTCCTGTGCGCCCCGACGGGCCGGGCCGCCAAGCGCATGACAGAAGCGACAGAGCGGGAGGCAAAGACCATCCACCGGCTTCTCGAGTTCGACCCCAAGGCGTTCGGGTTCAAGCGGGACCTGGAAAACCCGCTGGACTGTGACCTGCTGGTCGTTGACGAGAGCTCGATGGTGGACGTGATGCTGATGCAGTCCCTGCTCAAGGCGGTCCCGGATCACGCAGCCCTCCTCATCGTCGGCGACATCGACCAGCTCCCCTCGGTGGGGCCCGGTCAGGTTCTCGCTGACGTCATCGGCTCGGGCGCCGTGCCGGTGGTGCGGCTGACCGAGGTGTTCCGGCAGGCGGCGGAGAGCAAGATCATCACGACGGCGCACGCGATCAACGCCGGGCGCATGCCCGACCTCGCACAGCCGGACGGAGAGGCTGATTTCTACTTCGTGCCCGCCGTGGACCCGGAGCAGGCTGTGTCGCGGATCGTCGAACTCGTCTCCAGGCGCATCCCGAACCGGTTCGGTTTCGATCCGATCCGGGACATCCAGGTCCTCTGCCCGATGAACCGGGGCGGCGTCGGGGCCCGGTCTCTCAACATTGAGTTGCAGGCCGCGCTGAACCCGGCAGGTGAGAAGAAGGTCGAGCGGTTCGGCTGGACCTTCGCCCCCGGCGACAAGGTCATGCAGATCGAAAACGACTATGACAAGGACGTCTACAACGGAGACATCGGCACGGTCGAGGATGTCGATCTGGATGAGGGCGAGGTTGTGGTGGATTTTGACGGGCGGACCGTCACCTTCGTCTTTGGCGAGCTGGATACGCTGGTACCGGCCTATGCGGCGACGATCCACAAGAGCCAGGGGTCGGAATACCCCGCCGTTGTCATCCCCGTGATGACCCAGCATTACGCGATGCTCCAGCGGAACCTGATCTACACCGGGGTGACCCGCGGGAAGAAACTGGTGGTCTTGGTAGGGCAGACGCAGGCCGTGGCGATCGCCGTCAAGAACGTCTCCGGGCGGCGACGCTGGTCGAAGCTCGATGAGTGGCTGCGAGATCCTGCGCATCGCGCATAATGACGCCGTACAGCGACGAATATCAGGGTAAACCAGAGGTATGAGTATGGACGGTCTCGAGCGGTTTCTGTCAGCCCAGGACGGGGTCTACAGCACGGCTCTCGCGGAACTGCGCGCGGGACGGAAGCGGACCCACTGGAGGTGGTTTATCTTCCCCCAACTGCGCGGCCTCGGCAGGTCAGCCATGGCGGAACGCGACGGCATCGTCTCCATGACGGAGGCGCGGGAATATCTCATCCATCCTGTCCTCAGCCCGCGTCTGAGGGACTGCGTGAAAGCGATCATGACGCTGCGAGACCGCACAAAATACGAGATCCTCGGCTCGCCTGACCATATGAAGTTCCGGTCGTCAATGACCCTGTTTGCGATGGTCGACCCCGAGGATCCACTGTTTCGGGTGGCGCTTGACCCTTGGTGTGACGGGGTGTTGGATCCAGCGACACTTTCCCTGCTTGGATCAGATCCGGAAGCGCCAGCTTGGCAGACCCGAGACGCCCCCCGGTAATGCGGGCGACACAGGGCAGACTGCGATGAGCAGCGCAGGCTGTTCGCCGGCGCTATAGCTTTGCCAGAGCTTGAATGTGTGTTATGAATGCGCATTACAAATCCGCAGGAGACATGTATGAACAAGCGCGCAACCAACCTGACCGTCGACCCGGTGCTTTTGGATGAAGCTCGTGGGTTGAACATCAATCTCTCCGCGACCTTTGAGGCCAGCCTGCGGGAAGCCGTACGCAAAGAGAAGGCCGCGAAATGGCTGGAAGAAAACCGCTCGGCGCTGGAAGGCTACAACGCCTGGATCGAGCAGAACGGCCTGCCACTTGAAAAATACCAGCAGTTCTGATGGCGCGGTTCAGCCTGCATAACTTGCCTGGCGCTGGCCGAGTTGTGAACCTGCAAAGCGATTTCCTTGACTGGACCGATACGCGGGTTGTCGCCCCGCTTGTGCCGGTGGATCAAAGCCCCCCGCCCGCCAGACACCTCAACCCGGTCATCACGCTGGATGACGGGCAGTTCGTGTTGATCGTCCAGTCCATGGCGGCGGTGCGCGCCTCGGCGCTCGGGCCTACGGTGGGTGACCTGTCGGGCCACCAGGACGAGATCACACGGGCGGTGGATATGGTTTTTCAGGGGTTTTAATCATCCGGAGGTAGGACAGGATGGCGACGGCACTTCTTATGCCGCGACTGGAACGTGCTTCTTCGCTATTCTGATCGACGGGCACCCCTGGCCATCTTCGGGCTCTTCTTGATCACGATATCGATTTCGTGACCGAGCATGCGCGTCGACCGCCCCACCCTCATCAGGATGCTGTTCAACCCTCAGCCCGGTTCAAGTCAAGGGCGGAGCAGGTCAGTTCGATCAAGTGCGCGGCCCTAACGGGCCGCGCATGCGTTCAGAAGAGGAACCCGTCCACCTCCAGACCAAACGTCTCCGCCTCAAGCACGTCCGTTCCGGCCAGCGCATCGCTACCGAAGAACTCGGCGACAGTCTGACCGCCCGCGAACTCAAGGCCCCCAAACAGACCGGACGCGTTCGCGTCCCGGCCCTCGATCAGCCCCTTGAGCTGCGTGACGTTGCTCAGGCTCTGTTCGAGGTCATGCACTGCGAGGTTCAGACCGTCGCCCGCCTCGCCCACCGGGCCGACCAGGTCCGCGTTGACGCGCAGAACCGGCAGGTCCCCGGACGTGTTGAGCGCAGCAACCTGACGGTTGTCCAGCGTCTGGCCGTAAACGTCCACCGCGTGGATCTCCCCGTCAAACAGATCGGTGAGCCGAGTCTCGTTCCAGCTGCCACGCGACGAGGTCCCGACTGCGGCGACCATCTCGCGCAGGTTCTCCGACAGAGTCAGGTTCAGGTTTCGCTCGAGGTCCACCTTCTGCCCACTCAAGAACAACTCAACCTGATCGGCGCCGATGTTGACCGCCGCCGTGTAGGTCTCCCCGGCCTGGACCTGTCCGTCCCCACTCCCGGATCAGGGACCAATCTCTGAACAGGCCCCGCACGATCTCCATACCTACAACCGAGAGTTCATGATGGGCACCCTGTCGCACGTGGCGAATAGCTGACTAGCTCACACCGGGATGCATCGGTGATGCTACTTCCCGACACCCTGCTATCATCAGCATGTAGTTGATCAAGCTGCTGGCAAAATCGTCGCCGTCCTTGAGCCAATCATCGAACTCATCGCGTTCTGCTTCGGTGACGAGGTGATAACCCATGGCCCAATTCGCAAAACGTCGTTCCTTTGCAGTGCGGTCACAGAGGATTCCCATGCCGGTGTGGCGCGGGTCTTTACGGATCATGCCGACGACATCATCAAGCACGTCGTATTCGCCTTCAAGCACCTGAAAGTACTGGGTCCGCGTGCGCAACAGGTAGCCCGTGACGCCCATTTCGCCGTTGTGCCGCCAAGCTGTTTCCAGAATGTCGTGATCAACTTTGCTGTGAAAGTCCGATTTGGCAGTGCTTTGGTAGAGAACAGTACGGATCATCGTGGGTCGTCAGTATCGTAGTTGTGTAAGATGACCCTAGGTCACATTGCTTGCGTATAGCTGCTGTTCACAGTGCACTCAAACCGTGCAATTTGTCGTGGCAGGCTCGAAATGGTCAACCGCAACAGCTGTGATGCCCAGAAATTCTTGCAAAATAGGCGGCGCACTAAGGGAGGAGATGTGCGCCGCCTTTTAGTTTCGGCCGATTCAGGGAGGACGAAAGAACCGATCTTGAACATGACTTGGGGACTGCGTCGTAAAACAGCAAGGAGCCTTTCTGCACAGCAGCATTGCTGCTTGCAGCGTTTATTCGTTTGAGAGACATGGATTGTGCTCTCAAGGGTAATCTACACTACATTTTGCTTGGCGGTACTCTCGGCTTGTGTCAGTTTGCCGCGCAGCAACGAGGGTTTTCTCGTCGTTCAGCTCCGCTGTCTCCGTGATTTGGGAGGAGAGCGTTGTAGACAGCGGAGCCTACTCTACCTCGTCGGATATCGGTTACGCAAACGAGGGCGAAAACATGACAGCACCCATAATCGCGCAAAAATCTCCATACCCCATCGAAGTTGAAGAGGGCAAAACCTACTTCTGGTGTGCGTGTGGCAAGAGCAGCAAGCAACCCTTCTGCGATGGCAGTCACAAGGACACGGGCATCGCGCCCGTCAAGTACACAGCTGATGTCAGCAAGCGGCTGTTCTTCTGCGGCTGCAAGCAAAGTGGCAAGCAACCGCTCTGTGACGGCGCGCACAGCAAGCTGTAAGCAATAGCTGCAGCACGGTTCGCTATCTGCCGCGCTGCACAGCTGAGAACCTCATAGAATGTGCATTCTATGAGGTTATTACATAAGTCATTGAATTTGCGTTTCACGGGACATAGGGGGCCCATGATCTGGGAAGGATTCCGGTCGGGGGCTGGATCGTCTTACAAAGACTTGACGGCTGTTTTCACCCAGACCCTAGTCCCACTGACCTCAAAATTCCTTAGATTAGGATCCTGCTCCGTCTGGCATCAGACCCCTGACCTGCAAACGTCATCCATCACGCGCCTCGGTTGGCAGCATTTCGCTCCTGGATGTCCGTCTCCGTGACCCCGTACAGGAAGGCAGAGGCGGGAGAGGCCCGATCCGCCGTATCGGTGAGGATCTCGGCCATCTTCTCCCTGTCCGCTTCGGTCAGGTCCCCGAAAACCTCATCGACCAGAACCCCGATCCTCGCATCCGGTGTCTTTTCGCGAAAAAGCCGCCCCAACACCTCCGCGATACGGTCCCGCTCACGCAACTCCAACCCATGCGGAATCCGCTGGACAGTCACCGCCTGGATGTAGTCTGGCGCCGTCATCTCGTAGGACCCGGCGATCGCTTCTCCGAGGAGACCGGTCGAACCGACCTCATAGAAATCCATCAACCCGAGGATGTAGGGTGTCTTGTTGATCCCGATGAAGGACAGCGGGGGGAGACCCGCCCGGAGCAACGGCTCGTTCGAGAGGAGCCGACCCATCCGCTTGTTCCCGTCCCCGAAGGCCTGCAGGTAGGAGAAGCCCGCGAGGAGGAGGAACGACGCCTCGAACGGGTCGTCGACCTGACCAGCCTTGGCGAAAAGGTCACTGAGGCCGGCTGTGAGCAGAACATAGTCGGAGGAGGGGCAGTAACTGGTCGCCGAGATTTGCACCGCGCCTCTGCGGACGCTGCCGAGGTCAGCTGGGTCCAGCAGATCCCGCATCATGAGGACGTGACGGCGCTGAACGGACCCGGCGTCCGGGAATGCGCCATCGAGTCCCTCCATCATCAGGGAGATGGCCGCCTTGTGGTTGAGGATCATCGCCGTCTCCAACCGGTCCCGACCGGAGGCGCTTTCTCCATACTTGATCAACATCTCCGTCGAGAGATGATCATAGGTGTTCCCCTCCAGGTTCGAGGACGCCCATGATAGGTCGATCAGAAATCTCTCCGCGATCGCCCTGCTGTATGTGGAAGCATCAAGTCGCTGTCCCCCGGCCTGTTCCACGGCGTTCCGCATCCGGGCGGCTGCCTCTTCGGGGAGCCAACGTGTCTGGTTCGGTACATAGCCTCCGATCCGGTCGGGGTCGTAGGGGATCGGAGTGCGCCGCCTGGGATCCGTCGCCACGCGTCGCGCATCCGGCGTGAGCGAGAACCGGGCACCCCGGGTCTCCCCCTCCTTGAGGAGAAGGCCCCTGCTGATCAGCCCGGTCATCACGCGGGACATCGTCGCCTGACTGGGGGCGTCGCGCATGCGGGACATCAGCTCGCGCTGGCTGACAGGGTCCGGGCTACGCAGGAGCGCGTCCATGACGGCGCGTTCCTGCAGGGTAAGATTTCGGGTCTCGAGGATGGCATGCATGGGGTTAACTAATATATTCATTATTTATTCAAGCAGCGCAGTTCCGACATCCATACAATACCCATGAAACAATCATGTCCCTCAAATCACTGTAATAAAACAATACTTCTCCAAACACCCGCTTTTGAATGAATGAAGGATAAATTCAGAATAATACAGATCAATGCAGCCAGAACCCCGGGCTCGAACAGTCGGTACGGCCCTCCGGCTACTCGAAGCCGCGCATCGCCTTTTTCATTTGGATGTCGAACCGAGCGTCTTTCGCGGCCGCTTCGGTATCGTACCAGTCGACCCGGATCTGCCCGGGCTGGCCGATCCGGCCCCACTCGCGGACGAGGGAATAGTCTCCGAACAACCCAGGCATGATTTCCATCCGGTAGAACCAAGTAATGTTGTTCGAGGTGTCGATCTTTTTCATGTCCATGTCGCCCTCCGCATTTTTGAGGCGATATACTGTTCTTCTTTCCCAACTGCATCCGCGTAGGTCGCTGTCGTGCTGAGCCGCGCATGGCCCAGCCAGCGCTGGCGTATGTGCGGGGGGCGCCCTGGATAGTCGCATGGACGCCAAACGCATGCCTGAGACCTTTCGGCAATCTGTGCGGCCCATCCGGGATCCCCGCCTCCTCCATCGCACGTTTCAGGATCTGCCAGACCCTGACGCGGCTCAGATCCCAGATCGGCGCAGCCGCCTTCTTGGGGTCTGATGCCGGGGAGTGCTATATATGCTTACGGGGTCCGATCGCGCAAAATGCACATGATAAAAGGCCTGCGTGACTTCCCGATCTTTCACAAACCAGCGTTTGTGAGATGGTTCCAAAACCGATTAGATGTGAGCTTCACCGGTAAGTGGCGGATTTTCTTGTTCGCTATGTGGCGTCCGACTGGCGTTGGAAAGCGACCAGTTATCGGCAGCGCCTCAGGAATTTGCCGTATGGCTTGATGATGCGGGAGGCTTGAGCGCTGACCGCATCTCGCTCACGGTCGACGTCAGGATCTGACCGAGCCCGGTCGCAAGGCCCCGCACGATCTCGGCATCCCCCGTGACCGCCGTCTCTTCGATGCGCCGCAGCCGCCCCGCGAGGCGGACCGCCCCCATCACGAGGCAAAGGCCCAGTGCGCGGTGGGCGACCTTGTTGGTTTGGGTCATGTTGTCGGCGCGGATCGCGGTCTGAAGGGCGGCAAGTTCCCCCCTCATCGTTTCCTCGAACTCTGTAACAAGGAAGTCCCTCTTAGAGGAATCCATACCGCTGATAATCTCTTCGAAGGTGACCAAGCCCAGAAGCGGATCATCCGCGCCGTCCGGTGCTTCCCCCGTTCTGGGGGTGGAACGGCCTCCGTTCACACGGCGGGCCTCGAACGCCGCGGCGAGCGCAGCCACCTGGACTGGTTTGGTGAATACCGCGTCGGCCCCTGCGGCACGCGCCTCCGCCGCTTGGGGGCCGGAGATATGAGAGGTGAGCACGAAGACCGGATAGGCACGGTTCGGGGCCGTCTCTTGCAGGCGGCTGATCAGCCCGACCCCCGCAAGACCGGGCATCTGGAGATCGATCAGCAGCAGGTCCGGGGTGATGTGCGCGAGTTGGCGGAGCGCGTCCTCCCCGTCAACGGCGCTTACCACACGTGCGCCCGCCTCTTCGAGGCGGCGCACGGTCACCTGCCGGATGACCGGCTCGTCCTCAGCGTAAAGGATCATGGTGTCGGACAGCGGTTGAGACGCGTTGCAGGCCGCCCCGCCGGTCAGGACCGCCAGGGTCAAGCGGAAGTGGAAGGTAGAGCCCTGCCCCGGCGCGCTCTCCACCTCGAGCGTTGTCCCCATCCCGTGCAGAATCCGCTGGACGATAGCGAGCCCAAGTCCGCTCCCCGTCTCGCGTCGCTCTGCCTCGCGCTCAAGTCGTCCGAACTCGCGCAGGATCCTGGGGATGTCCTCGGGTGCGAGTCCGACCCCTGTGTCGATAACTGCCATATCGAGCGTGACAGATCCCGACGCCGGTCCCTCTTGCCGGATCCGCAGCGTGACCGAGCCCTTTTCGGAGTATTTCACCGCGTTTGTCAGCAGGTTGGACAGGACCTGCTGCAGTCGGAGCCGATCCACTTCGACGACGGGCGGTAGGTCGGTGTCGAGGTCAAGTCGGAACGCAAGCCCCTTGCGGGCAGCGGGTAGCCGGATTTGATCTGACAGGGTTGAGGCGAGTTGCCTTAGATCGACCGGGGACGGGTGGAGGGTCAGTTCCCCGGATCCCAGGAAAGAAAACTCGAGGATGTCGTCCACCAACTGCAGGAGCGCTTCCGCCGCGGCGTGCGCTGGCCGGATCTGGCTGGTAGGGCCGCTGCGCCCTTCCTCAATCATCTCGAGGGATCCGATCAGGCTGATCAGAGGGCTGCGGATGTCATGAGAGAAAGACGCCAGAAGCCGGGATTTCTCTTGGTTTCGTCGCTCCGCTTCCTCCTTTGCCCGTCTCTCCTCCTCGACCTTTCGTGCCGCCTGGTCCCGGCATGAGAATCCCCACAGAAGCAGACCGGACAGAAAGAAGCCCACAAGTGTTACTCCGGAGGGCAGCGAGATCGGAGCCCAGAGCCGCGCGCCGACCGGGGTTGGTTCAAGAGCGGCCACCATCCAGCCTTGGGCGCTCTCAAGCGGCTGGTATCCCGCGTCCCAGGTACCGCCGATCACCTCCGGACCCGGCACCCCAAGCGAGGCTCCGGCAGCGCCGGTGTCCATGAAGCCAAGTAACCAGTCCGGTGCATCGGCGAACATCGCGCGCTCGATCCCGACGCTGCGGGCCACGATCCGGCGTGACGGGTCAATCAGTGCGAAGATCGGCCCCCCTGGCGCCGCGAGTTCCGCAAGCTGGTCCGAGAGGGCCCAGGCCGGTACGCTAATATAGACCATTGCATCCCGCCCGTCCGCGAGCCGCAGAAACTGACCCGCGCTGACGATCCCCTCGGGTAGAATAATCCCGGTGAAGATATCCGCGATGCCCGGCTCGCCGGATTTGCGGCTCCGCTCCTCGAGAGCGAGCAGCGGACCCTGTTCATTCTCCCTCGAATAGACCGGCAAGACCTCAGGCGCATCCTCAAGGGTGTTCAGGATCTGCCGATGCGTCTCGCCTGTTTCGACAAGCACGACCCAGGCGCCGATCCGGGAGGCGTAGCGGCCGCAGTTCGCCGCAACGCTCTCCAGATCGACCCGCTCGATCAGCGCGGGGGAAGTGGCGCAGAAGGAGGTCAGTTCGAGAAGCTGACCCAGCCGGATGTCTACGCTTACCGCTGCCAGGCGCGCATTGTCTTCGACATGGCGCGCGCGCTCCGTTTCGTAATGATACGCGTTAATCAGAACCGCAACGATGAGCAGCGCTGCCGCCGGCACAAGGGCGGCGGCATAGCGCAAAGCCCTGAGGCGGTTGCTTCTCGGCAAGTTGTGCTCCTCATGCATGATGGATGCGGTTTTCGTGTTCATCACTGAAGGTGAGTGATTTGTTGGCAATATATCGCAAATTCCGCATGTATTTTACTTCAAACATACAGAATATGCCTTTGGCCACCCAATTGTCGGAAGCGACCTGTAGCGTTGATCCATAAAGCGGGCATGTGACTGGCGAGAGGCGTGTCTTCCTGATCTTTATGCAGCGGACGACTGGCGCTTGAGGGTTCGGTAGACGGTCGGCCGGGAGACTGAGAAGACCCCGGCAAGGTCGCTGACCGAATAGTCGCCGGTGTCATACGTGCGATGGAGGTCGCGGGACTGGCGGTCGGAGAGCTTGGGTTTCTTGCCGCGCAGCTTACCCTTAGCGCGGGCCACGGCCATACCTTCGCGGGTCCGCATGCGGATCAGGTCGGCCTCGAATTCAGCGAAGGTCGCAAGGATGTTGAAGAACATCTTCCCTATCGGATCGCTTGGTTCATAAACCGACGCACCCAAAGCAAGGTTCACGCACGGCGACCAAGGCTTGATCCAGACCAGGGCGGGCCCGGGTCGTGCCTGTCAGCCCATGGTCAGTATAAATCTGGTCCGGTGACACCCCGAGATGTTCGAGCGCCTGCTTCTGAGCTGACAGGTCCTGCCAGTCGGTTGAGCAGCGCGCGTATCCGATTTTCGTGGAAGTCATGGTAAGACTGGACGAATAAGGTGCCCCTTCTGCAAATTTAATCGTACCAATTATATGATACACTCGAGGCACTGGTTTCATGGGAGGCGACCCGCCGTGGCAAAACGTCCGCCGATCGATCCCCTTTCGGACAATATGGGAGCCATGATAATGGCGAAGTTCGAAGCGATCAGTGCGCGGCACGGTCATGATCCAGTCCTAGTTCAGGGCGCGCGCGGCGCTAGATTATCTTGTCGCGGAGAACCCCTCCACTTCACCTCGATCGGCAGAACGCGCCCTGAATTCGCAGCGCAACTACCCGGATTCGGCGCGGAGGTAAGGACCATGTTTTCATGGAAAACCTTCACAGCCTACCTTAGCGAGGTGTTTGTTGGGAAGAACCCATCAAAGCGATGACGCGAAGTTTCCAAGATTTAGACCCGTAAGAAACGCTACAGTCTGATCTGACTATCACTCTTGATCTTTAGCCAGGTGATTTGCGAGGCGCTGATTGCAAAGCGCTGCTATCGCTGGAATCGTGTGCTTTCGTTCGGAGAACCGTTTGGCGATGGCGACGTGCCGGGCAAGCGAGACCCATTGAAACGCATCGATGCGATCAATTCCAGGGAGCTGACGGACGCTGGCATACCCATCAAGGAAGGCCTTGCCGAGTTGCTTGGACCAAAGGAGCGGGCGATTGTGACGGAGTGCAAGTTCGGTCAGATGTGCGAGAAAGTTTCCGAGATCGATCGCAGGATCCCCTCGCGCATGGAGGTCGAGATCTACAAGCCAGACTGTCTGGTCACTGACCAAAACCTGATCGTAGTAGAAATCGCGGTGTAGTCCAACTTCGGGGGTCTTCTCGAGTGCAGCGAGACAATGGCGGGCCATATCACCAAGCTGCGCATGAGGGCCGCCCATAACCGCCTTCTCCAGAACTGCTAGTTCATCGTCCTTGGTCCAGCAGCGGTTGCTCTGAGGAGGGGTCCCATGAAGCACAGCGAGCGCCCTACCGGCGCGCCAAACGGCGGGTATGCCATCCGATGTGTTGAGAAGGTTGCCAAGCGATGTACCCGGCACTGCTTTCTGAAACCACGCTGAGAACGCTTTGGGCGTCGTGACAACCTCGGGCACTGCCACACCTGAACGACCGTCGAGCCCAGCTGCGTGCAGCCCACGCTGGATGCTGGGTGCGGTCCGGTCGGGGCGGCGCGCCCGGATTTTGCCGAGAACCGTCGTACTGTCGGGTAGCACGACGCGGACCATCGCCCGCCTGCCCGGTTTTAACCGCGTCGGCGAAACACTGAGTGGCGCATGCGGCGGCAGCCCGAACACAGGTCGGAGCGTTTCGGGTTCCAGTGCCAGATCAAGGCCGCTCATCGGGACGTGCGAGGTCTTCGGCACGGGTGGACACGCGGCGATCAAGTCGAGAACGGCGCGCATCTCGGCGTCCCAACCAGACCGACGCGCCCGGAACCCGTCCGTCGAAAGCGCAAGAAGAGCGTGGGCACGGTGCGCCGCGATATCTTCGGCTGGCGGAAGCGGCCGTAGTGACACATACCCCTCGAACAGGGCCTCCGCGGCCTCCGTCACGTCAGCTCCGCGGATCCCATCAAGATCAAGTCTGGCGAGTGCGGACCCCAGATCGCGCGCCGGGGGACCGATGGCGGCCCGGTCCCAGTCCACAATGCTGGCACCATCCCCCCCAACGACGACCTGATCAGCTGAGAAGTCGCCATGAATGGGACATGTCACGCTGTCGTGCAGCTCAGGCAGAGACAACCCTCGGGCGACCGCGCCAAGGTGCAGATTGAGCGCCTCAATCGCGCGGATGGCTGTCCGCGCATCCGGTGGCCGAAACCGCCGCAGTGTCTCGCAGGTAGGCCGAGCGTGGGCCGCAGCCAATGCGAGCCCTGCAAGCCGAAAGCGCTGTGCAGAGGCATGTGCGTCAAGTTCTTGTCCCGCGGCCCAAGCAACCGCGATGGCGCGGTTCCGCTTCGAAATACCAATCACCGCAGGACCGCCGGCCGCCTCGCAGAATCGTGCTCCAGCTCGCGCAGCCTTAAAGTCGCTGGAGAGGCCGTGCAGTTTGATTACCGCGCGCGGGCCTTCAGGGCCATCTGCGCGCAGCACCACCCGGCGGCCTGGCTTGTAACGCAACACGGTTAAGCGGGCGTCCGCGAGCCCCAGCTTTGTCAAAAGTCGCGCGCGTCGGTCCGGATCGACCAGCCGCCGCGCAGCGGGCAACTCGCGGTCAGCAGCAAGCGGTACCAGAAGAGCTGGAAGATTTGGTAGGACGACCGTCCCCAGTTTGCGCCATTTCGGCCGTTGGGCAAGCTCGTTGAACCTATCGGTTTTCGCAGTTATCGCCATCCAAGCATCAAGGCCGTCCGTGTCGGGCACCAGACCTGCAGTGCAACTTGTTCCCGGCTTGTAGCGTAGATAGGCCGCCTGCAGCCCTTCAAGCCCAACCTCCCGCGCGAGCGAACTTGCATCAAGCAGCGCGCGGAGACCAGGTAGCGCCACATCACGCGCCACGAGTGCCTTGTCAGCCTGCGAGGACATGTTGACCCCTTCCCGTCTGGCGCGCATGGGCTGCGGCGAACCATCCGTCTGAATGAAGCAACTTTGTCGGCGTACCAATTTCAGAAACCCGTCCACCCGAAATAGTCGCCACGCGGTCCGCCTGTGCCGCCAGCCGCAGGTCGTGGGTAACGAGAAGCGTCGTGCGCCCTTCCGATATCGCGTCGATCGCGTCAATCACTGCTGCCGCGCTCTCCCCGTCGAGCGCACTGGTCGGCTCGTCTAGGATGAGCAGCGGTGTCCGTCGCAGGAAGGCGCGTGCCAGCGACAGACGTTGCCGCTGGCCGCCTGATAGCGACGCGCCCCGCTCAGCAAGACGGGTATCGAGGCCAGCAGGTAACGTGTCGAGGAAATCGGTCAGCGCAGCGCGGGCGAGCGCCTCAGTCATTGCCTCCGCAGAAGGCGGCGTGTCGAGGCCAAGCCCCAGGTTTTCCGCGATCGTGCCAGACACGATCAGCGGTTCCTGCGGCACGAAGGCGACGCAAGCGCGCAGCGACGCAAGTGTCATGTCGCGAATGTCTATACCGTCTATCAGTACGGCGCCACGCGCGGGGTCATGCAACCGCAGCGCCAAGGCAGCGAGCGTGGACTTGCCCGCGCCGGAAGGGCCAATGGCGGCCACACGTTCTCCGGGCCTGAGTGACAGGTCGAGGCCGTCGAACACGTGCGTGCCGCCCTTGTGAGCAAAGCTCACGCCAACGAAGCTAAGGCGTGCAGGATATCCGGGGACCACGGCTTTCGCCCCAGCCCGGTCTCGAACTGCGTCGTCCTCATCGAGGAGCTCGATCACGCGTTCGGCTGCAGCTAGCGCCTTCGCAAGCCGAGCGGCGTATTTGGCATAGCTGCGCACCGGCCGGAACGTGTGCTTGAGATAGCTCACGAAGATCAGAAGATCGCCGGGTGTGATCCGTCCGGCCAGCACCTGCAGCGTACCGAACCACAGAACACCGACCAGTCCCAGCCCCGCGAGCACATCGACCGCCCGTTCGAGCCGTGCAGATAACTTTGCGCCTTTGATGCCAGCCTTCATGTCCTTTTCATTGGCGCCAGAAAAGGCCATCGCCATACGTTCCTCTAGCCCCAGCGCCTGAACCGCGCTGATGCCGGCGAGTGTCTCCGCAGATGTCGCGGCTAGTGCTCCCTGTCGCTTGCGCTGCGTCCTGCTGACCGTCTGAATTCGTGGCGTCAGATATCGTGACAGGAGCCACAAAATCGGCAAAGGCGCGATTGCAACAAGCGCAAGTTGCCAGTCAAGCCAGAGCATCACGCCGACCATGCCGCCAAAGATGAGTACGTTGGCAGCGAGCGGCATCGCGGCTGTCACAAGCGTGTCCTTGAGCATACCCACGTCGCCGACGAGCCTCAGCGTCAGATCGCCTGCGCGCGACCGGGCGTGGAAGCCCACCGACAGCGACTGAAGGTGGCGGAAGAGGTCGCCACGGACACGGGTCAGCACCCGGTTGCCGACCAGTGCGAAGCCGATAGTCGCGAGGTATTGGAACCCAGCCCGGAGCAGAACCGCCACCAGAAGCCCGCCCGCGCAAAGTGCGAGGAGATACATTTGGTCCATCTCGGCGGCAAGTCTTCGCTCACCCACCGCTACGGGTACAACCGCGTCGATGATGAACTTCAGCGGCCATGGTTCGGCCAGCCGCATCACCGTTGACAAGATGAGCGCGGTCACAGCGCCAACCAGCATCATCCAGTGCCCGCGCAGGTAGGGCGCGAACCGTCGCATCACGGCGGCAAGGCTGAGCATGGTCCGCGCACCCTTGCTCATGCGGCGCGCTCCTGAGCCAGAGTGGCGCGCTTCAGGACGCGCTCGGCCGTCATCTCCCAAGTGTGATGGGTCAGAACCCAGTCACGGCCAGCCTGCCCCATCCGTTGCGACCGCGCAGGCTCACGTGCGAGCCCGGCAAGGGCATCCGCAAGCGCGGCTGGATCATCCGGTGTCACCAGGTGGCCGGTCCGGCCCTCGGAGACAACATCGCCGAGATGCCCGGTGGCAGAGGCCACGACCGGGCGGGTGGCTGCAAAGTATTCGTATATCTTCAGCGGTGAGAAGTAGAACGCATTGCTCGCGCTGTATGGTGCCGTGCCCACATCTATCCGGGCGAGCGCAGAGGGCACCATCGCGGCGGGCAACAGCCCGGTCACCTCTACTGCATCTGACAAGCCGTGCGCGGCAAGACGTGCCTCGACAGACACACGTTCCGGTCCGTCGCCGACGATGAGAAGCCGTGCCTCGGGTACCTTTGCCCTAAGCAGCGCGAAGGCATCCACAAGCACGGGAAGACCGTGCCAAGGCTTCATGGAGCCGAGGAAGCCGACCGTGAAGGGTCGCCCGGTCGAAGGGGCTGGTTCGGGGAAACGGGCGGGATCGACTGCGTTCGGTACAACCATCACATTGCGCGCACCCATCATCCGTGCATGTTGGGCGACCGGCATGCTTACCGCGGCGACCAGCCCCGCCGCCCGCATCGCGCGCTGGAGCGAGGCCTCGGCCTCTTCTGGCAGACCAAGGCTTCGATGTGCAATCTGCTCGGCCAAGAGCGGCGCGTTGACCTCAAGTATCGAAGGCAAGCCTTTCTCTTGCGCCCACTCCATGGCTGCATGAGAGAAAAGCGCGTGGCGCTCATAGACCAAGTCTGGTGTGAGCCGCCCGAGCGCAGTCGTCACGGCCTCGTTCACCATCAGCAGTGCCCGCGCACGTGTCTCCGGATCGCCCTTCGGAGTGGGCGGTAGCGCCACGACCTCGACGGCCGTCAAATCCGCAGGCGGCGTGCCTTCGAGGCGCGGCGAGAGCAGGGTCACTTGATCACCCCTACGGAGAAACGCGCGCAGCATTTCCTGCACATGTACCGAGGCACCCTTCGCACCCCAGACAGGGATTCCAGGATCGGTGGAAACATAGACGATTTGCATCACGCCGCCTCACTCTGTCGCCGCCGCGCTACCGATGCCGCGAAGATTTCTCGCAGCGCCGCGGCGGAGCGTGTAACGTTGAACTGATCCTCAATTAGGGCACGGGCGGCTGTCGAAAGGCGCTGTCGCAACCCTCGATCGTCGATCATCCGCATGAGAGCTTTGGCGAGCGCCTCGGGATCGGCCTCGGGTGCGATCAGGCCGGTATCATCGTCGCGCACCAGTTCCGGGATGCCGACCACATCCGTGGAGATGACTGGAAGACCCACAGCCATTGCTTCAAGAAGGACCGTCGGCAACCCGTCACGATTCCCGTCTGAGCCAACGACACAGGGACAGGTCAGAACCGACGCCCGCCGCATCGAAGCGATCACCTCAGCCTGCGGGCGTGGACCCTCAAGACGTACCGTTTTCTCAAGCCCTGCATCTCTGATTTGCGCAGCAAGATGCGCATGCTCTTCGCCCGATCCGATGATCCGGCAAGGTGGCGTGCGTCCTGCCTCGCTCATCAGCCGCAGCGCCTCGATCAAGATGTGGAACCCCTTTTTCTCGACCAGCCGGCCGACCGCGAGGATCTCGTGCGTCCCGTCCTGCGGTTGTGACCACTCGAAACGCTCCAGATCGAGGCCATTGTAGATGCGCGTCACACGCTCCGCGCCGTATGTCTTCTGCAGATAAGCCACGTTGAAATCCGAGACCGTGACCGTCGCGTCAGCGTCACGCAGTTTTAGATGCAGATGCTGTGGGTCTTCATAAGCGTGGTAGATGTCCTTCGCGTGAGCGGTGAAACTGTAGCTGATCCCTGCCATCGCTGCAGCGAGCCGGGCGATCGAAGTGGAGACGGTGCCGAAATGGGCGTGCAGATGTACGATGCCGCGGCGCCGCGCCTTTACCGCAACATCAAGTGCCTGCGCCACATCCTGACCGCTGGCAATCCCGTCAAGCCGGGCGAGTACATCGAGTGCGCCAGGCAGTTCGGCTTGCGCAGCACGTATCCTGTCCCAGACTGGCTCGGCACTGGAGAACCGGTCGCGGATCCGTGTCACCGGTGCCCGGACACGGCCGAGGTTGTCCTGAAAATGGCTCTCTTCCACGGGACGCAGGGCAAAGATCTCAATCGGTTGTCCGGCTGCCTCGTGGGCGAGGATCTCGTTGACGACAAAGGTCTCCGAAAACCGCGGATAGCGTTTCAGGACATATCCGATCGGTCCGAAAAGCGTCTCATCCATGCATTTGTTCCTCCATGTTCAGGCTAAGATGCCCTGCGCTTTGGCCGAGACGACCGAAAGGTGGGGCAAGGTGTTGCAAATATTCGTCGTAAGCGCCTTAAGGCGCTCCAATCCACCCATGTCGAGTTGCTGGGCGCGCGGTACCACAGGAGTCGCGAACCATTTGCTGAGGGCCTCTGCGCTCAAATTCTTGGGTAGCAGCATTGAGACCAGCCCGCGCTTGGCCAGCTGCTCAGTGCGCATCACCTGTTCGCGTCGGGGCGCGCAGCGAGGTACGACGAGGCTGGGCTTGCGGATCGACAGAAACTCCATCGTCGTGTTGTAGCCGCCCATTCCTATGAGACGCGCAGCACTTGTCATGGTGTCGAAGGGTTCACGCAGGAAGGGCATAACCATCATGTCGTCACGCCCCGCAGCGATACGATGAACCTGCGCGCGCCGGTCCTCGGACATTTGCGTCCCGGTGACGAGTACACCACGGTGACCGGCCGGCAACTGGCATCGCACAAACGCCTCGCAAAGTGCAGACCCGTCGCGACCACCGCCGACAGCACAGAACACGTAAGGCCGGGGGTCTGCTCCCGCGATGGCCGCCGCGTCTAGCGCGGATTGAGCCGCGTCGCGACGGCCAGCCGGATCGAGAAATCCTACGTGCCGCGCAATCGGACCGAGCGGGCCCGACATGCCGCAATCATCAAGAAGGTTATAAAGAGTCGGATCGCCATAGACCCATACCGCATCAAAGTAGCGGCGCACGGTTTCAAAATTACGCTGCCGCAGCCATTGTCGCCGGGTGGCCGAGGGGGTGTCGATCACGTCTCTGAGTCCCAGCACGATCTTGCACCGACCCCGCACCCGCAGCGCCTGCAATGTCTTGTCCAGCTCGTACTGCGCGCCCCGTGGAACGTTGTCGACGATCATAAGGTCGGGGTCGAAACCTGTTGCGGCACCGCAGATCGTCATGCTCCGAAGCCGCGTCAAACGCACCAGATCGTCCCCCAGTTCGCGCGGTTGGTAGCTGCCATCGTCCTGCTTTGCATAGGCCGGGAGCGTCACGCAGTCGGTGCCCGGCGGAAGCACGAAAGCGCCTGCCTCACGCATGCCGCCGATCAGCAAGATTTCTGGCTGCGGCTCGATCTCCGACAATGCCCGCGCGATCAGCAGGTTGCGTCGCAGATGCCCGTAGCCCAGCGTGTCATGGGAGTAGAGCAGGATACGGAGTGCGCGTACTGGCTGCGGGTCTGCAAACTGTATTGTCATTAGGTCCACCTCGGGCGTGTGAGATACGCGGACTGCGCCGCATCGACCCCGTTACGCTTCTGTTACAAAGAGGGTCTATGCAAACGAGCCTGCCAAGGCGGCAACTACTTCGCACTTTCCGATGATCAATAAATTGGTGGGGTTTTGCCATATGTCTTTCGGTTAAATCACAGCCCTATAACAAAGGTTTACGGCGTGCCGACGGGATATTGACCGGAAAACACAACCTTTTCCGTCTGGCTTCGGATTCAGACAACGCCAAGTGTATGCCGAACGGCTCGCGTCGCTGCGACAGAACTTAGATCACAGCAAGCGGAATGGTTGCACACATAGCGTGATCCGTATGCGTCTCCGCAAAGATATGGCCGTGGCCCAAATCAAAGGGAAGGTACGCGGCAAGAAACCTAAGCTCTCGGACCACCCATGTCATGAACTCCGAAGCATGGCCCAAGAAACCCGAAGCCACATACATAGCCAGCTTGTTCATCGCCATTCAGGTCAGCAACATAGACGGCTTCAAGACCCGGCAGCGCCGCTGCATCAACCGCGACTGCCCGCCGCTGCTCCTGGCCCGTCGTTGCGTCAAACCGATGCTCGGAATAGCTGATGCGCCCGCGAACATCCGGCTCGACCAGAACCACGACATCCGTGCCGTCCTGACGCACACCGATCACACTGTCATAGGTACCCGGCGCCCATTCCGACCGGCCCAGGCTGTCACTCAGGATCACCGGGGCGTTGGTGTCGTCCCCCAGAGTGGCATCAATGCCATAGGCTCCGGCAACCTCGACCAGCCCGACACCGTCTGTCGCGTTGCGCACAACCTCCGTCGCAGCCGCCGCCAAGCCTATGTTGCCGTCATCGTCGAGATCCGCCCCGTACAGCGTCTCGAGCGCCACCAGGTCTGTCTCGGACACGGACTCCGCCCCCCGCTCTGCCCGGCCGGTCGTCCCGTCAAAAGACAACTCGCTGTAGCTGATCCGTCCCTGAACATTCGTCTCAATCAACAAGACGTAATCATCCCCGTCGCCCCGGACGCCGATGATCTTATCATAGCGACCCGGCGCGTAGTCCCGACACCCGCGGCTGTCGAGCAATTCCCGCAACGAGCCGCCGTCATTGATCGTGATGGTACCGTCTATAAGGTCGATAGAAAGAGGTCCGTTCGTGAGGGGAGGTGGCATAGTTGCTCCTGCGAGGTTGGCTTAACCAACCGTTCTTCAGTCAATCATAAGCGCCTGACAAAACAGACGAAACGCATGACGCAA
>JAUILL010000034.1 GCA_030433335.1 Alphaproteobacteria bacterium | reverse complement strand
TAATGATTGTTAAGGGTTTTATTGTGTCCAAGTCTTTTGTTTCTACGACCCACGATGCTTACGATGGGGCTGGCTATCTCTGGGATATCACCGACGATGGCTCGATTTATGATGGCACTGAGAATGCATTTGGCAATGCCATGCAAAACTACGATTTGGACAACAATGATTACCTCTCGGTCGAAGGCGGGAGCTTCTACACCACACTGCCTTCCTTCGACTATTACGGCCTCGCCCATGAGCGCCAAATTTATGTGTCGCAGACCGATGGCTTTGCGCGTTTTCTGGATACGGTAACCAATGTTTCGGATGCGTCAGTGTCCTACACATACGAGTTGGTCACCGGTTTCGGCGGCGGGTCCTATGCGTCGATCACCAGCTCGAGCGGGGACGCACTGGTCGCCAATGACGACACTTGGATCACGGCCTCCAGCAGCTCTTCGAGCTGGTACACGAGCACGCCCTCTGGTGTTCTGGTCGGCAACACCGCCGGCTTTGCGGGCTCTGATTTCTCGCTGTCATATGGCACTTTGTACTACGAGATGTCTGTGACCCTGAATCCCGGAGAAAGCGTCAGCTTCCTCTCGTTTGCGGTGCAGCGCGATACCGTGGCGGACGTCGCGACGGCCCTTCAGGTGTTGGAGGCGCTGCCGTTGGGAACGCTCGCCGGTTTGGATGCGGCACAGATCGATCGGATTGTGAATTGGGATCTGCCAGAGATGGCTCTGGACCTAGAGGGCACGGACAAGGCCGATGTCCTGAGCGGGGTTGCAACCGATGACGTCATTCGCGGGCTTGAAGGCAACGATTTGATCACCGGCGAAGGTGGCGATGACGAGCTACGTGGTGGACTTGGCAAAGACACAGTGTTCGGCGGCTCGGGTGACGACGAAATCCACGGCGACGGCTCCATCGTCAAAGTCACCACGACAGACATCACGGTGGATGCTTCGGGAGAACAGTTCGCGCTGAGTCTGACAATGGATGACGCGGGCGCTGGCAAGACGACCCGAATTTCCGGGTTCCTGTCGCGTCAGGAAATTACCTCCGAAGATGTTGATGTTCTGTTTGCGATTGACGTGTCAGGCAGCACCGACGACACCTTTTACGGGCAGGTCGATGTGGGGGACCGGAACGGAGACGGGCTGTCGAATACCGTCCTTGACGCCGAGATTGCCTCTTTCGAAGCACTTCACGCCTCGATCATTTCCGATGCGAACCTGCCGGATGCCCAGATCACGATTGCCGCGTTTGACGATGATGCGAACGTGTCCCAAAGCTTCCGCGCCGATCAGGACAGCGACGGCGACGGCGTGGCCGATGTGGTCGAATATGTCCGGTCGCTCACCTCTGGCGGGAGTACGAATTTCGAAGGCACGCTCGACGCGGCACTGGGTCACTTCACGGCGTCCGACAGTGGTCAGAAGGTTCTGTATTTCCTCTCGGATGGTGAGGATACCAGCTACGGTGATTTCGCCAGCCTCTCGCAGCAATTGCTGGCAAATGATGTTCTGATTCAGACGTTTGGTGTTGGCAGCAACGCCAGCGAAGAGGATCTGGATATCGTTGATGACGCGCAGTCCAACGGATCCACGACAATTGTTTTGGATCCGTCACTGCTCTCTGAAGAGCTTCTTGATCCGGGGATCGACGCTGCCGACATTCAGGCGATCAAGGTCTTCTTGAACGGTAAACAGGTCGGCACCATCGATCCGGACGATCTGATCTCGACACCTTTGGGGCTGCGGTATTTTGATCTGGAGCTGACCGGACTGAAGGCGAAGGCAGACGATGTTGTCGAAATCCGCGCGATTGCGGCCGATGGCAGTGCCACTGTGGTTTCGACCTCTCAGGTGTTGGAGCATTACCCAGGCAAAGATGGCGCAGACATTTTGCGGGGCGGTGCCGGAGACGATACTCTCGATGGCGGATTGGGCAACGATGTGCTGAACGGCGGCACCGGGGCGGACTATCTTTATGGAGCAGAGGGCCGCGATACGGCCAGTTTCGCGGGCGCAGAGTCAGGAGTTCTGATCGACTTGCGAAACGAACGTGGACATGACGGTGCGGCGCTCGGTGATACGCTGGTCTCAATCGAGAATGTCGCGGGCAGCGCCTATGGGGACGACATCACCGGCGACTATGGAGCGAACACGCTGTCTGGCCGTGGTGGCGATGATGTTCTGAATGGCCTTGGAAAGAGTGACATTCTGCACGGTGGTGCAGGCGATGATACCCTGACTGGCGGTGCGGGCAAGGACCGCTTTGTCTTCAACAAGGGCGACGACTTGGACACCATCACGGACTTCGGCGTGAAGGTGAAGGGCGAGAAAATTGACCTTCGCGACTTTGACATCGACACCTACGCGGATCTGAAAAGCATGATGTCGGTCACCTCGGGCGATACCCACATCGCGTTCGGGGGTGGGGACGTATTGATCATCGAGGATACGCTGATCAAGCAATTGTCCGCGGGCGATTTCATGCTCTGATTTTGCAAATGACGATCTGCGCCGTCCGTTCTTCGGGCGGCGCTTTGCGTTTCACCAAGGGTTGATGCGCCAAATCTGCCAGGCAAGCGAGCAGATAAAAGGCATATCACCCGCCCATGGGCGAAAAAATCTACTCGTTTTAGCGGTACATTCTGTTAGAGACCGCGCCGAGTTTATTTGTTTGTGTCAGACCTGCTGACCCCTTTGCTTGTAGAGGACCGCGCCTTGACTGTTAGTCTGGAAAATACCGAACCCGAAATCCGTACCATTGCGATGCCTGCAGATACCAACCCTGCGGGGGATATCTTTGGCGGATGGCTGATGTCGCAGATGGACCTTGCAGCGGGAAATATGGCGGCGCGGATTGCGCGGGGGCGCTCGGCAACCGTTGCGGTCGAAGGCATGAGCTTTCACCGTCCAGTCAAGGTCGGGGACGAGGTGTCTCTGTTCGCCAAGCTGGAGTCGACGGGTCGGACCTCGATGAAAATCTACGTTGAAGCTTGGCGCCGCGACCGGTTCGAACTGGACCGCGAGAAGGTGACTGCGGCGACCTTTACCTTTGTTGCTCTAGACGAGGCAGGCCGGTCGCGCGCGCTGCCGATCCAAGGCGATATGGCCTGAGAAGTGGGGCGGCGTTGAAAGGCCCCAAATCGCGTGTTTTCGAGGTGAATCAAGCAGGCCTCACGCTGGGACGACGGTTTGCTTGCCGTCGACCTCGACCACAGAGAGCGCGGTTCCGAAAAGGGTGCTCAGCATCTTGCCGGTCATCGATAGCCATTTGGGGCCGGTGGTCACGAGTTTTCCGTCCTTCAGCGCGATGATGCGATCTGCGTAGCGCGCAGCCACACCAAGGTCGTGCACAACGATGATGACGCTCCGCTGGTTCGGACCGGGGCGCGAGAGAGCGTGCAGCCGGTCCATGATGTCACGGGTGTGGCGAGGATCGAGCGCAGAGAGAGGCTCGTCCAAGAGCAGCCAAGGCGTTTCTTGCGCCCACGCCATGGCGATAAAGGCCCTTTGCCTTTGCCCACCGGACAAAGAGGCGATCAGGCGCGATTTTAAATCGGTGAGGTCAAAAATCTCTAGTGCCTCGGCAACCACAGTGTGGTCGTGGGCGCTGGGGCGGCCATGGTGGTGCGGCCAACGGCCAAAGGAAACGAGATCTTCTATCGTAAGCCGTGCCGTCACCCTTTCGTCCTGCGCCAAGAGCGAAATCAGCCGCGCACGCTCCGGCGCTTTGAGATGGGCGAGGTCTTTACCATCAACGGTCACCGACCCGTTGGACAGCGGCAAAAGGCCGGACATGCCGTGCAGCAAGGTAGACTTGCCTGCACCATTCGGCCCAATCAGGGCTGTGATACCACCTTCGCCAAAGGACAGGGAGATATCGGACAGGATTTGCGCGCGGTCTCTTTCGACGCAGACATTTTTGAGGGTAATCAACGAGGAGACCTCCGAAGAACGAGGGCAAGAAACAAGAGGCCGCCGACGAACTCGACAATGACCGCAAGGGTCGATTGCAGTCCGAGCAAGCGTTCGAAGACAAATTGTCCGAAGATGAGGATCGACGCGCCTATAAGCGCCGCGGCGGGGATGAGATAAACGTGCCGCCAAGTGGGCACGATGGCGTAGGCAAGGCTGGCCGCAAGAAGCCCGAGGAAGGTGACAGGCCCGACAAGTGCCGTCGAGACCGCAACCAAGACGGCAACAAGGCCAAGCGCATAGAGCACAACCCGATCATAGGCCAGCCCCAAGGACTGCGCAGTGGTCCGGCCCAGGGCTACAATGTCCAGATGCCGCGCAAGCTGCAGGGACGCCAGAAGGCTTAGCCCCAACAGGCAGAGTGCAATCCAGAGCTGGGTTTTGTCGACGCCGCCAAAGCTGGCAAAGCTCGCCCCTTGCACGATTGCGAATTCGCTTGGGTCGAGTAGACGCTGCGCGAGGCCTGCCAGACCACGCAGAAGAACGCCCAAAATAACGCCTGTCAGGATCAGACGCAGCATGTCCTGCGTGCCCTTTTTCAGCATCAGACCAAAGAGCAGAAGTGCGGTCAGGACCATTGTGGCGATCTCGGTGCCGAACTGCGCCAGATGCGGAAGGGTTGCGTAGCCGGTGCCACCGAGTGTCAGGACCAGCATGGTCTGCATGAAGATAAACAGCGCGTCGAACCCCACGATCCCGGGGGTCAAGAGGCGATTGGCTGTAATGGTTTGGAAGATGACAGTTGCCGCGCCGATTGCGCCGCCCACCACTATCAATGCGCCAAGCTTGGTTGCGCGCAGGCTCAGGATGAGCGGCTTGGGATCGCGCAGGTTCCATCCTAGAAACAAGGCGGCCAACGCGGCGCAGGTCAAAAAGACGAGGAGAAGACGGGTTTTAACCATGACGCGCTTTCCTTGGGGAAGCATGAAGCAGCCACAAAAAGAGGACAGCGCCAAGAACGGCAAAGACCGTGCCTGCCGGAATTTCATAGGGATAGCGAAGTAGGCGGCCCAAGATATCGCAGGCCAAGACCAGCGACCCACCTGCCCACGCGATCAGGGGCAGGTTGCGCCTTAGGTTGTCGCCCCGCAGGCGCGAGATGATATTGGGAACGACCAGTCCGACAAAAGGAATGGAGCCAACGCTCACCACCACGACAGAGACAATGATCGCCACGAGGATCAGGCCGACGAGCAAGGTTTGCCTGTAGTTCAGGCCAAGACTGCGCGCGGCATCCTCGCCGAGACCGAGCAAAGTAATGCGGTCTGCAACCAGCCAGAGAAGTCCAGCGATCACAGCCACGATCCATAGCAACTCATAGCGTCCTTGGAGTACGCCGGAGAATTCACCGCTTTGCCACGTGCCAATGAACTGCAACAGGTCTGTGACCCACGCCATCCACAGGACGGCGGCACCGATGATCCCACTGTAGATCAGGCCGACCAAAGGCAGCAAAACGGGATCGCGCCGCGGGACATGACGCGCCAGCATCAGAAACCCGAGCGTCCCGATCAGGGCCGCAAGGGCGGCGACCGTCATCTTGGTCATCAGGGCCGCACCGGGCGCAAGCAGCGTGATGCCCAGTAGCCCGAGCATGGCCGACTCCGGAGTGCCCACAAGGCCCGGTTCAACCATGCGGTTCTGAACGCTCATCTGCACGACCACGCCAGCCAGCGCCAATCCGGCACCGGCCAAAAGCGCAGCGAACGTGCGGGGCAGGCGGCTCACGGCGAGCAGCATGGATTGATCGATCTCGCCATCGAACAATCCTGCGACGCCGATCAAGCAGCTTGCCAGAACCAGACACGCGAAAATAAAGCTAGCGAAAAGCGGGCCGCGCATGGATCTATCAGCTGTTGGTGTCGCTGAGTGCTTTTTCAATCTGGTCGAGGGTCAGAGTCATCGATTGAACACCGCCGCCCGCTAGATACAGCGGTACTGAGTCCAAGTAGATGATCTGGCCGCTTTTTCCGGCTTTGGTGCCAGTAACCAAAGGGTTGTCGAGGGTAACGGCAGCTGCTTCGGCCTCTTGGCCAATGGCTGCACTGCGATCTACGACAAAAATCCAGTCAGGATCGACCTCTGCGATAAACTCGAACGAGACCGCCTCGCCATGTTTGCCGTCTTCGACATCGGGGTAGGCTTCGGGCAGACCGACTTCGGTGTGCAGCCAGCCAAAGCGCGACTTGTCCCCATAGGCAGAGACTTTGCCGCCGTTCGTCAGCAGGATCAGCGCATCGCCTTTACCCGCCGCCGCAGCTTTGGCATCGGCGAGAGCGGTGTCCAATTCTTGTTTCAGAGCATCCGCTTCGGGCGAAAGGCCAAAGATCGCGCCATAGGCAGCAATCCGCGATTTAGCCTGATCCACCAGATTTTCCGGCGCGATTGTCATGTCCAGCGTCGGGGCAACGGCAGAGATCGCCTGGACCTTGGGCTGCGAACGACCACCCGCGATGACCAGATCAGGCGCCATCACGGCCAGAGCCTCGAAGTCTGGTTCGAACAGAGTGCCAACAGTTGGCAAATCTTGTGTCGCCTCAGCCAGATAGGCGGGAGGGGTGATGTCAGGAATAGCCGCAATCTCGACCCCGAGAGCGTTCAGGGTGTCGATGGCCGACAGGTCCAGTGCGACGACTTTGGCGGGGTTTATGGGCGCGGATTGCGGACCGGTTGCTGTATCTACGGTCACAGTCTCGGCGAGTGCAGCGACAGGAATGGCAGTCAGGGCAAGGGCGGCAAAGAGGGGTTTCATCCAAAGCTCCTTGATGGTCGGAATGTCGGGTGTAAAAGTTGATCATAACAGTCAGCTTTAATTTCCGACAAAAAGACTAGGGAAGCCAAGAGTGCAAGCGAAAACTTTGTGATGGGCTGTAAAAGCGGGTCTGTCTGTTTCGACGGGGGGACATGGCACAGGGCATACCAAAGGACGCTGACAGCCGGCGTAAACACCACGGAAGCTACAGAAGAGCTATGTTCTGCAAGTCATTGATTTTTGGGGATTTTCAGTGGCTCCGGCGGTAGGGATCGAACCTACGACCAATTGATTAACAGTCAACTGCTCTACCGCTGAGCTACGCCGGAACACTGTAGATGAAGCGCTTTATATAAGAGCATTCGTTGGGCGCAAGCGGAAATTCGAAAAAATCTGAAAATGATTTTCCTCGGTTCTAAGGTCATGGCGTTTCACGGAAATCATACGTTCGGCGTCGGTGACCCCGCATTCGAAAACTGCCGTTCCAGCAGGCCGATACTTTATGCTGAATTGTTTGATATGCCATAGGTCTTCAGTCTGGATCGGCGACCCTGATCAACGTAGGAGACAGAGATGGGACGGATTGACCGGGACAGTGTACTTCGCGGATTTGATGGTCAAAGCAGGGTGATCCACCCCCGCGCTGCCAAGCGTGAGGCACCCCACGAGGGGGCTTTCGGCGGCGGCCATTTGAGTTGTCAGTGTCAGGACAGCCCGATTGTTGTCCGTGTGGACGCTCAGGTCCAGCACAACCACCTTTGCGGGTGTAGCCGGTGTTGGAAACCTGATGGCGCATTGTTCTCGCAGATTGCCGTGGTCCCGCGAGAAGCGGTCGCGGTGGTCGAGAATGGCGATAAGCTTGGTGTGGTTGATCCATCATCGGTGATCCGCCGCTACGCCTGTCGTGACTGCGGGGTTCATATGGTGGGCCGGATCGAGACGCCTTCGCATAGCTTTTATGGGCTCGACTTTGTTCACACCGAGCTCTCCAAGGATGCAGGGTGGGCGGCACCGACCTTTGCGGCCTATGTCAGTTCTGTGCTTGAAACGGGTTTTCCAGCGGATCAAATGCCATTTTTGCGGGCGCAATTGCGCTCTTTGGGGCTAGAGCCCTATGATTGCCTGTCACCTGACCTCATGGATGTCATTTCGCACCATGCATACTTCCGGAGCCGGTCACTTGGCAGGCGGGAAATGGCCGAAGTGGCTAGCTAATGACCGCTTGGACTGAGTAAAATCCGAATGGACCTGCCTATTTTTATGGTGCTTTTCTAGAATCATCGGTTACGCTCCCCGTCAGGGAGGAAAATTCAATGATTCAGGAACCAGCGGCGGGGTCGACTGGGCAGGCGTGTTCTGTCCTGATTGTAGACGATCATCCACTATACAGCGATGCTTTGGCGGCGGCTCTGCGGAGCGAAAACCCCGAATGCGAGATTACGTCCGCGCGGTCATTACGGGCCGCCTTGAAGGCCCTCGATGACGGATGCCAGCCAGACCTTGTGATGTTTGATCTGAAATTGCCGGATGTGCTTGGCATCTCTGGGTTTCTCTCTCTGCGCGAACGTATGCCGGATCTGCCGATCCTTGTGATTTCGTCTCTTACGTCGAATGACGTCGTGCATGCGCTAATGGAAAAAGGGGCGGCCGGTTTCCTGCCGAAAGACGCTTGTTCCGAGATATTGCGTGAGGTCGTAAGCGCTGTCTTGGCGGGCGAGCGTTACTTGCCAACCGCTTATAAAAAGTCTGACGCCAGTGCCGAGGTCGAGCGGGTGACCGGTACAAAGCTGGACGAACTGACCCCGCAACAGCAGAAGATCATGCGATTGATCTGTTCCGGCAAAGCGAACAAGCAAATCGCCTATGAACTCTGTCTCGCCGAGGCCACTGTTAAAGCCCACATCACGGCCTTGCTGCGCCGACTTGGGGTGCAGAACCGCACTCAGGCCGCAATGATGATGGAAAGCTCTCTGGCGGCAGGGCACGGCGCTGATCCCGATGCGCTTGCATTCCTGACCCATTAACGATGCTAGACCAACCTAACACGGCGCGGTTCGTGCGTGTGGCCCTGTCCCGCGCCGCCACCGCGACCGAGGCTGTAACCGAAGCGGTCGCGCAGGTGGATCGGCGTGCGACATGCTTTGTCATGGCCTTTGTCCCTGATCATCTGGACCGCGAAGTTCTGGCGAGCGAGCTTGAACGCCAGATGGGGGGCGTGCCGGTTTTCGGCTGCACGACGGCGGGCCAGATTACGCCCGAAGGCTACGAGACGGGCGCGTTGATGCTGATCGCGTTTCCGCGTCGGTATTTCCGATGCGCTTCGATGTTTATCGAGCATCTGCGTGATTTTCCGATGCGCGAGCTCAGCCAAAAGGTCGACCGCTTGAAGACCCAATTCCAGCGCACCGCAGGGTGGCGCCGGTTGGGCCTGGTGCTGTGCGACGGGGTGTCGAAGCAAGAGGATCTGCTGGTCTCGACCCTGCAACTGTGCCTCGGCGAAATCCCGATCTACGGGGGCTCCGCTGGCGACGGGTTGAAGTTCCAAGAGACCTTTGTATTGCACGGGGGCAAGTTTCATTCCGGTGCCGCACTGATGCTCTTGATCGAAACCGCGCTGGATTTCGCCGGCGTAGGCTTCGATCATTTCCGCCCGACCGAGACTTTGATGGTGGTCACCGATGCACTGCCCGAAGAGCGGATCGTGCTGGAACTGAATGGCGCGCCCGCCGCTTTGGAATATGCGCGCAAGATCGGGGTCGCAGTCGATGATCTGTCGCCTGAAGTCTTTGCCGAGAACCCTGTTCTGGTCCGGCAGAATGCGAACTTCCACGTTCGTGCGATCCACTCTGTCGAGGCCAATCATGGTCTTTCTTTTATGGGGGCGATTGATGATGGGCTCGTGCTGACTTTGGGGACTGGGACCGAGATCATTAATGCGCTGGAGGCCGGGCTGGGGCTTAAGGGCAGTGCCGGACAGACGCCAGACTTTATCCTCGGGTTTGACTGCATTTTGCGGAAGCTGGAGTTCACCCAGAAGGGGATGCTGGATGATGTCTCTGCGGTTTTTCGCAAGCATAACGTCTTGGGATTCAACACATATGGCGAGCAGCATTGCGGGGTCCATGTGAACCAGACCTTCGTGGGTGTCGCGTTCTTCGAGCATACGCCGGAGGATCTGCATTGATCGATCCTGCCGACAGCCCGCAGGAGCAGATCCGGAAGCAGGCCAAGATCATTGACGCGCTGATCCGCCGGATGAACCACCAGCACGAGCTGGGGAATTCGGCTTTCGCGACATTCCAATCTGCGATTTCAATGCAAGACAAAATGCAAGAACAGTCGCGTGATCTCGCGCGGACGACCTCGGAACTCGCCAACGTCCGGATCGAACGCGAGCGCATACGCAAGAACCTGACCAGTGCTTTGGCCGCGATGGAGGGCGGCTTTGCCCTGTTCAACCGCTGCCGCCTAGAAGTCAGCAATGAACTCTTTCAGATGCTGCTTCCCGACATTTCGGCACGTATTCAGCCGGGGCTGGAGATTGACGATTATATCGAGGCGATGCTCTCGAGCGAGGACCTCGTCGGCACAGACGGGCGCCTCTTTGGCGCTTTGGCGCAGGTGCGGCGCTCGGCGGTCGGGGCTGCCGTAAATGCGGTGGTGGCTGAACTGGTGGGGGACCGCTTTTTCCAAGTGAATCTGCAACGCACCAGCGAAGACAATATCGTGATCCTGCTGACCGATATCAGCCGGATCGTGCGCCAGAACCGCAGCGAAAAGGAAAATCTGATCGACCGTCAGGCGACCTATTTGCAGGCGGTGTTCCAGAACATGACCTCGGGCGTCTGTACCTTTGACGCGGACGGACGGGTCAAGATGTACAACCAGCGGTTCCGCCAGCTGTTGGGATTGCCCTATACCCTGCTCCAGACCGGCTCGGAGCTGGACCTGATTGTGCGGCATGTGAAGTCCCACGCAGTGTTTGAGGACGAGGATGCCTTTGATGTGCCGTTCTGGATGGAGCGGTTGCGGAAACAAGGGCGCTTCCGGTCGCGTCTGCGTCACGCCAACGGGCGTATTTTGGATATGCATTCCCATGTTCTGCCGGATGGTGGCTTCGTGGTCGATCTAGGCGACGTTTCCGCCGAAATCCGCACTGCCGAGATGTTGGAAAACCGCGTAGCCGAGCGGACAGCCGAACTGACCGAAGCCAATGCCCGTCTGCGGGAACAGTACGAAGAAAAAGCCCGCGTCGAAGAAAAGTTGCGCGTTGCCAAGGAGGCGGCCGAAGCTGCGGTCTCCTCGAAAACCCGCTTTCTGGCGGCGGCCAGCCACGACCTGCTGCAACCAATCAATGCGGCCAAACTGCTGATTTCGACGATCAAGGAAGCGACCAAAGGCGAGCCCGTGCATCCGATGGTGAAACGGCTCCAGTCGTCTTTCACCTCGACCGAGCAACTGCTGCATGCGCTGCTGGATATCTCGCGGCTCGATAGTGCGGATGCCAGCGCTCTGCAGCCTTCGAACGTGTGCCTCGGAACCTTGATGCAGGGGGTCTACGAGGACCAGATGCGCGTGGCCGAGAAGAAGGGCGTGCGGCTGGATATCGTGCCCGCCATGGTCTTTGTCCGGTCCGATCCGGTTTACCTGCTGCGGTCGATCCAGAACCTTGTGGTGAACGCGATCCAGTACACGCCAGAAGGGGGGCGTGTGCTGGTCGGCTGCCGCCGTCGCGGCGACGAAGTGGTGCTCGAGGTCTGGGATACGGGTATCGGGATCACCCTGAAAGACCAGTCCAAGATCTTTGAGGAGTTCACGCGGGCCGGGAATGTGCCGATCGGCTCTGGGGTTGGACTTGGTCTGTCGATCGTCGAACGCACCTGTAGACATATGGGCCATCAGGTCTGGGTGAAGTCCAAGCCGGGGGTCGGGTCGGTCTTTTCAATCCGCATGGCGCGGGTCGCTATCCAACCTGTCCAAATCGAAGAGCGCGTTCCGGTTAATGTAAATGAATCCAAAACGATGGACCTGATTGTTCTGGTGGTCGAAGATGACCCGTCGGTCCAATTCGCCATGGTCAAGAAGCTGGAGCAATGGGGTGCCTCGGTGCTCGGGGCCAGTTCTACGGCAGAGGCGTTGCGCCATGTGCGCGATATGGGTATCCCGCCGGACATTATCTTGGCGGACTACCAACTCGGGGCGACGGACACTGGGATCAATGCGATCAAAGCTGTCCGGCAGCTGACGGCAATGCAGGTGCCTGCGATTATGATTACCGCAGATCGCGGCGATCACCTGCTCAAGATCGGCACAGAGCATCACATTCCCGTTCTCACCAAACCTGTGCGTTTGCGCAAATTGCGGCCTTTGATCGAGTGGCTGACGCGCGACCCGATGGCGCCCTTGGAGGCAGCCAGCACAGACGAAAGTCGGCAATGACTGCCATTGCCGAGCAGCTAGGCTGATCCTCGGGGAGGACATTATCATGCGGAAAAAACTGCTATCTTTGGCTTTGATCTGTGCCATGGGCGCACCGGTTTATGGCGCTGTGCTCGAGGGCAATGCGCTCTACGAGACCTTATTTAAAACGGGCACGCTGGCGCAGATAGAAACCGGCGACAAACTGATCTACCGCCGCGAAGTCACCAATAAGGCGATGCCCGATGCGGCCACGCGCGACACTGGCGACGTTGTCCTGTCGCTCGAGCAAGGTGATGCGCTGATGGCGAATCTCGAGTTTCGCCAAGAAGATAAACACCGCAATCTGGGTACATTTCCCGCCAGCATCGGCAATCCGATGATCATGTATTTTGCCGAGACGGTGGCCCGCGACATGGCCGAGACGTCGGGCGGCAGTCCTTTCTACATTCGCAACCGCTTGAAAGAAGCGCTGGTCAGCGCTGCAGAGATCGCAGATGGCGAGGCCGAACTGGATGGCACCGACATTCCGGTCAAGACCGTCGTGTTGCGCCCCTTTGCTGACGATCCGAACCGTGACCGGATGCACGGGTTCGAGGATATGGAACTGACCGTCGCCATGTCCGACGCAGTGCCTGGCTGGTACCTGTCCCTGACCGCAGTGACACCGCCTGACAGCACCGTGGGCTATCGGTCAGAAACCCGATTTGTTACGGTTGAGAACGCGCAATGAAACTGCCCGCGCTTTTGCTGTCTCTGGCCGCGTTGCCTGCCTACGGGCAGAGCGTGGCGCAGCAGTTGAATGACTACCCCACGGCGGCGCGGGCGGATTACGTGTTCGCCTGCATGGCGACGAACGGCCAGACCCGTCAGACCCTAGAAAAATGCGCGTGTTCGATCGACGAGATCGCAACGATCCTGCCCTACGATAAATACGTTGAGGCTGAGACCGTCCTATCCATGCGCCGCACGGGGGGCGAGCGTATGGCGATTTTCCAGAGTGCGGCGTCTGCGTCGGCTCTGGTGGCCGACCTGCGGCGGGCGCAGGCCGAAGCAGAGGTTATCTGTTTCTGATCAGCTGCCCGATTTGGGCAGCACATTGCGCCAGATATTGCCCTCGGTATCCGTGGCCTGAACGATCAGATCGTCAGCGCCAGTATCGGTGTAGATGAACCGGAACACGGGGTTTTCGCTGATCGAAATCCCTCCCTCCATGGAGAACAGCACCTCATCCCCTTGCCGCACCTCGATCTCGCTCAGGAAGTGGGCGGGGATGAAGAGCTGGGTCAACTGGTCCCGCTGAAGGCCCGAGTAATTCGGGTGCCGGATCATGATCTGCGCTTCGCGGCGGTTGTGCTCCAGCGGTGCGAACTGGCGCAGTTTCATCTGGCCCATGTCGGCCTTGGCCATTTCCGGATCGCGGGTCGCTGGGGCAGAGCAGCCGCCAGACGCTTTGACAAAGCCTCCATCCATCGCCAGCCCGTTCGGTGTCTTCGCCAGAACGCGGACGTTTGAATATTCATTGACCCGCACCCGCAATTCGAAATCGAGCGGCAGCATTTCCGGCCCAAAGGTAAAGGTTCCAGCCACGGGCGCAGGGTTTTCATCGACAACGACTGTGGCCGCCGTGACCGCCATCGCGGGATCGGTCTGGATGATCCGGATCGGAACGGTACCCGCGTCTTGGGCACGCATCGGGGCCTCGACTTTGAACATGCCGGTGGCGGCGATGGGCGTCAGCTCGCCAATGACGTCGGCCTGCAACTCGTCCCATGTGGGACTATCTTTCATGGGTGCGTTTTCGGCGGCAGCGGGCAGTGCGATGGACATGGCCAGCGCAGCAACAAGGCAGCGTGTGATCATTCGGGCTCCTCCTTGGGGCGAAGTATGCCAGATCAGCGATGCGTCTCTCATACCGCCGAAAGTCTGTGTGGCGCGGGAAAGGATGCCCGCAGACCCTTGATTCACTGGGGATGGGAGGCTGTGATGTTTGAGTTGGTCGCGACGGTCTGTGTGGCAGGGCCCTGCCACGGGCAGCTGCTTCCGGGCTATGAGGCGGAAACTTTGTCAGAATGCCAGAGCCTTGCCGCAGAGCGGCACGGCGGGACCGTGGCCACTTGCCAGCCCGCAGGTCCGGCGCTGGATCTGACCGAAATTGCGCCGGGCGTCTACGTTCACATCGGCGAAATTGCAGAGCCGAATCCTGAAAATGGGGGCGATGTGGCCAATCTGGGGGTGGTTGTGGGCCGCGATTCCGTCGCTGTGATTGATGCGGGGAGCACGCGGCAGGTCGGGGAATCACTCTGGCGCGCGGTGCGGCAGGTGACAAATTTGCCGGTTGAGCATCTGATCCTGACCCATATGCATCCCGATCATGTGCTTGGTGCGACGGTTTTTGCCGAGGCTGGGGCCGAAGTCATCGGGCGATCGGGCTTGGCGCGAGCGCTTGCGGATCGTCAGGGCAGCTATCTGCTGCGCATGGGGCAAGAGGTGGGCAGCGATTTGGTGGCGGGCACCGAAGCGCCGTCCGTTGATATCGAGGTCGCCGATGAGCAGAAGATCGACCTTGGTGGCCGCGAGATCACGTTGAAAGCTTGGCCGCTCGCCCATACGCAGACCGACCTGACCGTGCATGTGCCCGATGCAGACCTACTGTTCGCCGGAGATTTGCTGTTTGACGATCACTGCCCTTCGCTTGATGGCTCGGTTGTGGGCTGGCAGGTGGTCTTGGATGACCTGATCGCCATGAAGGTGGCGCAGATGGTTCCGGGGCACGGTGAGGTCTTGGGCTGGCCGCCCAATGATCTGCCGTTGCAACGCTACTTGGCTGATCTGGAGGCTGAGACACGTGCCGCTTTGGACAAGGGCATCCGTTTGGATGAAGCTGCGATGACCGTCGCGCAAGACGCGTCCAAGGAATGGCACCTGTGCAGCACTTTTACGCCGCGCAATGCGACGATCGCCTACACGCAACTCGAGTGGGAATAGTTCAGAGTGCCGCGTTCTGGAGCAGGTTTGCCAGCGCAAACAGACGCTTTTCCAGCAGAACAGGGGATTCGCACAGATAGCTGACCGATTGCTGGCGCTCGCGATAGATGCGGTCGTCCCAATCCAACTGCTCTTCCAGCGCATCGACCTTGTCGTAGTCCGGCTCATCGGCGTCCATCAGTCGATCCATCTCGGACCGCGCAGCATCAATGCGCTCGGCCAAGGCAATCTGGCCGGTCGAGACATTGCCGATCCCGTTGATGATCCGTGTGCGGCGCTTGCTGATGGTGTCGAACACTTCGGAAAACACCGCCTGCATCAAATCCCGTTCGGTTCCATGGGCTTGCGTAAAGTCAGAGACCATCTGGCTCGCGTTTTCCATGTCTACGCGTTGTAGGGACAGGGCCGAGGCCAGCTCTTTGATGGCCGCTTTCTGGGGATCGCTCAGGGTGATGTTTTCCTTTGGCTCGGCCCACATCAGACCTAGCGACAACCGCTCGACCTTGCGCTGGATGCACGGCCAAGTCGGGTCGGAAAAGTCCGCAGCCAGTGCCTGAGTTGTCGCAACTGACAATGCCAGAGCCATAGAAAGATTACAAAAAATCTTCATGCGGTACCCTCCCTGCGTATGGAATATGTGCTACTTGGGGTCTGTCTGTCTATGCAGACCTGACACCAACCATCGTATGCATTGAGTGAAACGGAAAGTGCTCAGCATACTTGGATCAACCCGTGTGTACCGCGGAATACTAACTCAAATTCATGGAGACTATGGATGCGAACCCGTGCCGCCGTTGCCCTAGAGGCAGGCAAACCCCTCGAAATTATGGAAGTCGAACTCGAGGGCCCCAAAAAGGGAGAGGTTCTGGTCGAGATTAAAGCGACTGGCATTTGTCACACAGACGAGTTCACCCGCTCGGGTGATGACCCCGAAGGTCTGTTCCCCAGCATTCTTGGCCACGAAGGTGCAGGGATCGTTCTGGAAGTCGGCGAAGGCGTGACCACGCTGAAGCCCGGCGACCACGTGATCCCGCTTTATACCCCTGAGTGCCGCGAATGCCCCAGTTGCCGTTCCGGCAAGACCAACCTGTGTACTGCGATCCGCAACACTCAGGGTCAGGGCCTGATGCCCGATGGCACCACCCGCTTCAAGATGCTGGATGGCACCCCGATCTACCACTACATGGGCTGCTCGACCTTTGCGAACCACACCGTCATGCCCGAGATCGCTCTGGCGAAGGTCCGCGAAGACGCGCCGTTCGAAAAGATCTGCTACATCGGCTGCGGCGTCACCACCGGCATCGGTGCTGTGATCAACACCGCTGGCGTTGAAATCGGCTCGACTGCGGCTGTGTTCGGTCTGGGTGGCATCGGTCTGAACGTGATCCAGGGCCTGCGTATGGCGGGTGCGGACATGATCATCGGTGTCGATCTGAACGACGACAAAGAGGAAATGGCCCGCAAGTTCGGCATGACCCATTTTGTGAACCCGTCCAAGATCGAAGGCTCGGTTGTTCAAGAGATCGTCAACCTGACCAAGAAAGGTGACGATGTCATCGGCGGTGTAGACTACTCCTTCGATGCAACCGGCAACGTCAAAGTCATGCGTGACGCTCTGGAATGCTCGCACCGCGGGTGGGGTGTATCAGTGATCATCGGCGTTGCGCCGGCGGGTGCAGAAATCAGCACCCGTCCGTTCCAGCTGGTCACTGGCCGCGTCTGGAAAGGTACTGCATTCGGTGGTGCCAAGGGCCGGACCGACGTTCCCAAGTTCGTCGACTGGTACATGGACGGCAAAATCGAAATCGACCCCATGATCACGCACGAGCTGACCCTCGACGAGATCAACGAAGGCTTTGAACTGATGCACGCGGGCAAGTCGATCCGCGCTGTCGTGAAGTTCTAAGGTTGGGGGACGAGATGGAGGTCGTATCGGAAAATAGAAGCTTCGGCGGCCGCCAGATCGTCGCGAAACATCCCTCTGACGCTTGCGGGTGTGACATGACCTTTGCGGTCTATTTGCCCCCGCAAGCCGAGGAAGGTCCAGTCCCGGTGCTTTGGTATCTATCGGGGCTGACTTGCACCCACGAGAACGCCATGAACAAGGCGGGCTTGCAGGAACATGCCGCACGTCATGGTCTGGCAATCGTCTATCCCGACACTTCGCCGCGCGGCGACGAGATCGCGAATGACGAAGCCTATGATCTGGGGCAGGGGGCGGGCTTCTACGTGAACGCTGTGTGCGATCCGTGGAAAGCCAACTTTCAGATGTACGATTATGTCACAGATGAGCTTCGGACCCTAGTCGAGCGAACGTATCCCGTCACAGACCGTCACGGTATAACGGGACACTCGATGGGCGGCCATGGTGCCCTGACAATCGCGATCCGTAACCCGGACCGCTACCAATCTCTTACGGCCTTTGCGCCGATCACGAACCCAACCTGTTCGGATTGGGGACGCAAGCAGCTCTCGGCCTATCTTGGCGACGACGAGACCGCTTGGTCGAACTACGACGCCACGCTCCTTCTCGAGGAGCATGGATGGAAGGGCGATATCCTGATTGATCAGGGGGCATCGGACCAGTTTCTGGACCTGCTCAAGCCCGAAAGCCTGTCAGCGGCGATGGCTCGCCGCCGTCAACCCGGCGAGTTCCGTCTACATCGGGGCTACGACCACTCTTATTACTTTGTCAGCACATTTGCTGGCGAACACGTCGCATGGCACGCCGAGCGGCTCAACTAAAGGGAATATACATGTTCAAACGGGTTTTTGTCGCAGCTTTGCTTCTTTCGGTTCCAGCGCATGGCGCGTTCGCCGAGGGAGACCCTGCCAAAGGTGAACGGGTCTTCAAGAAGTGTCAGGCCTGCCACGCTGTAGGCGAAGGCGCAAAGGCAAAAACCGGTCCAGTTTTGAACGGTGTGATCGGCCGCGTGGCTGGTGTGGCCGAGGGATATGATTTCTCTCCGGCCATGGTGGAATTCGGAGAGGGCGGCGGCACTTGGAGTGCGGAGGAATTGGACGCCTTTCTCGCCAAACCGCGGGAGCATGTCCCCGGGACGAAGATGTCTTTTGCAGGTCTGCGCAAGGATCAACAGCGCGCAGACGTGATCGCATATCTGGGAACGTTTACCCAGTAACGGACCCATAGGGGCAACGCCCCACCACAAGAAGCTCGCGCCCGGAGGGAGGAGAGGTCGCTGGACGCAGGCACCAGTCGGGAAAGGTGTGCCCGACGACTATGGCGGGGAGAGCCCGCACATCAGGGAGGAAGATATGAAAAGTATCAAGTATTTAACGTCAGCACTGGCGATCTGCTCAGCCACAGGTGCACTGGCGAACGCCGATCTGCAAAGCCAGATCGATAACCCCGCGCAGTGGGCAATCCAGACCGGCGACTATGAAAACCAGCGCTATTCGGATCTGGACCAGATCAACACGGAAAACGTGGATGATCTGCAGGTGGCTTGGACCTTCTCGACCGGCGTTCTGCGCGGCCACGAAGGCTCGCCGCTGGTGGTTGGCGACACCATGTTCGTCCACACGCCGTTCCCGAACATCGTCTACGCTCTGGACCTGACCCAGGACGGCAAGATCAAGTGGAAGTACGAGCCCAAGCAGGATCCGAACGTGATCCCCGTGATGTGCTGTGACACCGTGAACCGCGGTGTGGCCTATGCGGACGGCAAGATCTTCTTGCATCAGGCGGACACAACTGTTGTTGCGCTGGACGCAAACACTGGTGAGGCGCTCTGGTCGGTCAAGAACGGCGATCCCAGCAAGGGTGAGACCAACACCGCGACCGTCATGCCGGTCAAGGACAAGGTCATCGTTGGTATCTCGGGCGGTGAATTCGGTGTGCGTGGTTCGGTGACCGCATATAACATGGCGGACGGCAGCCTTGCATGGCGCGCTTACTCCATGGGCCCTGATAGCGACATCCTGTTTGATCCCGAAAACACCATGCACTTGGGTCAGCCCGTTGGCGCGGACTCGGGCACCAACACATGGGAAGGCGATCAGTGGATGATCGGCGGCGGCACCACTTGGGGCTGGTATTCCTATGATGCCGAAGCAGACCTGATCTACTACGGCTCGGGCAACCCCTCGACTTGGAACCCTGCACAGCGTCCGGGTGACAACCGCTGGTCGATGACCATCTTTGCGCGCGACCCCGATGACGGCACCGCGAAATGGGTCTACCAGATGACCCCGCACGACGAGTGGGACTTTGACGGCATCAACGAAATGATCCTTACCGATCAGGACATTGATGGCACCCCGCGCAAGCTGCTGACCCACTTTGACCGGAACGGTCTGGGTTACACGCTGGACCGTCTGACCGGCGAGCTGATCACCGCCGAGAAGTTCGATCCGGCCGTGAACTGGACCACCGGCGTCGACATGGACCCTGCGTCCGAGAACTACGGTCGTCCCGCAGTGGTGGCCCAGTACTCGACCGAGCAGAACGGCGAAGACGTCAACTCGACTGGGATCTGCCCGGCGGCTCTGGGCTCCAAAGACCAGCAGCCCGCGTCCTACAGCCCGAAAACAGAGCTGTTCTACGTGCCCACCAACCACGTCTGCATGGACTACGAACCGTTCCGCGTAAGCTACACGGCAGGTCAGCCCTATGTGGGCGCAACTCTGGCGATGTACCCTGCACCGGATAGCCATGGCGGCATGGGTAACTTTATCGCGTGGGACAACATCGCAGGCGAGATCAAGTGGTCGGTCCCCGAGCAGTTCTCGGTCTGGTCGGGCGCTCTGGCAACCGCGGGTGACGTGGTGTTCTACGGCACACTCGAAGGTTACCTGAAGGCCGTATCGGCTGAAACCGGCGAAGAACTGTACCGCTTCAAGACCCCATCGGGCATCATCGGCAACGTGATGACCTATGAGCAGGCGGGCAAGCAGTACGTCGCGGTTCTGTCGGGTGTCGGCGGATGGGCAGGCATCGGCCTCGCGGCTGGTCTGACCAACCCGAACGATGGTCTGGGTGCTGTGGGCGGCTACTCGGCGCTCAGCGACTACACCGCTCTGGGTGGTCAGCTGACCGTGTTCACCCTGCCTGATTAATCGATCGTTTCGATCCACTGGGGCTGGCCGTCCGGCCAGTCCCGACCCCAAAAGCGTTCAAGGATAATATGATGATCCGACAGGGTTTTTCTCTGGTGGCAGTGACCGCCGGTCTGATGGTTGCGTCTGGTGTTTGGGCCGAAACGGCGCATTCGATGGACGATCCGAACATTGCGGTCTCTTACGAAGAGGATGGCCGCTACTACACAGAAGACGATATTCCGACCTTCAACATTTCCGAAGATGGCGCCGTTGACTGGCTGACCTTTTCCGGCTTCCGCCGCTATCATTCAGAATGTCACGTCTGCCACGGCCCGGATGGCGAAGGTTCGACCTATGCACCTGCGCTCAAGAAATCCGCGCTAACTATGGATTACTACGACTTTGTGGATGTGGCGACGAATGGCCGCCAGAAAATCGGCGCTGCCGAAAACTCGGTGATGCCTGCATTCGGCACCAACCTGAATGTGATGTGCTATCTGGATGACATCTACGTCTACCTCAAAGCCCGCGGTATGGAGGCTGTCCCGCGCGGTCGTCCCGCCAAGAAGGCAGCAAAGTCCGACGCAATTCGCGAATCTGAAAATGCCTGCATGGGGATGTAAAACCCCTCTGGCGGCTCTGGCGCTGGCGCTCTGCGGGCTGATGCCCGTCAGCGGTGCCGCGCAGACCTCGGATCTGGTCTCGCACCATGCGTTCCGTGTGTGCTCTGACCCTGCCAACCTGCCCATGTCCGACGACAAGGCCGGCGGCTATGAAAACCGGCTGGCAGAACTATTCGCGGCCAAGCTGGACCTACCTGTGGAGTACGAGTGGTATCCGATGGCCACGGGCTTCATCCGCAATACGCTCAAGGCGGCGAAGTGCGATGTGGTGATCGGGTATGCTCAGGGGCATGAGATGGTTCTGAACACGAACCAATACATGACCTCTGGGTTTGTTCTGGTTGCGCCAGAGGGCAGTGATCTGGTCGGTGTCAGCGGCTTGTCTGATCCCGCGCTAAAGGACAAACGGATCGGGATTATCGCAGGAACACCACCCGCCACGCATATGGCGCGCTACGGTCTGATCGGCAAAGCCAAGCCCTATAACCTGACCGTCGACCGCCGCTACGAGAGCCCCGTCGTCAATATGCTTGATGATCTGAAGGCTGCAGAGATTGACGCCGCGATTGTGTGGGGGCCGCTCGGCGGGCCGCTGGTCAAAAGCGACTATCCGGGCATGACCGTGATCCCCTTGCTGGGGGAAACCCTGCCACCCAAGATGTTCTACCGCATCACTATGGGCGTCCGGCAGGGCGAAAAAGTCTGGCAACGCAAATTGAATTCGCTGATCCGCCGCCATCAGGACGAGATCAACGCCATTCTCATGGATGCGGGTGTCCCGCTTCTGGATGCGCAGGGCCAGACCTTGCTGGAGCTCCCCCAGTGAGGTGGCGGTGGGCGGCTCTTATGTCCGGCTTGCCCATGGTTCTCCTCGCGCAGGTAGCCGAGCCCGAGGGCTATCGAACCCAACAGTATCGGGCAGCGGTTCCGTCAGAGCTTTCTGGCGGGACCGTTTTATCGGCGCCAGAGGCCGAAGCCGTTTGGCGGGCAGGGCAGGCGGCCTTTATCGACGTTCTGCCCCGAGCGCCCAAGCCGGAGAACCTGCCCGAAGGCACGATCTGGCGCGATAAACCCCGCCACTCGATCCCCGGCGCGATCTGGCTCCCGAACACCGGCTACGGGGAATTGGCCGATGTGACCTTGGCCTATTTCCTGCGTGGATTGGCAGAGGCGACGGGCGATGACAAAAATCACCCCATCGTATTCTTCTGCCTCGAAGAGTGCTGGATGTCCTACAACGCCGCGCGCCGCGCATTGCAACTTGGCTTTACCGCTGTGAGCTGGTTCCCCGATGGCACGGATGGTTGGACATTTCTCGACCTGCCCACCGAGCGGGTCTATCCGTTTCCCGAAACCGACTGATCACGGCCGAATGAAGCGACCGAATGCCCGTGGCCCATCCGCTGTCGGGTAAGTCGCGATGATGCTTTGCGTCTCGGGATCAATGACCTGAATGGTGTTGTCGAACCAGTTTGCAATCACGATCTGACCGTCTGAAGTGGTGTCGATCCCCTCAGGGTATTCGTCCGTGTCGATCTCGGAGATGGGCGATAACGTCTCCAGATCAAACAGGCTCAGGGTATTCGCGTATTGGTTGGTCGCGATCCCGTAGCCACCGGCAAACGCGATGCCATAAGGGCGTTCCCCAACGGGAATAGTTGCCACAACTTCTGCAGCCGCGAGGTCAACAACACTGACATCATTCGTGCCTACGTTCCCAACAAACAGCCTGCCATCCCCGTGAAATCGTAGGCCATAGGGCCGCTCGCCGGTTTTGACGCGCGCCACCAGTTCCAAAGTGTCTGCATCGAACAGAGAAACTTGATCCGCATCGCGGTCGGCACTGGCCAGAAGCCTGCCGTTCGCTGATACGTCCAGTCCGGCGGGCGCGGCGCCGGTCTCTAACTCTGCCACAATGCTCAGATCGTGACCGGAAAGCACCCAGATCCGCGCATTGTACCAGTCCGACACGAATAACCGGTCCCGCGCAACATCATAGGCAACCCCTGTCGGCCCGCCGTCCAGCATGACCTCGGCCAAGACCTCTCCGGTCAAAGGATGATGCCGCCGCACAGCCTTCGCCATAGGTGCGACAGTGAACACAGCCTCGTCAGAAACCGCAATCCCTGCCGGTTGACCAGGCAGGGACCAGCGGGCAACCTCGATGCCCTTGTCCAGATCGAAGAGGCTCAGGGCATCTCCGTTCTGGCAGGTAATATAGGCCATGTCGCCCGAAACGGGCAGGGCGGCGAGACAGAGCGCCGCCGCCAGTTTAAGAGCCGGGCGCACCGAATTTCTCGACCAGCGCATCCAGTCCGGCCTGATACACGCCCGTGACGGCGGCGATCGCGGCCTCGTCATTGAGCTCTGCGGGCGGGTCGTTGTTTGGATAGCCGCGGTAGAATGCGCCTTTCCATTCGATCTTGGAGCCGCCGCCATCGCGGGGCGTCACGGTCAAATGCGACGAGTAGTTCGTGACCGGCAGCACTTCGACCTTCACATCTGTGATGCGGTAGGAGTAGCTCATCTTGGTCGCATCGTATTTGTACAGCACCTCGTCGATCGTTGGCCCACCATCTTGGCCCAGCACTAGTTGGCGCGTGGCATCAATCTCGTTTCCACCGTTGCCGGTCGTCGAGTGTACGGCGGGGTGCCAGCTCATGTTCTGAAAGTTGCCAATCGCGGCCCAGACATCTGCGGGTTCGGCGGCGACTTCGGCGGTCAGAGCGATTTTCTGGCGCGACGGTCCGTGCGCCAGTGCAATCCCGGGCAGAGTGGCCAGCGCCATCGCCCCTAGGAATAGGCGTCGTTTCATTGGGTTCCTCCCCTGTCTTCTTTGAAGAACGATGTTTTCAGGATGTAGCGCATGCCACGCTGCCAGCTTTCATCCGTGTTGTTCCGGATATCGACCACACGGCCTTTAACCATGGTGCCGGTGGCGGCCTCGCGCATCTGTAGGTTCATGCTCAGGATCAGGTTCGAGACCTTCTGAACTTCGCCCACCAGCGAATAATCCGCCCCAAGCTTGGTGGCCATGCGGGTGTCGCAGCCATAGCATTTGGCCGGATTGACCGTGGCATCCAACTGATCTTGCACCGGCGTCAGATCCAGTAAGTCATAGCCGTTTTCGGTGAACTTTTCGCGCACCATTTGCTCGAGCATCTTGATCCGCTCCAGTTCTGCCGGATCTTGGCCAAGCTCAGCGGTCTGCAAAGAGCTGTCCAGATAGGTGATCCCGAAAAACGCCACGCTCTCAGCGCTTTGGGCGGCGCTGCTGAAGCACAGTGTGGCAGACAGGATCAAGGCGGTGTTCCGTAGCATACCGCCATCGTCACGCGACAGACCGCACCTGCCAATTGCTCCGAAAGTATCGGTAGCGGGTGGCGCCGCGCCTCTGACAAGCTGGTCTTGTATGCGCCGGTATTCAGTGGCGTGGGTCACAACCGGAGGGGGAATGCGCGGAAGATTTGGGTCTTGGATTTTGGCGTCCGCGCTTGGCTTGGCCAATACGGTGCCCGCATGGGCGGTGGACGTGAAATCCGCCGTGCTGCGCGTGGCCTACCAAGAGCTTTTGCCCATCAGCCGTTTTGACCTGAAGCCGCAGGACCTGGGCTTTGCCGGCGCCGCTTTGGCGGACGAGGACAACAGCACCACGGGCCGTTTCTTGGGTCATACCTATGAGACCGTCACGCAATCTGTTGCGCCCGAAGAGGCCGCAAGCGCCGCAGCCGAACTGGTCGCCCAAGGGGTGCCCTATGTGGTGGTGATCGCGAATGGCGAGGACACTGCACGCATCTCGGATACTGTGGCCGAGGCTGGGGGGATTGTGCTGAACGCCGGTGCGCGGGACAATGCCTTGCGCGGGCAGGGGTGTCGCAAGAACCTGCTCCACATTGCGCCCTCCAACGACATGTCGGCAGACGCCGTCGCGCAATTCGCCATGTGGAAGAAGTGGCCGCGTTGGGTGCTGGTCGAAGGGTCCAATCCCGCTGATCAAGAACTCGGCCAGAGCTACAAGCGCGCAGCGCAGAAATTCGGAGCCAAGATTGTCGAGACCCGGATCTTCGAAGACACCGGCGGGACACGCCGCACAGATTCCGGCCATGTACTGGTGCAACGCCAATTGCCGACCTTTATGCAGGACCTGCCGCGCCATGATGTGGTGATGGCGGCGGACGGGTCAGACTACTTTGCCGCCTATCTGCCCTATCACATGTGGGACCCGCGGCCGGTGATGGGCGCTGCCGGTCTGCGACCCGTGACGTTTCATCCGGCCCACGAGGCATGGGGCGCGACCCAGTTCCACACCCGTTTCGAAGACCTGACAGGCCGCTATGTCCATGAAGAGGATTACGAGGTCTGGCTTGCCCTGCGCGTGATCGGAGAGGCCGTCACCCGCACGGGAAGCAACGATCCCGAAACCTTGCGCCAGTACATCCTGTCCGAAGACTTCGAGCTTGCCGCGTTCAAGGGGCAGAAGGTCACGTTCCGCGATTGGAACGGCCAGATGCGCCAGCCGATCCTGCTATACGACGACCACATCACCGTTAGCGTCAGCCCGCAAGATGGCTTTCTGCACCAGACATCTCCGCTCGATACGCTCGGGCAGGACCGCGCCGAAAGCGCGTGTACCGCATTTCAGTAACCCCAGAGGGAGACCCGCGTGAAACCGCTGCTCTTGACGACTGCCCTTGTGATCGCCGCCACTTCGGTCTCTGCCAACCGCGCCTTTGTGTCGAACGAGCGGGGGAATACGGTCACCGTGATCGATACGGATACTTGGCAGGTCGAGACAGAATTCTTTGCTGGCAACCGTCCGCGAGGGATCACCGTCAGCCCTGACGGGACACTGCTGTATGTCTGCGCGTCGGACGATGATCAGGTGAAGGTCTTTAGCACCGAGACGTTCGAGGAACTCTACAGTCTGCCCTCCGGCCCTGATCCTGAACTCTTTACGCTGCATCCGTCGGGCAACCCGCTCTATATCGCGAACGAAGATGATAACCTTGTGACTGTGACGGATACCGAGAGCCATACGGTGCTGGCAGAAATTCCAGTGGGCGTCGAACCCGAAGGGATGGCGATTTCACCTGACACCAAGTTCGTGATCAACACCTCGGAAACCACGAACATGGCTCACTTCATCTCGACCGAGGACTACGAGATCAAGCACAACGTCCTAGTCGACCAGCGGCCGCGCTACGCCGAATATACTCCGGACGGGAAGCGTCTGTTCGTGAGTTCAGAGATTGGCGGAACGGTTTCGGTGATCGACATTGCGGAGGATGGGACGCCGACCTTGAACAAGAAGATCGAATTCGAAGTCGCGGGCGTGCTGCCCGAGTGGCTCCAGCCCGTTGGCGTCAAAGTAACGCAAGATGGCAGCCGGATCTTCGTTGCGCTTGGGCCGGCAAACCGTGTGGCGGTGATTGATGGGGAGACGCTCGAGGTTCTGGACTACATTCTGGTTGGGCAGCGGGTCTGGCAAATGGCCTTCACCCCGGACGAGGCGTACCTGCTGACCACCAACGGCAACTCCAACGACATCACCGTGATCGACGTGGCTAAGGAAAAGGCCATCCAGTCGATTCAGGTCGGCCAACAGCCTTGGGGCGTGGTCGTGACACCGAATTAATGAGGGAGAGAGCAATGAAATCTTGGATCGCGGCAGGTGCGATGGCGCTGATCGCTGGTAGTGCGGCCGCCCATGACTACGGGTTCGCAGGGGTTCTGTCCGCCTCGAACAAAGGCGAAATGCCAGGCATTACTCTGGCGGTGGGCCAACCCATTGCCGAAGGGCCGATCACTTTGAAGTCCGGGATGATGTACGAGTTGGAGATCGAAGCAGACGGCAGCGGCGAACTGGGCCTCGAAGGGCCAGGGTTCTTTCGCGCGATTTGGGTGAACGAGGTCGTCGTCAACGGGCTGGAAATGCGCCCCTTCGGCATGGAAAGCGTAGAGTTCGACGAAGCCGGCGAGATGGAAATCGAGTTTCTGGCGATCAAACCGGGCGCGTATTTCCTGCGCATTCCTGGGTCCAAAGGCGAAAGCCAGCGGGTCGAGATCACCATTCAGTAGATCGGCACGCAACCAGCCCCTCCTCTGACAGGGCTGCGTGCCAATAGATCAAATGGCTTGGGAGTCCAGATTCACCATCCGGCATTTCCAGCCTTGGACCGAAAACTTGGGGTGCTCGACCTGCCATTTGGCAAGCTCGGGTTGGGCGCCCATCATACACGCCATGGGGGTGACGTCGACAAAGGTCAGGCTTTTCTGCTCGCAAATTTCGGGAGAGGTGGCGAGGCAGGCCGTAAAGAGAAGTTCGATCATCAAAGACATCCTTTCGATCAGAGGGGATGACCGATCGTAATGCCGCAGCGCAGCAATTACGTCAGGGTACTGGTTAAAAGACCGGTACCTTTTGCACCTTTTTGCGCTTTTGCTCAAGATATAGGCGCTATTTGCCGCAGGGCACGGAAAATCTACCGGATGTCTCGGGGGTTAATGGGTGCCGAGTCCCTTGATCTCGCCCATAGTCAGCACTGGCGAGGCATCAATATCGTCCGCATTCAGCATCGCCGCGACTCGCTCTAGTGAAGCGAGCAGCTGTGCTTGCTCCCAATCTTTCAGCTGTTCGAAGGCCTTCACGTAGCGCTGTTGCAGAGCGTCGGGCGCCGTCTGTACGGCGTCGTGACCCGCTTGTGTCAGGATGATGTTGGTCTGTCTGCGGTCGGTTTCGGAGCGAACGCGCACGGCATAGTTGCGAGCGACCAATCGGTCGACCAGCGTTGTCACGGTCGCCTGAGAGACGCCCATCTGTACAGCCAGTTCCTTGGGGGTCGCGCTGCCATCCTTGGCCGCAGTGATCTGCAGGACCCGCAACTGTGCCGGGGTCAGCCCAGCCGATTGCGCAAGGTTGCGCGAATAGAGCTCTGTCGCACGCAAAATGCGGCGCAGGGCAATCAGGCTTTGGTCGGTTCGGTCGCGGTGTTGATCTGGCATATGCCATCTTCTCACAAAACCCAAAGTCCTTCAATTGGCTAAGTATCACGTGAATCTACTTTGAATTTCGAAGGGAAATATTTTGTCTTTCTGGTGAAGAATTCGCGAAAAACATCGATAAAACAGGGATGTTTAGGGTGTCTAAAGAAAAAATACTTAGATGGTTGAAAAAATATCCACTTCGATTACTTTGATGCTCAAAGGAAACAACCCGAGGGGCGAATATGCCAGAGCTGACGATGCAGACCGACACGACTCCGATGCGAGCCATGCAGCCGATCCTGCGCAAGCCGGACGCGACCGATGGTAAACTCATCTGGGAGCTCGTTCGCAGCTGCCGTCCTCTGGATGAGAACTCGATCTACGCCAATATCATTCAGGCCGACCATTTTCGCGATACATGCGTGCTGGCTGAACTGAATGGTGATGTGGTCGGGTGGATCTCGGGTCACATGATCCCGAACACTGATGCGTTCTTTGTCTGGCAGGTCGCTGTCAGTCCCAAAGCGCGCGGTTTGGGTTTGGGCAAGAAGATGCTGCGTGAACTGCTGTCGCGTGATGCGACGGCCGAGGCGCGTGAGTTGAAAACCACGATCACGCAAAGCAACGAGGCTTCGTGGGGGCTGTTCCGCAGCTTTGCCCGCGACGTCGGCGGGGATCTGACCGATCAGCCGCACTTCACAGAAGACGAGCATTTCCACGGCGAGTGCGCCACCGAACATATGGTGACGATCTCTCTGCCGCGCGCTCAGGCTTCTGTCGCACGCGCCGCTTGAACTCTCCCCACTTTTACGACTGACCAAAGGATTTTCCCCATGCCCAAAGACATGGCTACTGAACGTACGATCTATGAACGCCGCGAAAGCGGGGCGCGTTCCTACTGCCGCGCCTTCCCTGCTTCTTTCACCGAGGCACGCGGCTCCGAAATCTTTACCGCTGATGGCAACCGCTACATCGACTTTCTGGCGGGCTGTTCCTCGCTGAACTACGGCCACAACGATGCGGACATGAAGGCTGCTCTGATCGAGCACATCGCTGGCGACGGCATCGCTCACGGTCTGGACCTGCACACCGATGCAAAGGGCGCGTTCCTGTCCGCGTTCAACGATCACATCCTTGCCCCGCGCAAGATGGACCACCGCGTGATGTTCACAGGTCCCACTGGTGCGAACGCTGTTGAAGCGGCTATGAAAGTTGCGCGCAAGGTCACTGGCCGCACCAACATCATCTCGTTCACCAACGGCTTCCACGGCGTGACCATGGGTGCGCTGGCGGCAACCGGCAACGGCTATCACCGTGGCGGCGCTGGCATGGAAAAAGCTGGCGTGACCCGCTTCCCCTTTGACGGCTATGCCAAAGGCGTGGACAGCGCAGCGCTGCTGGACCAAATGCTGAGCGATCCCTCTGGCGGCATCGACGCCCCCGCGGCGATTATGTTCGAAACCGTCCAAGGCGAGGGTGGTCTGAACCCCGCGTCGGCGGATTGGGTTCGCAAGATGCAGGCAATCGCCCACAAGCACGGCGCACTGCTGATTGTCGATGACATTCAGGCTGGGTGTGGCCGTACTGGTACCTTCTTCTCGTTCGACGAGATGGGCGTGCAGCCTGACATCGTGACCATGGCGAAATCTGTTTCGGGCTTCGGTCTGCCGATGGCTCTGATGCTGGTGCGCCCGCAGCACGACATCTTTGGCCCCGCAGAACACAACGGCACCTTCCGTGGCAACACCCATGCGTTCGTCACCGCCCGTGTCGCGATCGAGAAATTCTGGGCCGACGATGCGTTCCAGACCGAGTTGGCCGAGAAAGCGGCTCTAATGACCGAAAAACTGCAGCGCATCGCGGACCTCGTGCCGGGTGCCTACCTGAAGGGCCGAGGCCTTATGCAGGGTGTGGATGTTGGCTCGGGCGATCTGGCTTCGGACATCTGTGGCCGCGCTTACGAGAACGGCTTGATCGTCGAGACCTCGGGTCCGAACGACGAAGTGGTCAAGATCCTGGCGCCTCTGACAACCTCGAAAGAGCTGTTCGAAGAAGGCTTCGCGATCCTCGAGAAAGCGGCTCGCGACGTGCTGAACAACGCAAAGCTGGCAGCGGAGTAAGATATAATGATTGTACGCGATTTTAACGAACTGAAGAAAACCGACCGCCACGTGGCTGATGCGCAGTGGACCTCGACCCGTATGCTTCTGGCTGATGACAACATGGGCTTCTCGTTCCATATCACCATTCTCGAAGCGGGCTCTGAGCACACGTTCCACTACAAACACCACTTCGAGAGCGTGTACTGCATGGCAGGCAAGGGCTCGATCACCGATATCGCCACTGGTGAGACCCACGAGATCAAGCCCGGTGTCATGTACGCTCTGAACCTGCACGACAAGCATATCCTGCGCGCCGAAGAAGAGCTGCACATGGCTTGCTGTTTCAACCCGCCCGTGACCGGCAAAGAGGTTCACCGTGAAGACGGTTCCTACGCCCCTGCCGAAGAGTTGGCGTAACAGCAGACAAGGATCTGATGACCTATACTGTCGAAAAAATCGGCGGGACCTCGATGTCTCGCGTGAACGAGTTGACCGAAACGCTGTTCATCCCGAATGGCGTATCGGACGACATTTATGGCCGCATTTTCGTTGTCTCGGCGTTTGGTGGCATCACCAACCTGCTGCTGGAACACAAGAAAACCGGTGAATCGGGCGTTTACGCCCGCTTTGCCGAGGCGGACAACGACCACGGCTGGCATGACGCCCTGAGCCGCGTCGCGACCGACATGCAGAAGGCGCACGCCGCTGTTCTGGATCACTCGGCTGATATCGCGCAGGCAGATGCCTTTGTGTCCGAGCGGATCGCCGGTGCCCGCAATTGTCTGACTGACTTGCAACGTCTCTGCAGCTACGGCCACTTCCGTTTGGCTGAACACATGCTGCACATCCGCGAATTGCTGTCCGGCTTGGGCGAGGCGCACTCTGCCTTTGTCACCAGCCTGATGTTGCAACGCCGCGGCGTCAGTGCTCGGTTCGTTGACCTGTCCGGTTGGCGTGATCAGGGCGAAGTGTCCCTTGATGAACGCATCCTCACTGCGATGAAGGATGTGGACCCTGCGACCGAGATGCCCATCGTGACCGGCTATGCCCAATGTGCCGAAGGCCTGATGCAGGAATTCGACCGTGGCTATTCCGAGGTGACTTTTTCGCGGATGGCGGCGCTGCTGCAGGCCCGCGAGGCGATTATCCACAAGGAGTTCCACCTGTCTTCTGCCGATCCCAAGCTCGTCGGGGCAGGGGTGGCGCGCAAGCTTGGTCACACGAACTATGACGTGGCAGATCAGATGTCGAACATGGGGATGGAAGCGATCCACCCCAAAGCGGCCAAAACCTTGCGTCAGGCGGATGTGCCCCTGCGCGTAGTCAACTGCTTTGACCCTGCCGATCCGGGTACGCTGATCGACGATCGTCCTGCGGAAAATGCGGCGGTGGAGATGATCACTGGTCTCGATATCGTAGCACTCGAAGTGTTCGAGCAGGACATGGTCGGGGTCAAAGGCTATGACGCTGCGATCCTCGAAGTCCTGACCCGCCACAACGTGCGCATCGTGTCCAAGACCTCGAACGCGAACACGATCACGCACTATCTGGATGCCTCGCTCAAAACGATGCGCCGGGTGGAACGTGATCTGGCCGAGCGCTATCCAGGCGCGGAAGTGTCGGCGCGTCCGCTGTCCATGGCGTCGATCATTGGACGCGACTTGCGCGGTTTGTCCGTGCTGACCAAAGGTCTGCAAGCCCTCGCAAACGCTGGAATGGCGTGCCTAGGTGCCTCGCAAGGACCGCGTAATGTCGACGTACAGTTCATTCTGGAGCGCGACGACCTGCAGCCCGCGATCAAGGCGCTGCACAAACAACTTATCGAAGGCGTGACGCCGACCTTGAAGCAGGTCGCCTAAACACAGCCAAAGTCCGACAGGGACCAGAAGGGGGCCGCTTAACCGCGGCCCCTTTTGCCGTTTTCGGCGAGGTTTCCCCTTAATATGCATTGAAATTAAGCGTTTCGCGTAGGGGCCACGCCCCTCGAACCTGTTTTATAACAGCGATGTTGCGCACGCAGAAAAATCGGTCTATGCAAACGATAAGCAGGCGGCGTATCGCCTGACCCCTTGGTCGCAACGGCGCGACTTTTTCCGATCATAACCCTTGCGGGTTGCAGCAATGTCGCTGGTTCTGGCTCCGAATTTCGGTGCACTCGGAATCCTCTTTACTGATCCATTGCTTCGGCCTGATCGTAGTCACTCACGACGCTCGGGCCACACGAACCGGAGAGTCTGATGACCAAGGCACGTCTTGTTATAGTAGGAAACGGTATGGCCCCCGGGCGGATGCTTGAGCATCTGTTTGATCTGGCGGGTGATGCGTTTGATGTCACGATTTTCAACGCCGAACCGCGTGTGAATTACGACCGCATCATGCTGTCGCCTGTTCTGTCCGGTGAGAAGTCCTATGAGGACATCATCATCCACGGCGATGGCTGGTACGAAGAGCACGGCATCACCCTGCATCGCGGTGAAAAGGTTGTGAAGATCGACCGCGTGGGCAAGACTGTGACCTCTGAGGGCGGGATTGTCGCGCCCTATGACAAGTTGGTGCTGGCGACAGGCTCGAACCCCTTTATCATTCCCGTGCCGGGTCATCAGCTGGACGGCGTTCTGGCCTACCGCGATCTGGATGACGTGGACGGCATGCTCAAGGCCGTTGAGCAGGGCGGTCGTGCGGTTGTGATCGGCGGCGGTCTTTTGGGCCTCGAGGCGGCGGCTGGCCTTAAGATGCGCGGTATGGACGTGACGGTTCTGCACCTGATGCCCACCCTGATGGAGCGTCAGCTGGACCCCGCAGCAGGCTATCTGCTGCAAAAAGAACTCGAAGGGCGCGGGATCGAAGTGCGCTGCGGCGCCAACACCAAGGCGATCCACGGCAATGGCAAAGTCGAGCAGGTCGAGCTCGAAGACGGCACGATCATCGACGCCTCGCTGGTTGTGATGGCCGTCGGCATCCGCCCGAATGTGGAACTGGCCAAAGAGTCCGGTCTCGACGTGAACCGCGGGATTGTGACCGACAGTGCCATGTGCACCTCGGACTCGGACATCTACTCGGTCGGCGAATGTGCCGAAGTGGGCGGGCGCGTTTACGGTCTGGTGGCCCCGCTCTACCAGATGGCGAAATCTGCCGCGCACCACCTGTGCAAGCTGGAAGACAACGATTTTGTCCACGCAGAGACACCGACCAAGCTGAAGGTCACCGGCGTAAACCTCTATTCCGTCGGCGAATTCGGCGATGGCCCCGATCTGGAAGACGTGGTTCTGCGCGACGCGAACCGCGGCACCTATCGCCGCGTGATCATGCGCGGCAATCAGGTGGTCGGCGCGGTGCTGTACGGCGACGTCACCGACGGCATGTGGTACAACGAGATGCTGAAATCCGGTCAGGACATCAGCGAGATCCGAGATACCCTGATCTTTGGTCAAGCGCACCAAGGTGGCGCGGCAGCAGACCCGCTGGCAGCTGTGGCCAATCTGGCCGATGACGCGGAAATCTGCGGCTGTAACGGCATCTGCAAAGGCCAGATCGTCAAAACCATTCAGGACAAAGGCCTGACCTCGCTCGCCGAAGTGCGCGCCCACACCAAAGCCTCGGCCTCTTGCGGGACCTGCACCGGTCTGGTCGAGAGCGTGATGGCGATCACCCTTGGCGACGGCTACGCCAAGAAGGTCGAAGGCATGTGCGGCTGTACCGATCTGGGCCATGGCGATGTGCGCCGCCTGATCAAGGCCAAGGGCCTGAAGTCCATCCCCGCGGTCATGCAGGAGCTGGAGTGGAAAACCTCGGGCGGCTGCGCAAAGTGCCGTCCGGCGCTGAACTACTATCTGCTTGCCGATTGGCCGGGCGAGTACAAAGACGACCAGCAGTCGCGCTTTATCAACGAACGCGTCCACGCCAACATCCAGAAAGACGGCACCTATTCCGTGGTGCCGCGGATGTGGGGCGGCATGACCACCTCGGACGAGTTGCGCGCGATCGCGGATGTGGTCGACAAGTTCCAGATCCCCGACGTCAAAGTCACCGGCGGTCAGCGCATCGACCTGTTGGGCGTCAAGAAAGAGGATCTGCCTGCAGTTTGGGCTGACCTGAACGCCGCCGGCATGGTCTCGGGCCACGCTTATGCCAAGGGTCTGCGCACGGTCAAAACCTGTGTGGGCAGCACATGGTGCCGCTTTGGCACGCAGGACTCCACCGGCCTCGGCATCAAGCTCGAGAAGTTCATGTGGGGCTCCTGGACGCCTGCCAAGGTCAAGCTCGCGGTCACCGGCTGCCCCCGCAACTGCGCCGAAGCGACCTGCAAGGACATCGGCGTGATCTGCGTCGATAGCGGCTACGAGATCGTCTATGGCGGCGCGGCCGGTCTGCACATTCAGGGCACGACCAAGCTTGGCACCGTGAAGACCGAAGAAGAGGTCATGGAGATCGCAGGCGCGATGACCCAGATGTACCGCGAACAGGGTTTCTATCTGGAGCGCATCTACAAGTGGGCGGACCGCGTGGGCTACGACACGGTCAAGGCCGCGATCTTTGACGATCTGGACAGCCGCCGCGCCTATAACGAGCGCTTCATCTACAGCCAGAAGTTCAGCCAGACCGACCCGTGGTCCGAGCGCGTGTCCGGCGTGGACAAGCACGAGTTCAACCCCTTGGCCGTGTTCGGCAAAGAAGCGATGGAGCCCGCAGAATGAACGCCCCTGTCACCGAAAGCCAGCTGGACTGGCGCCTGATCGGCACCATCGACGACGTGCCGCTCCAAGGCTCGCGCTGCGTGAAAAACGGCGAGACGACTATCGCGATCTTCCGCACCGCCAAGGACGAAATCTTCGCCCTCGAGGACAAGTGCCCCCACAAAAACGGTCCCTTGTCCCAGGGCATCGTCCACGACGGGTGCGTTACATGCCCGTTGCATAACTGGGTTATATCGCTGGAGACAGGAATGGCCCAAGGCGCGGACAGCGGCCAGACGGCGTCCTATCCGGTCCGTCTAGAGGGGCGTGAAATCTATTTGAGTTTGTCACCTGCTTGAGAAGTGCTGCGGCGGAGGGGCCGCATGGTTGGAGTTTAAATAATTATTTGGGACGAGTGAGGTGACGTGGCGGCTCTGCTTTGCAGGGCCGCCGTTTTATTTCGTCAAAGGCCGTAGGTTTCCCGATGGCGTGCAGTCAAGTTGCGTTCTAGGGTCAGGATTCATAACCAGAACATGACGACTGCCGCTAATGCGCATGCTGACAGGAAGACCTTCGGACACCTGTCGTAGCGTGTTGCGACCCGCCGCCAATCCTTGAGGCGAGCGAAACTG
>JAUILL010000033.1 GCA_030433335.1 Alphaproteobacteria bacterium | reverse complement strand
AGTCATCCCAGCGAAACTGCACGCTTGTTTCAAAGATGGTCGATAACTGGTCTGGCAAAACGTAGGATTTTGAATGGAACGGCCCCCGTCCGAGGAGCCTTGATGGTCCAAAATATCATGGTCGCTAATATCAACCGGCGCAGAGGAGCCTATTCGAAAAAGGTTTGCGCATAAACAGCGTCACTCCAGCCGCGCAGAGAAGCCCCTAAGCACACCGCCAAGATCGACAATCGCTGCGCCGCTTCGAGGGATACTTTCCCCGAGCCACTGCTCCAGCGCCTCTCTCCGGGCCTCTGGCGTCACCCTCTCTTCGATTTCCAAACCCTGACGCACGCCTAAGGGTGCAGCGGGATCGACCAGCCGCTTTAGCAGCGCTCCATCCCCGATCTCCAGCGCGATCTCAACCATCGTTCGCGTGGCCACCACACCATGCCCGTTATCCACGACACATGTGTCTGTCACCAGATCTGTGAGACCTGCATCAAAAAGGTCCTGCTTCCATTCGCGGATGTCCTCAAACCAAGATCGGCCCTCGGGACTGGGATCAAAGGTCACCACCGTCCGCCCCGACAATGGGCCCCGCCGCACCACGAAAGACCCGCGCTCAGCGAAGCCCTCGGACATGAGAAGCACTGCCCCTTCATAAGAGGTCGCTCCATTGAGGATCAGCTCGCAGAGGGGCAGCACGCGCGGGTCCTTCAAAAAGTCAGCAGCACGACCGATCCTATGGGCCTCGTCGAACACCTCCATCAGGACATCCCGCTGCGCTTGAAGGGTGGCCCAGCGGATGCGGGCAAGGGGCTGGGTCTTGAGGTCAGGGTGCATTTGGGAACTCCGGCGACTCTCTCAGACTTTTAGACCATCCACTTTCCGAATTTATCCAAGCTCCCAGCACAGCCTCGGGAGACAGGGATGAGCAAAACAATCCGCAGTGCAGGTCATTCAGCCCTGTGCGACGCCCTGATCAAAGCCCGCCAATCGGCAGAACTGACCCAGACCCAACTGGCCGAGCGCCTCCGTTGCCATCAGTCGATGATTGCCCGCGTGGAAAGCGGGGAGCGCCGGATCGACACCGTGGAGCTGATCGTCATCTGCCGCGCGATCGGCTGCGATCCGAAGGGCATCCTCGATCAAGTGGATGCGGCTGTGCCTCTGGATCACCATTTGTAGGGGAGGGCGCTTAGGATGGCGGATTGTTCTACAGTTAATAGCGCCTTCAGTCTTTGCTGCGAACAAACATCGTTCAAGAACATTGGCTGCGTGATAAAGTGGGTCGGGACGCGGAGTATGCGGGGCACGGATGCTTTTTACGTGCACGATATGGTAGAGTCCCATCGTAAGGTGACGCAAAAAAATGCAGAAAATTGTGTAGCAAAATGCGTAGCAAAGCAAAAAGCCCCCAGCGTAGGATGGGAGCTCTGTCGGCTTAACTTATTGATCTTGTGGAGCGATTTACCTTGGCTTGCCAAAGTAAATGGCGGAGAGACAGGGATTCGAACCCTGGGTGGGCTTGCACCCACAACGGTTTTCGAGACCGCCCCGTTCGACCACTCCGGCACCTCTCCGCGGGGGTCTGTGGAGGCGGTGTCTAATGTTATCCTCTGGGGGCTGCAACCCCTTTTTGCACGATTTTTTGACTTTGTTTCAGGCCCTCTGATTTTGCGCTCTCTTGGCAGACGGGGCAGAGCGCCCTATCCCTTAGGGAAAGATCGGAGGCCCCATGCGCCATTTAGTGACCACAGCCCTGTGTGGGTTGGTTTTTGCCCTTCCTGCGCAGGCCGCGAGCGAAGCGGATGTTGATCGCCTGTTCGAAGCGATGCGCGTGACGGACGTTATCCAAATCATGCGCGAAGAGGGGTTGGGATATTCCGAAACGCTGGCTGAAGAGATGCTGCCGAACGGCTCGACCCAGACCTGGCAGGACAGTGTCAGCCGAATCTACGACACCAAAGTGATGACGGAGGGGCTTGAGGTCGAGTTTCTAGAAGCGGTTGGGGGCGATGATCTAACTCCTGTGATTGAGTTCTTCGAGTCTGACTTGGGCCGCAAGGTTGTTGACCTAGAGATCTCGGCGCGGGAAGCCTTGCTCGATCCGGCAGTGGAAGAAGCCAGCCACGACGCGTTCGAGAAGAGCTTGGAAGAGGCCGATCCCCGGCTGGACCTCGTGACCGCCTATATCGATGCAAACGATCTGGTGGATGCGAATGTGGTGGGGGCGCTCAATTCCAACTTCGCTTTCCTGCGCGGGCTCGCGGGTGCGGGGGCGAATGGGGACGCGATGAGCGAGGGCGAGATGCTCGCTTCCGTCTGGTCCCAAGAGGAAGATGTGCGCTCCGAGACGCGCATGTGGCTCTATTCGTATTTGCTGATGGCGTATGCGCCGCTGGAGGACGAAGAGTTGCAGGCGTATATAGAGATGTCCGAGTCGGAGGCGGGCAGGGCGATGAATAGGGGCCTCTTTGAGGGGTTCGATCCCATGTTCACGGGAATTTCAGCGGCATTGGGTGCTGCAATCGCGGAAATAGGTTCTGGCGAAGAGCTATAACGCTTGACTCATATACCTTTCCCGAACATAAGCGCGGCTCGCGCCGCATCCCTGCGGCTAGAGTCGATTCAATATAGCCCTTAGGGGCTCGCAGTTTTAGGTGGCTTCGGCCGGCAACCCCGCACGGGTCCGAAAGACGCGACAAACGGAAAAGGAAACGGCAATGTTTGCTGTCCTCAAAACCGGTGGCAAGCAGTACAAAGTCCAGTCGGGCGATGTACTCCGCATCGAAAAGCTTGCAGCTGACGCAGGTGAAACTGTTCAGTTCAACGACGTCTTGATGGTTGGCGGCGAAATCACCGTCATCGGCGCACCCTTTGTTGATGGTGCTGCTGTTCAGGCCGAAGTTCTGGACCTGATCAAAGACGAAAAGAAAATCACTTTCGTCAAGCGTCGCCGTAAGCACAGCTCGCAGCGTACCCGTGGCCACCGTCAGCAACTGACCGTTGTCCGCATCACCGACATCCTGACCGCAGGCGCAGACGCGACCGGCGTAAAGGCTGCTCTGGGTGCACGCAGCGTCGCAGCTCCTGCAACCGCTTCGGCAGCTCCTGCTGCAGCAGCAACCGCTGGCGCAGACGACCTGAAGAAGCTGTCGGGCGTTGGCCCCGCTCTCGAGAAGAAGCTTCTCGAAGCAGGTATCACCTCTTTCGCACAGATCGCAGCATGGACCGAAGCGGACATTGCTGAGATGGATGAGAAACTGTCGTTCAAAGGCCGTATCCAGCGTGAAGGCTGGGTTGAGCAGGCCAAAGAACTGGCAAACTAAGCCGAAGTAAGGAGACCAACCCATGGCACACAAAAAAGCTGGCGGTTCATCCCGTAACGGTCGCGACAGTGCTGGTCGCCGTCTTGGCGTCAAACTGTTTGGCGGTCAGGAAGCAATTCCGGGCAACATCATCGTGCGTCAGCGCGGCAACAAATGGTGGCCGGGTGACAACGTAGGTCAGGGCAAGGATCACACCCTGTTCGCGACCGCACACGGTAAAATCACCTTTACCAAAGGCCTCAAAGGCCGCACCTTTGTTTCGGTTGTTCCTGTAGCCGAGGCTGCAGAATAAACCGAACCCGAAGGGTACAAGATTTCAGGGGGTCGGTACTACCGGCCCCCTAATTTTTTGCGATTTTTTACCGTTTACAAGTAGTTGGACAGTTGTGCGGGGAGGGTACGACCCCATCTACTAGGAATCCGCAATGCCGGAGGAGGGCACATGGTTGAAGAGGTTTTAGAGGCGCCGCAGGTTATTGACGCGGGAAGTTTTGTTTTGCGGCCGCTGCGCAAGTCGGATGAGGGCATGATCTCGTTCTACGCAGGGGATGAACGGGTTGCGCGGATGACGCGCTCGATCCCGCATCCGTTGCCGCCAGGTGCGGTCGAACAGTTCGTGAAACGCGCGATGGAGCCCGGCGCGGAAGAAATTATCTGGGCTATGGATGCCACGGCGCAAGGCGGCCCCGAAGTGATGGGGATCATCAGTCTGCAACCGATGGATCGCAATCAGGCGCAGGTCGGCTACTGGGTCGGACCAAGCCACTGGAACACAGGTGTCGCCTCTGCCGCCGTGCGTGCGCTGGTCGAAGCGAACCCGAGGAAGAACGCGACGTTCTTTGCCGAGGTGTTTCAGGAAAATCTGGCATCCGCACGGGTGCTGACCAATTGCGGCTTCGAATACCTCGGGGACGCGGAAACGTTTTCGGTCGCGCGAAATACGCGTGTGCCGACTTGGACATATACACGCCGGCTGGATTGATCCCGTCGGTCGCTCGCTGTAACAGGCGTGCAAACTGCCAGAATGGGTGACGCATGAAATTCCTAGACCTTGCCAGAATCGAAATCCGTTCGGGGAACGGCGGGTCGGGGTGCGTCAGCTTCCGGCGGGAAAAGTTCATTGAATATGGTGGTCCGAATGGTGGCGACGGCGGCCGCGGCGGTGACGTCGTGGTCGAGGTCGTGGATGGCCTGAACACCCTGATCGACTTCCGCTACCAGCAGCATTTCTTTGCGGGCAACGGACTGCCGGGCAAGGGCCAGCAGCGCACCGGTGCGGACGGCAAAGACATCGTTCTGCGCGTGCCCTCGGGCACCGAAATCCTCGATGAGGACGAAGAGACCGTTCTGTTCGACCTGACCGAAGTGGGCGATCGCATCGTGCTGGCCAAGGGCGGGAACGGCGGCTGGGGCAACTTGCGCTTCAAATCCGCGACCAACCAAGCGCCGCGTCACGCCAACCCCGGACAAGAGGGCATCACCCGCACCGTCTGGCTGCGTCTGAAGCTAATCGCGGACGCGGGCCTGCTGGGTCTGCCGAACGCAGGCAAGTCGACCTTCTTGTCTGCCTGTTCGAACGCGCGTCCCAAAATCGCGGACTATCCGTTCACCACACTGCACCCGAACCTTGGCGTTGTTGGCATCGACAACGCGGAATTCGTCATGGCCGACATTCCCGGCTTGATCGAGGGCGCGTCCGAAGGGCGGGGGATCGGTGACCGTTTCCTTGGTCACGTCGAACGTTGCGCAGTTTTGCTGCATCTGGTCGACGGCACTTCGGACGACGTGGCCCATGACTACGAGGTCATCATCGGCGAACTCGAGGCATACGGCGGCGAGTTGGCGGACAAACCCCGCGTGACGGCCTTGAACAAGATCGACGCGCTCGACGACGAAGAGCGTGAAGAAAAGCGCGCCGAGCTTGAAGAGGCTGTCGGCGGCCCCGTCATGATGCTGTCCAGCGTCAGCCGTGAAGGTCTGCCCGAGGTGCTGCGCGCCGTCCGTGCCCAGATCGAGGACGACCGCCTGCGCATCAAGAAAGAAGAATCCGAAGAAGACGAGGATCAGGAGAGCGGAACATGGCAACCCTGAGTGCTGCAAAGCGCGTTGTCATCAAGATCGGCTCGGCCCTTCTGGTCGACAAGAAAACCGGTGAATTGCGCGCTGACTGGCTGGTCGGCCTCGCCGAAGATGTAAAGATGCTCCGTGATCGCGGGGCAGATGTCATTCTGGTGTCCTCTGGCTCGATCGCGTTGGGGCGCGGGGTGTTGGGCTTGCCCTACACCGAACTGCCGCTCGAACAATCACAGGCTGCCGCTGCAGTCGGTCAGATCCGCCTCGCGCGCGCTTACGAAGAGGTGCTAGCGCCCCACGGGATCAAAACCGGACAGGTCCTAGTTACTCTTGAGGATAGCGCGGACCGTCGCCGCTATTTGAACAGCCGCGCGACTTTGGCGACTTTGATCGGCTTTGGCGTGGTTCCGATCGTCAACGAGAACGACACCGTGGCCACCGATGAAATTCGCTATGGCGACAACGACCGCATGGCCGCGCAGATCGCTGTGACGGTTGGCGCGGACCAGCTGATCCTGCTGTCCGATGTGGACGGATTCTATTCGGCCAATCCGCAGATTGCCCCCACCGCAAAACGCTACGACACCATTTCCGAGATCACCCCAGAGATCGAGGCGATGGCGGGGGATGCCGGCTCTGGCCTGTCCAAGGGCGGCATGAAGACCAAAGTGATGGCCGCAAAAACCGCAACCGCGGCGGGCTGCGCCATGGCGATCACCGAAGGGTCCGTGACCCGCCCGCTGTCAGCGTTGGAGAACGGGGCTAACTGCACTTGGTTCCTCGCGCAAACCGACCCCAAAGCCGCTCGCAAGGGCTGGATCTCGGCGATGAAACCGCAGGGCGTTCTGATGCTGGACGCAGGTGCCGCGGACGCCCTGAAACGCGGCAAAAGCTTGTTGCCTGCGGGTGTGACCAGCGTGATCGGCTACTTTGGGCGCGGTGATCCGGTCGAGTTGCGCAGTCCAGAGGGGCATGCGCTCGGCATGGGGTTGACCCGTTACACAGCGGACGAGGCGCGGGTGATCCGCGGCCACCGCAGTGATGATATCGAGGCGCTTTTGGGCTATCCTGGACGCGCTGCATTGATCCATAGAGACGACATGGCAATTTAAGGAGCTAAGGCGATGAAGGACGTGGAAGACATTTCCTCGATGATGGCGGAACTGGGCCAGCGCGCACGCGCAGCCGCAAAGGTTCTGGCCACCGCCCCAGCCGAGGCCAAAACCCGTGCGCTGACCGCCGCAGCCGATGCGCTGTGGGAGTCCCGCGCCGAGGTGATTGCCGCCAATGCCAAGGATCTGGAGTTTGGTCGCAACAAAGGCCTAACGGACGCCATGATGGATCGCCTGATGTTGGATGATGCCCGCATCCAGGGGATTTGCGATGGCCTGCGCTCGGTCGCGGGGCAGGATGATCCGGTGGGCGCCGTGCTGGCGGAATGGGACCGTCCGTCGGGGCTGCACATTCAGCGCGTCCGGACCCCTTTGGGCGTGATTGGCGTGATCTACGAAAGCCGTCCGAACGTGACGGCGGATGCCGGTGCCCTGTGCCTGAAGGCCGGAAACGCGGTGATCCTGCGCGGCGGCTCAGAGAGCTTCCATTCTTCGCGGGCGATCCACGCTGCGCTGGCCGCTGGTCTGCGCGAAGCGGGTCTGCCCGAAGACGCTGTGCAACTGGTGCCGACCCGTGATCGCGCCGCCGTCAGCGAGATGCTGACCATGACCGATTACATCGACGTGATTGTGCCTCGCGGCGGTAAAGGTCTCGTTGGCCTCGTCCAGCGTGAAGCCCGCGTGCCCGTTTTTGCCCACCTTGAAGGGATCGTGCACGTCTACGTGGACGCCGCTGCAGACGCAGACAAGGCGATGAAGGTTGTCCTGAACGCCAAAACCCGCCGGACCGGTATCTGTGGCGCTGCGGAGTGCCTGCTGATCCACCGCGATCAACTGGTTGGCTTGGGGGCCGAGATTGTCAAAGCCTTGGTCGCGGCTGGTGTCGAAGTGCGCGGGGATGCGGCGCTACAGGGGATCGAGGGCGTCGTTCCCGCGACCGACGCTGACTGGGGGACAGAGTTCCTTGATAGCATCATCGCGGCGCGTGTGGTCGATGATCTGGACGAGGCGATCCAGTATATCTCGGATCACCACTCGCAGCACACTGATTGCATTATCACCGAGGATGACGGCGCGGCGGCAGAGTTCTTTGCCCGCCTCGACAGCGCCATCCTGATGCGCAATGCCTCGACCCAGTTTGCCGATGGTGGCGAATTCGGGATGGGGGCAGAGATCGGGATCGCGACGGGCAAGATGCACGCTCGCGGGCCCGTCGGGGCCGAGCAGCTGACCAGCTTCAAATATCTGGTTGTGGGCGACGGGACTGTCCGCGGCTAAGGCAAAAAGAAACCGGCTCTGGATCAGGGCCGGTTTTTTCGTTCAGAACGTCAGTTCGATGTGATCTTCGCTGTTGTTGCAAATGATCCTGCGGCCCGCGTCCTCTAGGGCATAGGGGATCAGCGCGTAGTGCACGCTGTTTGGCGACAACTCCTCGGGCTCTGCGCCGGAGCAGATGCCATCCCAAAGAGCCTGATCCTTAATCTTGATCCGACCATCCGCCTCAATGCGCCAGAACATGCCATTGTGCGTGATCCGAACATTGCCGCCATAGGGTAGGGCATCCTCAATACATTGGATCAACAGGAAAGCCAGTTTGACCTCGGGGCGGGGCATGGGCGCTTTGACTGCCCAATCGACCTTCAGTCGGGCCCCTTTGTAGACGCCGGCTAGAATGCGGCGCGCCTCGCCCTCGCTCAGGGCTTGGTCGTCCGAGGCCAGACCGTAGGCCACGCGGTAGAACTGAACGCGGAAATTCGCCGCTTCGATGCTGTCGGAAATCAATGCTAGCTCGGGCAGGTTGCCCATCGGTCCCATGGCCAACAGCTCAACGCCGTTGCACACTGCGCCGATCGGTGAAATGAGATCATGACAAAGGCGCGATCCCAAAAGGTCTGCTATCCGCTTCGGGCTGTGCCGCATAACGCTTCTCCAATTGCGAGGAAACGATGACAGATTTGAACGCCTTTCTCGAACCCGGAGCGATTGTCCGGCACCCGCAACAACCCGATTGGGGGCTGGGTCAGGTTCAGTCGAACATTCAGGGCCGCGTGACCGTGAATTTCCGCGAGCAAGGCAAGGTTGTCATCGACTCCTCCCGTGTTGCTCTTTTACCCGTATACGACGAATCTTAATTGATCATTACCAGTTTCAAGAACCTATACGTTTGAACCACTTAGCAGGCGGTGTTTGCATCACGGTGCCAGAGCGCCTACATCTCCGCCTGAACAGATCCAGTGTGACAAGGCAGCGTGATGGCCGTTTCTACTCCCGAGTTTTCGGTGCGACTTGCAGCAGGATCGGATGATCTGCGCGCGGCGCAACGCTTGCGGTACGAGGTTTTTGTCGCCGAACTCGGCGCGGATGGGCCCCATGTGGATCACGACGCGCGGCTGGAAAAGGACGAGTTTGATCCGTTTTTCGATCATCTCTTGCTAGAGGATCTGTCACGGCCCGAAGGCGACCGGGTCGTCGCGGTCTATCGTCTGCTGCGGGATGACCAGATGCCGTCGATCGGGCGGTTCTATTCCGAGACCGAGTACGACCTGACTGTCCTGAAAGATAGCGGGCGCAAGCTGCTAGAGTTAGGCCGCTCGTGTCTGCACGCGGATTACCGCGGTGGCGCCGCGATGCTGGTGATGTGGAACGGTTTGGCCGAGTATGTGGCGGATCACCGGATCGAGGTCATGTTCGGAACCGCCAGTTTCCACGGAACTGATGTGGCCGCGCTGGCGCCATCCCTGTCGCTACTCCACGAGCGTCATCTTGCACCGCCAGAGTTGCGGGTGCGGGCTGTCGATGATCACTTCCAGCCGATGGATCTGATCCCTTGCGACCAGATCGACCGAAAACCGGCCATGCTTGCGGTGCCCGCGCTGATCAAAGCTTACCTTCGCCTTGGGGGCTACGTGGGCGAGGGGGCCTACGTCGACCACGCGTTCAACACCACGGATATCTGCTTGGTCATGGACGCTGCGCGCCTGAGCGCGACCCAGAAAGCCATTTACTCCAAGGGCCTGAGATCATGAGCGCAACATGGGATAGCGGTGACCGTCCGGAGTTTCCGCGGATCAGCGCTCTGGGGTGGTGCCTCGTCTTGTTGCGCGGCATTCCCTTGGGCCTGCTCTGCGCGGTCGGGCTGATCCTGACGCTGCTTCTGCGGCTCCTCGAAGCCCCGATCTTTGGCCAGAACCGCCCGATCACGCCCTACATCACTCGCACGGTCTGCACGCTGGCCTTTCCAGCAATGGGTATCCGCTTTCGACGCATCGGCACGCCAGAGCATGGGAAACTGGCAGTCGTTGCGAACCACGCCAGCTGGCTGGACATCTTTGCCCTGAACGCGCGGCAGACCATCTACTTTGTGTCCAAGGCAGAGGTGGCGGGTTGGGCTGGTATCGGCTGGCTCGCCCGCGCCACAGGCACCGTATTTATCAAGCGCGACCGCAAAGAAGCCCGCGCCCAAACCGAACTCTTCCAAGAGCGTCTGAGCCACGGCCACCAACTGCTGTTCTTCCCAGAGGGCACCTCGACTGACAGCCGCCGTGTGCTGCCCTTCAAATCCACGCTCTTTGCGGCATTCTTCCAGCCCGGCTTCCGAGAGGATCTGCGCATTCAGCCCGTCACGGTACGCTACACAGCGCCTGATGGTCAGGACGCGCGGTTCTACGGCTGGTGGGGTGATATGGAGTTCGGCGAGCACCTGCTCAAGGTCCTGTCGACGCCGCGTCAGGGGCAGGTCGATGTGATCTACCACCCCTCTGTGGCGGTGGCCGATTTCGCCCACCGCAAGGATTTGACCAAAGCGCTCGAGGACACGGTCCGCAGCGCGATGTAACTTAGCTCATCGCTGCTACGAAGGTTTTCAGAGTCGCAGCGGGATCTTCGGTATCCCAAATCTCTGCGCCGATGCCAAAGAAGTCAGTGACCGGCGAGATGGTTCGGATCAGCTCTTCGGTCAGGGCGCCTTCGGCGACGACGGGCAGTTCGATCATCTGCGACCACCAGCCGAACAGCTCTGCGTCCGCGTGGGACCCATCGCCCAAAGCAGTCCCGCCAACGGGGCCAAAGGACACGTAGTCCGCACCCGCTTCGCCCGCGTTCATACCGTCATGGCGCGAGGCCGCGCAGTAGCTGCCCACAATCGCATCATCGCCAAGCTGCTTGCGTGTCGCACGCACAGAGCGTGCCCCGTCGGTCAGGTGCACCCCGTCCAAGCCCAGACGCTCGGCCAGCAGCACGTGGCGTTCGATCACCAACGCGATGTCGCGGTCATGGGTCACCTCGCGTAGGGCATCCGCGCTGCGCAGAATGCGATCTTCGTCCGTGGTTGCCAGAGCCAGACGCACGCACGCGATCTCTGTCGCGTCCAGAACCCGCGCCATTTCTTCGGGGAACTCGCGGAAATCAAAATCAGGGGGCGTGATCAGATAGATCTGGGGCAGTTCAAGCTCGGACATGAAGAGACTCCTCATTCGGTGTTCCGGCTCCTTTACCGTGGTTTTTCGGCTTTGACCATCGCTCTGCTTGCGGGTTTTCCCATGGCAGACTATCAGACCCCGCAAACCGTTCGCGCCAGGAGAACCCCATGCCCACAGATACCCCGCAGCCTTCGTTCGTGCTGGTCCGCCCCCAAATGGGCGAGAATATCGGCGCGGCGGCACGGGCCATGTGGAACTTCGGCCTCGACCGGATGCGGATCGTCGATCCCCGCGACGGCTGGCCCAACCAGCGCGCAGTTGCCATGGCCAGCGGGGCAGGGCGTCTTTTGGACGAGGCCATGCTGACGCCTGATCTTCCGACTGCACTCGACGACTGCGCCTTTGTCTTTGCGACGACGGCCCGCCCGCGCGGCTTGACCAAACCGGTCTACACCCCCGAGCAAGCCATGAAAGAAGCCAACGCCCGCGTCAACGCCGGCGAGAAAGTCGCCTTCATGTTCGGACCTGAACGCGCCGGTCTGGAAAACGAGGATATCGCCCGCGCCAATGCGATCATCTCGGTGCCAGTGAACCCCGAATTCGCCTCGCTGAACCTTGGCCAGTGTGTCCTACTCTGCGCCTATGAATGGAGCCGCCAGACCATTGCGGCAGAGCCCATCAACTACGAACTCGCAGGCACCGAGTGGGCCAGCGCGATCGAAGTCGAAAAACTCGCCACCCATTACGAAGAACGCCTCGACGACGCTGGTTTCTTCTTCCCCGAAACCAAAGCCGACAACATGAAAACCAACCTCCGCAATTTGTGGAGCCGGATGCCCTTGACCCGTGCGGACGTCCAAACCCTGCACGGTGTCCTCCGCCAAATGGTCCGCTGGAAAGAACGCGGGTAACACCGCACAAACCGAAAAGCAGGGCACGTAACCCTGCTTTCTTTTTGCCTTAAATACTCAAAATACGGCGCCCGCCACAGGCCGCTCGGATCACTCCCCGAACACGGCCATCCGCAACGGGTCTGCCAGCGCCCGCCAGCTGTCCGCATCCGGCGCGATCAGCAGGTTCCCGTCGGTTAATGTCGGCGCATAAGCCTCCCCATCCAGCATCCGCACATAGCCGCCCGCTTCGCGCGCAATCAGGGCACCTGCTGCGTGGTCCCACGGATTCAGGTTCGCCGTTAGCAGAAAGTCTGCGCCGCCTTGGGCAAAGAGGCGATGCTCGTGACAGGCGCAGCGCAGGCTGGAATGGCGGTCAATCACCTTGGCAAAGTCGTACATCCGCGACCGTTGCTCGGCGGTGAAAATCGCAGGGGGCCAATAGCCGGTCATCTCGTTGATCTGGCGGGCCTCCCGCGCTTTGATCGTCCGCGCCGGTTCAGTGGGGCTGCCGAATACGGCACCGCCACCACTCTCAGCCATCACCCAGTCATCGCCAAGCGGATCGTACAGCAAACCGAACACGGTCTCGCCCTTTTCAACAACCGCAAGAATGACGCCGAAAGTATTGATCCCGTTGGCATAATTCCAAGTGCCATCAATCGGATCGATGATCAGCGCTTGCTCCGCGCCCTTCAGAACGTCCAGCGACACTGACCCGTCCGAGACAGCCTCTTCTCCCACGACGACGGCCCCGGGCAAGATATCTGCGGCCACCGCGGTCAGCGCCCGTTCGCTCGCCCTGTCGGCCTTGGTGACCAGATCCTGTGCGTGTGCTTTGGTGTCGATCTCGCTGTCATCCAAGCGGCGGTACCACGGCAGAATTTCGGTTTTGGCAGTGTCACGCGTGGCAGCGATCAGCTGCTCGATCTGGGTGGTCGTCAAAGTCACTTGGGGTCGTCCTGTCTTAAAATTCGAGTGCGGCGCAAATTCGGGCGCCCGTGCCATCAGCATGCACGAGCTTTGTCCTTTGACCAAGTGGTCTGATCCTGACCGTTGCCATTCGCATCAGTCGTGATGTCCATCAGATCGCGCCAAAGCCAAAGGGCGCAGTTGCCCGCGCCCTTTCCCTAATCGCAATTTATGACGCTTTTACAAGCGCTTGAACGCCGCAGCCAATGCCGAGGCCATCGCGCCACCAGAGTCCTGAGGCGTGTTTCGCGGCTTGCCACCACCACCACGCGGGCCGCCTTTGGGCCCCTTGCCACCGCGGGGCGGCCCATCGTTCCGCTCATTTCGCCCGCCGCGTTCGGGTCGGCTTTGAGCATCGGGGCTCTTCATCGACAGGCCGATGCGGTTGCGCGGAACATCCACTTCGGTCACCCGTACGCGCACCACATCACCCGCTTTGACAACCTCGTGAGGGTCTTTGACGAACTTGCCCGACAGCTGGCTCACGTGAACCAAGCCGTCCTGATGCACGCCGATATCGACGAACGCACCAAAGGCCGCCACGTTGGTCACAGTGCCCTCAAGCTGCATGCCCGGTTTCAGGTCCTTGATCGAGTCGATCCCCTCGGCAAAAGTCGCGGTCTTGAAGTCAGGACGCGGGTCGCGGCCCGGCTTTTCCAATTCGCCAAAGATATCCTGCACGGTCGGCAGACCAAAGCTGTCTGTCACGAACTGCTGGGGACGTAGGCTACGCAGAGGGGCAGGGTCCTTCATCAACTCGCGCAGGTCACGCCCGCAAGCTTTGACGATCTTGCGCGCCACGGCATAGGCCTCGGGGTGCACCGAGGACGCATCCAGAGGCTCATCACCCCCAGAAATCCGCAGGAAGCCTGCGCATTGCTCGAACGTCCGCTCTCCCAGTCGCGGCACGGCTTTCAGCCCTTTGCGGCTGTTGAACGCGCCATTGGCATCGCGGTGCGCTACGATTGCTTCGGCCAGACCGGGCCCAAGGCCGGACACACGCGCCAAAAGCGGCGCAGAGGCGGTGTTCAGGTCCACTCCAACGGCGTTCACGGCATCCTCGACCACGCCATCTAGCGCACGGGCCAAACGATGTTGGTCCACGTCGTGCTGGTACTGGCCGACGCCGATGGACTTTGGCTCAATCTTCACCAGTTCCGCGAGGGGGTCTTGCAAGCGGCGGGCAATCGATACAGCCCCGCGCAAGGACACGTCCAGATCGGGGAATTCCCGTGCGGCCAAAGCGCTGGCCGAATAGACCGATGCACCCGCTTCGGAAACGATGACCTTCGTCGGTTTCGGCGCGGGCATGTCCTTTAGCAGATCGGCGACCATCTTCTCGGTCTCGCGGCTGGCGGTGCCGTTGCCGATGGCGATCAGGGTCGCGCCATGCTTGCGGATTAAGGCGCCCAAAGTCGCCTGCGCCCCGCGCAGATCGTTTTTGGGTTGGAAAGGGTAGAGCGTTGCCGTCTCCAGCACCTTGCCCGTGGCATCCACGACCGCCAGCTTCACGCCTGTCCGGATACCCGGGTCCAAACCGATGGTGGTCTTGTGCCCTGCAGGCGCAGCCAAAAGCAGGTCCTTCAGGTTCCGCGCAAAGACGTTGATCGCCTCTTCTTCGGCGCGTTTGCGCAGATCAGTCATCAGGTCGATGGTGATCGACAGCTTCAGCTTCACGCGCCAGCACCAGCCGGCCACATCGGACAGGAACTTGTCCCCGGGCTGCTGCCCGCCAATCTCGAGCGCAGCGCGCAAAACGCGCAGCGGCGCTTCGGCATCCGCCTCATCGGGCAGCTCCAGATCAGTGGTCAATACGCCTTCATTCACACCACGCATCATCGCGAGCGCACGGTGCGAGGGAACCCCGCGATAGGGCTCGGAATGGGCGAAATAGTCCGAAAACTTTGCGCCTTCTTTCTCTTTGCCGTCGACCATTCGGGACACCAAATGCGCCTTGCCGGCCATCAACTCGCGCAAGCGGCCCAGAATTTCGGCGCGCTCGGCCAGTTCTTCGGTCAGGATATCCCGCGCGCCGTTCAGTGCAGCCCTCACATCGGCCACCTCGGCGTTCAGATAGCCCTCCGCCACCTTCGATGGCTCGATAGCGCGGTTCTTTTGAATAGCGCGGGCCAAGGGCTCCAGCCCGTTCTCTCGCGCGATCATCGCACGGGTGCGGCGCTTGGGCTTGTAGGGCAGGTAGATGTCTTCGAGCGCAGCTTTCGTGTCAGCCTGAAGGATGCGGCGGGTCAGGTCATCGGTCAGCTTACCCTGATCCTGAATGCTCTTCAGCACCGTCTCGCGCCGCGCTTCCAACTCTCGCAGATACACCATGCGCTCGGACAGATCACGCAGCTGGGTATCATCCAGCCCGCCTGTCGCCTCTTTGCGGTATCGGGCGACAAAGGGCACCGTGGCGCCTCCGTCCAGCAGCTCGATCGCAGCGGCGACCTGCGATGTGCTGGCGTTGATTTCCTTGGCGATACGGGCGGGAATCTTGGCTTTGAGGTCCATCTTGATCCGTCTTGACTGCTTGGCTCTTTGGCATACGCCAGCCCCAGACCGCTGCCAAGCCTATTCCCGATCCCCCATAGATCACAAAATCAAACAGGCGCAGCCATCGCCGCGCCCTGTCTTTCTGCTTTGCCTAAATACTCACGGCTCGACCATCGCCCGAGAGCCCAGGCCCAACCGCATCAGTGCGGCCGCTGCAACAAGTCCTGCAAATGCGAGGCACAGCCCGTCAGAGCTGCAAAATCATCCTCGACCAGCCAGATGCCAAACTGGTCAACGAAATCGCCAAACCGTCCCAGATCACGGAAGCTTTCCTCGAATCCCATCTTGTCCATAAGCGGGGCAAAGGCCCGCGACACGCCACCGATCAGGTAGATCCCGCCAAAAGGCAGCAAAGTCAGCGCCAAATTCCCGCAGACACTCCCCATGATCTGGACAAAGTGACGGGCGGTTTCGGTCGCGAGCGGATCGCTGCCATCCTCGACGCGCTTCATGATATCGGCGGGCTCTAGAACCTGCTTCTCGCCTGCCTCGGAGGACAGCCATTCATAGATGCGTGCCACGCCGCGGCCCGACATCACCTCTTCGACCGAAGGGAAGCCGTGGTGCTTTTCGATGTATTGGCACAGACGCAGGTTGTCGTCGTTGCGCACAGCCAACAAAGGGTGGCCAGCTTCGGCGGGCGGAACCAGAGTGCCAGCCGCGCTGTGATAGACCGGCGCGATGTTCATGCCAGTGCCGATGCCCACGATCAGCATGGCCGCTTGCGGGCTGGCCTCGTGGCCTTTGCGCAGGTTGGTCAGTGCTTCGGGCTTCAGGTAGGGCAGGGCGTGACCCTGCGCCTGCATGTCGTTCAGGGTTGCAATAACCGATGCGCCCGTTGCTGCCGCCAGATCGTCCTTGTCGAACACCCATGACAGGTTGGTCATCTCGACCCGACCATCGCGCACGGGGCCAGCGGCAGCCACGCAGCAAGCTTCGGGTTTCGCATCGGGGTGCTCGTCCAAGAACCGCTCCAGTAGGGGCGGGAAGTTTGGCTCGCCTGCGTTTTTGTAGCGGGTGATGGTGTCGTGCAGGATCTCTGTCCCCCGCGCCAGCGCGATGCGGGTGTTCGTGCCGCCGATATCGGCGACGATGCTCAGGGGGGCGGTCTGGTCCATTCTGACGTCCTCGGGATGCTTACTTTGATAGCGCTAACCTGAGGGCCTCATAAGATGCTTTGGGTGTGCGCTTCAAGCTTTCAAAATCCACATGCACCAAACCGAACCGCTTTTCATAGCCCAAAGACCACTCGTAATTGTCGAGAAGCGACCAGCAGAAGTACCCGCGCACTGGGGCGCCGTCTTCGATGGCTTCGCGGACCGATGTCAGGTGATCATCCAGATAGGCGATGCGGTTGGTGTCGTTGACCTCTCCGCCAACCACGTGGTCGTTGTTCGCCATGCCGTTTTCGGTAATGTAGATCGGCAGATCTCCGGTGTATTCGCGGTGCATCCGTCGCACGAAATCCCCCAGACCTTGGGGATATATCTCCCACCCCATTTGGGTGCGGGTCAGACCGCCCACGTGTTCCGACAGATGGGGCCAAGGGGTGTCCGGCGCAGCAGCGATCCGCTTGCAAGTGTAATAGTTCAGTCCGACCCAATCGATCGGCTGTGCGATCAGGTCAAAGTCATCTTGCCAGCCGTGGGGCAGGTGAGGCTCCAGCCCTTCGAGCACAGTTTCAGGGTAGCGGCGGTTGAAAATTCCCTCGACGAAGAAGCGGTTGTAGATGCCGTCATAGACTTGGGCCGCGCGGTAATCCTCTTCGGAGCCGGACTGGGGGATCGGCCATTCCATGTTGAAAACGCCGCCCAAGTTCCCCATCCCCAAGCCACGCATCACCTGAATGGCGGTGCCGTGGGCGGTCAGCACGTGGTGCATGGCGCGGGCGGTGGCGCGGATGTCGCGCAAGCCGGGGGCGTGGGCGCCGATGAAATGGCTGAGCCAGCCTACGCACCACGGCTCGTTGATCGGTGCGACAGAGTGCATGCGATCCCCGATGCGGCCCATGATCACCTCGGTGAAGTCACCGAACCACTTGGCGATGTCCGCATTCCGCCAGCCGCCCATATCCGCCAGCGCCGAGGGCAGTTCCCAGTGATACAGGGTCGCGCAGGGTTTCAGGCCGCGCTCTAGCATCGCATCGGTCAGGCGGTCATAGAAATCCAGCCCCTCGGAGTTTGGGGTGCCGCGACCTTCGGGCATCACCCGCGCCCATGAGGTCGAGAACCGGTAGGCGTCAAAGCCCGCCGCCTTCATCAGGTCCAGATCCTCTTCGAACCGGTGATAGTGATCGCAGGCAATCGCGCCGTGTTCGGCCCGCACCACATTGCCAGGCGTCGCGGCAAAGCTGTCCCAATGGGTCGGTCCTGCGCCGCCAAAGCTGTGGCCTTCGATTTGGTAGCTCGAGGTCGCCGCGCCAAACATGAAGTCGCGGGGAAAATCGCTGCGTTTGAATTTCATAAACACCTACTCCTGAGGGACGGGCCCTGTGGAATTTCCAATAATCAAATCGGCTTCGAGCAGTTTGTGCTCCGGCGCAGCCGTCGGGTTTTCAATGTGGGAAATCAGCAGATCTGCCGAGAGCCGTCCCGCCTGACGCACGGACGAGCGCGTCGCGGTAAAGATCGGAATGCGGTCCCCGTTGCGCAGGTAGGACAGGTCGTCGTCAAAGGTAATCACAGAGACGTCACGGGCCATCCTCAGACCCGCCTCGTCCAAGGCGCGGCGCACGCCGAGGGCGGCGATGAAACTGGCAACGACGACCGCCGTGGGGGGCGTATCGAGGGCCAGCATGGTCTTCATCGCGTCGTGGCCGTTGATCTCGGTCATCTCGCCCGCATGCAGGTAGTCGGGGTTCGGCGTGACCCCTGCCGCCTCTAGAGCCGCAACCAGACCGGCGCGGCGACGGTGGGCAAAATCCATATGCTCCAGACCGTTGATCAACCCGATCCGGCGGTGTCCCAGAGAAAGAAGAAACTCGCCGGCCCGTTGAAAGGCGCTGGCGTTGTTCACATCCACCCAGCAATAGGGCGTGTCGATATCGCTGGCGCGGCCATGGACCACAAAGGGCAGGTCCAGTTCCTGAAGCAGCGGAATGCGCGGGTCGTTCATCAAGGGGCCGTGCACGATGATGCCATCCACGCTGCCGCGGCTTTTCAGATCGCGGTAGATGTCCTCTTCGTTCTGGTCGTCCACGATGGTCAGCTTCATGTCATACCCGCAAGCCGAATAGCGTTCGCCCGCACCGGCGATGAAATCGGCGAAGACAGGGTTCACCATTTCATGCTGCGTTGACAGAGGGATGACATGCCCGATGGTCATCGACCGGCCGCGCGCCAGACGCTGCGCGCCGATGTTGGGTTGGTAATTGTGCTTTTGCGCGGCGTGCTGAACCCGCAAGCGCGTGCGTTCTGCAACCTCGGGATAGCCGTTCAGCGCGCGGCTGACGGTGGTTTGGGACAGGCCCAGAATCTCCGAGAGTTGTTTTAGGTTCATGGCGTTAGGTCCAGCCAAAGCGATTTGAATAGGCGGACAATACGGGGCTTTGCGGGATTGGTCAAAGTCCATTGCGTGCTGCACCTGCATTGCTGCGGTGCAGATGGAAACACCATTGAAATATTATAAAACTGCGTCACCATGCGAACTGAAGGTGTTGACAGAAATAACGAGTTGAAGTACCGTCGCGCCATTCAAAGCGCTTTGAATCTGTTTGGAGAAGATTCGAATTTGCGCCGTGGACCTTGGGAGGAAAACATGAAGAAGGTACTTTTCGCGGGCGTTGCTGCCTCTGCGATGGTTGCAGGAAATGCGTACGCGCAGGACCTGATGTTCGCACCCGGCGAGGGTGATTTTCACTGGGACAGCTATCAGGCCTTTGCCGATGCGAATGATCTGGCGGGACAGACCGTTACGATCACCGGCCCGTGGACCGGCAACGAAAAAGAGCGCGTGGAGAAGGTCTTCGATTACTTCGAAGCCGCGACCGGCGCGACCGTGGAATACTCGGGCTCTGACAGCTTCGAGCAGGACATCGTGATCTCGGCCGAGGCAGGCTCTGCACCGAACCTCGCCGTGTTCCCGCAGCCCGGTCTGGCGGCAGATATGGCTAAGCGCGGCCTGCTGACTCCGCTGCCCGAAGGCACTGCGGACTGGGTGGCCGCGAACTTTGCCGCTGGTCAGTCCTGGGTCGATCTGGGCACCTATGCGGATCAGGACGGCAACGATCAGCTTTACGGTCTGTTCTATCGCGCTGACCTGAAGTCGCTGGTCTGGTATGTCCCCGAAGCCTTCGAAGAGATGGGCTACGAGATCCCCGAAAGCATGGAAGACCTCAAGGCGTTGACCCAGAAGATCGTCGATGACGGCGGCACCCCGTGGTGCATCGGTCTGGGTTCAGGCGCGGCGACCGGTTGGCCCGCCACCGACTGGGTCGAGGACCTGATGCTGCGCACCCAGCCTGCGTCGGTCTATGACCAGTGGGTCACCAACGAAATTCCGTTCAACGATCCGGCCGTCATCGGTGCGATCAATGAATTCGGCTGGTTTGCCCGCACCGACGGCTACGCTGATGGCGGGGCAGAGGCTGTGGCCTCGACCGACTTCCGCGACAGCCCCACCGGTCTCTTCTCTTTGCCGCCCAAGTGCTACATGCACCGTCAGGCGTCGTTCATTCCCGCGTTCTTCCCCGAAGATGTCGAGGTGGGCACCGACGCTGACTTCTTCTACTTTCCGAGCTATGCGGAAAAGGATCTGGGCAACCCCGTTCTGGGTGCCGGCACCTTGTTCGGCATCACCAGCCCGTCGGACGCGACCAACGTATTCCTCGAGTTCATGAAGCTGCCGATCGCGCACGAAGCATGGATGGCGCAGGGCGGGTTCTTGACGGCGCATGCGGGCGTGAACACCGGTCTGTATAACACCGACAGCGAGCGCGCGATGGGCGAGATCCTGCAGGGCGCGACCACCTTCCGCTTTGACGGCTCGGACCTGATGCCCGGCGAGATCGGCGCAGGTGCGTTCTGGACCGGCATGGTCGATTACACCACTGGCGCCAGCGCCGAAGATGTGACCGCAGCGATCCAGTCCCGCTGGGACGAAATCAAGTAAGGTCGTATGACCACGGCCTTCCCGCGCATCGCTGTGGGAGGGCCACTCCGGCGCCATTTTGCGCCGCCAATTCTGATCCAAAGGAACCAAGCCATGGGCCCGCTCATGCAAGGCGCGTTGACGATCCTGATCGGGGTCTTCGGCTGCATCGGATATTTCTACGCATCGAATTTGATCCTCGACCGGTTGATCTTTCCCGCCCGCAACGATGACGCAGGGCGCAACATCAACCGCGCCAATGCGGTCCGGCCTTGGCTCTTTCTGTTTCCGGCGCTTTTCGCGCTGACGCTCTATCTGGTCTATCCCGTGGTCGGCAGCTTTATCCGGTCGATGTACGACCGGACGGGTGACACCTTCATCGGGTTTCAGAACTACCAGAACCTTGCTGCTGATCCCGAGTTCCGCAGCGCTGTGTTCAACAACCTGCTTTGGGTTCTCGTGGTGCCCGCGGCGGCGACGTTCCTTGGGCTGGTGATCGCACAGCTGACGGACCGGCTGAAGTGGGGCGGGATCGCGAAGTCGCTGATCTTTATGCCCATGGCGATCAGCTTCGTCGGTGCCTCGCTGATCTGGAAGTTCGTTTATGCCAATGACGCCAGCATCGGGATGCTGAACGCGGTGCGTCTGTTCTTTGGCGCGGACGGGCCGATTGACCCGCTGCAAGTGCCGTTCTGGAACAACTTCTTTCTGATGGTCATTCTGGTGTGGATCCAGACCGGCTTTGCCATGGTGATCTTGTCGGCGGCCCTGCGCGGCATTCCCGAAGAAACCATCGAGGCCGCTATTCTGGACGGGGCAAACCCTTTTCAGATTTTCTTCAAAATTCAGGTGCCGCAGATCATGGGCACAATTCTGGTGGTCTGGACGACGATCACCATCCTCGTGCTCAAGGTGTTCGACATCGTCTACACCATGACAGGGGGCAACTTCGGTACGCAAATTTTGCCGAGTTACATGATGGAATACATGTTCCGCGATGATGGCCGCGCGACGGCGGTGGCGCTGGTGATCATGGTGCTCGTCTTGCCTGTGATGATCTGGAACATCCGCCAAGCCCGCAAAGAAATGCGCTGAGGAGGGGACCATGGAAAATATCGCTGGACACAAACCGGCCCTGACTTGGGTCACCCGCATCTGCGTATTGGTTCTGGTCATCCTGTGGCTGGTTCCGACGGTGGGCCTTTTCGTCTCGTCCTTCCGCGACCGCGACGATATTTCGGCGAGCCCATGGTGGCAGGCGCCATTCCCGACCGAGCAAACCTCGGGCGCGCGGATTAGTGGCGAACCGGCGCTGGTCGATGGCGTTTACGTCTTGACCGGAAACCTGAAGGACGGCGAAGAAGGTATTGGTAAGATTACAGCTTTCGGCGTCAGTCGCTCTGACCCTACGGGCATTGCGGCGGGCGAAGAGACAGAGCTGCGCGGCGGTGGGACACTCGTGGTGAACGCCGATGGCAGCTATGAAATGCGCACGCCCGAAGAGCCTAGCGGCAAAGGCCAGCGCGTTTATTTCGCCGCCGAAGTGCCGCCCGAATTCACCACCGATAACTACGAGCGGGTGCTCTATTCGAACGGGATGGCGCAGGCCTTTATCAACACCTTTACGGTGACCATTCCGGCGACCGTGATCCCGATCCTGATCGCGGCTTTTGCGGCCTATGCGCTGGCGTGGATGCAGTTCCCCGGTCGCGGCCTGTTGATCGCGGGAGTCGTAGGTCTGCTGGTGGTGCCTCTGCAGTTGGCTCTCGTCCCGCTGCTACGGCTGCACAACGACATCGGCATCGGGCAGAGCTTTGTCGGCATTTGGCTCGCGCATACAGGGTTCGGCCTGCCGCTCGCGATTTACCTGCTGCGCAACTACATGGTGGGCCTGCCCAAGGACATCATCGAAGGGGCCAAGGTCGACGGCGCCACGGATTTCCAGATTTTCACCCGCATCGTATTGCCCCTTAGCTTTCCGGCATTGGCGTCCTTTGCGATCTTCCAGTTCCTATGGACATGGAACGATCTCTTGGTGGCCAAGGTTTTCCTACCGTCAGACAGCGGCAGCTGGGTGATGACACGCAAGATCGCCGACGACCTGTTGGGGTCGCGCGGGGGCGACTGGGGCATTCTGGCGACAGCAGCCTTTGTGTCGATCGCCGTCCCGATCGCCGTGTTTTTCCTGATGCAACGCTATTTGGTCCGCGGCCTCTTGGCCGGTTCTGTGAAATAACGCGGTCCCCTCCGGCCGCTTCCGAGACAATAGAAAGTTCACACCATGGTTCCCAAACTGAGCAAAGCCGAAAACCCCGATTGGTGGCGCGGCGCAGTCATTTACCAGATCTATCCGCGCAGCTATCAGGACAGCAATGGCGACGGGATTGGCGACCTCTTGGGGATCGTTCAGCGTCTGCCATACATCGCTTCGCTCGGGGTGGACGCGATCTGGATTTCGCCGTTCTTTACCAGCCCGATGAAGGATTTTGGCTACGACGTCAGCGACTATTGCGACGTGGACCCGATGTTCGGCTCACTCGCGGATTTCGACGCGGTGATCGAGACGGCCCATTTCTACGGCATCAAGGTGATGATCGATCTGGTGATGTCGCACACCTCGGATCAGCATCCGTGGTTCATCGAAAGCCGCGAGAGCCGCGACAACCCCAAGGCCGACTGGTACGTCTGGTCCGATCCCAAGGACGACGGCACGCCGCCTAACAACTGGCTGTCGATTTTCGGTGGGCCCGCGTGGCAATGGGATGCTGGCCGCGAGCAGTATTATCTGCACAACTTCCTTGTGTCCCAGCCCGACTTGAATTTCCACAATCCCGATGTGCAGGACGCGGTCCTGAGCGCCGCGCGTTTCTGGCTGGAGCGGGGGGTGGATGGCTTCCGTCTGGATACCATCAACTTCTACTTCCATGACGCAGAGCTGCGGTCCAACCCGGCGCTGCCAAAGGAAGAGCGCAAGGACACCATCGCGCCCTCGGTGAACCCCTATAACCACCAGCGCCACATTTATTCCAAGAACCGCCCCGAGAACCTCGCCTTCCTGAAGAAGTTCCGCGCACTGCTGGACGAATTCCCCGGTGCCGCGACTGTGGGCGAAGTCGGTGACGCGCAGCGCGGGCTCGAGATCATGGGCGAGTATACCCGCAAGGGCGAGGGCGTGCATATGTGCTACGCCTTTGAATTCCTAGAGAACGAGCCGCTGTCGCCCGAGAAAGTTGTTCGCGTCATGAACCAAGTGGATGACGTGGCCGCCGAAGGCTGGGCCTGTTGGGCATTCTCGAACCACGACGTCATGCGCCATGCCAGCCGCTGGAACCTGCCGCCTGCGGCGCAGCGCCTGTATATCTCGCTGATGATAAGCCTGCGTGGGTCCGTCTGTCTCTATCAGGGCGAGGAACTGGGGCTCCACGAAGCTGATGTCGCCTTTGAGGATCTGCAAGACCCGTATGGCATTCAGTTCTGGCCGGAGTTCAAAGGCCGAGATGGCTGCCGGACGCCCATGGTTTGGGACATCAACGAGCATAATGCGGGCTTCTCGAATGCAGCGCGGCCTTGGCTGCCCGTGTCGGGGGATCACGCCAACAAAGCTGTGGCCGAACAAGAGAAAGACCCATCGGCGCTGTTGCATCACTATCGCCGCGTCATCGGAATGCGTCACGCGCATCCGTCGCTGGTGAGTGGTGATCATGCGGACCTGAAGGCAGAGGGCACAGTCCTGTCCTTCCGCCGGGTTGCCGAGGGCGAGGAGCTGTTCTGCGCCTTCAACATGTCGGACCAGCCCGCGACGATTGAGGGGCCGGTGGGTAACTGGCTGACCGTGAACACCGAGATGGGCAGCTGCGGCGTGGCCGAGGATGGGAAAATCCATCTGGGTCCGTGGCAGCCCAGTTTCTTGGTAAAGATGTAAGCGCGATCGGGAGGGGGACACTATGGCCGATCTGAAACTGACCGATGTGGCGAAAAGCTACGGGCCGGTCGACGTTCTGAAGCACATTGATCTGGAGATTGAGAAGGGCGAGTTGATCGTCTTTGTCGGGCCGTCGGGTTGCGGGAAGTCGACCTTGCTGCGGATGATCGCCGGTCTGGAAAAGATCACCGGCGGCGAGTTGCAGATCGATGGGCAGGTGGTCAACAACGTGCCCCCCGCGCAGCGCGGGATCGCCATGGTGTTCCAGTCCTATGCTCTGTATCCGCATATGACCGTGCGCGAGAATATGTCTTTCGCGTTGAAGATCGCGGGGAAGTCGAAGGCAGAGATCGAGGCGGCGGTGAACCGCGCTGCCAAGATTTTGCAGTTAGAGCCGTACTTGGATCGCCTGCCAAAGGCGTTGTCTGGCGGTCAGCGCCAACGTGTGGCGATCGGGCGGTCGATTGTGCGGGACCCCAAGGTTTATCTGTTCGACGAGCCGCTCTCGAACCTTGATGCTGCGCTGCGCGTGGCGACGCGGATCGAGATTGCGCAGCTGAAAGAGCAGATGCCGGACAGCACCATGATCTATGTGACCCACGATCAGGTGGAGGCAATGACGCTTGCCAGCCGGATCGTCGTTCTTGCGGGGGGCGGAATTGCACAGGTCGGCACGCCTTTGGAGCTGTACGAGCGGCCTGAAAATACCTTTGTCGCGCAGTTTATCGGCTCGCCGCAGATGAACCTGCTGGGGGGGCAGATTGTTGGGACTGGGCAGCAGACCCGCGTGGAACTGCCCGAGGGGCGGGGGACGATCCTGTCGAATTATCCCAGTGTTGAGAGCGATTTGGGGTTGGAGGTAGAGGTCGGCATTCGACCCGAGGATATGATCGCAACGGATGGCGCGGACTATGCCTATGAGGGCGAGGTCGAGATCAAGGAAGCCTTGGGCGAGGTCACGCTGCTATACTTCAAAAAGCAGAAGCCCGAACATGAGCCGGTGATCGCGAAGCTGCCCGGCATTCATACGGGGGTGCGCGGTAAGCGGATGCGGATGACGGCGGAACCGGCCAAGGTGCATCTGTTCAACAACGGGCATTCGTTGCTCTACCGCTAAAGCGCTAGAGATCACCCAAAATGAAAAAGGCTGGTCGATTGACCAGCCTTTTGCTTGTTTATTTGGTCCGGCTTAGCCGCGACGGCGACCACCACGGCGACCGCCGCGTCCACCGCCGGCGTCCATCGATGCCTTGGCTGCGTCGGCGAAGGTTGCGCCTTCCTTGGTGGCTTCCAGAACTTTGGAGAACTGGATCCACGCGCCGCCGTTCGGGTCGTGGTTCATCAGCATGTTGGCCGCTTTGATCGCTTCCATTTCCACCTGACGGACAGGGTTCATGATCGCCGAGGTCATGCCCGCACCGATGGCCATGGGCAGGAAGGCCGCGTTGATTCCGTGACGGTTGGGCAGGCCGAAGCTGATGTTTGACGCGCCGCAGGTGGTGTTTACACCCAGCTCGTCTCGCAGACGGCGGACCAGAGCAAAGACCTGCTGGCCAGCGGTTGCCATTGCGCCAACGGGCATGACCAGCGGGTCAACCACGATGTCATGGGCCGGAACGCCGAAATCAGCGGCACGCTCGACGATTTTCTTGGCGACGGCAAAGCGGACGTCGGGGTCTTCGGAGATGCCGGTGTCGTCGTTCGAGATCGCCACAACGGGAACGTTGTACTTCTTGACCAGCGGCAGAACTAGTTCCAGACGATCTTCTTCGCCGGTGACCGAGTTCAGCAGGGGACGCCCGTTTGCGGCTGCCAGACCGGCTTCGAGCGCGGCGGGCACAGAGCTGTCGATGCAGAGCGGGGTGTCGGTCAGACCCTGAACCAGCTCGATCATCTTGGTCATGAGCGGCGGCTCGGTCTCGTTCGGGTTGGGGTTCGAGTTGTAGACCACACCCGCGTTGATATCGAGCACCATGGCGCCGCAAGCGACCTGCTCCAGCGCGTCTTTTTCAACGGTGCTGAAGTCGCCTGCTTCGAGTTCGGCCGCCAGTTTTTTGCGGCCGGTGGGGTTGATGCGTTCGCCGATGACGCAGAAGGGCTCGTCAAAGCCGATGGTGACGGTCTTGGTTTGCGACTCGATGACAGTGCGGGTCATTGGCGTTCCTTAGTCTTGGTTTGCGGGGACAGCAGAGCGTCCGCCGTTGTCGATGGCCCACTGCGCATTGGTCTTGATGCCGCCGAGGGGGAAGAAATGGACATTGGTGATGTTGAAATCAGGGTTCGCAGCCTTGTGCGCAGCCAGATCGGCGATCACTTCGTTCGGCTCGAATGGTAGCATCAGCTTTGTCACGTCTTTGGCGCGCTTTTGCAGAACCTTGAGCGAGGGGCCAACGCCGCAAGCAACCGCGAACTTGATCATGGTCTGCAGCTTGGCAGGGCCCGCGATGCCGATGTGGATGGGCAGGTCAACTCCAGCCGCTTTGATGCTGTCGGCCCATTCGATGATCGGCTTGGCTTCGAAGCAGAACTGGGTGGCCAGAGCCATCTCGGCGTCGGTGCGCTCGTTGAATGCGGCCTTCCAGCGGAGGGCGTCCATGACGTTCTGATCGCCGCCTTTGGGGTCGATGTCCTTGTTGCCTTCGGGGTGGCCTGCGACGTGGAGACGGGTGAAGCCTGCGCGGTCGAAAAGGCCGGTCTCCATCAGCTGCATAGAGCTGTGGAACTCACCGTGAGGCTCGGAAACGCCGCCGGCCAGCAGCAGAGCTTGCTTGACGCCTGCGTCGTTCGAATAGCGGTTGATCCAGTTTTCCAGCGTCGCGGCGTCTTTGATGATGCGCGCGGGGAAGTGGGGCATGACCTGAAAGCCATCGTCGTTCAGACGGGCGGCGGTTTCGACCATGTCCTCGATAGGGGTGCCCTCGATATGGGCGATGTAGACGCGGGTGCCTTCGGGCAGAAGGTCGCGGAAATTCTCAACCTTCGACGCGGTGCGCGGCATGACCTCGATCGAGTAATCCTGCAAGAAGGACTCGACTTGGGGGTTCACTGTGGGTGCAGCCACGTCTTCGCGCTTGCGGAAATTCAACAAAGCCATCGCGGCCTCCCAGATCTGCCGGGGTGTGCTCATGCACGCCCACCGTTTTCAATCAGCGCCTTCACTTTGGCCTGATCATACTCCTCTACCAGCCGTGCGGCTTCTGCCTCGGCAAGGGTCTGGGGGTCACCGTCACGCGTGTCGATCACGTCTTTGCGCCATTCGGCCAGATAATCGTCTGTCTGATCCGCGCCGGATTTCATTGCCGCGCGGTCGATGGCCTGTTCAAAACGTTCGGGCAGCTGGATTTTAGCCGCTTTGCGTCCTTTGCCGACGATGACCTGAGCCGGAATATCGCGCCAGTAAACGATGGTGATCTCGGGCATTGTGCGATTCCCTGTTCCCTATGCAGTCTGTTGTAGAACGCGCGTTTGCGTCGCCTTGTGCAAATTTCGACACTGTAAAACGTGTGTGCGACCTGAGCATAATCTTGGGGGCAGGCCGTGACCATGCTGTGGGGCGTGAAAGTTCTGCATGATCATTATGGGGCGGAGGGCACGCTGACAGAATTGGCGGCAGCGGATGCCCAGATATGCATAACCGGTCCTTGCGCATTCGGGGTGGAGTGACTACCCTAGTGGGTAACAATGAATGGAGGGCGTGGACATGACGCCCAGGCGTCCCGATTGCGCGGGCGCACTCCCGAAAACGGTCGAGAGCGCTCATCGCGCATCGCCCGATCCAAGCGAGCTGTACGCCGCCTTGGATTTGGGCACGAACAGCTGCCGTATGCTGATTGCCAGACCGAATGGCGCTCAGTTCACGGTGGTCGATAGCTTTTCCAAGTCCGTCCAATTGGGCGAGGGCTTGGAGAGTACTGGCAACTTGAGCCGCGCAGCCATGAACCGGACTGTGCAGGCCCTGAAAGTGTGCCAGCAGAAGCTTCAGCGGCATCGCGTGACGCATATGCGTCTCGTGGCGACAGAGGCTTGTCGCCGTGCAACGAACTCTCGCAAGTTCTTGCAGCAGGTGCGGCGTGAAACTGGCTTGTCGCTGGAAATCATCCCGCCCGAGGAAGAAGCACGTTTGGCCGTTGTGTCCTGCGCTCCTTTGGTCAGCCCGCGGACACAGCAGTTGCTGGTCGTGGATATTGGTGGTGGGTCGACGGAACTGGTGTGGATCGATCTGGCCCAAGTGCCGCGACGTGAGCGCGCCAAGTCGATCATGCGTCTGCACCAAGGGTTCAAAGCGCGCGGCCCGCGTCTGAACTATCCGCCAGCGAAAGTGGTGGACTGGATCAGTGTGCCGTATGGCGTCGCGACCCTGCGCGAGCAATTCTCGGATGTCGAAGACGACGCGGCCCGTTTTGCGCTGATGAGCTGGTTCTTTGAAGAGAACCTCGCCGAGTTCGCACCCTATGCCCGCGAACAACAGCGCCAAGGGTTCCAGATCGTCGGCACCAGCGGCACGGTCACAACGGTTGCGGCCTCTCACTTGGGGCTCAAACGGTACGACCGGACCAAGGTCGACGGCCTGCGCATGAACTCGGACCAGATTAACAAAGTGATCGACGGCTACCTGAAGCTCGGCCCCGAAGGCCGCCGCCGCGATCCCCGCATTGGAAACGATCGTCAGACCCTGATTATGTCGGGCTCTGCGATCCTGCAAGCGCTCTTGCGCTGTTGGCCCACGGACCGCCTTTCGGTGGCGGATCGGGGCCTGCGCGAGGGGCTTTTGTACGCACAGATGAGCGCCGACGGCGTTCTGAAGGACAGTGAATAATGGCGAAGAAACCAACCAAAAATACTTCGGGTCGCGGCCAGCGTGATCTGACCGTCAAAGTCAAAACCGCCCGTGGGCGCACCACCAGCCAGCAGCGCTGGTTGCAGCGTCAATTGAACGATCCTTATGTCAAACGCGCCAAGGAAGAGGGCTATCGCGGTCGCGCTGCCTTTAAAATCCTTGAACTGGACGACAAGTTCCGCTTCCTCGTGCCGGGTGCACGGGTCGTCGATTTGGGCTGTGCGCCGGGGGGCTGGTGTCAGGTTGCAGTCAAGCGCGTGAACGCTTTGGGCGAGAAAAAGGGTAAGGCGATCGGCACCGTGCTTGGGGTCGATCTGCAAGAGGTTGAGGCCATCGCGGGTGCCGAAGTGCACCAATTGGATTTCTTGGCCGATGACGCCGATCTGCTGGTCAAAGAATGGCTTGGGGGCAGTGCCACTGTGGTGATGTCTGACATGGCCGCCGCATCAAGCGGTCACAAGCAGACCGACCACCTGCGCATCATCGCCCTCTGCGAGGCGGCTGCCTATTTCGCATTCGACGTGCTGGAGCCAGAGGGCACCTTTGTCGCCAAAGTTCTGGCGGGCGGCGCCGAAGGCAGCCTGCAGCAACTGCTCAAGCAGCGCTTCAAAAAGGTGATGAACGTCAAACCGCCATCGAGCCGCGCCGATAGCTCTGAAAAGTTCGTAGTCGCCACCGGTTTCCGCGGGGCGGCCGAAGACGAAATGGACGAGGATGACGATGTCTGAAGGGGCCGCGCCTTCGCTTTCTGAATTTCTGTCTCTGGGTTGGGCGCGTTTGATTGCAGGGGCGACATCACCGGAAGCGGCGGCGCGTCATCCGACTCTCGGAACCTTCGGTCTAAGTGGCTGGCCAGAGATGCGCAGCGTTGTCCTGCGCCGTGCCGATCCCGACGCAGCGGTTGTCGAAGTGCACACCGATGTCGCTTCGGAAAAAGTGTCAGAGTTGCGCGAGAATGGGCATGCTGGTTTGCACGTCTGGGACCCTGCCGAAGCGCTCCAGATCCGGGTGCGTGGCCGGATGCAGGAAATCCCGCGCAAGGATCTACCCGAGATTTGGGAAAAGGTACCTGCCCACGCGCGTAAAGTATATGGGGGGCATCCCTATCCGGGCTATGCGATCCATAGCCCGAGTGATCATACGGATAATCCGCAGCTTGACCGGTTCGCGGTGTTGCGCCTCACGGTCGAAGAGATCGAGTTGCTATTGATTGACCCGGAAAAACACAAACGCGCCGTGTTCCGGCGCGTGGACGGGTTCGCAGGGCAGTGGATCGCGCCGTGACGGGTCAGATCTGACCGAACACCACGGCTTCGACTTCTTCCCAACTGACCGGGTTTTCATACACTTCCTCGACTGGCGGCGGTAACAGCGGTGCCAGATGCCTGCGCCAGTAGCTCACGCGCTCTCTCATTTTGTCGCTGCGGCCGATCTCGTCGGCGACGTCGCCGGTTGCAGAGTCGTCAAGGCTGCCCAGTACAAAGGCGAAAGCACGCTCGTCCAGTGTCATTTAACAGGGTACTCCGAGTAGTTGGGTGCGGAGCGCAAATCCTGCGTTCCTTACCATTCTACCAACGGCTTGAGCTGGCTGATTATAGAGTGACGCTAGGTCATCTAAGGTGAGATTATAGACCAATTTGGCCACAAGCATCTCGGCGGATTCAACTGGAAGTGACCGAATGGCGAGGTTGATCCGCCCAACTTGATGGTGCCGCAACTCTTGTTCCTGTTGGCTCAGGTCGCGATCCGGCTCCCAGGCGATGTTGCGACCAAAGAAGGGCTGGTCGCCGGATTCCTCTTTCAGGCGCGTGATCGCCAGAAACCGTGTCCGGCGGATGAGCCAGTCCAGCGCATCCTCTTTATTCGGATCAAAGGTGGCTGCCTCGCGCCAGATGCGGGGCATCAGCTCGAGATAGGCCAATTTTGCTTGGCCGCGGTCGTCCAGCAGGCGCACAAGCTCTGTGTAAAGCTTGTTGCCATGCATGTTGTGCAACGCGCGCAACCCGTTTTTATCGCGACCTGCGATCCTTTTTAGGACTTCTGTGGTCGCACACTCCAGAACTTGATTTTCCACTTTGAAACACTCCGTTCACACACACTCTGAGTAGGGGAACGGACCAAAGGGATGGCGTTTTAGGGCCTAAGGGATATTTTTATAACCCAAAGGATATTTTTATATCCAAGGGTCAGGCGAAGGCGCGTTGTTTCGCGTCTGCCTTGATCATGTCGCTGGCTTTCTCTGCGATCATGATGGTCGGAGAGTTGGTATTGCCTGATGTGATTGCGGGCATGACCGATGCATCCACGACGCGCAAGCCTTCGATACCACGCACGCGGCAACGCTCGTCGACCACTGCAAGCGGATCGGTTCCCATGCGGGCGGTGCCAACGGGGTGGAAGATCGTCGAGGCGATGTTACCCGCACCTTCGGCCAGTTCGGCGTCGGTTTGGTATTGTGGGCCGGGTTTGAATTCTTCGGGGGCATATTGCGCCATGGCGGGCTGGCTCATGATCTGGCGGGTCAGCTTGATGGCATTGGCGGCGACGATGCGGTCGCCCTCGGTGGACAGGTAGTTCGGTTGGATTTCCGGCGGGGTCATGGCGTCGGGGCTGGTGATGTGCACGTGGCCGCGGCTCTCGGGGCGCAGGTGGCAAACGCTTGCGGTGATTGCGTCGAAATCGTGGGGCGCTTGGCCGAATGCTTCGAGCGTGACGGGTTGCACATGGTACTCAAGATCGGGCGTCGCCACATCGGGGCTGGAATAGGCAAAGGCTGCCAGCTGGCTCGGGGCCATCGACATTGGGCCGGATCGTTTCAGCAGGTATTCGAGGCCGATCATCCCTTTGCCCCACAGGCTGTTGGCCATGGTGTTCAGGGTCTTCGCGCCCTGTACCTTGTAGGCGCAGCGGATTTGCAGGTGGTCTTGTAGGTTGCCACCCACATCTGGGGCGTCGAGCCGCACATCGATCCCATGCTCTTGCAGCAGCGCACCGGGCCCGATCCCTGACAGTTGCAGCAGTTGGGGCGAGTTAATAGCGCCAGCGCTCAGGATGACTTCGCCTCGTGCGGTGGCGCGGGCAGGGGCGCCCTGTACCCGCAGCTTCACGCCACTGGCACGCATCCCGTCAAAGGTTAGTGTTTCGGCCTGCGCATGGGTGACGACCCGCAGATTGGGTCGGTTCGCTGCGGGCTTCAGGAAGCCCTTCGACGTGTTCCAGCGCCAGCCGGCCTTTTGGTTCACCTTGAAGTAGCCGACACCGAAGTTGTCGCCAGTGTTGAAATCGGGGGTCTCTGGGATTCCTGCCTCGACGGCGGCGTGCTTCCACGATTCCAGGACATCCCACTTCAAGCGCTGCTCTTCGACGCGCCATTCGCCGCCCGCGCCGTGATGTTCGTTCGCGCCGCCATAGTAGTCTTCGGACTTGATGAAATAGGGCAGGACATCGTCCCAAGCCCAGCCGGTCAGACCCATCTGGCGCCAACCATCATAGTCCGCCGCCTGACCGCGCAAGTAAAGCATCCCGTTGATCGACGAGCAGCCTCCCAGCACCTTGCCGCGCGGATAGAGGAGTTCGCGGTTGTTCAAGCCTTTGCACGCGGCGGTCTTGTAGCCCCAGTCCGTGCGCGGGTTCCCGATGCAATAGAGGTACCCGACAGGAATGTGGATCCAGTGGTATTTGTCGTGGCCGCCCGCCTCGAGCAGCAGCACCGACTTCGTTGGATCTTCGCTGAGCCTGTTGGCCAGAACGCAGCCAGCCGAGCCTGCTCCGACGATCACATAATCATAGGTTCCCAATTCCAACATGGCGCGTCCTCCCCGAAACCATCCGTCCCTGATGCAACTATCGCTCTTTCGGGCTGGACGGGGAATGAACGGTTTCGCACAATACATGTTGAAAACCGTGCAGAGGCGCTTATGCAGTTTGACTGGGAAGACATCCGCTATTTTCTAGAGACCGAACGGGCAGGGCGTATGGCTTTGGCCGCGCGGCGGCTAGGTGTCAGTCACACCACCGTCGCCCGCCATATCGAGCGTCTGGAGCGCGCCATCGGCACCCCTGTCTTCGAGCGTAGCGACGAAGGCATGCTCTTGACCGAAACCGGAGAGCGCATTCTGTCCCATGCCCGAGAGATGGAACGCAACGCGCTTGCCTTGGGCGATCGCCTTGGCGGCAGTGCAGAGGAGCTGTCAGGTGTCGTGCGCGTCGGTGCGCCGGATGGGTTCGGGAACGCGGTGCTCTCTCACATCCTGCCGAAGATTTTGCAGAAAAACCCCGGCTTGCTCGTCGAATTGGTGCCAGTGCCACGAACCCACAAGCTGTGGAAGCGGGACGTTGACATCGCGATCAGCCTCGACCGTCCACAAACAGGCCGTCTGATCATGCGGAAACTGGTGGACTATGACCTGCGCCTTTACGGGGCACCTGCGTTGCTGACGGATCCACCGCGCTCGGTCGAGGCGCTGACCGACTACCCCTTTGTCGGGTATATCGATGACCTGCTCTACACGGGTGAGCTGGACTTCAACCGGCTCATCCATCCGCAGCTTCAGACGGTCTACAAAGCTGCGACCGTCAAAGCACAGCTGGACGCAGTCAGGGCAGGGGCGGGGCTAGGGGTGCTGCCCTGCTTTATGGCGCATCAGACGGAACTGGAGCCGATCCTGCCCGAAGAGGTGCAATTCAATCGCCGCTATTGGCTGCTCTATCCCGAGGAATTCCGGGATCTGACGCGCATTCGCAAGGTCGCGGACTTCATCGTGGACGCGGTGCGGACGTCGAAGGTGCCATTTACCTACCTCCAAACATAGAAACGCCGCCCTCGGACCAGGGCGGCGTTTCCAGTCAAGCAAGGGGCGGAGGAGCCTTACTGCTTGATGTGGGCTTTGTTCTTGGCACCCTTCTGGTTCACCTGCGCGACGTTGTAGTCGCCAATCTGTTCGACTGTCATGTTGTGCGTGGTGTTGCCGGTGCCCTGCAGTCTGCCAGTCAGGACGTTGCCGGTACCGTTTTGGGTCAGGTTGTAGGTGCCGTTGCTGTCTTTGACATCAAGATCCATCAGGTTGGTCGAACCGATCTGGGTGGTGTTGAAGATGTTGTTCGACCCATTAATCTTCGCGACCAGTTCGTTCGCGCTGCCGGTCTGGATGCCGATCACGTCGTTGTTGGAACCTGCGATTGTGATCTCGTACAGGTTGCTCGCCAGAACTGCGCCTTCGGCGGCCATCTGGGACAGGGCCAAGGTGTTCGAGGCACCTGTCAGGGTGATGTCAGCCGCGTTGCCATTTCCGGCCTGCGAGGTCTTGAACAGGTTGCTGTCACCAGTCACGAGCAAGGTCAGAGTGTTGTCAAAGCCTGCCTGAAAGAGCCCATTGTCGTCATTGGTGATGTCGCCGTCATAGTCGGTGCTGTTGCTGCTGCCAGCGATATCTACAATCATTTCGTTGCCGGTCTGGACCACACCTGCGGTGCCCTGCTGCGCGCGCAGTGAGTTCATCGCACCCGCAACATCGAAATCCATGGTGTTCGCATCACCGATCTGGATCAGCTGCAGCGCGTTTTGCAGGCCGCTCAGGGTGCCGACCAGAATGTCGTTGTTGTTGCCGCTCTGGCTTACACCAAGGTCGATGTTGTCGTTGTTGATATCAACGATGGAGATGTCGTTGTCATCGCCATTCTGGACGAATGCGGTCTGGTTGTTGTTGCCGTTCAGGCTCGAAACGCCAGAGGTGTTGCGCGAACCATTCTGGACGATACCGAACTGGTTGTTGTCGCCCGTCGCGTTCCACTCAGCGGTGTTCGTGGAGCCGATCTGCTGGATCGCGCTATCTGCGGCGCCGACACCCGATGCGAAACGTGCGGTCAGGCCACCGGTGCCGTTGCCATCGCCAGCCATGGTAATGGTCAGGGTGTTGGTACTGCCGTTCTGGACCAAGCCTGCTTCGTTGCCGATCACGGTGCCGGTGCTGCCAGAGTTGTCCTGAATGATGGTTGCGGTGTTTCCGGTGCCACCGCTCTGGGTCACGTCTGCAATAAGGTTCGCGAGGCCGGTCTGGGTCAGCTCGAGGCTGTTGTTAGAGCCTTCTTGGGTGATGACTTCACCTTCGCGGCCAATCCGGTTTGCGGAGGCGATACCGGAGACGGAGCCACCATCGCTGCGGGTCTGGGTGATGGTGATCGAGTTCGCAGCGCCGCTGAGTGTGTTGGCTTGCTGAATCGAGGAGACAATGTTCGCGGATTCATTGGGTGTCAGGTTGCTTGTCGAGCCCTGAGTGATGGTCAGCTCGTTCTGGCTTGCGGCTGCGCCAGAGGTGCCGGTCTGCGAGATAGCCTGCACAACGTTGTTGTTCTGGTTCTGCGTAATAGTGGTGGTGCTGCGGTCGCCGGTCTGCACAAAGCCGGTGCCAACCGCGCCCACAACGTTGCTGTTGCCGTTCTGGGTGACCGTCAGAGTGTTCAGATCGCCGCTCTGGATTGCGTAAATATCGTTCTCGCTATTGTCAGCGTCTCTGAAGCCTACCGCGTTCAAGCTACCTTCTTGCAGGATTGTAGCTTTGTTGTCGTTGCCGTCCTGATCGATCAGCGCAACGTTATCAACTTCCTGTGCAGCGACTGCTGATGAAATTACAGCAAACGAAACGGAATTGATAAGAAGTGTTTTAACTTTCATTTTCGTGGTCCGATCTTGGTCTTGCATTTCACTTTTGCTCGAAAGCATCTGAGCCCATTACTCCCTGCGTCGGGACAAAGTTTCAGCGCCATCCCTAAGATAAATAATATCTTTTTGACGTGATCTTTGGGGGCTCGGTGTGCTCTTGCCTGCTGCGATGCTTTAGGACGTGAACGAACCTTAGGTGTAGTATAGATGTGATGAATGGTTGCTTATATTAACCAATATGGATTTTCTGTTACACCCAAAAGGGCATAACTTTAATACGTAAGTATGGATAATGGTAAATTGGGCAGGGTGGATTCTACTAGGGTCAGGACGCATTGATTTCCGTTGTGCTGCGTGATTCACGGCTCGGAAAACGGAGCGGTGACATGAGTGATCTATACTGGTTAAGCGATACGCAGATGGCCAAGCTTGAACCTTTTTTCC
>JAUILL010000086.1 GCA_030433335.1 Alphaproteobacteria bacterium | reverse complement strand
AAAGAGCGCGGGCAACTGCCACAAAATCGCTTGGGTAATGTGCATAATATAGATATTTTGCACATATGAAGCCGCAAGCATCTACTTTTCCTGATGATTTTGACGACCCCCTCATCACCACCGAGGGGGATGTGGGGGCTCACGAGGACGACCTCTGGTTCCTGCCGGGGCCGCTCGAAGAAGAACCGGATGATTTGCCGCCCGGGCCACGGGCAGAACCGTCCGACATTGCTGTCATCGACGACTGGGCAAAGGCGGAAGCGGCTCAGGCTGCGCGGCTGGCAAAGGTGGCTGGACGCCTGGGTGCGCTGGATGACCGCTTGCTGCGTGGCCCGGATGGCTGGCGACACAGACTGGCACTGATCGAGGCGGCAGACCTCAGCTGGCTTGCAGGGGATCGGGTGAGTTCTGACCGCCTCGCTCTTTGGATATCAATGCGATTGTCTGGCGCACAGGATGACCCGAATGCCTTGGCAAGAGTTGGCTGGGCTGTTCGCCGCCTGATGGGTGGTCCGGGTCCAATGGTCGATCTGGCGGCCTTTCTGGACCGCCGCGATCCCGAGAACATCGAGGATGCCACCGAGCGGCTAGAGGAGCGCGCGGGCGGATGGCTGGAGGTGATGAAATCAGCTGTTCATCTACACCCGATCACGCGGGCTTGCATGGGGTTTCACCTCTGGAGCTTGGCGGGTCTCGGGCAACAAGGCGACCAGATCGAAGCAGCCGTTACCGCGGCAAGGATCACGGCCAGCGACGGAAAGGGAGCGAACTTTGCACCACTAGCTATGGGTGGGGCAGGGGGGTTGCGCGCGTCGGGCTTACCACCGGAGCGTCTTGCTCGCTGGCTGGATGGGATGGAGACTGCCTGCCTGACCGCGATGCGGCACTTGGACTATATCGAGACATGGTCAGCGAGGACAGAAGCAGAGATGAGCTCGCTCTCAGGCAAAACTCCACCGGCTTTGCGTGCCGTGCTGACCGAATGGCCGCTCCTCTCCGCACCGATGGCCGAGGCCCTGACCGGCACTAGCCGAGCGGCGGTCCAGCGGAACCTGACCTGGATGGAAGAAAGGGGATTGGTCCGTGAGGTAACAGGGCAGGGAAAGTTTCGAATGTGGCGGACAGCAAATTAGAATTTGCCTAAATGAGAACAAGAACATGCCCAAGCGGGATTTCAGCCATTCAGTTTCCAGTAAAATACGCGACCTTCAGGAGAGGCGCGAGCACCTCGAAGCCGCGGTGCCGGATCGAGCGATAAATCTTGCGGTAACTCTGTGCCTGCACCTGTCCGAGTTGATCAGCTTGGCCGGCTACGGCCTGATTCGTGGAAGCGGATGTCTAGGAAACTAGGGGCACCTCAGAGCGCGGTTTCTTCGCTGCCCGCGATATTGGTCACGGTGTTCCTAGCGCGGAAGCCAAGGACTGTCCGGTTTGATTGCCGCGGATTTCCTCAAGAAACCTTTTAGGCCTCCTCCCTCAGCGCATCTATGACGGGGCATTCGGGCACATCGTCTCCGCTACATTGCGCCACGGTGGACGACAGGACGTGCTCAATGCGCTTGAGATCCGCGATCTTGGCGCGGACTGAAGCGAGATGCGCATTTGCCAGACCCTGCACCTCGCCGCAGGTCTGGGCCCCGCCATCGACCAATGCGAGCAGATCGCGAACCTCGTCGAGCGTGAACCCCAACTCGCGCGCGCGCATGATGAAGCGCAGACGCGCGACATGTCTGTCATCGTAGACGCGATAATTTTTGCTGGAGCGCGGCGGCTCGGGCATGACGCCGATGTTCTCGTAGTAGCGAATAGTTTCGAGATTGCAGCCGGTCAGCTTGGCCAGATCTCCGCGCCTGAGGACCTTCACCGATCTGTGATGATTATTCACACCAAACCCCCTTGAGCCTGTACCAGCTACAGACCCTAGATTGAGATCATCACTGAGGCAAGGATGATTCGAACCATGACTGAAACCACATCCGCCGGCCGCCAGTCGGCAATGGGCGAAACCCCGGCAGCTGACAAAAAGGCATGGGCGACAACCGGGCTCGGCGTACTCGGCGCGCTGGCCATGACCTCCTGTTGCATCCTGCCGCTGGTGCTGGTGAGCTTCGGCGTCACCGGCGTGTTCATCGCCCAGTTGGGCGCGTTCTATCAATATAAGTGGATCACCTTCGCACTGAGTGCCGCTTTCATCGGATACGGCTTTTACAAGGCGTATAGCCCGATCCCGGCCGAAGCCTGCGTTGATGGCACCTGCGCGCGACCGATGAACCGAACACTCATGCGGTCCATTCTCTGGATTGCCAGCGGGATCGTCGCCGTGGCGATGATCTTCCCCTACCTGACCCCCTACATCCTGTCCTACTGAAAGGCGTAACCGATGAAACATCTCTCTCTCGCACTCGCAACTCTCGGCATTCTGGCCGCAATGCCCGCCAGTGCCGAAGAACAGCGCATCAATGTCGGTGTCGCCGAACTGACATGCCCGACCTGCTCGTTCACCGTCGCGGCGGCGATGCGCGGCGTGCCCACGGTCGAAATCGTCGACTTCCAGGAAGGCGAGGAGTTTGGCACGGGCACTTACGTCGTGGCCTTCGACGATCAGGCGGCCAACCCAGACATGATCATCGAGGCGGTTCTGGCCAATGGCTATCCGGCCGAGGTGCTCCAGGCGGGGGAGTCCTGAGCACGGAAGGACGGGTATGGCCATGGATGACAAACATTTGGGCGGGCTTCTGGCCTTCATCATTGCCGCGCCGATCATGGTGATCTGCTGCGGCGGCGGTGGCGTCATCCTAGCCACCATTCTCGGCGGGATTGGCGGGTGGTTGATGGGGCTCGGCGGAATAGCCGCTGTCGTCGCGGCAATTGGCGCGGCGCTGGTTGTTCGCGAGATCAGGCGCAGGGGATCAGCAGGTGTCGATGGCGCACCGGATGAGACTTGCACCAAAACCCGGGCCGCCGGTGAGAGTATCCACCGCCCGGCCGATTTCGCGGCCGAGTAGAGCAACGCACCGGCACAGGTCTTTGGGCTGTTCGGGTCGATCCCGGATCCGGTGGCACCACGCAATTGATGCACCAGACATGAGGAAACAAATTACGATGCCTTCAGACGACACATCTTCGAACGGCCTTTTGAAAGTGGGCATCATCGGCACCATCATTGTGGCGCTCTGCTGCTTTACGCCCATTTTGGTGATCCTCTTCGGCGCGGTCGGCCTGGCCGCCGTCGTCGGATATCTCGACCTCGTGCTGTTTCCGGCACTGGGCATCTTTATCCTGCTGACCATTTACGCGCTCTGGCGCAAGAACGCGCGCGGCTCGGCGTCCTGAGGGAAACTGGGCTGACATCCATCCAAATAGCGCCTCAGACAAAGCATTGAAGAGAAAAACCTTATGACGAAGAGCTACGACCTTATCGTGATCGGCGGTGGAACCGGTGGCAATGGCGTCGCCCGGATGGCGGCGAATGCCGGCTGGAGCGTCGCCAGCATCGACAGCGAGCCCCATGGCGGCACCTGCGCCCTGCGCGGTTGCGATCCCAAGAAGATGCTGATCGCCGTCACCGAGGGCGTCGAGTGGGCGGAAAACATGAAGGGCAAGGGGCTGGAGGCGCAGCCTTCGGTCAACTGGTCCGACATGATCGCCTTCAAGCGCAGCTTCACCGACGCGATGCCACCGCGCATCGAGGCCGGGCTGGAAAAGGCCGGGATCGACGTCTTGCACGGAGAGGTACGGTTTACCGGCCCCGATGCGATCGAGTTGAACGGCGAGACCCTGAGGGCGAAGCATTTCCACATCGCCACCGGTGCCCGACCGATGACGCTGAACATCCCGGGCGAGGAGTATCTCGCCACCTCGACCGATTTCCTGGAACTGCCCGAGCGTCCCGACCGCATCGCCTTTGTCGGCGGCGGGTTCATCGCGATGGAATTCGCCCATGTGGCCAAGCGCGCGGGCGCGCGCGAGGTGACCGTGCTGGAGATGATGGACCGCCCCCTGGGCAACTTTGATCCCGATCTGGTCGCGATGCTGGTCGAGGCGACCGCAGAGCTGGGCGTCGATCTGCGCACCAAAGCGAAGGTGGCGAAGATCGAGAAACAGGGCGACGAAGTCGTGGTCACCGTGGAACGTCACGACGGCACCGAAACGATCACTTGCGATCTGGTGGTGCATGGCACCGGCCGCGTGCCCAACATAGACGGGCTGAACCTCGAGGCCGCTGGAGTCGAATACTCACGCCGTGGCATCAAGGTGAGCGACGCGATGCGCGCCACCAACCCGGCCATTTTCGCGGCCGGCGACTGCGCTGATAGCGGGTTGAATCTGACCCCGGTCTCGGCGGCAGAGGGACGCATCGCGGGGAAGAACATTCTGGGCGGCAAGGACGCGCGGGAGATCAAGTATCCGCCGATCCCGTCAGTGGTCTTCACCCTGCCCATGGTTGCTACCGTGGGCTTGTCGGAAGCGGCGGCCAGGGAGCAGGGGCTGAAGTTCGATGTGCATTTCGAGAAGACGGAGGGCTGGTATTCGTCGCTGCGCGTCGGCGCGAAACACACCGGATTCAAGGTTCTTGTCGAACGGGGCAGCGGGCAAATACTCGGCGCGCACCTGATCGGACCAGGAGCCGAGGAGCAGATCAATCTTTTCGCCATGGCCATGGGTGCCGGGCAGACCGCAAATCAGATCAAGGCGATGATTTTCGCTTATCCCAGTTACGCCTCCGACATCGGGTCGATGGTGTGAATTGAAATTTGACCGCCGCCAAGATGGTGGCGCCCGGTTCAAGTAAAGGAAATGAAAATGGATCAAACCGTCAAGGAACATGATTGCTGCTCTTCGAAGGATGTCGGCGCCGACAGTTATGACCTGATCGTCGTCGGTGCGGGCTCTGCCGGGTTCTCGGCTTCGATCACTGCAGCTGAAGCCGGAAAGCGGGTGGCGCTTGTCGGGCACGGCACCATCGGCGGCACCTGCGTGAACGTCGGCTGCGTTCCGTCCAAGGCGATGATCCGCGCCGCAGAGGCGGCCCATGGTGGCGCGTCCGCTGCCCGGTTCCCGGGCATTGCGTCCTGCGAACATGCGGTGGATTGGCCAGCCGTTGTGAAAGGCACGACCGATCTGGTCGCGGAGATGCGGCACAAGAAATATATCGACCTGCTGCCCGCCTATGAGAACGTCACCTATATCGAGGACGGCCCGGCGCGATTGGTCGAGGGTGGCGTCGCTGTCGGCGGGCGGGTGATATCCGCCCCGCGCATCCTGATCGCCACCGGCTCGCGCCCCCATCAACCTGCCATCAAAGGCATCGACACCGTGGAGACCCTCGATTCCACCGGTCTGCTGACCCTGCCCGACCGGCCCGAAAGCATCATTGTGCTGGGCGGCGGCTATATCGGCTGCGAGTTGGCGCAGATGGCCTCAAGGCTGGGGGTGAAAGTCACGCTTGTGACCCGCTCGCGCCTTCTGCCCGGCGCCGAGCCGGAGGTGGCCCAGGCGCTGACGCAAGCGCTGAAGACCGAAGGCATCGCGGTCGAGACCGGTCTTGCTTACGTCTCGGCCGCGAAAGCTGCGGGCGGCGTCATTCTGACTGTCGAACGCGATGGAAAGACCGAGGTTTTGTCCGCCGAACGGCTGGTTGTGACCACCGGACGGGTGGCCAATTCCGAGAACCTCGGGTTGGAAGACCTCGGGATAGAGACCGACGCGCGCGGCTCGATCAAGGTCGGTCCTGACATGGCCACGACGCGGGCCGGCGTCTGGGCGGCGGGCGATGTCACCGACCGTGACCAGTTCGTCTACATGGCCGCCTACGGTGCCAAGGTGGCAATCAACAATGCCCTTGGACTGGAGCCAATGCGCTATGAGAATGCGGCGATGCCATGGGTCGTGTTCACCGACCCGCAAGTGGCCGGTGTCGGCGTTTCAGAGGCTGGGGCCAAGGCGGCGGGGCACGAGGTCAAGATCAGCGTGATCACGCTCGACAACGTCCCGCGCGCCGCCGCGGCCCGCAACACCCGCGGCGTGATCAAGCTGGTGGCCGACGCCAAGACCGACCGCCTGCTGGGCGGCCAGATCGTGGCGCCCGAAGGCTCGGACACGATCCAGACGCTGGCAATGGCGCTCAAGTTCGGCATGACCTCCAAGGCCCTCGGCGAAACGATTTTCCCATATCTGACCACGGTTGAAGGGCTGAAACTTGCGGCCCAGACTTTCGACAAGGATGTGGCCAAACTCAGCTGCTGCGCGGGGTAATGCCATGGTGCTGAAGGAAAGGACCGATCTTCTGTCGACACTTCCCGGTGCGTTGATCGC
>JAUILL010000085.1 GCA_030433335.1 Alphaproteobacteria bacterium | reverse complement strand
ACTCATAAAACAGCGCCGGTTGCGCCCCTTGCCGCGATCCCATCATTGCCAATCCTCCCACCCTGCGTGGGAATGGAATCAGCGGAGGCGCCTTTGATCAAGGGCGAGTTTTTCAACGGAATAAGCCGGGAGCCTCACGTTCTCTGCGTGTGCGAATACACCGTGTCACATTTGCGGAAGTAGACGCTCAACTCTCAGCCAGCCCAGAATCGTCGAGCTATTGCGGGACTTTGGTCCACCGCATCTAATATTCAGCCTGTCTCAACGGAAGTTTCCGCCTCTTGTGCAAATACTGACCCTAGGACGCGACCTCAATCGCTTTCAGAAATGGTATCCTTCAGGTGACACCGGCACGCAACAGCACCGTAATAGCGCTGTCGAAGTGCTCGGACATCGCCTCTTCGGCGCGGCGGGCGTCTTGGGCCATGATGGCTGTCGCGATGCGCTCGTGGCATTTGATGTTGCCCAAACGGTTCTGGTAGGTGCCACGCGAATGCCAGCCGATCGACCATGTCTTGCGCGTGACGCCCTGGAAGCTGTCGATCAGCATGGCATGCAGTGGGTTGCCTGACGCCTGAGCAATAACGGAGTGAAAGCGGATATCCAGATCCATCAGCTCTGCATGGCCCCTTTCCAACGCCGCGAACATACGTGCAGCAAGGTCGAGCAACTCGGCGGCTTGGGCATCGCTTCGGCGCAGGGCTGCTAGGCTGACTGTCCGTGCCTCCAGTGTACGGCGCACGTCAAGCACCTGTTGGATGCTGAGGCCGCGGGCAACGACAGTGTGATCAAGGATGAGGGCCACTGGTTCCGCATCTGGTAGCGCCACCCGCGCCTTTCGCGATTGTCCTATGTCGAGGATGCGCAGTGTGGCCAGACCGCGCAGGGCCTCGCGGGTCACCGGTCGCGACACGCCGAGGCGGGCGGCCAGCGCGGCCTCTGATGGGAGGGTGTCTCCTGGGCGCAAGCCGGTCTCGCGGATTAGGTCGCGAATGCCACGCATGGCCATCTCAGCCAGATTGATCACGCTGTCTTTCGTGGCAGGGAGAGAAGTGTCAGGCATTTTGATTCTTTGGTCTCGTTTAGAACTTTTGGTCCGGTTTGCATGCAAAACGACCCGGGCTTCCAGTGTATCGCTCCTTATTGTCTGACAATTCATGCGAAATTGTCACTATAAAATTGCCGCTCGTGGGATCGAAGGGGTATCACCATCGCAGCAGAGCGCCCTGCAGGGTGCCAGAGGAGGAACCTATGAAGATCACGGCCATCCGCACCTTTCAGGCGGAGGAATTCGCCAATGTGCTCTGGGTGCACGTGGAGACGGACGCTGGGATCACCGGCCTTGGCGAGACCTTCTATGGCGCGGAAGCCTGTGCCGCCCATATCCACAATACGCTCGCCGTGCGCCTGTTGGGGCAGAACGCGCTGAACATCGAGGCATTGCACAAGGAGATGGTGAGCCTGCCCAATGCACAGGCCTCGACGGGCGTGGAATACCGAGCTGCCTCTGCCATCGACATCGCGCTCTGGGACATCTTCGGTAAGGTTGCGGGCCAGCCGGTGCATGTCATGCTGGGCGGGCAGTCGTGGGAGAAAATCCGCGTTTACAACACTTGCGCGGGTACGCGCTATGTGCGGACGAACAAGATCAAGCCGGTCGATACGTGGAACCGCAGCGAAGGGCAGTACGAGGATCTCGACGCCTTCATGACGGATGCGGGCGCGCTGGCGGAGGACCTGCTCGACAGCGGAATAACCGCCATGAAGATCTGGCCTTTCGATCCCCCCGCGATCGAGAACAAGGGACAGTTCATCACGCCTGCGCAGATGAAGGCGGCAGTCAGACCCTTCGAACAGATCCGCAAGGCCGTCGGCGACCAGATGGAGATTATGGTCGAACTGCACTGTCTGTGGAACCTGCCGGTCGCAAAGGACATTGCGCGGGTATTGGAGGACTTTGAGCCGCGCTGGTACGAAGACCCGATCCGCATGAACAACCCGCAGGCGCTCGCGGAATTCGCGCGGAGCACATCGGTCTGGACCTGTGCGTCGGAGACGCTAGGCTCGCGCTTCGCCTACAAGGATTACCTCGACCGCGACGCGGCGCATGTGGTCATGGCGGACCTATGCTGGACTGGCGGCCTGACCGAAGGACGCAAGATCGCCGCGTTGGCCGACCTGCACCACCGCCCCTTCGCGCCGCATGACTGCATCGGCCCGGTCGGATTCGCCGCCGCCATCCACATGAGTTTCAGCCAGCCGAATACGCTGATCCAAGAGTCGGTACGGGCGTTCTATCGCGGCTGGTACAAGGAGTTGGTGACGGAGGTGCCACGCATCGAAGGCGGCTACGTCTACCCCATGGAGGGGCCGGGGCTGGGCACCGAACTGGTCCCAGCCTTCTTCGAGCGGTCGGATCTGACAACCCGTATTTCGGAGGCAGCATGAGCTTGAAACTATTTGACCTGACGGGCAAAACCGCCCTCATCACCGGATCGTCGCGGGGCCTTGGCCGGGCCTTTGCAGAGGGTCTGGCGGGTGCAGGTGCACGGGTCATTCTGAACGGGGTATCCGTCGATCGGCTGGCGCAGGCTGCGCAGGAGATGCGCGCGCAAGGCTTCGACGTGCTGACCTCGGCCTTCGACGTGGCGGACGAGGCGGCGATTAAGGCCGTGTTCGAACAATTCGATGCCGAGGGTATCGCGGTCGATATCCTTGTGAACAACGCGGGCATCCAGTTTCGCAAGCCAATGCTAGAGTTGGAGACGGCGGACTGGCAGCGCGTGCTCGACATCAATCTGACCGCTGCCTTTGTCGTCGGACGCGAAGCCGCAAAGCGCATGGCAGAGCGCGGTCGGGGCAAGATCATTAATATCGGTTCGCTCACATCGGAATTGGCCCGAGCGACCGTCGCTCCTTACACAGTCGCGAAAGGTGGCATCAAAATGCTGACCAAGGCTATGGCGGCGGAATGGGGCGAAAAGGGCATTCAAAGCAACGCCATAGGCCCAGGCTACATGGTCACGGACATGAACGAAGCCTTGCTGAGCAACCCTGAGTTCGACGCTTGGGTCAAGGGCCGTGTGCCGATGCGCCGTTGGGGCCAGCCGGAGGAGCTGGCAGGCACATGCATTTATCTCGCCTCCGACGCCTCTAACTATGTCTCGGGACAAATCATCTACGCCGATGGCGGCATGATTTCGGTTTTGTAGGGAACGCCATGAAGATTGTCTTCCACGGGGCCAACGCCTCGACATTCGTGCCCGGCCTCGCCGAGCAGCTCGTGATGCCGCATGAAATCCGGGTGATCCCGGACAGCGGGCTTTCTGACGAAGATGCAGCGGCGCTGGCCGAAGCAGATGTCGTCGTCGGCGTGCACTACGCTGCGTCGGACGGGGCCCTGAGCGCGAAGCTCTACCAGCTGCCTTCAGCTGGCTATGATAAGGTCGACATGGATGCACTGCCGGCCTCCTGCGTCGCCTGCAATGCCTTCGGCCACGAAAGTGCCATTGCAGAATATGTCATCGCAGCATTGCTCTCGCGGCACGTTCCGCTCCAAGAGGCGGATGCGCAGCTTCGCAAGGGTGATTGGCACTATTGGGCCGGCGGCCCCGATGGTGTCCGGACGGAGATGGGGCAGGAGACCTTTGGCATCGTCGGTTATGGACATATCGGCAAAATGCTGGCGGAACGGGCACTGGCCTTTGGCATGACGGTGCATGTCGCGAACCGCTCGCTGGTGAACGATCCGAGAGTCTCGGCGCATGGTCTCGAAGCGCTGGAGGAGATGGCAAGCAAGGTGGACATCCTCATCAACACGCTACCCTTGGCTGAGAACACAACTGGGCTGATTGGCGAAGGCGTTCTTGAGAAGCTGAGGGACGGCGGTTTGGTGATGAATGTCGGCCGCGGCCCGGTGATCGACGAGGATGCCTTGTTCGAAGCGCTGAAGGGCGGTCGTCTGAGCGCCATCCTCGACACATGGTACATTTACCCCTCGGCTACGGATGCCCATCCAATGCCGTCCAAACATCCTTTCCAGACATTGAAAAACGTCACGATCACCCCGCATATGTCAGGCTGGACCACAGGAACCATCGCCCGCCGCACCGCCACGGTGGCACAGAACATCAACCGCCTTTGGCGCGGCGAAGCGCTGATGAACGTGGTCAAAGTTGCGAAGTGAGGGCGGTCGTCAGCCAAGCGGTACGTGACCTGCGGGTCGAGCCTTTCGATCCCGAGTCCCAGCTCGGTTCCCGGCCGCCTACGGTCGTTGAAACACAACAGGAGGTATGCTCCGGTCCGTCGGGTTGATCGCGATGACACCCAAGTCTTTTGGCGCAGCATCCTGCTAGATCAGGGTTACCGCGATGACGTCCGTGACCACGCGATGCAAGACGAGGTCGCTCGCCAAAGTGAGTTGGGGTGCGTCCTCTGGAATGGTCACGGTCAAATGGGCCCACAGTTCGACCTGCGTACCATGAGCAGTTCCAGTGATCCGCATCTCAACTGCGTCGATAGTTTGAGGCAAGGGGTCTGCCGCCTCTGGGGTGGAAAACGCGATGTGCTCAGACAGATAATCTGCGATGTCCGGAGCGGCTTTGGACACGGAACGGTTCGACACGTCGGGGCCAAGGTCGAAGACGAGGAGAAACTCGTTCATCGGAATGGAGATGTCCGCCAGTAGATGATCGCCCATATCTTCGATCGCGAAGGTAATTTCCGGGATCGGATGAGCCTCGGCGGAGAGCGGCATTAAGAACGCGCAGGCCAGTAGGGCCCGCGCGTAGAAACAACGAAACCCCATGATCAGAAGTCGTAGACCGCGCCGTAATCCATCACGTGATCACGCCAAATCGTGTGATAGTGGATCTGGTCACCGAAGATCACGCCATTCTGGCAAACGAATTCGATCCAGACGCTCGGTCCATCGATGCGGACATAGTCAGCGTGGTGGTCGAGCGTCGCATTGCCGGAGAAGGCGATATAGGTCTCGTCGAGTTCCTCTCGATAGCGCGCCATGATGGCCTCTGCTGAGGCTTCCGAGGTGTCGCCAACCCAAGAGCGGATCGCCTCCAGCACGAGCGCCTTCTGGTCTGCATCGAGCTCACTAACATTCAGGCCCGATTTCTCCTCGGGGAATTGCCCGGTCCAAGCAGCACGTCGGAAAAGGCATCGTCCAGTTCTGCGGTTGCAAGTTGCTCGGCAGAAAGCGCGTCGAAGGCGGCTACCATGGCATCGCGATCATCCGTCAGCGGTGCATAGGTCGTTCCATCCTGTTGCCAGACCTTCGGTTCGATACCGATGAAATTCGGCGTAGCGGAGGTTTCTCCACCATCTGCGAAACTGTGGAGCGTGCCAAGATGATGGCCACCAAACTGCAACTGCCAAGGATCCTTCGCGCTCGGCTCTCCCAGAATGGCGATGAAGTAGGAATTGCTCGAATAGGCCAGCCCACCGTCAGGCGGCGGCCCCATATCGTTCATACCCTCTGGCGGCTCCATGCCTTACGGCAGCCCACCGCCCGGGCCGCCCGGCTGCGATGCGATCCCTTCTTCCTGTGCTAGGGTAAGGATATCGTCGGCCATCAACACTTGTGTGATCTCGTCAAAGCCGCTTCCAGAGACCGCAAGCACGAGGCCAAGTGCGGCCTGACGTTGCCCCTCGTCCAAGTCCGACAACTCGATACCTACCCGACAAGAGGAACCGCAGGGCAGGTTTGACCAAGAGACCGCATTCTCAGCCGTCATCGGCAGCAGGACCTGCGCTTTCTGGTCTTCGTCCACCAAGGCCGTGAAGCGGCCCGCCATGCAGGCAGTCACGGCCTGCACCCCGTCGAGGTTTGCGCATTCCTCCGCAAGCGCCAGCCCCCCACCCGGTTGGGTCAGGCCAGAGACCGTCACAGATCCATCCGCCTCAAGCGCGATTGAGGTTTCGGCCGATGCAGACGGGGGGAGACGCTGGCAAACAGCACTAAGGCGAGGCACGCTCGCGCAAAATTGGCAGGCATTGAAAAGTGAATTGCTGAAGCAGGTGGCATGGCGGGGGCCTTTTTCTCCGATATTGGTTCTACTACGAAACTGCTGCACCATTCCGTCGGATTCTTGTTCGACTTATTGCTATCTAACGCACGTAACCAGAAGCTTCAGACATCAGAGCTCGCATTGATCCGTTGCGCAACTGAGCCTCCCCCAGTGAACTGGTCCGCCCCTATAGTTAGGAAACGGAGGACCACAGATGGCCAGCAAACGACCAAAACCCGAAGAGATTGTTACGAAACTGCGCCGAGTTGAGGTGCTGATGGGGCAAGGGATGTCCCGTCTGGACGCCATCAGGCAGATCGGCGTTGTCGAACAGACCTATTATCGCTGGCGCAAGCAGTATG
>JAUILL010000084.1 GCA_030433335.1 Alphaproteobacteria bacterium | reverse complement strand
CTCCGCCAGAAACCAATTGCTAACCCGAGACGAGGCCCCAGCGTGGGCCTTTTTTCTTTTTGTTTCAAAGGGGTTTAGCTATTGTGACCGCCCTTCGGAGACTGTCAAAATACATAAAATTGGTCTCTGAACGACATTTGTCTCTAACCGACCGCCCTACTGCTCCGGAAGGGCGCTTTCAAAAAGTATTGTAATTTCAGGTCCTTCTCGTTTTTGGCCGAGCGCCCTTTTCGAAAGTGCAACCGATAGCGCAATCCGTCGCGAATCCGGAGGACGGTCGCAGGGCGGCCGATTTCGGTGGGGAGATGCCTGACGGTGCCGCGCCATTGCACCCTCAGCACCTTTTGAAATCGGTAGGTCGCCGTGCCACCGACGACCGGCAGATGTGCGTAGCAAGCGGACCCTGCAATCTTGAGAAGCGTGTGCGCCCGCCATGACGTGACCGGCCTAGAGCTGCCCTTGGTTGTTCTATCTTGTGCCGCAGCGCAGCTTCCCCAAAGCGAGCCACTCGCCGCATCATCTCAAACTCCACTGTCTATGCAATTACTTGCAGCAAAATGGCGGTGAGTGGACTGTCGCAGAACTCGCAACCGCCTCCAGTGTCGGACGAATGTCCCAACATCAGCGGTCACCGTCACTTCTTGCATAAGTCTGCATGTCAATCAGTCGCATCAAGTTAGGCGTTGCTTTTCCGAGTAAACCTGTCAACTTTATTCTCGAGCCATCAATCAGACGGGAGAACCATCAACGCGGTTTGCCGGATATCCAATGGAACAGACGGTGCAAACGGTCTTTTCTGTAGCCATTCGGTCAGGCGGAGACATTTGCAAGCAATCGCGCGCACCATTGATGAGGGTGATGTGACCACAGCAATCGAAAATTATATCTTCTATGAGATAGCGGCCCTTCTGGTCTTGGCAGCGGGGGTCGGATTTGTCGGGCTACTGTTGCGCCAGCCGCTCATCGTTAGTTTCATCGCTGTGGGGATTATCGCTGGGCCTTCAGTCCTCGATATCGCGCAATCGGATGAACAGATCGATCTCCTTGCCGAACTCGGCATCGCGGTCTTGCTCTTCCTCGTCGGCCTGAAGCTCGATTTCAATCTCGTGAGGACCTTGGGGCCGGTCGCTCTCGTGACCGGCCTTGGGCAGGTATTGTTCACGACTGTCTTCGGCTTCCTGATCGCGCTGGCTCTCGGACTGAGTGCTCTGACGGCGATCTACGTGGCCATCGCGCTGACCTTTTCCTCAACGATTATCATCGTGAAGCTCCTGTCCGACAAGCGCGAGATCGATGCGCTGCATGGGCGGATCGCGCTTGGCTTCCTGATTGTGCAGGACATCGTCGTTGTGGTCGCCATGATCGCGTTGTCGGCCATCGGAGTGGGTGGCGCTGCGGCCGAGGATGACAACGCGGTTACGGAGGTCTTGCGCGTCCTCGGCTATGGCCTAGCGATGCTGGCTTTCGTCGTGGTATTCATCCGATTTGTGGCCAATCCTCTGGTCGAACGGCTCTCACAGGCACCCGAGCTTCTGGTCTCCTTTGCGATCGGATGGGCAGCGCTGCTGGCTGCGGTCGGCCATTACCTCGGCTTTGGCAAGGAACTCGGCGGGCTTCTGGCCGGTGTCTCGCTCGCATCGACCCCCTTCCGCGAGGCGATCGCGGCGCGGCTTGCCTCCTTGCGCGACTTCTTGCTTTTGTTCTTCTTCATTGCGCTTGGTGCCTCGCTGGACCTCTCGGTACTGGGGGCAAGCATCGGTCCAGCCATCGTGTTGTCGCTCTTCGTCCTGATTGGCAATCCACTGATCGTTCTCGCGATTATGGGGGCGATGGGCTACCGCAAGCGCACCGGATTCCTCGCCGGTCTGACCGTGGCGCAGATCAGTGAGTTCTCCCTGATTTTCATGGCAATGGGTGTCACAATCGGGCATGTGGCGGAGGAGGCCATGGGGCTGGTCACGCTGGTCGGGCTGGTGACCATTGCGGCATCGACCTACATGATCACCTATTCTCACCAACTGTATGGCGTGTTCGAGCCTGTGCTCAGCGTCTTCGAACGTCGCCATCGGGAAGCGGAAGATGCGGGCACCACCGGGGCCGAACGCGCACATGACGTGATCCTGTTCGGCCTTGGCCGCTACGGTCTGGGGATTGCATTGGCGCTGCGAGACAGCGGCAAACGCGTTCTTGGGGTCGATTTCAGCCCCGAGGCGGTGCGCTACGCCCAAGCGCAGGGTTTCGACGTGGTGTTCGGCGATGCGATCGATCCGGAGTTCCTCGGCCATCTGCCACTCGCTCGAGCGGAATGGCTGGTCATGGCCGTGCCAGAACACGACACAGGACTGACCCACGACGATCCACGACGCGCGCTTCTCAAGGGCGTGCGCGATCTCGGTTTCAACGGCAAGATCGCAGTGGCTGCACATCGAGATGCCACCGCAACGATGCTAAAGGCAGAACGGGCTGACCTCGTGCTCATGCCCTACCGGGATGCCGCCTTCGCCGCGGCAAGGATGATTGCAGACGATGCGCGCCCGCCTGAACGAGCGGTCGAGGACCCCGACGGCCAAAAGGAGTTGCCGGCATGACAAAAAGCCTTGGAACGCCCAGCAAGATCCTTGTCGTTGCGGACGCGGGCGAAAGCCACATCGCCTTGGAAAGCGCACTGGCCCTTGCGGATATCCATGGCGCGTCGATTGAAGTCATCGCCTGCGTGGAGCCGCCAAGCGACCTGTCGATCCTCGCCCGCCTGTCTGGCGTGGAATCGGACACGCTGATTGAGGATGCAGTGGAGCGCACCCGCAAGGCGGTTCGCGAGAGACTGGCGGAAATTGCGCCCGACCGTCCTGTCGATATCTCGGTGTCGGTCGGCAAGGCGTATCTCGAGATCATCCGGCACGTTGCCCGGTCGGGATGCGATTTCGTTGTCAAGAAGGCCGAAACACTTTCGGGCTTGGATCGCTTCCTGTTCTCAAGCACCGATCAGCATCTTCTGCGCAAGTGCCCATCTCCCGTTTGGTTGCAGACGCCGAGGGCGTCAAAGCTCCCCAGACGTATTCTGGCGGCGGTAGATCTCGATGTCGAGGATGCAGCCGAGCCCGAGACACTGACGAAGCTGAACCGGCGCGTGGTCGATGCGGCCTGCATGATGGCGGGCGCGCCGGATGCCGAGGTCATCGTTCTTCATGCGTGGGAGGCGATTGGCGAGGGGATGATCTGGGCGTTTTCCGGCGGGAGCGGCGCAAGAACGTCTGCCGATCGATACTTGAATGAAGTTCTCGCCGCGCGACACGACGCAATGGACCGTTTCCTCGCGCAGGTTCAGACAGAGATTGGCCCCAAGCCCCGGCTGGTCCCGTGCTTGGAGCGCGGAACGCCACAGACGGTTATACATGAAAAATGCCGCGCGGTCGGTGCGGACGTTGTTGTCATGGGCACCGTGGCACGAACAGGAATTAGCGGCGTGTTCATCGGAAACACGGCCGAGAACATCATCAACAGATTGGAATGTCCGGTCCTCGCCGTGAAACCGGAAGGCTTCGTCAGCCCACTTCTGAGCGTCTGAAGCGCCTTACCGAAGCCGAATGTCCGGTCGCGCTGTCCGACGATCTTGCCGTCCTGCCAGAACTCGACCCGCTCGGTATAAATGCGGAACTCCACCGGATGGCCGCGAGTAATCCTCAGAACAGTCGCCAGTTTTCAGATCGCGCTGACTGGACAGGCGGCAATCAGTGCCAATGCGTCTTCTGCGCGGCACAGTTGTGTTCCCTCGGTCATTATGGCCGCCGAGGCTGCAGCTACGCCGCAGGCCAACGCCGCATTTGCCGAGTCGCCCCGTGCAGTTGCCAGCACATAGCCGGCTACAAAGCTGTCGCCTGCGCCAACCTTGCTTGCCACCGGAACTTCGGCAGCCTTACAAATCCAGCGCCCTTGTACGGATGCCAAAACTGATCCCTCAGAACCGCGCGCGATGATTACAGTTTCGGCAACTCCCCGCGCCACAAGACCCGAGGCGAAATCGGCGGTTTCCGCGCCGGTTTTCAAGGCACCACCTGCCAACTCACTGGCTTCCTCTGCGTTCATGCGTAACAGATGCAATCCTGCGCCGTCAGCTTTGGTAATCTGCTGCAGAGGTAGGCCGGACGTATCGACCAAAATAGACGCATTGCTTGCCAGCGCATTGGCTAGGGTCAGCACAAAATCGTCCGGGACACCAAAGGGCTGGCTTCCGCTTGCCAGAAGAAGTGCCCCCTCCGGCACCGCCTTCACTATCGCATCTATGGCCGCAGAAGACTGTTCTGCAGTCCACTCAGGACCCGGCATGACAAATCGAAATTGCCTGCCCGTCGCGCTTTCCATGACGGCCAGACTTTCTCGCGTTGCACCGGGTGCTTCAAGGGCAAGAAAATTCACGCCTTCTGCCGTCAGAAGCTCCGCCAAATAAGCGCCGCTGGCTCCGCCAAGTGCTGCGAATGCGGTGCTTCTGCCACCCAACCGATTGATCACCCGGCTTACATTGATACCACCGCCTCCGGGATCAAATCGCGGCGTGGCACAGCGCAATTTCGGACCATCCCGCACCTCATCGACCGACGTGCTCAGATCCAGCGCCGGGTTGAGCGTCAGAGTGAAAATGGGGGTTTGCGCCATGTCCGTGCCTCCCGCAACAGACTCAAAGCGTGGCAGAGCAAACCCGTCGCCGCAAGGCACCATGAAACTGAGGTCGTGTCTGGGTTTGAAATTCGGAAAAATAAACGAGGCCTCTGAGCCGGCCAGAGGCCCCTGAAGTGCCGTTTTGGGTCTTCGGTTCAGGGGCAAGATCGAATGAAGCGGCATTGGCGCCCTGACGTCCGACACAGCCAATGTGCGGTGTCTTACTTTGGGCGATGGATCGTTTTCGCGGTTGCGTTGGCGACCAGGACTTGAAGCTCAGCGCGGGCGGCGGGGCCAAGGTATAGGCAGATGTCATCACGTCTCATGCCCCGTTTATTGCATGCCAAACCGCCAGTGGACATCTCGTATCAGGTGGCCAACACTAGAGCGCAGCAGCGGTAGCTTTCCCCAAATCAGCGGCATTACCCCAAACAGAGATACTGACTGCATCATTCCCTCTGTGGTTGAGGTGGGCCATTTCCACTTCAACCACACGCACGCGCAGCGGCAAACTGTTATCCACTGCAGGCCGAATGAAGGCGGCTGCTTTAGGCTCCAGCGTTCCAATCCGCAAATAAGAGAGTTTACCGAGGCCAAATGGCAAACGGGATTGTCGCTCAACGTATACTGTGATGACGCCTTCCGGCTCAGGCCTTAATTGAGCAACATCTCCAGGAGATATTTTGGCACGACGGGGATCAACGGCCAAAACAGCCAGAGCTGCCTGGTGGATAAGTGGTTGCATTTTGCCTCTCATTTCCCAGTATTTTCTGGGTTCTGAGGAACATAACTGTAGCGCAGATGATTCTACAAAGCCTCGTTACAGCGTGGGGTCGAAGTCCACATCTATGCTACGGGCTTTCAGGGCAGCAATAATACCCCCCACAACATTCCGGGATTTGATCCCCTCTTGCAGCGCAGCATCAATATCCGGGTACGAAGCTGAGCGACTTTCAATGATCAATACAACGCGCTTCCCTATCTGCGCATCGTACACAATTTGCCGACGCCCACAGGGACCAATCCGGAGCCCAACAAACTCAGAACTATTCTTGGAATGGTACGACAAACCACCGACCTCAAAAGAACGCCGAAGTCATGGATAGCAAATTATTGTTTTTCTGTAACACCTTACCGTCACATCACACTCAGTTGTGGCAGTCGTGTAACATGTCACTTCTCGGGCACCAGCGGTTTGGACTGTTCTACAAAATGCTGACATGTGTTGGCATAATTCGCATGAAAATGCGAACTGATCTTCGCCACTCGACACCCCAAAATGAGAATGTCAGGGTGCAACAAACGTTGTTTCAAAAGGAGTTACCCATGCGCCGCGCTCTCTTAACCCTTTGTATCGCAGCCCTCGCGTCCCCAGTCATTGCTGATGGGGTTGGAATTACGAAAGACACCATGAGCGTTGTGGTTGAGACCGATGACGGCCCCATTGAGATCATCCGCAATCAGGACCCAGATGCACGGCTCGGCGAACCTTGGGTCAAAACTTCGCGCCCGTGCCCAAATTTCTGCATCCAGCCCATGACACCGGCCCCAGGAGTGAGGACTATCGGCGAGCTCGAGGTTTTGGATTTTTTGGAAACGGGCACTGGCATTCTGGTCGATGGGCGGGTCCGAACGCAGTATGAAGAAGGAACGATCCCTGGCGCTATCTCGGTCCCGTATACAGAAGCTGCTGATCGTTTGGGCGAGTTTGGATGCGAGATCGATTTTGACGGTTGGATTTGTGAAGGCGACATACCGACCGTTGTCCTCTTCTGTAACGGACCATGGTGCGGCCAATCACCTACCGCAGCACGCCGGATGATCGAGGCAGGCTACCCCGCTGAGAACATCTACTATTATCGCGGTGGCATGCAGAACTGGAACATGCTGGGATTAACGGTCGCGCCAGGCACATCCTGACACCACGCTTGAATAAGGGCATGTTCGCTGTGAAGT
>JAUILL010000002.1 GCA_030433335.1 Alphaproteobacteria bacterium | reverse complement strand
TTGAGCGTGGCCAGGTTCTGTGTAAGCCCGGTTCGGTTAACCCCCACACCAAGTTCGAAGCTGAGGTCTACATTCTGACCAAAGAAGAAGGCGGCCGTCACACTCCGTTCTTCGCGAACTACCGTCCTCAGTTCTACTTCCGTACAACTGACGTCACCGGTACCTGCATCCTGCCCGAGGGCACCGAGATGGTTATGCCCGGCGACAACCTGAAGCTTTCGGCAGAACTGATCGCGCCGATCGCAATGGAAGAAGGCCTCCGCTTCGCGATCCGCGAAGGCGGCCGTACCGTTGGTTCGGGCGTTGTCTCGAAAATCATCGAGTAATCAAAAATTCGACTTGTCAAACGGCGGCGCACCCTCTATGGGGTGCGCCTCTGTATAGTCGCTAGACCCAGACTATCGGGTTCGAAGAGGGCCGGCGGAATGAGCCTCCGTGTCCTCCTATCAACTCCAACGCCGCGAAAGGCTTATACCTATGCAAGGCCAAAACATTCGCATTCGGCTCAAGGCGTTTGACTACCGCGTGCTGGACGCCAGCACTCAGGAAATCGTCAACACCGCGAAACGTACCGGCGCACAAGTGCGTGGTCCGATTCCGCTGCCGAACAAGATCGAAAAATTCACCGTTCTGCGTGGTCCCCACGTAAACAAAAAATCCCGTGACCAGTTCGAGATTCGCACCCACAAGCGTCTACTCGACATCGTCGATCCGACCCCGCAGACTGTGGACGCGCTGATGAAGCTCGACCTGGCTGCAGGTGTTGACGTCGAGATCAAGGTATAAGGGGGCGATTATGCGTTCTGGTATCATCGCTAAAAAGGTCGGCATGACCCGTCTCTTCATGGAAGACGGCAAGCAGATCCCCGTCACCGTTCTGCAGCTGGAAAGCCTGCAGGTTGTTGCTCAGCGCACCACCGATCGTGATGGCTACACCGCAGTTCAGCTGGGTGCAGGCGTTGCGAAAGCAAAGCGCACCAGCCAAGCAATGCGTGGCCACTTCGCGGCCGCAAACGTAGCGCCCAAGCGCAAAGTTTGCGAGTTCCGCGTGTCGGAAGAGAACTTGATCGAAGTCGGCGCCGAAATCTCGGCCGAGCACTTCCTCGAAGGCCAGAAGGTCGACGTATCGGGTACCTCGATCGGTAAAGGTTTCGCAGGTGCCATGAAGCGTCACAACTTCGGCGGTCTGCGTGCTTCGCACGGTGTTTCGATCAGCCACCGTTCGCACGGTTCGACTGGTCAGTGTCAGGGTCCGGGCAAGGTTTTCAAAGGTAAGAAGATGGCAGGCCACATGGGTGCCGTCCGCGTTACCACTCAGAACCTGGAAGTCGTTCGCACCGATGCAGACCGTGGTCTGATCATGGTGAAGGGCGCTGTTCCCGGCTCCAAAGGTGGCTGGGTGACCGTGAAAGACGCCGTGAAGAAGAAACTGCCCGAGGGTGTTCCCTTCCCGGCAGCTCTGAAATCCGCCGCAGCCGAAGCAGCTCCTGCTGTTGAAGCTTCGGAAGGGGGTGAAGCATGAAATTTGATGTGATCAACCTCGACGCGAGCGCAGCGGGCACTCTGGATCTGGACGAAGCAATCTTCGGCCTGGAACCCCGTGCTGACATTCTGCACCGTGTGGTCCGTTGGCAGCGCAACAACGCGCAGGCCGGCACCCACAAGGTGAAGACCCGCTCGGAAGTGTCGTACTCGACCAAGAAGATTTACCGTCAGAAGGGCACCGGCGGTGCTCGTCACGGTTCGCGCAAGGCGCCTATCTTCCGCAAGGGTGGTATCTACAAGGGCCCGACCCCGCGTAGCCACGGCCACGACCTGCCCAAGAAGGTCCGCAAACTGGGTCTGATGCACGCGCTGAGCGCGAAAGCAAAAGCCGGTGAGCTGGTCATCATCGAGAACGTCGAGACCGAAGGTAAGACCGCAGCTCTGGCCAAGCAGGTGAAAAACCTGGGCTGGAAGCGCGCTCTGATCATCGACGGCGCTTCGGTGAACGAGGGCTTCAAGAAGGCAGCAGCAAACATCGAAGGCCTGGACATCCTGCCGTCGATGGGCGCGAACGTTTATGACATCCTGAAGCGTGACACTCTGGTTCTTACCAAAGCAGGTGTCGAAGCACTGGAGGCTCGCCTGAAATGAACGCGAAACCCGAATACTACGACGTGATCCGCAAGCCGGTTATCACCGAGAAAACCACCATGGCGTCGGAAAACAACGCTGTCGTTTTCGAAGTGGCAATCGACTCGAACAAGCCCCAGATCAAAGAAGCTGTTGAAGCTCTCTTCGGTGTGAAGGTCAAAGCGGTCAACACCACCATTGCGAAGGGTAAAACCAAGCGTTTCCGCGGTATCGCGGGCCGTCGCAAGGACGTGAAAAAGGCGTATGTCACTCTCGAAGAGGGCAACACCATCGACGTATCGACCGGTCTCTAATCGGTTGAAATAGTTCACAGAAAGGCCTCTGCATCTGCAGGGGCCTTTTTGTATGGGGCAGGGTGATCGGGCTCTGGACTGCGGTTGGCGATAAAAGCCATGTCAGTCTATGGACGCCCTCAGTTTTATCTGATACCCCGCTGCAATCTCACGGCCCCAGATTCGTTCTGGGGCCTGTGATTTATGTGAAAGGGTCCTCATGGTGAGGGCCACAAAGCAAAACGGAAGACAGTAACCATGGCACTTAAGTCGTACAAACCGACCACGCCTGGCCAGCGCGGGCTGGTTCTGATCGACCGTTCGGAGCTTTGGAAAGGTCGCCCGGTTAAGGCTCTCACTGAGGGTCTGACCAAGAAAGGCGGCCGGAACAACACCGGACGGATCACCATGCGCCGCAAGGGCGGCGGGGCAAAGCGCCTCTACCGTATCGTGGACTTCAAGCGTCGTAAATTCGACGTTCCCGCGACTGTAGAGCGTATTGAATACGACCCTAACCGTACCGCATTCATCGCGCTGATCCGCTATGAAGATGGCGAACAGGCATACATCATTGCACCCCAGCGCCTGAGCGTTGGCGACACCGTTGTTTCGTCGGCAAAAGCTGACATCAAACCCGGTAACGCAATGCCCTTCTCGGGTCTGCCCATCGGTACCATCGTACACAACATCGAACTCAAGCCCGGCAAAGGCGGCCAGATCGCCCGCGCAGCAGGTGCTTACGCTCAGTTCGTTGGTCGTGACGGCGGCTACGCACAGATCCGCCTGTCGTCGGGTGAACTTCGCATGGTGCGTCAGGAATGCTTGGCAACCGTGGGCGCGGTTTCGAACCCCGACAACAGCAACCAGAACATCGGTAAAGCAGGCCGTAACCGCCACAAGGGCATTCGTCCCTCGGTTCGTGGTGTGGTTATGAACCCGATCGACCACCCCCATGGTGGTGGTGAAGGTCGTACCTCGGGTGGCCGTCACCCCGTTACTCCCTGGGGTAAGCCGACCAAAGGTGCGCGTACCCGCAACACCAACAAGGCGTCGCAGAAGCTCATCCTGCGCTCGCGTCACGCCAAGAAGAAGGGTCGCTAATCGATGGCACGCTCTGTATGGAAAGGGCCTTTTGTCGACGCTTACGTCCTCAAGAAGGCTGCGGCAGCTCGCGACTCGGGCCGCCTCAACGATGTTATCAAGATCTGGTCGCGTCGCTCGACAATCCTGCCCCAGTTCGTGGGCCTGACTTTCGGCGTCTACAACGGCCAGAAGCACGTTCCCGTGCTGGTTACCGAAGACATGATCGGCCAGAAGTTCGGTGAATACTCGCCGACCCGTACCTACTACGGTCACGCGGCTGACAAAAAAGCGAAGCGGAAGTAAGCCATGGGTAAGGAAAAGAATCCCCGTCGCGTGGCGGATAACGAAGCAATGGCAAAACTGCGCATGCTTCGCACCAGCCCGCAGAAGCTGAACCTCGTTGCTCAGCTGATCCGCGGCAAGAAGGTAGAAAAGGCTCTGACCGACCTGACCTTCTCGAACAAGCGTGTTGCTGTTGACGTGAAGAAGTGCCTTCAGTCGGCTATCGCAAACGCCGAGAACAACCACGGTCTGGACGTTGACGAGCTGATCGTTGCAGAAGCTTACGTAGGTAAGAACCTGGTCATGAAGCGCGGTCGTCCCCGTGCGCGTGGTCGCTTCGGCAAGATCATGAAGCCGTTCTCGGAAATCACCATCAAGGTCCGCCAGGTCGAGGAGCAAGCCTAATGGGTAACAAAACAAACCCCATCGGTATGCGCGTTCAGGTGAACCGCACCTGGGATAGCCGTTGGTTCGCAGAGTCGAAGGACTACGGTGATCTTCTGCTGGAAGACATCCGCATCCGCGAGTTCATCAAAAAAGAGTGCAAGCAGGCGGGCATCGCTCGCGTGATCATCGAACGTCCGCACAAGAAGTGCCGTGTGACCATTCACACTGCACGCCCCGGTGTTATCATCGGTAAGAAAGGTGCTGACATCGAGGTTCTGCGCAAGAAACTGGCGGCAATGACCGACAGCGAACTGCACCTGAACATCGTCGAAGTTCGCAAGCCCGAGCTGGACGCAATGCTGGTTGCCGAGTCGATCGCTCAGCAGCTGGAGCGTCGTGTGTCGTTCCGTCGCGCGCTGAAGCGTGCGGTTCAGAACGCCATGCGTATGGGCGCTGGCGGCATCCGCGTGAACATCGCGGGTCGTCTGGGTGGTGCGGAAATCGCGCGTACCGAATGGTACCGCGAAGGCCGTGTGCCCCTGCACACCCTGCGTGCTGACATCGACTATGCAACCGCCGAAGCGTCGACCCCCTACGGTATCATTGGTATCAAGGTGTTCATCTACAAAGGTGACATCATGGAACATGATCCCCAGGCACGCGATCGCAAGGCTCAGGAACTCCAGGATGGTCCCGCACCCCGTGGTGCTGGCGGCCGTCGCTAAAGGAGGGATGAAGAATGCTTCAGCCTAAGCGTACAAAATTCCGCAAAATGCATAAAGGCCGTATCCACGGTCAGGCAAAAGGCGGTTCGGACCTGAACTTCGGCACCTACGGCCTCAAAGCTGTTGAGCCCGAGCGTATCACGGCTCGTCAAATCGAAGCGGCGCGTCGTGCAATGACCCGTCACATGAAGCGTCAAGGTCGCGTCTGGATCCGTATTTTCCCCGACATGCCCGTGACTGCGAAGCCCATCGAAGTTCGTATGGGTAAAGGTAAGGGTTCGGTGGACCGTTGGGTCGCCAAAGTGAAACCCGGCCGTATCATGTTCGAAATTGACGGTGTGGACGAGGAAATCGCACAGGAGGCACTGCGCCTCGCGGCGATGAAGCTGCCGATCAAGACCCGCGTTGTTGTCCGCGAGGACTGGTAATCGGGTCGCAGTTTCCACTGCGTTCAAAGAATTGAGAGGCCCCCGCGTTTTCGCGGGGGTTTTTCTTTGGCCCCGTCCCCCGTGGACGGGGAACTGTTCAAAGAAAAAGGCCGATGCTGGGTGCATCGGCCTTTGGCGCTTGATGGGGTAGGGGGTGTCTATTCCCACTTGTAGTTAAAGCTGACCGAGATGCGATCATCCTCGGCGACGTTCATGGGGACCTCGTGACGCAGCCAACTTTCCCAGAGCAGCACGTCGCCAACTTCAGGCGCTTTGTAGATGAAGGATTTTAGTTCCTCGCGGCAGCCCTTTTTGCGGATGGGCGAGGCCATCATCATCGCGTGGCGCGGGTCTTCGTACTTAATCGCCTTCGACCCTTCGGGCATGTAGACGTAGGTCGTGCCAGAGATCACCGAATGCGGGTGGATGTGCGAGGTGTGGATGCCGCCCTCAGGCAGGATGTTGATCCAGATGTCTTCGAGCACGAGCTCTTTGTCGCCAAGGTCGAACTCCAGATCGTCGGCAAAGGCTGCGACATGTTTGTCCAGTGCTTTCACCAGATCTGCAAAGATCGGCGAGCGCCAAGGCAAATCGGTCAATGAAGCATAGCTTGTGTAGCCCGGATAGCCGTTCTGCTCGCACCATTCGAGGCCAGCGTCATCATCTTCGGCGATCGCAACACAAGAATCCTCGAGCTCTTGGGCATCGATAGCGGGGCCATGCTCGGACAGTTTTGCGTGATACAGGCGGGTGACAAACAGGGACGAAATCTCTGCCATGGTGTCCTCTCTGGTCGGTGAGGGCGCCCGCAATCCGTGCAGGGGCCAAATACATGCGCGTTGCCCCACACTTCTGCTTTATAGACCGGTTGCGCAAGAGGGGGCGGTGTGCTTTCATCGCTCTATCAACTGCATCGTGCCCGCGCGGCAGACCTTCTCCGGAAACCCCAAGTTTTTCGGAGGAATCGGTTGCCTTTCATCTGAATGACATGTAGAGGAACCCATCTCTGCGCTTCGGCGTAGGATTTGTGTTCCCTAAACGAACCTCCACCGGATCACGGGTAACCCCCAAAGGGCCCGCCGGTGATGTTGAAAGGATAAGGCGAATGAACGCCCAAGAACTGCGTGGCAAGACGCCCGATCAGCTCCGCGAGGACCTGTCGGCTCTTAAGAAAGAAGCCTTCAACCTGCGCTTCCAGCAGGCCACCGGCCAAATCGAAAACACCGCACGTATGCGTCAGGTTAAGCGCGACACCGCGCGTGTCCTGACCATCCTCAACGAAAAGGCCGCGCAAGCGGCTGCTGAATAAGCGGAGCTCTGAAGAATGCCCAAACGTATCCTGCAAGGCACCGTAACCAGCGACGCGAACGAGCAGACCATCACCGTTCGCGTTGAGCGTCGTTTTAAGCACCCCGTGCTTAAGAAGACCATCAAGAAGTCGAAGAAGTACCGCGCACACGACGCAGAGAATGCCTACAAAGTAGGTGACCTCGTACGCATCATCGAATGCGCGCCTTACTCGAAAACCAAGCGTTGGGAAGTTCTGGCGAAAGCTTGAGCTCTCAGCTGAGAGAAACCCTGGGGGTTCAGGCCCCTAAGCCTCCCCAAAGGTCCGGAGAAACCAAATGATCCAGATGCAGACCAATCTGGATGTCGCTGATAACTCGGGCGCACGCCGAGTTCAGTGCATCAAGGTCCTCGGTGGTTCCAAGCGCAAATACGCTTCGGTCGGCGACATCATCGTCGTTTCCGTTAAAGAAGCTATTCCGCGCGGCCGTGTTAAGAAAGGCGACGTCCGTAAGGCCGTAGTCGTTCGTACCGCCAAGGAAGTACGTCGCGAAGATGGCACCGCCATCCGCTTTGACCGCAATGCCGCGGTGATCCTCAACAACAACGGCGAGCCTGTTGGCACCCGTATTTTTGGCCCGGTCGTTCGCGAACTGCGCGCCAAAAACTTCATGAAGATCATCTCGCTCGCCCCGGAGGTGCTGTAATGGCTGCGAAACTCCGCAAAGGTGACAAGGTCATCGTTCTTGCCGGTAAGGACAAGGGCAAAGAAGGTACCATCACTTCGGTAGACCCCAAAGCGGGCAAAGCCGTTGTCGAAGGCATCAACATGGCCATCCGTCATACCCGCCAGACTCAGAACGCTCAGGGCGGCCGTCTGCCCAAAGCGCTGCCGATCGATCTGTCGAACATCGCGCTCGTCGACCCCAAAGAGGGTGGTGCGACCCGCGTTGGCTTCCGCATGGAAGGCGACAAGAAGGTCCGTTTTGCCAAGAAATCGGGGGAAGTGATCGATGCTTGATACCGCAAACTACACCCCGCGTCTGAAGGCTCAGTACCGCGAAACCATCAAGTCGGCTCTCATGGAAGAGTTTGGCTACAAGAACGTCATGCAGCTGCCCAAGCTGGACAAGATCGTTCTGAACATCGGCGCTGGCGCTGAATCGGTTCGCGACTCGAAGAAAGCAAAGTCGGCTCAAGAAGATCTGAGCACCATTGCTGGTCAGCAGGCCGTCATCACCAAAGCAAAGAAGTCGATCGCTGGCTTCCGCGTACGTGAAGGCATGCCTCTTGGCGCAAAAGTCACCCTGCGTGGCGACCGGATGTATGAATTCCTGGACCGTCTGATCACCATCGCGATGCCCCGCATCCGCGACTTCCGTGGTGTGAAGCCGTCGTTTGATGGTCGTGGCAACTTCGCCATGGGCCTCAAGGAACACATCGTCTTCCCCGAAATCAACTTCGACAAAGTCGACGAAGTTTGGGGTATGGACATCATCATCTGCACCACTGCGAAAACTGACGGTGAAGCGAAGGCGCTGCTCAAGCACTTCAACATGCCGTTCAACGCGTAATCGCGAAAGGGTAAGACATGGCTAAGAAAGCAATGATCGAACGCGAGAAGAAGCGTGAACGCCTGGTCGCGAAATACGCAGCCAAGCGCGCCGCTCTGAAAGAGATCGCGAATGACGAAAGCAAGCCCATGGAAGAGCGTTTCAAAGCGCGCCTCCAGCTTGCGAAACTGCCGCGCAACAGCTCGGCAACCCGCCTGCACAACCGCTGCCAGCTGACCGGTCGTCCCCACGCTTACTACCGTAAGCTCAAGGTAAGCCGTATCATGCTGCGTGAACTGGGCTCCAACGGTCAGGCTCCCGGCCTGGTGAAGTCGAGCTGGTAAGAGGAGATATAAGATGAACGATCCTCTCGGCGATATGCTCACCCGTATCCGTAACGCTCAGATGCGCGGCAAGTCCACTGTGACGACCCCCGCTTCCAAGCTTCGCGGCTGGGTTCTGGATGTGCTCCTCGATGAGGGCTACATCCGTGGCTACGAGAAAACCACTGACGAGAGCGGCCACCCGGCCATTGAAATCTCTCTGAAGTATTACGAAGGCGCTCCTGTGATCCGCGAGATCAAGCGTGTGTCGAAGCCCGGTCGTCGCGTCTACATGGGCGCGAAAGAGATCCCCGAAGTCCGTCAGGGCCTGGGTGTTTCGATCGTTTCGACTCCGAAGGGCGTAATGTCGGATGCAGCTGCACGTCACGCCAATGTTGGCGGCGAAGTGCTCTGCACCGTATTCTAAGGAGGTCTCGTAATGTCTCGTATTGGTAAAAAACCGGTCGAGCTGCCCTCCGGCGTTACTGCGTCGCTTTCGGGCCAGACCATCGAAGTTAAGGGCCCCAAGGGTACCCTGACCTTCACCGCTACCGATGATGTCACCATCACCATCGACGGCAACACTGTCTCTGTTGATCCCCGCGGTTCGTCGAAGCGCGCACGTCAGCAGTGGGGCATGAGCCGCACCATGATCGCGAACCTCGTCAACGGCGTGACCAACGGCTTCAAAAAAGAGTTGGACATTGTCGGTGTTGGTTATCGTGCTCAGGTGCAGGGCAACTCGATCAAACTCAACCTCGGCTACTCGCACGATGTTGACTTTGCGATCCCTGCCGGTGTGACCGCAACCACGCCCAAGCCCACCGAGATCGTCCTGGAAGGGATCGACGCTCAATTGGTAGGTGAAACCGCTGCGAAGATTCGCGACTGGCGCCGCCCCGAGCCTTACAAAGGCAAGGGTATCCGGTACCGTGGCGAGTACATCTTCCAGAAGGAAGGCAAGAAGAAGTAAGGACGCGAAAGATGGCAAACAGCAAACGTACCCTGTTTCTGAAGCGTCGCCAGCGCGTTCGGAACAAACTGCGGAAAATGGCCAACGGCCGTGCCCGCCTCTCGGTGTATCGCTCGAACAAGAACATCAGCGTTCAGCTGATCGACGACCTTCAGGGCATCACCATCGCCGCCGCTTCGAGCCAGGAAAAAGACCTGGGTCTCGCAGGCAAGAACAACCAGGAAGCCGCCGCCAAGGTTGGTGCCCTCATCGCCGAGCGTGCGAAAGCCGCCGGTGTGGAAGACTGCTACTTCGATCGTGGTGGCTACCTCTTCCATGGCACCATCAAGGCGCTGGCCGATGCCGCCCGTGAGGGCGGACTGAAGTTCTAAGGAGAAGACGATATGGCAGAACGTGAAAACCGCCGGGATCGCCGCAACGAGCGCGAAGAAACCCCGGAATTCGCCGATCGTCTGGTGGCGATCAACCGTGTGTCGAAAACCGTTAAGGGTGGTAAGCGCTTTGGCTTCGCTGCTCTGGTGGTTGTCGGCGACCAGAAAGGCCGCGTAGGCTTCGGTAAGGGTAAAGCGAAAGAAGTACCCGAGGCGATCCGCAAGGCCACTGAGCAAGCAAAGCGCAAGATGATCCGCGTGCCGCTGCGTGAAGGTCGTACCCTTCACCACGACATCGAGGGCCGTCACGGTGCAGGCCGCGTTGTCATGCGCACCGCCCCCCAGGGTACCGGTATCATCGCAGGTGGTCCGATGCGCGCTGTGTTCGAGATGCTGGGTGTTCAGGACGTTGTTGCGAAGTCGATCGGCTCGCAGAACCCCTACAACATGATCCGCGCAACTCTCGACGCTCTGAGCCTCGAAGCGTCGCCCCGTCAGGTGGCACAGCGTCGTGGCAAGAAGGTTGCAGACATCCTGCACAAGTATGACGACGCTCCTGCGGAAGCAGAAGCATCGGCAGAAGCGTAAGGAGACGGACACATGGCAAAGACCATCGTTGTTAAGCAGATCGGCAGCCCGATCCGCCGCCCTGCAGTTCAGCGTCAGATCCTCATCGGTCTGGGCCTGAACAAGATGCACAAGACCCGTGAGCTCGAGGACACCCCCTCGATCCGCGGCATGGTTCGGAAAATCCCGCACCTGGTCGAGATCATCGAAGAGCGCGACTAATCGCAGTCTTTAAATGACAGCAAACGCCCCGCAGGAAGCTGCGGGGCGTTTTGCGTTTGCAGGTGCAGCATAGATTCGCGGAATCGGCTGGTCCCGCGTGGCTTACATGTAAGAGTGAATCGCATTCGGTTAGGCCGTTCCTGCGCCATCTGCATGCCACCGCATCCCAAAACCCCATAAAACGCTGGTTTTGCGCAGAAATTGCATGGCCGCTTTGATCCATGCGCATCAGACTCAGCTTTCAAGACGCCAGTCATGCTGCAACTGCATAACGGGCAGACCAAACCGGAATTTGTTAGCGCCATCACAGTGGCGTATCTATTGGATGTCCAAAGACGAAAGACACAACACAGACCTCCGGGGAATACGCCCCGCTCCGATACGAAGGAACATCGAACATGGCATTTGTACACGCACCCTCCCGCACCGGCTTCCACGTCGCTGAGCGTTTCAATGTCGCCCTCGAAGCGATCAAATCGTTCCGCGCTCGCCGCGCAGCATTCAACCGCTGCTTCAACGAACTGGCCCTGCTGTCGGATCGTGAACTGAGCGACATCGGCATCAGCCGCATGGACATCCCCACCATCGCTGCTCAGGAAGCTGCGAAGGTATAAAGAATTACTGGTTAGGCCCCGCGCAACTCCTCCTCCCTTCGTTACGCTTCTCCTCCTCCCTGAGCGTGACGGGCGTAGGGCCGAAATTTCCCTAGTGCTCGTGATTTGTTTAATGAGTGCAACCCAAACGCCTCCTGGACCCGTTCCAGGGGGCGTTTCTACGTCACGGCTTCGTGATTGGTCGTACGGTTCCTTGACCATACTTCCGGTGGGAACAGGAGGACTGTATTATGACCATCTCACGTCGCGCCTTTATGGCGACCACTGCAGCTGCAGGAATGATTGCCGTTATGCCCTTTACCGCCCACGCTGCCGCTCATGGCATGAACACCTTTGAGACAGGGCAGGGGCCCCTGACCATCCACCCGATCGAACACGCATCGATCGTGATGGAGACGCCGATGGGTGTGATCTACGTCGATCCGGTCGGCGATGCCGCGCTCTACGCTGATTTCCCCGAGCCCGATCTGATTCTGATCACTCACGAGCATGGTGACCACTACAATGCGGACACACTGGCCGCGCTGGCGGTTGAGAAGACCACCTTCATCACCAATCCCAACGTCTATGACATGCTGGACGCCGCGATGCAGGACAAAGCAACTTCGCTGGCGAACGGCGATACGGCGGATTTCAACGGCATCGGTATCCAAGCGATTCCCGCGTACAACACCACCGCAGAGCGCGCGAACTTCCACCCGGAGGGGCGCGACAACGGGTATGTGCTGAGCATGGGTGATTTCAAAACCTATATCTCGGGCGACACCGAAGTGACCCCCGCGATGGACGCGCTCACCGACATCGATCTGGCGTTTGTCTGCATGAACCTGCCCTTCACTATGGGGGTGGAGGCAGCAGCTAAGGGCGTCGCGGCCTTCAAACCCGCCGTGGTTTACCCGTATCACTTCCGCAACAAGGACAAGACCTACTCGGATCTTGAAACCTTTGCCTCCCTCGTCGGGGATAACGCCGAAGTCCGGATGGGCGACTGGTATGGCGGGGCAGATCACGCCTAAGCAGGCGCCCTTGCCAAAACACAATGAGGCGTGTAAACGCCGCGGGTGGCTCTGATTCAGGGCCACCTTTATTTTTATCTACGCCGCGTTTGTCCCATCCGTCGCTGGGGGGCACATCCGGCAAAGGAGAAGCGACATGAAACTGCACGAACTCCGTGACAATCCGGGCGCAGCGCCCAAGAAAAAACGCGTAGCCCGTGGCCCCGGTTCGGGCAAAGGCAAGATGGCTGGCCGTGGTATCAAAGGTCAGAAATCGCGTTCGGGTGTGGCCATCAACGGCTACGAAGGCGGCCAGATGCCCCTGTACCAGCGCCTGCCCAAGCGTGGCTTCAACAAGCCCAACCGCAAGGCATTCGCTGTTGTAAACCTGGGCCTGATCCAGAAATTCGTCGAAGCCGGCAAGATCGACGCAGCTCAGCCCGTCACCGAAGACGCTCTGGTTGCTTCGGGTCTGGTACGCCGCAAACTGGACGGCATCCGTGTTCTGGCGAAAGGTGAAGTCACCACCGCCCTGAACATCGAAGTCACCGGTGCTTCGAAGTCGGCTATCGAAGCTGTCGAAAAAGCAGGCGGCTCGCTGAAGGTCGCTGCTGCGGCGGCTGAATAAGGTGTTGTGAGCGGCTCCCCAGCCGCTTACATCGTACCTAGTTTTCCAAAGCGCCGCCAAGCAGGGGAACTGCTTTGGCGGCGCTGTCATGAAAGAGACCGCAAATGGCATCTGCAGCAGAGCAAATGGCGGCGAACACCAGTTGGGCCGCATTGGGCAAGGCCGCTGATCTTCGTAGCCGCATCTTTTTTACTCTCGGGCTTCTGATCGTCTACCGCCTTGGCACCTATATTCCGGTGCCCGGTATCGACGGCAACGCACTGCGTAACTTCATGGACGGCGCGGCTGCCGGTCTCGGCGGCATCCTGAACATGTTTACGGGTGGCGCAATCAGCCGCATGGGTATCTTTGCCCTCGGTATTATGCCCTATATCTCGGCCTCGATTATCGTTCAGCTTCTGACTGCGCTGGTTCCTTCGCTGGAACAGCTCAAGAAAGAAGGCGAACAGGGTCGCAAGAAAATCAACCAGTACACCCGCTACGCCACCGTGCTCATTGGCACGTTCCAGGCCTTTGGTCTGGCCAAAAGCCTCGAGGCTGGCGATCTGGTGCACACCCCCGGCATGTTCTTTGTCGCGTCCTGCGTGATCACTCTGGTCGGCGGCACCATGTTCCTGATGTGGCTGGGTGAGCAGATCACTGCACGCGGCATCGGCAACGGCATCTCGCTGATCATCTTCGTCGGCATCATCGCGGAAATCCCCGCAGCACTGGCCCAGTTCCTGAGCCAAGGCCGTTCGGGCGCGATCAGCCCCGCTGTGATTATCGGTGTGATCGTCATGATGATCGCTCTGATCGCCTTTGTCGTGTTCCTCGAGCGCAGCCTGCGCAAGATCCACATCCAGTACCCCCGCCGTCAGGTAGGCATGAAAGTGTACGACGGTGGCACCTCGCACCTGCCGATCAAGGTCAACCCCGCTGGCGTGATCCCCGCGATCTTTGCGTCGTCGCTGCTGCTGCTGCCGACCACCATCGCGACCTTCTCGGGCAACTCGACCGGTCCGGTTCTTTCGACCATCTTGGCGTACTTTGGCCCTGGCCAACCGCTCTATCTGCTGTTCTTTGCTGGCATGATCGTGTTCTTCGCGTACTTCTACACCCACAACGTGGCGTTCAAGACCGAAGACGTGGCCGACAACCTGAAGAACCAGAACGGCTTTGTCCCCGGCATTCGTCCTGGCGAAAAGACCGCGCAATACTTCGAATATGTGGTGAACCGCGTGCTGGTTCTGGGCTCTGCTTATCTGGCATTCGTCTGTCTGCTGCCCGAAATCATCCGCAGTCAGCTGAACATTCCCTTCTACTTCGGTGGTACTTCGGTGCTGATCGTTGTGTCGGTGACCATGGACACCATTCAGCAAGTGCAGTCGCACCTTCTGGCGCACCAGTATGAAGGCTTGATCGAGAAGTCGCAGCTTCGCGGCCGCGGCTCCAAGCGCGCAAAACGCAAAGGACCCGCACGTCGATGACTACGAACATTATCCTTCTCGGGCCTCCGGGCGCAGGCAAAGGCACTCAGGCACGGAAACTGGTCGAAGAGCGTGGCATGGTCCAGCTCTCCACCGGCGACATGCTGCGCGAAGCACAGGCATCGGGCAGCGAGATGGGCAAAAAGGTTGCTGCTGTCATGGCAGCGGGCCAGCTCGTCACCGACGAGATCGTCATCGGCCTGATCCGCGAAAAGCTGGAGCAGGGCAGCGAAGGTGGTTTCATCTTTGACGGCTTCCCCCGCACTCTGCCGCAGGCGGACGCTCTGGGTGACCTGCTGACCGCGATGGGCGCCAAGCTGGATGCTGTCATCGAAATGCAGGTGGACGACGAGGCGCTGGTTCAGCGCATCACCGCCCGCTCGACCTGTGGGGACTGTGGTGAGGTCTATAACGACATCACCAAGCCGATCCCCGCTGATGGCAAGTGTTCCAACTGTGGCGGCACCGAGTTCAAGCGCCGTGCAGACGACAACGAGGACAGCCTCCGTCAGCGCCTGATGGAGTACTACAAGAAGACCTCGCCGCTGATCGGGTACTACTACGCCAAAGGCGACCTGAGCAGCGTGAACGGTCTGGGTGAGATCGACGCCGTTCAGGCAGAGATCGCTAAAATCCTCGGCTAAAATCAGCCGCACAAACTCATTGATGCGACCTCCGATGCTGCAAATGCTCGGAGGTCGCATTGCATTTGGGGGTAGGGTAGGGTATGGTGTTCCGTAATAGGCCCAACCTGTTTGATCATTTACTCCGTGCGCATGGCTGTTCACCAAAAACAGAGAAAATGCATGCCGGTAGTAGAATGGTCCGTGGCGCTATTGACCTTTCCTCAAAACTTTCCTACCTACGCGCACTCTATGGGGAATCGCGCCTTTGGTTGATTCCCTCCCGCACATCGAATTCAGCGTGCGCCCGGCGGCAATTCTGCCTCGGGCTTCCGTTGTGAAAAAAGGTTCTGGTGCTACGGAACCGCAACGAAAAGGAAGATTAACGTGGCTCGTATTGCCGGCGTAAACATCCCGACCAACAAGCGAGTGCCCATCGCACTCACCTACATCACTGGCATCGGTTCGACTTCGGCCGAAGCTATCTGTGAAGCTGTGAACATCGAACGTTCGCGTCGCGTCAACGAACTCTCGGATGCCGAAGTTCTGGCGATCCGCGAGCACATCGACGCAAACTACACCGTTGAAGGTGACCTGCGTCGTGAGACTCAGATGAACATCAAGCGCCTGATGGATCTCGGCTGCTACCGTGGCCTCCGTCACCGCCGTAACCTGCCCGTTCGCGGTCAGCGTACCCACACCAACGCTCGCACCCGCAAAGGCCCCGCAAAGGCCATCGCTGGTAAGAAGAAGTAAGGGGAGCACTGACCAATGGCACGTGATAAGCGTCAAACCAAGCGCAAGGTTTCCAAGAACATCGCCACCGGCGTTGCGCATGTGAACAGCTCGTTCAACAACACCAAGATCCTGATCTCGGACGTCCAGGGCAATGCAATTGCATGGTCGTCGGCAGGCACCATGGGCTTCAAGGGTTCGCGTAAGTCGACTCCCTATGCTGCTCAGATGGCTGCTGAAGATGCAGGCCGTAAGGCACAGGATCACGGCATGAAATCGCTCGAAGTTGAAGTTCAGGGCCCCGGCTCTGGTCGTGAAAGCGCACTGCGCGCTCTGGCGGCTATCGGCTTCAACATCACCTCGATCCGTGACGTGACCCCGATCGCCCACAACGGCTGCCGCCCGCCCAAGCGTCGCCGCGTCTGATCTGACTACACTATTTCGAGGGCCGCGCAGACTGTGCGGCCTTCGTTTCGCCATCTGAAACCTCGGGAGTCTGGTCCTTTGGACATGGGGACTAGGCAAGAATGGAGGGCCGCATGATCCATAAGAATTGGGCCGAGCTGATCAAGCCGACACAGCTAGAGGTAAAGCCGGGCAACGATCCCGCGCGCAAGGCGACTGTTGTTGCCGAACCTCTGGAGCGTGGCTTTGGTCTGACGCTCGGTAACGCGCTGCGCCGCGTTCTGCTGTCGTCGCTGCAAGGCGCAGCGATCACCAGCGTTCAGATTGACAACGTTCTGCACGAGTTCTCGAGCGTCACCGGTGTACGTGAAGACGTCACCGACATCGTTCTGAACCTCAAGGGCGTTTCTCTGAAGATGGAAGTCGAAGGCCCCAAGCGCCTTTCGATCAACGCCAAAGGCCCGGGCGTCGTCACCGCAGGTGACATCGCAGAGACCGCAGGTATTGAAGTTCTGAACCGTGATCACGTGATCTGCCACCTCGACGATGGTGCCGATCTGTTCATGGAACTGACCGTCAACACCGGTAAAGGCTACGTTGCTGCCGACAAGAACCGCCCCGAAGATGCGCCCATCGGTCTGATCCCGATCGACGCCATCTACTCGCCGGTCAAGCGCGTCAGCTACGATGTTCAGCCCACTCGTGAAGGCCAGGTTCTGGACTACGACAAGCTGACCATGAAAATCGAAACCGACGGTTCAGTCACCCCCGAAGATGCAGTTGCCTACGCAGCGCGCATCGTTCAGGACCAGCTGTCGATCTTCGTCAACTTCGACGAGCCCGAGTCGGCAAACCGTCAGGACGAGGACGAAGGTCTCGAGTTCAACCCGCTTCTGCTCAAGAAAGTGGACGAGCTGGAACTGTCGGTCCGTTCGGCAAACTGCCTCAAGAACGACAACATCGTTTACATCGGCGATCTCATCCAGAAGACCGAAGCAGAAATGCTGCGCACGCCGAACTTCGGCCGCAAGTCGCTGAACGAGATCAAAGAAGTGCTGTCGGGCATGGGCCTGCACCTTGGCATGGACGTCGAGGACTGGCCGCCGGACAACATCGAAGAGCTGGCCAAGAAGTTCGAAGACCAGTTCTAATCAGATTTATGGCGGGCGCTACGTATGTACGCCCGCCATACGCTTGCCATACGGGAAACATACCTGTATTTGGCGGCACACTCGGGCAGAATCGCCCCAAGGAGCGCGGTTGACACGCATCAATCGCCAGACAAAGCAAAACCAGATCTTAGGAGACTTCAAATGCGTCACGCACGTGGTTACCGCCGCCTGAACCGTACTCACGAACACCGCAAAGCGCTGTTCGCAAACATGGCTGGCTCGCTCATCGAGCACGAGCAGATCAAGACCACTCTGCCCAAAGCAAAAGAACTGCGCCCCATCATCGAAAAGATGATCACCCTTGCAAAGCGCGGTGACCTGCACGCACGCCGTCAGGCGGCTTCGCGCCTGAAGCAGGACATGCACGTCGAGAAACTGTTCGCAGTTCTGGGCCCCCGCTACGCAGAGCGTCAGGGTGGCTACGTTCGCATCCTGAAAGCCGGCTTCCGCTATGGTGACATGGCGCCCATGGCGATCATCGAATTCGTTGACCGTGACGTCGCAGCCAAAGGCGCTGCAGACAAAGCACGCATCGAAGAAGTTGCTGTAGAAGACTAAGTCTTCCGGCGCTTCGCCAAGAATTGCAGGACCCTCGCCAGTGGCGGGGGTCTTTGCTTTTGCGGCGATGGGTTGCGCAATCCGGCGCGGCTACGCATATCAGGGGCCAGACAAGTAAAAGAGGTCCCCAAGTGCGCAAGACCATTCTCGCCGCTCTCGTTCTCGCTCTTCCCATGACGCAACCCGCGCTCGCGCAGATGCAGGTGCCCGCCTCGCAGGCAGAGATTTCTATGGGCTTTACGCCAGTGGTCGAGCAGTCCGCACCCGCCGTGGTGAACATCTACGCCAAGCGGATCGTTTCAGAGCGCGTCAGCCCCTTTATGAACGACCCTTTCTTTGGCTCGATTTTTCGCGGTCAGGGGCAGGTGCGGCAACGGGTATCCAATAGCCTTGGGTCCGGTGTCATCCTGTCGGGTGATGGCATCGTAGTGTCGAACTACCACGTAGTTGGCGACGCGACCGAGATCCGCGTGGTTCTGCGCGATCGCCGTGAATTCAACGCGACGGTGCTCTTGGCGGACGAAGAGTCGGACCTCGCGATTTTGCAGTTGGATGATGCAGAAAACCTACCGCACCTCGACCTGCGGGACAGCGATGGAGTGGCTGTGGGCGAATTGGTGCTGGCCATCGGCAACCCCTTTGGTGTGGGGCAGACTGTGAGCAGTGGCATCGTCTCAGGCCTTGCGCGATCCGGTGTCGGCGGCGAAGGCGGGCGGGGCTATTTCCTGCAGACCGACGCGCCCATTAACCCTGGCAACTCCGGCGGCGCGCTGGTGGATATCAACGGGCATCTGATCGGCGTGAATACCTCGATCCTAACGCGCTCGGGTGGGTCCAATGGCATCGGCTTCGCGATCCCAGCGAACCTCGTTGCGCGGTTTGTGGAGCAAGCGCGGGCAGGGGAGACAACCTTCCAACGCCCTTGGGCGGGCGTCACAGGCCAAGCGGTCGATTTCGACATGGCGGGCGGCCTCGGTCTGTCGATCCCCGAGGGTGTGATCCTGTCGTCAATCCACAGCGAGAGCCCCTTTGCCGAGGTTGGTTTTGAGCCCGGTGACATCGTGGTCGCCGTCGATGATCAGCCTGTGAACACGCCTCAAGAGATGATCTTCCGCATGGCCGTCGCAGGCATCGGCCAGACAGCAGCCGTCACGCGCCTTCGCGACGGCGAACGCGAGACCTTTGACGTCGCGATGATCACGCCGCCTGACCGCCCCGCGCGCGAGGAAACTACCCTCTCGCGCCGTGTGGTGTTGGCGGGCATGACCGTTGCCCAAGTGAACCCTGCCGTGATCTCGGAGATGGGACTGGCTCTGGATGCGTCGGGCGTGGTGATCATGGACGCGGGGCCGATTGCGCCGCGCCTTGGCCTGCAAACGGGGGATATTTTGCTTGGGATCAACGGCGTGCAGATTGATACGCCGGGCGATGTCGAGCCTGCGTTGCGGGACGCGGGCCGCTCTGGCGTGATCGAGGTTCTGCGCGCTGGACGCCGGATGGCATTCCGGTTCAGGGTCTGACCTATGGATTTATTCGACTCCTCCCCTTTGGCCGAAGAGAAGGCCCACCGCCCGCTGGCCGACCGCCTGCGCCCCCGGAAACTGTCCGAGGTGATAGGACAGGACCATTTGCTGGGGGCAGACGGACCTTTGGGCGCGATGCTGGCAGCGGGGTCCTTGGGCTCTCTTATTCTGTGGGGGCCGCCGGGGGTGGGCAAGACCACGATCGCGCGGCTTTTGGCGGATGAAACCGATCTGGAATTCGTGCAGATCAGCGCGATTTTCAGTGGTGTCGCTGATCTGAAAAAGGTGTTCGAAGCCGCCAAAATGCGCCGCCGCGCGGGGCAGGGGACACTGCTGTTCGTGGACGAAATCCATCGCTTTAACAAAGCGCAGCAGGACAGCTTCTTGCCCCATATGGAGGACGGGACGATCCTGCTGGTGGGCGCCACGACCGAGAACCCCAGCTTTGCCCTGAACGGCGCGGTCCTGAGCCGCGCGCAGGTCTTGGTGCTAGAGCGGCTGGAGGTGGATAGCATGAAGTTGCTCGCCACCCGCGCCGAAGAGGAATTGGGCCGCGACTTGCCGCTTGATCCCGATGCCCGCCAGCAGTTGATGGACATGGCCGACGGGGACGGCCGCGCCATGCTGAACCTGATCGAGCAGGTCGCCGCGTGGAAGGTCGACACCCCCCTGATCGCCGAGCAGATGGGCAAGCGACTGATGCGCCGCGCGACCCAATACGACAAGTCCGGCGACCAGCACTACAACCTGATTTCCGCGCTGCACAAATCGGTGCGGGGCAGTGATCCTGACGCGGCGATGTACTGGTACGCTCGGATGCTTGAGGGCGGCGAAGACCCCCGCTACTTGGCCCGGCGCCTAACCCGCATGGCGGTCGAGGATATCGCGCTGGCCGACCCACAGGCTCTGACCATCTGCCTTCATGCGTGGGAGGCATACGAGCGCCTTGGCAGCCCCGAAGGCGAGCTCGCCTTGGCCGAGGCGGTTGCCTATCTGGCGCTGGCCCCGAAATCGAACGCGAGCTACGTGGCTTTCAAAGCCGCCCGCAAACTGGCGAAAGCGACGGGCAGCGCCCCGCCGCCGAAACACATCCTGAACGCCCCCACTTCGTTGATGGAGGACATCGGATACGGTGCGGGCTACCAGTATGACCATGATGCCGAGGATGGATTTTCGGGCCAGAACTACTTTCCCGATGGGGTGGAACGCCCTGATTTCTACCAGCCTGTCGAACGCGGCTTTGAGCGTGACCTGAAAAAGCGTAAAGATTACTTCGCAAAACTCAGAGCAAAACGTCAGGGCGGTTGACTCCGGCGGGGCAAAGGGAAAGACAGCGCCCATGATCCTTACTGTACTTCAAGTCGCCCTCGGGGGCGCTATCGGGGCGTCGCTCCGGTATTTGACGAATGTGGGCGTGATGCGTCTGGTGGGCCCCGGTTTCCCTTGGGGCACTGTGGTGGCCAATGTGGTTGGCAGCTTTGTGATGGGCGTGATCGTCGTCGTTCTGGCGAACACGGACCAGAACAAGTTGGCGCCGCTGCTGATGACCGGGTTGCTAGGTGGCTTTACTACGTTCTCGGCGTTTTCGCTCGATGCGGTGACGCTGTTTGAACGCGGGGCGATCCTGCCTGCGGCGTCCTATGTGCTGGTAAGTGTGGTTGTGTCGATCATTGCCCTGACAATGGGGCTGCTATTTGCTCGGGGATTTGTGTCATGAGCGGCGTACAAACAGTTCTGGTCGAAAAAGGCGAAGGGGATCAACGGCTCGACCGTTGGCTCAAGCGCCGGTTCCCCCACATCGCGCAGGGCCGCATCGAAAAGATGTGCCGCAAGGGCGAGATCCGTGTGGACGGGGGCCGCGTCAAACCTGCCAGCCGCGTCGAAGAGGGCCAGCAGGTTCGCATTCCGCCGCTGCCCAAGCCCGGTGAAGTTTCTAGCGCACCCAAGCCCAAGGTTTCGGACAAAGACGCGGAACTGATCCAGTCCTGCGTGATCTACCGCGACGACCACATCATCGCCCTGAACAAGCCTGCCGGTCTGCCCGTGCAGGGCGGCAGCAAGCAAACGCGCCACGTGGACGGCATGGCCGAGGCGTTGAAGTTCGGCTACGAGGACAAGCCCCGTCTGGTGCACCGTCTGGACAAGGATACCTCGGGCGTTCTGATCCTTGCGCGCACACGCCAGATTGCGTCGGGTCTGACAGGGGCGTTCCGTGCCCGCGAAACCCGCAAGATTTACTGGTCCATCGTGGCCGGTGTGCCGCATCCGCGCATGGGCTCTGTCCGCTATGGTCTGGTCAAAGCGCCCGGTCATGGCAAGGACGGCGAGGGCGAAAAGATGCTCTGCGTCCACCCAAAAGAGGTTGAGACCACCGAAGGCGCCAAGCGCGCTCTGACCGATTACGCGGTGCTGACCACCTTGGGTCAGCGGGCGTCGTGGGTTGCCCTGGTGCCGGTCACTGGCCGGACCCACCAGCTGCGCGCCCACATGGCCGAGATGGGCCATCCCATCATCGGTGACGGCAAATACGGCGGCTCGGGGCAGGAGAACCTTGGCGACGGGTGGGGCGCGCAGTTGGGCGGCGAAATCAGCCGCAAACTGCACCTGCACGCGCGGTCGCTGACCTTGACCCATCCGGTGACGGGCAAGCGCCTGAACATCGTCGCGGAATTGCCTGACCACATGCGCCGTACATGGGATTATGTCGGTTGGGACATCCGCGACGTGCCCGAAGACCCGTTTGAGGATCTGGAATGACCCTTGGCCCGCTGCGCCTGATCATCTTTGACGTGGACGGCACGCTGGTCGACAGTCAGGCCGATATTCTGGCGTCGATGGCGGCGGGCTTTGCGGTGGGCGGGGTGCCTGCGCCGGAACGTGCGGCGATCCTGTCTATTGTCGGCATGTCGCTGGAAAAGGCGATCCCCGTGCTGGCTCCCAATGCCTCTGAAGCGACCCACGCAGTGATCGTCGAGGGCTACAAGAGCGCCTACCAACGCCTGCGCGCGGAAAAGGGTGCGGCGTCCAGCCCCTTTTACCCCGGTGTGCGCGAGACATTAGAGCATCTGTTCAATGTCCCCGAATATCTGGTGGGTGTTGCGACGGGCAAATCGCGCCGCGGGCTGACCGCGTTGCTTGACAGCCACGGGCTGACAGGGCGCTTCGTGACCGAGCAGGTCGCTGACTTTCACCCCTCCAAACCCCATCCGGCGATGATCCATGCGGCCTTGGCCGAAACGGGCGTCGACCCACAGAACGCGGTGATGGTTGGGGATACAACCTTTGATATGGATATGGCGCGGGCTGCCGGCGTCGGGACCATTGGCGTCAGTTGGGGCTATCACAGCCCCGACAAGTTGGGCGCCGACGTGACCCTGACGCAAATGACCGATCTGCCCGCCGCGCTGAAAACGATCTGGAGAGACTGATGAGCGAGTGGAAAGCCAAACGCTTCTGGAAAGAGACCACCCATGAAGCCACAGACGGCGGTTGGACAATTCGTCTGGACGGTCGCCCTGTGAAGACTCCGGCCAAGATCGCTCTGGTCGTCCCTACCGAAGATCTGGCCCGCGAAATCGCAGCAGAATGGAACGCTCAGGAGGAGGTAATCCAGCCCTTGACCATGCCGTTTACCCGCTGCGCCAACGCCGCGATTGACCGTGTGGCGACCCAGCGTGACGCGGTTGTCGAGATCATCGCAGCTTATGGCGAGACTGATCTGCTATGTTATCGGGCAGAACAACCTAACGAGTTGATCCAACAGCAAGCTGCGGCGTGGGATCCTTTGCTCGAGTGGTCAAAAAATGAGCTTTCAGCAGAACTGACAGTCCACTCTGGTGTGATGTTCGGAACCCAGCCCGACGCGGCGCTAAAAGCACTCTTCGCACATGTAGATGAAATGACCCCATTTCAGCTGTCTGCTCTACACGATCTGGTGGCGATGTCAGGATCTTTGGTGCTCGGCCTTGCTGTGGCCAAGGGCCAAATTGATTCTGAAACGGCATGGGATTTGTCGCGAATAGACGAGGAATGGCAAATTCAGCAGTGGGGCCGCGATGAAGAAGCGGACGAATTGGCCGCTCAGAAGCGCGAAGAGTTCCTGCGCGCCGAAAAACTATTTCGTATGGTGTAAGGCACACGAAAGAAAAATGCCCTATTTGGGCAAATGATCAAGGAATGTGCGAAAGCTCATGGGATTTCGTGATTGCGCCCTTGACGATTCCTGATGATTGCGGCCACTCTTTGTACATCGGGTCAAAAAAGACCCGGTGCTTACCGATGGGCTGGGATGGCCCACTAGAACCGCTGATCAACAGCGGGCAATCAGGAAGAGGTAAAAATGAAAAAATCCGTGTTTCTGGGTGCGTTGACCGTTGCTGGTCTGACCGCAGGCGCAGCAGCCGCCGCGACCCTTGATGATGTCAAGTCGCGTGGCAAGCTGAACTGTGGTGTGACCACCGGTCTCGTCGGCTTTGCTGCACCCGATGCGAATGGCGAATGGCAGGGCTTTGACGTCGCTGTTTGCCGCGCAGTCGCCGCTGCAGTTCTGGGTGACCCCACTGCTGTCGAATTCGTACCCACCACCGGTAAAACCCGTTTCACAGCGCTGGCGTCGGGCGAAATCGATCTGCTGGCACGTAACACCACTTGGACCTTCTCGCGCGACACCGACCTGAAGTTCGATTTCGTTGGCGTGAACTACTACGACGGTCAGGGCTTCATGGTTCCCAAGGCACTTGGCGTGACCTCGGCGAAAGAACTGGACGGCGCGACTGTCTGCATTCAGACCGGTACCACCACCGAGCTGAACTTGGCGGACTTCTTCCGTACCAACAACATCGAATACACCCCCGTTCCGATCGAGACCAACGCAGAAGCACAGCCTCTGTACCTCGAAGGCGCGTGTGACGTGTACACCACCGACGCTTCGGGCCTGGCCGCAACCCGCGCCGCGTTCGAAACCCCCGGTGACCACGTGATCCTGCCCGAAATCATCTCCAAAGAGCCTCTGGGCCCGCTTGTCCGCCACGGCGACAACGAATGGGGTGACATCGCGAGCTGGACCCTGATGGCGCTGATCGCGGCAGAAGAGTACGGCATCACCTCGGCAAACATCGAAGAGATGTCGGCTGGCACCAACAACCCCGAAATCAACCGTATCCTGGGCACCGAAGGTGAACTGGGTGCAATGATCGGTCTGGACGCCGAGTGGGCCAAGCGCGCGATCGCAGCTGGCGGCAACTACGGCGAAATCTTTGCCAAGAACATCGGCGAAGAAACCCCCGTTGGCCTGGCACGTGGCCTGAACGCTCAGTGGACTGATGGCGGCCTGCTCTACGCACCGCCCTTCCGCTAATACCGCCTAGACGGTTATGGGGCGCGGTTGATCCGCGCCCCTTTCTCTATACCCCCATAACGATAATCAAAACACTACAGGACATGTGAAGGCTGCAGCCCTCGCATCCACCTTCTGTTACCTTCCGGGAAGCAAAAATGACGGCATATACCGACCCTCCGAAAGAGTCGTTCCAGCTGTCCCAGCTGATCCATGACACGCGTTACCGGTCGTATACCTTTCAGTTCATAGCCCTTGTGCTCTTGCTGTTCGGTCTCGGCTATTTGACGATGAACCTGATTACCAACCTTCGGGTTGCTGGTCTGAGTATTTCTTATGGTTTTCTGGGCCAGCCCGCTGGTTATGACATCAACCAATCGCTCATCGACTATAATAACCAGGACTCGCATTTGCGGGCGTCGATCGTCGGGGTTCTGAACACCCTGCTGGTCGCCTTCTTGGGCTGTATCACCGCGACAATCTTGGGTGTTTTCGCAGGCGTTGGCCGTCTGTCGAAAAACTGGCTCATCGCCAAGCTCATGTCGGTCTATGTCGAAGCCTTCCGGAACGTCCCCGTTCTGATCTGGATCCTGATCATCTCGACCATCGTGACCGTGATGCCGTCGCCCCGCGACTTCAAAGGCGAGACACCGGATGCCGAGATGCTGTTCGGGATCATCGCGTTCACAAACCGCGGCATCTATATCCCCAAGCCCGTCTGGCTCGAGGGGTCGTGGGTCGTTGTCACTGTCTTTATCCTGTCTGTGATCGGTGTGTTTGCCTATCGCTCCTACGCCAAGAAGCTGCTGTTCAATACTGGCAAGCTGCTGCCCATGGGCTGGCCGTCTGTTGCGATCCTGCTGGTGCCTTCGATCCTTGTCTACTTCATCATGGGCCGCCCCATCGGCGTCGAAATTCCCGAACTGGGTGGTTTCAACTTCAAAGGCGGTGTGGCGCTGCAACGTCCGCTGATTGCACTCTGGCTGGCTCTGTCGGTCTACACCGGCGCGTTCATCGCGGAAAACGTCCGTGCGGGCATTCAGGCGATCAACCGCGGTCAGACCGAAGCGGCTGCCTCGCTGGGTCTGCGTCCGGGCCGTATCATGAGCCTGGTCATCCTGCCCCAAGCGCTGCGCGTGATCATCCCACCGGTGATTTCGCAGTACCTGAACCTGACCAAGAACAGCTCGCTCGCGATTGCTGTGGGCTACATGGATCTGACCGGCACTCTGGGGGGCATCACCCTGAACCAGACCGGCCGCGCGATCGAATGTGTTCTGATGCTGATGCTCTTCTACCTGCTGATCAGTCTGAGCATCTCGGCCATCATGAACGCCTATAACAACCGCGTTAAGCTGAAGGAGCGTTGAGATGAGCGATATGCATTCCCACCTCGCCTTCGTGCGCACCGAAATGCTTGCGCAACAAGAACCGCCCATCAAAGAAAAGGGCATCGTGAAATGGGCGCGCTCCAACCTGTTTTCGAACTGGATGAATAGCGTCCTGACGATCGTCGCGTTCTACCTGATCGTTAAGCTGATCTTCTCGGCTGGTCCGTGGTTCGCCAATGGCCTCTGGGACACCAGCTCGCTGGCGCAATGCCGTGAAGTTCTGGACGGCGTTCGCGGCGCGTGTTTCTCGGTCCTGACCGAGCGCTGGCAGCAGTTGCTGTTCGGCATTGCCTATCCCTCTGACCAATACTGGCGCCCGACGCTGGCGTTTGTGCTGATGCTGGTCGCAGCGGCCCCCGTGCTGTTCGTGGCGCTGCCCCGCGCAATGCTGGTGATCACCGCGCTCTTCCCGTTTGTGGCTTACTGGCTGCTGTGGGGCGGCACGATCATGACCTCGGTCTTCCTGCTGATCGGTGTGATTGTCGGCTATCTTGTCTTCACCAAGGCAGAGCGTTTCGGCTTCGTCCTTGGTCTGGCTGCGGGTCTGATCGCTGCGGTGGTGGTCTGGAAAATCGGTGGCGTGATCAAGCCGTCGGTTGATGGCATCATGGTGCTCGAGCCCGTCGCTAGCCGCGACATGGGTGGCTTTATGCTGAACATGATGCTGGGTGTCGTCTGTATTTCGCTGTCGCTGCCGATTGGCATCATGCTGGCGCTGGGTCGACAGTCGCACATGCCGATCATCAAGGGCATCAGCGTGGTCTTCATCGAGTTTATTCGCGGTGTGCCCCTGATTACCCTGCTGTTCGTAGCAAGCGTGGTTCTGGCCTACTTCTTCCCGCCGGAAACCAACATGGACCTTATCCTGCGCGTGATCATCATGATCACCATGTTCTCGTCGGCTTATATCGCCGAGGTGATCCGTGGTGGTCTGGCCGCGCTGCCCAAGGGCCAGTATGAAGCTGCTGACAGCCTTGGTCTGGACTATGCGCAGGCCATGCGCCTGATCATCCTGCCCCAAGCGCTGAAAATCTCGATCCCCGGTATCGTGAACGTGGCCGTTGGCCTGTTCAAAGACACGACGCTGGTGTCGGTGATCTCGATGTTCGACCTGGTAGGTATGATCCGCGGCCCGATCCTGGCCTCAACCGAATGGAACGGCGTGTATTGGGAGCTGTATGGCTTCGCCGCGCTTCTGTTCTTTGTCACCTGCTACAGCATTTCCCAATATTCCCAGTGGCTGGAGCGTCAGCTCCGCACGGATCATCGTTAAGAAAGGTGCCCTACCATGGTTGACACCACGCAAATGACTGTCTCTGACGAGGTCGCGATCTCGATCGAGAAGATGAACAAATGGTATGGTCAGTTCCACGTTCTGCGGGACATCGATCTAACCGTCTATCGCGGTGAGCGCATCGTTATCGCGGGCCCCTCGGGCTCGGGTAAATCGACGCTGATCCGTTGCATCAACGCTCTGGAAGAGCATCAGGCCGGTAAGATCGTGGTGGACGGTGTCCAGCTGACTTCTGACCTGAAGAACATCGATGCGATCCGCTCCGAGGTTGGCATGTGCTTCCAGCACTTCAACCTTTTCCCGCACCTGACCATTCTGGAGAACTGCACGCTGGCCCCGATCTGGGTTCGTAAGATCCCCAAAAAGCAGGCCGAAGAGACCGCGATGCACTTCCTCGAGAAGGTGAAGATCCCCGATCAGGCCAATAAGTATCCCGGTCAGCTGTCGGGCGGCCAGCAGCAGCGCGTGGCGATTGCCCGTTCGCTCTGCATGAAGCCGCGCATCATGCTGTTTGACGAACCGACGTCTGCGCTCGACCCCGAGATGATCAAAGAGGTTCTGGATACCATGGTCGAACTGGCCGAAGAGGGCATGACCATGCTCTGCGTAACCCACGAGATGGGCTTTGCCCGTCAGGTAGCGAACCGCGTGATCTTTATGGACCAAGGCCAGATTGTCGAACAGAACGAGCCTGAAGAGTTCTTTAATAACCCCAAGAGCGAGCGGACCAAGCTGTTCCTCAGCCAGATCCTGGGTCACTGATCGCTTAGTCGGTCAGGTCCCTTGGGACAGTGAAATCAATGGCGCGGGCGGTGTGGAAACGCACCGCCCGCCATTCGTTTTCGGGGAACTCGGCGACCAGAGTCGCGCATGTCGGATAACGCATGAATTGCGGATGCGCAGGGGCATGGGCCACCAGCCTCTCTGCAAAATCCGCGATGCCTGGGTTGTGGCCGATCATCAGAACAGTCTGACCCGTCGCGCTTTTCAACACATCCATCATTGTATCACTGGAGGCATGATAGAGCCGCCGCACGAAATCTGTTTCGACTTCGGGCAGACCAAGCCGTTCTAGCGTCTCACGGGTCCGCGCAGCGGTCGAGCAGAAGACTTCGTCTGGCAGATAGCCGTGTTCCTGCAGCCACGCGCCAATCGCAGGGGCCGCTTGCCGCCCACGTTCATTCAGAACCCTATCGTGATCCTCTTGCAAGGGATCGTCCCAGCTGGATTTCGCATGCCGTGTGAGGATCAGCCGCAGGGTCATTTGTGAAAACTCTTCATATGGAAGGCGGATTGTTCGGGCAGCCTGCCATAGGCCGTGCCAACCGGACAAGCCCGCCGCGCTGCGCAACCCTGTGTCATGCAGTCCGACCGCGGGTCATCAAGCCATGAATGGCAGGCTTCGGTCTGATAGCCCCCCTTGAGCGCGTCGACGGGGCAGGCAGAGCGGCAGGGTTGGTCGACGCAACTATCGCAGGGGTTCGCGAGTGGTTCGGGCAAGTCAACGGGATAGGGCAGGGCGATCGCGCCACGATAGCTTATCCAGAGCCCTGCCTCCGAGTGAACGAGCATCCCGACAGCAGAGCTATGCGCCCGCCCTGACTGCATCGCCCATTTCAGGAAAGGGCGATAGGGCGGACCGCCAAAGGGAAAGAGCGCCGCGCCTCCGATCTGTGCTGCGACTGCTGACACCACGCGCAAAGACCACCGATCAATCGGGTCGGGTTGCCTGTCTGCGTATTCGGGGCTGGCTGCGAACATAGGCCAGAATTCAGCCCCGATTGGACTGATCAACAAGAGGCTCGCAGCACCAGGCAGGTCATCGCCCTCGGTCGGGGTAAATCCGCCGGATACACAAAGGCCCTGCTGAAACAGCAGGGCCTCGATATCACTAAATGTGTGCGTCAATTCACTGACCTTTGGGCTGCATACGAATCAGAGATCCGGCACCGTGGTCAGTGAACAGTTCTAGCAGGCAAGCATTGGGTAGGCGCCCATCCAGAATGACGACTGCGCGCACGCCAGCCTCGACCGCGTCCAAGGCGGTCTGGGTCTTGGGGATCATGCCGCCTGCAATGACACCGGATTCGGTCATCTCGCGGACCTGAGCGGCCATCAGTTCGGTTACCACTTCGCCCTCGGCGTTCTTCACGCCCGACACGTCGGTGAGCAGAAGCAGGCGGTCAGCTTTCAGCGCGGCGGCAATCGCGCCAGCTGCGGTATCGCCGTTAATATTGAACGTCTCGCCGTTCTCGCCCGCACCCAAGGGAGCAATGACGGGGATTGTGTCGTCTTCGAACAGAGCGAGCAGTACGTTCGGATCAACCTTCGAAGGTGTACCCACCAGACCCAGCGCGGGATCGGTCTGTTCGCAGATCATCAAGTTTGCGTCTTTCCCCGACAGACCCACAGCGCGGCCCCCCTGACGATTGATCGCCTGAACGATGCGCTTGTTCACCTGACCAGATAGAACCATTTCGACAACGTCAACAGTCGCCTGATCGGTCACACGCTTGCCATTCACAAACTCGGATTTCACACCAAGCTTGCCAAGCATCTCGTTGATCATGGGGCCGCCACCGTGAACGACTACAGGATTCAAACCGACCTGGCGCATGAGAACGACGTCGCGGGCAAAGCTGTCCATCGCCTCTTCGCTGCCCATTGCATGGCCGCCAAGTTTGATAACAACAATCGCATCATCGTAGCGCTGCAGGTAAGGAAGCGCTTCGGAGAGCGTGCGTGCGGTGGCGATCCAATCGGTAGTCATAGCCATTTGTTTCTTCATATCCTGTCCCTCTGGGTCTCCCTCATGGGTATCCCAGCCCCTGATCAAGGGGAAGGGTGTCTGCTGGCCCGACATGGGTATTTTTACCAAGATGAAGGCAAGGGCGGGTCTGCACTTTCTGCTTTGGAAAAATACTCATGGCGCTGCCCATGACGTACAGCGCCAGCGATTTTGGGCGGATTATTCGAGGTTTGCGATCACCGATCGAAGGGTGCCAATGCCCCAGCCCTTTTCGGACGAGGTGCTGATAATCTCGGGGAAAGCGGCGGGGTGGCGGGACAAGGCGGCGCGAACCTGCTTGAGCATAGGCTCGCGGTCCTTTTCCTTGATCTTGTCTTCTTTGGTGAGCACGCATTGGAAGGTCACGGCCGATGTGTCGAGCAACTTCATGATCTCTTCATCGACCTTTTTCACACCGTGGCGCGAATCAATAAGGATGAACGCGCGGCGCAGGGTTTGGCGGCCCGAGAGGTATTGCTTCAGCAGTTTTTGCCATTTCTCAACGACAGCGACAGGCGCGTTGGCGTAGCCATAGCCCGGCAAGTCGACCAGATAGTGCTGTTCACCGACGGTAAAGAAGTTGATTTCTTGCGTCCGTCCGGGTGTGTTCGATGCGCGAGCCAGTGCTTTGCGACCGGTTAGCGCATTGATCAGGCTGGACTTTCCGACGTTGGAGCGCCCTGCAAAGCATACCTCGATGCGGTCTGCAGGCGGCAGGCCATCCATTTTGACGACGCCTTTAAGGAAGTCCGTCTCGCCCGCGAACATTTTGCGCGCGGCTTCGAGCGTTTCGGCATCCGGTTCCTCGACCATAGGGAAGGGCAGTTGCATCACAGGACCTCTAGCGTATCGCCAAGGCGTACCTTGCCCGGCTTCGTGACCCGTGCGTTTACACCGAAGTAGACATGATCCCAATGGCTTTTCAGAGTTTTTGTAAGATTTGAGTCGAAGAGACCGGTCTCGGGGTTCGCCTCGATGGCCCGGCAGCGGATGATCGGCTCGATAATCGTAGCCTCGGCGGTGCCAATTCGGATGGTCTGGCCGGCCCAGTCATTCTCGGCCCATGCGGGCAGATCTTCGATCCAGATGTTCCCGCGAAACCGGCGCGGGGACAGAGAACGGCCTGTTGCCTGTTCAAGGGCGGCGAGCGAAGCGCGCGACATGATCGAAACCGAGGGGTAGTCGGCGTCCGTCATGCCTGTAGAAGGGGCAGCGATCAGGGCTTTGGCTGGTTGCAAATCATCGCCCCAGATTGGCTGGAGCCACTTCAGCAAAACAGTTCCGTCAGTGTCAGGATCGAAGTGAAGCGGCGGCAAGTCGGGGTGGGTCAACCTCAGCGCCCTGTCGCGCCATTCGGTCCGCGTTTGGGCTAGCTGCGATCCGCGGGCCACGTGTCCAAAGGTCCGACGTTTTTGCCAGCCGCCTGTGTCCACCTGGCCTTCTTGCAAAATCGCCCACTGCCGGTCGAGCGGCAGCGGGCGATCTGTGTTCAGGTCGGTCTCGGCGATGCTTTCAGCGCCAAGGCCTTTGATCGGGTGACGGAAAATCTCTGTCACCCGCGCCATCTCAGGCTTCTTTCTTCTTGCGGAAGCTCTTCTTGATGTTTCCGAAGACGTCCGGTTTGTACCCGTGGCTGCGCATGATCAGGTACTGCTGGATGAAGGTGATCGTGTTGTTGGTGATCCAGTACAGAACCAGACCGCTGGCAAAGTTACCCAGCATGAACATGAACACCCAAGGCATCCATGCAAAGATCATCGCCTGCGCGGGATCTGTGGGCGCCGGATTCAGCTTCTGCTGCAGCCACATCGAGATACCCAGCAGGATCGGCAGGATGCCAAGCGAGATGATCGCAAGGAACGACTCGGGGCTGGGAGCCGCGAAGGGCAGCAGGCCAAAGAGGTTTAGGATCGAGCTCGGATCGGGTGCCGAAAGGTCTTGGATCCAGCCGAACCAAGGTGCGTGACGCAGTTCCATGGTCACAAAGATCACCTTGTAGAGCGAGAAGAAGATCGGGATCTGGATCAGCATCGGCAGACAGCCGGATGCGGGGTTCACCTTGTTCTTCTTGTACAGCTCCATCATGCCCTGCTGCATCTTCATGCGGTCGTCGCCTGCGGATTCCTTCAGCTTTTCCATTTCGGGCTGAAGTTCACGCATGCGCGCCATCGAGGCATAGGACTTGTAGGCCAGTGGCAGCACCAGCGCTTTGATCACAACGGTCAGAGCGATGATCGACCAACCCATGTTGCCAATCAGGGCGTTCAGGTTGTGGAGCATCCAGAAGATCGGCTTGGTGAAGTAGAAGAACCAACCCCAGTCGATCGAGTCGACAAAGCCGTTCACGCCTTCGTCTTCTTCGTAGTGCTTCAGGGTGGCCCATTCCTTGGCACCAGTGAACAGGCGCGTGCCTGCCTCGGCAGTCTCGCCAGCCGCGACGGTCACTGCGGGCAGGACGGCCTCTGCCTGATAGATCTCGCGCGATTCAAAGAACTTCGCGGTCGAGCGGAATGGGGCGTCGCCATCGGGGATCAGGATGGTCTGCCAGTAATGGTCGGTGAAACCAATCCAGCCGTTCTGTTCGACTTCCACACGCTCGGCATTGGTGCCTTCGCGGTCATCGACATCCATCTTGCCCAAGGCTTTGTAGTCCAGTTCTTGCAGCTGACCGTCCGACATGCGGATCAGGCCTTCGTGCAAGATAAAGAACTTACGGGTCTCGGGCTCGCCGTGGCGGCGCACGATGCCGTAGGGACGGACCGAAATGGGCGTGTCGCTGGTGTTCTCGACGGTCTGGGTCATGCGGAACATGAAGTCGTCGTCGATTTCCATGACGCGGGTAAAGATCTGGCCTGCACCGTTGTCCCAAGTCAGCGTCACAGGGCTGTTCTGGGTCAGGACCGCATCCGCGGGGGCGGACCACAGAGTTTCGGGGCCCGGCACGTTCGCCGCGTCTATGCCGTCAACAGGGGCCCAACCAAACAGCGCATAGTACGCATTGGGCGAGCCGACACGCGACAGAACCTGAACGTTTTCCGAGTCAGGGTCGGTGGTGACGTCGTAATCCAAGAGCTGGATGTCGTCCACGCGGCCACCGAGCAGCGAGATAGAGCCAGCAATTCGGTCGGTCTGGACCTGAATGCGCGGCGCATCTTCTTCGGAGGAGAGTTCAGGCGCAGCGGTGGTTGCACCATCTGCGGTCGGCAAGTCACCGGTCGCGATCGCGGGCTGGTCGCCTACGGTCTGTTCGGCCACTGCGGGGGCGTTGGGGTCTTGTACCGGTTCCTCGGGCGGGAAAAGCACAAACCAAATCACAAGCACGACACCGCTGAGTACGGTTGCGAGCAAGAGGTTCTTATTCTGATCGTCCATCAGATCGGGCCACCTTGTCCTTTAAAGTCAGGCTGGTTCAACAATTCGAGGGGGCAAAGGTCAAGCGGTTTTCCCGTGATCACCGCCCCCACGGCGCTGCAAATCAGCGCAATTTGGGGAATCCGTCGGTATCATCGGGGCGCTGTCCACGCTCCAATCCGGCAAAATCAAAGAGCCCCGCGTCCAGCAGATGGCTGGGGCGGGCATTCATAAGGGCACGGAACATGACCTGGCGGCGGCCGGGGCTGTTCTTTTCCCATCCATCAAGGATCTGTTTCACCTGCTGGCGCTGGAGCCCGTCCTGCGAGCCGCAGAGGTCGCATGGAATGATCGGATAGTTCATCGCGCGGGCGAACTTGTCACAATCTTCCTCGGCCACAAAGGCCAGCGGGCGATAGACAAACAGATCCCCTTCTTCGTTCACCAGTTTCGGCGGCATGGTCGCGAGGCGCCCGCCATGAAACAGGTTCATCATAAAGGTTTCCAGGATATCGTCGCGATGATGCCCCAGCACGACAGCGCTGCACCCTTCTTCGCGGGCAATCCGATAAAGGTTGCCGCGGCGCAGGCGCGAGCACAGCGCGCAGTAGGTGCGGCCCTGCGGAACCTTGTCCATCACGACACTATAAGTGTCCTGATATTCGATCCGGTGCGGCACCTTCATCTTTTCCAGAAACTCGGGCAGGACCGTCGCCGGAAAGCCGGGCTGACCCTGATCGAGGTTGCAGGCTAGGATTTCGACAGGCAGCAGCCCGCGCCACTGGAGTTCGTGCAGAACGGCCAGCAGAGTGTAGCTGTCCTTGCCACCCGACAGGCAGACGAGCCAACGGGCGCCACGTTCGATCATACCGAACTGTTCGATCGCCTCGCGCGTCTGGCGCACGATGCGTTTGCGGAGTTTCTTGAACTCTGTCCCCGAAGGGGCCCCCGCAAAGAGCGGGTGAATCTCGTCATGTTCATCAAGCATGGCGCGGGGTATGCCAAACCCGACTGGATAGGAAAAGCCTTTTGCTGTTGCCTCCTTTTGCATTTGAGAGGGAACATGGATTACATTTTTACAGTCCGTCGCATTCGTAACGGGACATTTCAGCCCGAACCCGGTCAGAACAGCTTCTTGATGGTACCGCCAGAGGCCGACGATATCAGTCCCGAACACCGCATTGGTGGTGCGGTCAAAAAGATGCCAGACAGTTGGGCGCGGCGTGTTTTGCATGAGTCCAAGCTGGATCACGTGCCCGAAGGCCAGCCCAATCGCGGGGACATCGTGGTGCATGTCCACGGCTTCAACGTCTCGACCAAAAAGATGCTGAGGCGGCATCAGCTCTTGGCCAAAGGCTTGCGGGATCAAGGGTTTGAAGGTGTCGTGGTCAGTTACGATTGGCCCTCGGCGGACAAGGCGCTGAACTATCTGGAGGATCGCACGGATGCCAAAATTACCGCGATCCGGCTGGTGGATTCGGGGATCACAGGCTTTGCGGCGCGTCAGACACCGGACTGTCCGATCAACCTGCACATCGCGGCGCATTCGATGGGGGCCTACGTGGTGCGGGAGGCTTTTGACGATGCGGATGACCGCCGCTACGTCGCGGGGCATGCGTGGAACGTGAGCCAAGTCTTGCTCATGTCGGCGGATGTGTCTGCGGCAGGAATGTGCGCTGTGTCAGGCAAAAGCAGCTCGCTCTATCGGCACTGCACGCGTCTGACGAACTACAACAACCCCCATGATTCGGTGTTGTCCCTGTCGAACATCAAGCGGATCGGAGTGGCTGCGCGCGCAGGGCGTGTGGGGCTGCCGGAAACGGCACCCGACATGGCGGTGAATGTGGATTGCGGCACGTATTTCGACGCCAATCGTGGTCTCTACGCTGATATCGAGTTCGGCCAACACACATGGTACTACCATGACCCCGTTTTCATGCGAGATGCCTACGAGACTATTCTGGGAATTAGCGACAGAGCCACACTGGCGACGCGGCAGCTGGTGCCTGCGAGCTTGGCGAACCGGCTGGCGCTGGTTGGCTAATGGTGGTCGTGCTTGCAGGGCGGGACGGGGTCATAGCCCGATCCGCCCCAAGGGTTGCACCGGATGATGCGATGGATGGTCAGATAGGTGCCCTTGATCGCGCCGTGCTTTTCCAGCGCCTCTAGCGAATATACAGAGCATGTGGGCTGGAACCGGCAGCTTGTGCCGATCCACGGCGACAGGGTCAGGCGATACAGGCGCACTGGTAGCGCAACGATATGGGCGAGGGGGCTCATTTCTGAGGTGGCTTCGGGTTGTGGACTTTGCGCAGAGCGTAGCGCAGGTCGCCGCGCAGGTCCTCGAAATCCCGATTAATGGTCGCGCCGGGGCGGCCGATCAACACGTAATCCCAACCGGCGCGGCCCATTTGGGGCACCAATTCGCGGGCAATCTCGCGCATCCGGCGCTTGGCGCGGTTGCGGGCGACGGCATTGCCGATCTTCTTGGAACAGGTAAAGCCGATGCGGATCAGATCCTGATCGCATTCTTCCGCGCGGCGTTCGCGTGCCTGTAGCATCAAGCCGGCAGTACCTTGCTTGTTCGCGCGCGCAGCTCGCAGGAAGTCCGAACGATTTTTCAGATTTTCCATGCGAAAGGGCACCGCCTCGTCCCGAGCCGGAGCCTGTGTAGGTGCCGGCGCGGGCGATGACGGTGCCCGATCAGTCATAACTCTGACCCGGATTAGGCGCTAAGGCTCTTCCGGCCACGCGCACGGCGGGCGTTCAGGATCTTGCGGCCTGCTTTGGTCGCCATACGAGCGCGGAACCCGTGGCGGCGCTTGCGAACCAGGTTCGAGGGTTGGTAAGTGCGTTTCATCGCAACGTCTCCGTCCTAATGGCGGCGAGGCTTGCAGATTCGCCCTGCCGTTACATTCGAACCCGTCCTTTAGGGGCGAAGCTGAAATAAGTCAAACCAGTTCTCGATGGTTTTGGGGCCTCTCGCACGAAAATGTTTCAATTTTCTATCGGCCCGTTTGAAACGGGGCAGATCCCTTCACCTTGGTTCAAGCACACGTGAGGTCTCTATCCGCCGATCCGTATCTCCGGCATCTTGGGCGCAACGCAACGACTCTGCAAGGACGCCTCTGCAATGACATCGACACGGTCCAAGCCCTTTTGGGGCACGGCGCAGCGCCAAGCGCCTTTGCTCTTGCTTGTGATCGGCGGTGTAATCGGGGCGTTCTTTCTCAGAGATGTTCTGGATTTTCAAACACTCGCCGAAAACAGAGAGCGTCTTTTGGCCTTGCGCGATGCCCATTACGGTTGGGTCGCGGCAGGGTTCGTGCTGGCTTACGCGGTGATGGTGGCCTTCTCTTTGCCCGGGGCGACGATTGCCACTCTGACGGGCGGGTTCCTGTTTTCCACGTTTCCCGGAGTGCTGTTCAACGTGAGCGGCGCGACGATCGGCGCGGTTCTGTTGTTCATGGCGGCGCGATGGGGGCTCGGGGATCGACTGGCCGAGAAAATGCAGACCAGCGAAGGGCGAATCCGGAAAATCAAAGAGGGGATCGACGCAAATCAGTGGGAGATGCTGTTCCTGATCCGCTTGATTCCTGTGGTGCCATTCTTTGTCGCGAATCTGGTGCCCGCCTTGGTTGGGGTCGGTTTCATTCCTTTTGTTGTCACGACTTTCTTGGGAATTATTCCGGCGGCCCTAGTTTATACCTCGGTTGGCGCGGGTCTTGGCGCGATCTTCGAACGCGGAGAGACGCCAGACCTCGGCATTATTTTTTCGCCGGAGATCTTGCTTCCGCTTCTTGGGTTGGCCGCGTTGGCAGCTTTGCCTGCGGTCGTCAGAGCAATTCGCAAAAAGTCAGAGGTCTGAAGACATGAAGTACATCAAAACAGACCTCCTTGTGGTTGGGGCCGGCTCTGGTGGGCTGTCTGTCGCCGCGGGCGCGGTACAGATGGGTGCAAAAGTCGTTCTACTAGAGCGTGGAAAGATGGGCGGCGACTGCCTGAATTATGGGTGCGTGCCGTCCAAAGCCCTGATCGCGAGTGCAGCCCGTGCGCATCAAATGGCAACAGCGGAGGCCTTCGGGATCTCGCCTGTTGTGCCGGATGTGGATTATTCCGCGGTGAAACGACGGGTTGCCGAGGTGATCGCCACGATCGCGCCCCATGACAGTCAGGAGCGTTTCGAGAAGCTTGGTGTGACAGTGATCCGCGAAGAAGGGCGCTTTGTGGCCGCGAACCGGATGATCGCAGGGGACACCGAAATCGAGGCGCGTAGGATTGTCCTCGCAACGGGGTCACGCCCGTTTGTCCCTCATATTCCGGGCCTCGAGGATCAATCTTATCTGACCAATGAGACCTTGTTCGATCTGCAGGAAAAGCCAGAGCATCTGATTATCATTGGAGGCGGACCGATTGGGCTCGAGATGGCGCAGGCGCATGTCCGGTTGGGGTGCAAGGTCACTGTGCTAGAGGCTGGCGCTGTTCTGGCCAAAGAGGATCGCGATGCCAGTGCGCTCGTGGCCGAGGCGCTGCGACAAGAGGGAGTCGATCTGCAGGAATATACCTCTGCCACGCGGATCACGGGCGCGACTGGTGCCATTGTGGTCGAGACGAACACAGATCATCGGGTGGAGGGGACGCACCTGCTGATTGCAGCGGGGCGGCAACCAAATATCGAGACGCTGGACCTGCACAAAGCTGGCATCGATTTCACCCCCGCAGGAATTTCGGTGGACGATGGGCTTCGCACCACGAACCGCAAGGTCTATGCCATCGGAGACGTTGCTGGAGGAATGCAGTTCACCCACGTTGCAGGCTATCATGCTGGCCTCATCATTCGGTCTGCCTTGCTGTCCTTGCCTACAAAGGCCAAGACCTCTCACATCCCGCGCGCCACATACACCGCGCCGGAACTCGCGCAGATCGGTTTGACCGAGGATGAGGCAAGGCACGCGCATGGGGAAAGCCTAGAGGTCGTTCGATTCGACTACGACGGGAATGACCGTGCGATTGCTACCGGCCGAACTGAGGGCTGGATCAAAGTTATGGTTCTCAAAGGTAAGCCGATCGGCGCCACAATCGTTGGCCCCGACGCGGGCGAGATCATAAACTTATGGGCTATGGTCTTGGCAAACGGGCTCAAGATGTCCCATCTCGCAAGTATGGTCTCGCCATATCCAACATTGGGCGAGATAAGTAAGCGCGCGGCAGGGAACTATTACGCTCCGCGCTTGTTTGATAACAAAATAGTGAAATACTTGGTTCAGGCGGTGCAGTCGCTGCTGCCCTGAACCAGCCGAGGGATTGAGATGTTCAAGTCGCTGTCAGGGCGCTTCCTGATCCTCACGATGATATTCGTGATGCTCGCAGAAATCCTGATCTTCGTACCGTCGATTGCCCGCTACCGAGAGGATTTTTTGCTCGCGCGGATCGAACGGGCGCAGTTGGCGTCGTTGGCTTTGCTGGCGAACGGGGTTGTGGATCGCGATCTCGAAGAAGAACTGCTGCTGAACGCAGGTGTCTATAACGTGGTGCTGCGTCGGAACGAGGCGCGGCAACTTGTGTTGTCCTCTCCCATCCCATCGCCCGTTGCGGCCACCTATGATTTGCGGGACACGCCCCCATGGGAGTTGATCCGCGACGCGATGGTCGCGCTGTGGAACCCGCAGGATTCGGTGCTGCGGGTCATTGGCTATCCCACGCAGGATGCCGGAATGCTGATCGAGGTGACATTGCCGTCTGCGCCGCTTCGAACCGCATTGTTGGACTACGGGATTCGGATTCTATGGCTGTCCTTGGCGATTTCGCTGATCGCGGCAGCACTCTTGTTCTTTGCCGTTCGGAAGGTGATCGTTTCGCCGATTCGAAGCGTGGTGCGGCAGATGGCCCGCTACGCCGAAGCCCCAGAAGATGCGCGCCGGATTATCACCCCTTCGAATGGCATTACCGAACTGCGCGAAGCGGAAGAGGCCCTGAAGTCGTTGGAAACCGAACTGACCGCCGCTCTGCGCCAAAAGGAACGCCTTGCACAACTTGGTGGTGCGGTCGCGCGGGTCAGCCACGATCTGCGGAATATTCTGACCAGCGCACAATTGTTCGCAGATCGCTTGGAGACGAGTGCTGATCCCACGGTCGCGCGTATGGCGCCAAAGCTGGTCCGATCGATCACGCGAGCTGTCACCTTGACCGAGAGCACACTCGCCTTTGGCAAGGCCCAAGAACCGCCGCCGAGCCTCACACGGTTTTCGCTTGCTGATCTTGCGAATGATGTGCTCGAGAGTGAGCGACTCGCGATCGGAGAAGCGGATATTAGTCTTTCGGCCGATATCGTAGCGGGGCTGGTAATCCGTGCGGACAGTGAGCAATTGCACAGGGTGCTTTCGAACCTTGTGCGAAATGCGCGTCAGGCAATCGCGAGCTCTGGAAAACCCGGAGAGATTTGTTTGTCGGCTGAAGAGGACGATTCTTTCTGGCGTATCTATGTGCGCGACACAGGGCCAGGCTTGCCAGCCAAAGCCCGAGAGCACCTGTTCCAGCCTTTTGCGACCAGCGGCAAGCGGGGCGGAACTGGCCTAGGTCTGACAATATCTCAAGAACTTATCCGCGGGCACGGCGGGCAACTGCGCTTGGAAGGCGATTACGAAGGGGGAACGGCCTTTGAAATTTGCCTGCCCAAAGGGGACGCTGAAATTAATTTCTAGTTTTTTGTTTTTTGCTCTTGCGGCCCCCAGTCGATAACCGTAGAAGGCCCCCACGACGCACCGGTAGCTCAGCTGGATAGAGTATCTGACTACGAATCAGGGGGTCGGGGGTTCGAATCCTCCCCGGTGCGCCACTTTCCTTCCAGTATCATATCCAGCTTCAATCGATGCTGAGACGCGCAACGAAATGCAGTTTGTTGTCGGCGCAAACCATCAATCCCAACTTTGCTTTTGATCTTTTGAGCAGATGCGCGGCAATTTGGTCAATTTATGCTGCAGTTGCGAAACGACACTTGAATGCAGGCGCAGAAAAACGCACTCTGACTTTGGTCAAGAAGTGACTGTCTGTGAGTTTGCCACTTGAAGCACAGGCTCTGCCGCTTGTTTTGCGATCAGCATACCGAGCAGGGGGCGACAAGGGGCTCAAATGCTGTGTCACGTGGGTTCCGTGACAGGCGGCGCCGTGTGACACCAGTCTCTCACCAGAGCGCGGCGTTGGTGCCGGGTTTGGTATGACAGCCACGGGAGAGTGGATAACACACCGATCGCAAAGGAATTTGCAGATGCTGACGATTACGACCCCCGCTGAAATGACTGCCGCGTCGATGGCCTACTGGGCCAAAGGCCTGCGGATGCAACAAGAGATGTTCAACTGCTCCTATCGCATGATGATGGTGTGGTCGCCCTTCTCGGCCTTGAACCTCAAGCTCAAGAGCGAAGAAGCGCCCGCCGCTAAGCTGGAAGTCGTTGCTGCACCCGCAGAGAAACCCGCAGTTGCCCCGAAAGCCGCACCCAAGCCGCGTTCGACACGCGCTCCGGCCCGGAAAAAGGCAGCACCCAAAGCCGCCGCACCCGCCAAGGCCGCGCCGGTGAAAGAGGCTCCGAAGCCCGAAGTCAAAGCAGAGGCGCCCAAGCCTGCTGCAGTCAAGGCGGCACCGAAGGCAGAGGTCGCGAAAGCACCTGCTCCGAAAGCAGCAGAACCTGTCGCGAAGCCTGCACCCGCGCCCAAAGCCGAGGCAAAGCCTGCCCCCGCTCCGGCCAAAGAAGCGACGCCCGCAGCGCCTGCAAAAGCAGCAGAACCAGCGAAAGCCGCAGCGCCGAAGCCTGCTCCGGCAGCGGCAGCTGCCAAGCCTGCACCGGCTGCACCCGCAAAACCGCGCGCACCGTCTGCGCCGCCCGCGATGCCCGGATCGGCGAAAAACTGATATCTTTCAGATAATTGATATGTTCACGCCATCCCTCTGTGGGGTGGCGTTTTCCGTTTCCGGAGTTTCGGCGTTAACGCTGCATTGCGGCATACGTGAAGCGGCTATGCAGAAATGGAAGTGTTACTGACTTACTCGATGGCTTAGCTTGGTTTGCAGGGGGGAAACCCACACACCAAACACCAGAGGGTTTTCTTATGGCAATCTCGACCACAGAATTTCACATTGAACGTCCTGCACTGCGCGCACGCTTCGACCGTTTCTTCTCGGCACTGGCTCATGCATACACAGCCTACGCCAACAGCCGTTCGCGCATCGGTGAGATCCGCGCACTCGAAGCGAAATCGGACGCCGAGCTGAAAGCAATGGGCATCAAGCGCGACCAGATCGCTCAGTACGTATTCCGCGACGTCTTCTACGTCTAAGGCGGAACGGCCAATCGGCCGAAGGTACGCTACAATACAGGGCAGGCAACTGACGGCATTCGCCATTGGTGCCTGCCCGTACTTTTTTATGGGATAGGGTTCGTGCGCCCATGCAGGCGCGACTCTGCGGTATTCCTGTTAGTGACAGTCGGGAAATTGGCCTACATACGAGGCCAAGGAGCCTGACATGACCAATATTCTATCACTTGAAAGCGTCGAGAAGACTTACGACAGCGGCTTTACTGCGCTGCACGGAGTCGATCTGACGCTGAAAGAGGGCGAGATACTCGCGCTTCTTGGTCCGAATGGGGCCGGAAAAACCACTCTGATTTCTTGTATTTGCGGAACGGTGATGCCCACGGGCGGCAAGATCACTGTGGGCGGGTATGATGCTCTGACGGATTTCCGCAAAGCGCGAAGCCTAGTGGGACTGGTGCCTCAGGAAATTCACCTAGAGCCGTTTTCGCGGGTTTGGGACACTGTGCGCTACACCCGTGGGCTGTTTGGTAAAAAGCGGGATAATGCCCATATCGAGCGAATCCTCAAGGAGCTGTCGCTGTGGGACAAACGCGATTCGCGTGTGGTGGAGTTGTCTGGCGGCATGAAACGCCGCGTTTTGATCGCCAAAGCCCTGAGTCATGAGCCGCGAATCCTGTTCTTGGACGAGCCGACAGCCGGCGTGGACGTCGATCTGCGCAAAGAGATGTGGGAGGTTGTCGCGAAGCTCAAGGCCAGCGGTGTCAGCATCGTCCTGACTACACACTACATCGAAGAGGCCGAAGCTATGGCAGACCGGATCGGTGTGATCAACGGCGGACGTTTGGCTTTGATCGAGGAAAAGGACGCTCTGATGTCTCGCCTCGGTCGCAAATCTCTGAAGATCGAACTAGAGACGCCAGTGAGCGAAATTCCAGAGGCCTTGCGGAGCTACAATCTGGAGTTCGCCGATGACGGATATTCACTGGTCTACGAATACGAGGCCGGGGCGTCTCGCACTGGCATCACCCGTTTGCTCTCTGATTTGCGTGATGCGGGGCTCTGCATGAACGACCTGTCCACGCGCCAAAGCTCGCTTGAAGAAATCTTTGTCAGCTTGGTGCAAAGCCAAGAGGAGGCTCGCTCATGAACCTGACAGCCATCCGCGCCATGTATGTCAGCGAAATGGCGCGCTTCTTTCGCACATTCATGCAAAGCTTTCTGTCGCCGGTGATCTCGACTTCGCTCTATTTCGTAGTCTTCGGTGCCGCCATTGGCAGCCGCATCGACGAGGTCGAGGGTGTGAGTTACGGCTCTTTCATCGTGCCCGGCCTGATCATGCTGAGTGTGATGACCCAAGGCATCAGCAACGCCAGTTTCGGCATCTACTTCCCGAAATTCACCGGCACGATTTACGAACTTCTGAGCGCGCCGATCAATTTCCTCGAGGTCGTGATTGGCTTCGCGGGCGCAGCGGCGACTAAGGCTTTGTTCATCGGGACGGTAATTCTGGGCACCTCGGCGCTGTTTGTAGAGATGCAGATCCAGCGTCCGCTCGTGATGGTGTTGTTCCTTGTCCTGACCTGCGTCAGTTTCGCGTTGTTCGGGTTTATCATCGGCATCTGGGCCAAGAACTTTGAGCAGCTTCAGTTGATCCCGCTTCTGGTGATCACGCCGCTCGTTTTTCTTGGCGGGTCTTTCTACTCCATCAACATGTTGCCGCCGATTTGGCAGACGATCACCATGTTCAATCCGGTCGTTTACCTGATTTCCGGTTTCCGCTGGTCCTTCTTTGGTGTGGCGGATGTTCCGATCCTGACCAGCTTGCTTGCGATCGGTCTGTTCCAAGGCCTCTGCCTGCTTGCAGTCTGGTGGATTTTTAAAACCGGCTGGCGCATTCGGAAATAAGTGCAATAGCGCAGTATTTCCCTGTGGCAGCGCTTGTTTGCTGGCACAGGGCAAATTACATCACACTGCATGTTGCACCGTATTCCTTTCATTAAAACGCCCCCCCGAGTGTCGGTGGTGCGCTTGTCGGGAATGATCGCGAATAGCGGTCGGGCCCTGAATGACGCAAATGTGGCCCCTTTGATCGAGGCCGCGTTTACCAAAGGCAAACCGACCGCCGTGGCGCTGGTGATCAATTCGCCGGGTGGTTCGCCGGTGCAATCGTCTTTGATCGGCGCACGCATCCGCCGCCTGTCCGAAGAAAAAGGCATTCCCGTCCACGCATTCGTCGAGGATGTCGCGGCCTCTGGTGGCTATTGGTTGGCCAGCAGCGCGGACAATATCTACGTGGACAATTGTTCTGTGCTTGGATCGATCGGCGTGATTTCTGCAGGTTTTGGCGCGCATGTGTTCTTGTCTCGGCAGGGCATTGAACGGCGCGTTCACACCGCGGGTAAATCCAAGAGCATGATGGACCCGTTCAAGCCTGAAACGCCCGAAGACGTTGAGCGACTCGATAAAATTCTGAACCAAATCCATGGCGCTTTCATTGACCAAGTGAAGTCCCGACGCGGCGACAAGCTGGCTGACGATCCGGACTTGTTTACAGGCGAGGTGTGGATTGGTGAGCGCGCGGTCGACGTTGGCCTTGCTGACGGCGTTGGCCACCTGAAGCCGAAGCTCAAAGAGTTGTACGGCGACAAGGTGAAGCTGGTGCCTTACTGCCGCCGTCGCGGGTTGTTTGGCCGCCTCGGTGCCTCAATGGCGTTGGATGCGATGGCCAGCATTGAGGAGCGTGCGGCATACGCGCGTTTCGGCCTCTGACGTGATCATCAAGGCAGTCACCCTCTTTCTCGTGGCGATCATCGTGCTCGCCATGTTCGGGCGCGGGATTGTTGGCCGGCGGCTGCGTCAAGCCAAGTGCCCCAAATGCGGGCGATACAAAATAGGCTCGGGGCCATGCCCCTGCGGTCGGAACAAAGGGTAAATTCCAATGGAATGGTTAATGGCCGGCGTCGGCCTGTTGATTTTGATCCTTGCCGGGGATTTCCTGGTCAAGGGCGCGGTGAACCTGAGCCTGCGGATCGGCATTCCGTCGATGATCGTTTCGTTGACCGTTGTCGCCTTTGGGACGTCTGCGCCTGAATTGCTGATCTCGATCCGTGCGGTTTTGGACAACCTGCCTGGGATCGCCTTGGGCAACGTGGTCGGGTCAAACACGGCCAATATCCTAATGGTCCTTGGCTTGCCCGCGCTGTTCGCGACCATGCACACAGCCGAGTGCGATTCAAAAAAGAGCTATGTGATGATGATCGCGGGTTCTTTGCTGTTCATTGCGCTCGCATATACTGGAACCCTGACTTGGTGGAGTGGCCTAATCCTGCTGGCTGCGCTCGCGCTTTACCTAGGGGACGCCTTTCGCGACTCGTATTTCCACCGCAAGGCCGCCAAGGCTGCTGAACCCGAAGAAGAAGTCGAGGGCGCCGACCCCGATCTGCCGTGGTGGCGGATCATTTTCTATCTGGTCGTTGGCTTGGTCGGCCTCCCGCTGGGTGCGCAAATTCTGGTGGATAACGCACGCATCATCGCTCAGGAATTCGGTGTTTCAGACACGGTGATCGGCCTGACCTTGGTGGCTTTGGGAACCTCGCTGCCAGAGCTCGCGACGACAATGATGGCGGCGATCCGCCGACAGGCTGATGTGGCCTTGGGCAACGTGATCGGCTCGAACCTCTTTAATCTGCTGGCGATCATTGGTGTGGCCTCTTTGGTGGGGCCAATTCCCGTCGATCCCGAGTTTCTGGAGGTCGACCTGTGGGTCATGTTGGGCGCCTCTCTGCTCTTGCTTCCGTTCGTCTTTTTCAAACAGAATATCACGCGCCTCTGGGGGATTTTGTTCTGTGCGCTATATGGGTTCTACGTCCTGTCCATCGTGACGTAATCCAGAGGAATCAGAACAGATGACTGCAGCATTGGTCACGGGCGCCGCACGGCGCCTCGGGCGCGAACTTGCGTTGGAGCTTGCACGCCAAGGATATGATGTTGCGGTGCACTACAGTTCCTCCGAGGAAGAAGCAGAAGAGACCGCTCAGGACATCCAGGCTCTGGGGCGGAGGGCCGTTACGCTGCGCGCTGACCTTCTGAAAGAGGCCGAAACCGCTGAACTGGTGCCGCGTGCAGCCGAGGCGTTGGGACGAGACCTGACCTGTCTCGTCAATAATGCTTCGATTTTTGAATATGATAGCTACGAGGATGCGACGCGCGAGAGTTGGGATCGCCACTTCGAAAGTAACCTCAGGGCACCATTCGTTTTAACCCAAGCTTTTGCTGCTCAGGCACCAAAAGCAATGCCTGATGCAAACGGGGAGCCGCGTGCTCATGCTTTGGTTGTAAATATGATTGACCAGCGTGTACGGAAACTAACTCCCGAATTCGCGACTTACACAATTGCAAAAGCGGCGTTGTGGGTGATGACTCAAACGGCCTCTCAGGCCCTTGCACCAAATATCAGAGTGAACGCGATTGGGCCGGGCCCAACCCTTCAGGGAGGGCGCCAGGATGGCGATAAATTCGCTCAACAACGCCGCGCTACCTTGTTGAATCGTGGTGCAAATTCCGAAGATATTTGTAGTGCCCTGAACTACTTTTTGCGCGCGCCGGCGGTGACGGGGCAGTTGCTTTGCATCGATGCGGGGCAGCATTTGGCTTGGGAAACACCGGACGTTGTTGGTGTTGAATAACCTTTCGAACATTTGTGTCGTCCAAAGTTTTACACCGTTACCGTCTCGGTTAGGGATCGTTTATGAAAATGTCATAAATTCGGTGGTGTTAGAGCGTTTGAAGTTTTTTATGCAATAAAATCAGCGCGTTGCAAAATCGCCTAAAAATTAATCTCATTAATGAAGTGGCCTAAAAACAAAGGAAATTTGCGGATCTCCAAAACTTTCCCACGGAGTTATCCACAAAAAGCGTGGACACCTTTTCTCTTGAACTACCCCTTGTATCATTGCAGCGCAGGGCGGGAATCACAGAACTGTTACTCATGACCGAAATGACCTCTCCAGAGACTGGACACACTGTCATCCAGAATTACCTGAAGACGCTCGATAGCTCGCCTGGCGTCTACCGTATGCTGGATGCTGAATCGCGCGTTCTCTACGTGGGTAAGGCGAGGAATCTCAAAATGAGGGTTTCGAATTACGCGCGTCCGTCGGGCCACAGCGGGCGAATTGCGCGAATGATTTCTGAAACCGCTTCTATGATGTTCCTGACCACGCGGACAGAAACCGAAGCTTTGTTGCTTGAACAGAATCTGATCAAGCAGCTCAAGCCGCGATACAACGTGCTGTTGCGCGACGATAAGTCCTTTCCGAACATTTTGGTGACCAAGGACCACGGCTTCCCGCAGATTAAAAAACATCGCGGGAAAAAGGTGCAGAAGGGCAGCTACTACGGTCCCTTTGCCAGCGCGGGCGCCGTAAACCGCACGCTGAATCAGCTGCAGAAGGTGTTCCTGCTCCGGAACTGTACTGACTCGGTTTTCAACACACGGACGCGTCCTTGCCTGCTTTTTCAAATCAAACGCTGCGCGGCGCCCTGTGTGGGAAAAGTGTCCGAAGAGGAATACGGTGCGCTGGTCGCAGATGCAGAACGGTTCCTTTCAGGTCGGTCCACCAAGGTGCAGGAAGAGCTGGCCAGCCAAATGGCCGAAGCCTCCGAGGCGATGGAGTTTGAGCGGGCGGCAGCACTGCGTGACCGCATTCGTGCTCTGACCCAAGTCCAGACAGCGCAAGGGATCAACCCGCGCGGGGTTTCCGAGGCTGACGTGATCGCGTTGCACATGGAAAAGGGGCAGGCCTGTGTGCAGGTCTTCTTTATCCGTGCCAATCAGAACTGGGGCAACCGCGATTTCTACCCGCGGATCGGCGGGGCGGATGTGTCCGAGGCCGAGGTCCTGCAGGCCTTTATCGGCCAGTTCTACGATGACAAAGAGGCGCCGCGCCTTTTGCTCTTGTCACATCCGGTCGAGGATCCTGATCTGCTTGCCGAAGCGCTAGCAGAAAAGGTTGGGCGCAAGGTCGAGATTGCCGTGCCTCTGCGCGGGGAGAAAGCGGAACTCGTTGAAGGTGCCGCTCGGAATGCCCGCGAAAGTCTGGCGCGCAAGATGTCCGAGAGCGCGACGCAGGCCAAGTTGCTGGATGGCATCGCCGAAGCGTTCGGCCTCGATGGTCCGCCTCAGCGGATCGAAGTCTACGATAACTCGCACATTCAGGGCACCAATGCGGTGGGGGCGATGATCGTCTCCGGCCCCGAAGGCTTCATGAAGAACCACTACCGCAAGTTCAACATTCGCGGGGATGACCTGACGCCGGGTGATGACTTTGGCATGATGAAAGAGGTGCTGACCCGCCGCTTCCAGCGTCTGCTCAAAGAGGACCCTGATCGGGACAAAGGCCTGTGGCCAGACTTGCTGCTGATCGACGGCGGTGCAGGGCAGGTGAGTGCCGTGCGCGAGATCATGGTCGAACAAGGCGTCGAAGACGTGCCGATGGTCGGTGTGGCCAAGGGGGTGGATCGCGACCACGGAAAGGAAGAGTTTTACCGGACGGGCGAGCGGCCCTTTGCCCTGCGTCACAACGATCCGGTGCTCTACTTCATCCAGCGCCTGCGCGATGAAGCGCACCGCTTTGCCATTGGAACCCACCGCGCCAAACGGGCCAAATCCATGGCCGCCAATCCGCTGGATGATGTGCCAGGTGTTGGCGCCACGCGCAAACGTGCACTGCTTGCGCATTTTGGCAGCGCCAAGGCCGTGAGTCGCGCAAATTTGGCGGATCTGAAGGCTGTGGACGGCATTTCCGAAGCGCTGGCCGAGGCGATTTACAACTTCTTCCATGACAAATGACGCGGGCGATAGGTCGCGCTTTCACAAGTCGATTTTCGCAGGTAAACAAGCGCCATGATCTGGACTGTGCCCAATATTCTGACTGTTCTTCGCCTGCTGGCTGCGCCTGCGCTTGGGGTGATGTTTTTGTACTTCACGCGACCCTATGCGGACTGGTTTGCGCTGGCGCTGTTCATCGGCGCCTCGGTAACCGATTGGTTCGACGGGTATCTGGCCCGCGCTTGGAAACAGGTCAGCAAGATGGGCGCTATGTTGGACCCGATTGCGGATAAGGCAATGGTCAGCGTTGCGCTGCTGGTTTTGGTTGCCGTGTCTCAGGTGAAGCTGTTCGTCCTGCTGCCTGCCGTGCTGATCATGTTCCGCGAAGTCTTTGTGTCCGGCCTGCGCGAATTCCTTGGGGATACGGCGGGGCTGCTCAAGGTCACCAAACTAGCGAAGTGGAAAACCACTGTTCAGATGGTCGCGATTTCGGTCCTGTTTGCCCAAGGCATTTTCGAGCACTACTTCGTCATGGGCACCATGGGGATGGACAACGTAATGGTCGCGGACGTCCTACAAGGTGCGATGCCTGACCACGGCGGACTTGCCAATCTTTACCAAGGCATGGTCTGGTCGGGCTACGCTGGCATTGCGCTCCTTTGGGTGGCGGCAGTGCTGACAGTGGTGACGGGCTTCGACTACTTCCGAAAAGCGATGCCCTATTTGAAGGACGGGGCATGAAGCTGGACGTGATGTATTTTGCGTGGGTCCGTGAACGGATCGGCGTACCGCGCGAAACGGTGGAAACCGAGGCGGCGACCGTTGCTGATCTGGTGCGCGAGCTGTCTGCGCGCGAGGACCGCTATGAGTTGGCCTTTAGCGACCTGGACGCCCTGCGCGTGGCGGTCGATCAGGATTTGACCGATTTCGATGCCTCCATCTCTGGCGCGCGCGAAGTTGCCTTCTTCCCACCTATGACGGGCGGATGATGCGCATCCTTGTCCAAGAGGCTTCGTTCGATGTGGGGGCTGAACTCAATGCCTTTCAGGCCGGCAAGACCGATATGGGTGCGATCGTCAGCTTTTCTGGCATCGTGCGTGATCTGCCCGAAGCGCCCTTGCGCCACATGCTGATCGAACACTACCCCGGTATGACCGAACGCGCCCTGACCAAGATCGCCGAAGAGGCTTGCGAACGTTGGTCTTTGGGCGATGTGTTGGTGATCCACCGCTATGGTCAGATGGCCCCGGGCGATCAGATCATGATGGTCGCGACCGCCAGCCCACACCGCAAGGATGCCTTTGCCGCCGCTGATTTCCTGATGGATTACTTGAAGTCCCGCGCGCCGTTCTGGAAGAAAGAAGTGACGGCGGACGGCTCTGATTGGGTTTCCGCCAAGGATGAAGACGAAGAGGCCCTGCGCCGGTGGAAGCAGGGCTGAATATCGGTCAAAGTAAGCGGGTGTATTACTTCGCCTGCTGGATTTTTCGCATATAGCTACGCAGTTCTTCGGTCTCGGCGCGGGCGTCGCGCAGGCCGTCCATTGCGGCCGACAGCTCGGCTTCAGACTGGGTCAGTTGATTGGTCAGCTCTGCTTCGCGTTGCTGCAGATAGGTGATGGCCTGATCGCGGGTTTCCTCGGCCTCGTGCAATTCACGGGCGAGACGTTCCAGTTCGTCGATGTCATTCTTGGAAACACGGGAAAACGTGTGAAGCAACCAATGTGAAAACCATCCGATTATGTAGGACACAAACAGAATAATCGCAGTGGCAAAAATAAACTCAGTCCGGTTCATCCGTCGGGGCGTCCTCGGTCACTTCGGTTGTTGCTTCATCTGCGCTGTTATCGGCCTCGGATTCAAGACCTTCTTCAGCTTCAGCGGGTGTTTCATTTGTCAGCATACGGAATTCGATGCGACGGTTGGCTTCTCGGCCCTCTTCGGATTCGTTGTCCGCGATGGGGTTCTCTTCGCCATATCCCTTTGACACAAAACCTGAAACCAGAACACGACGATTCATCAATTCGCTCAGAACGGACGAGGCGCGGTTTTCGGACAAGGACTGGTTCATTTCTTCGCGCCCTTGGCTGTCGGTGTATCCTGCGATTTCCATCTGGAACGGCGGGCATTCTTGCAGCACTTCGGCGATGCGATCCATGGTCGTCAGTGAGTCGGCAGAGATCGTCGCAGAGCCCGGCTCAAAGGTGATCTTATTCGCGGCGTTGATTTTCTGGATGGACGACACGCACTCTTCGGGGGTCGGAATATTGGCCAGCGGATCGAGCATTTCATCGTACTTCACTTCGATCGAGAAATCCGCGCCGTCACCCAATTTATCAGACAAAATGCGCGCAATATCGGCGCTTGCGGTTTCGACGCCGGTGTTGCCTTGGACTGTGATTTCCGTCGCTGTCACATGGGCGGTGCCGTCATGCAGCTGATCCAGTGCCTCCAGCGCGGCCAGAACGCGCAAGCCCCAGCCAGAAGGAAGGGATTCGTCGATCCGCGCGGCCATCTCGACAGCATTCGCCCCAAAGCGGGCACGGGCGTAACTTTCGGTCGTGCGGCGGGTCAATTCGTCATTAATCCGGCCAGACAACAGAACTTCGCCGTCTTCATTCAGAGTCGCATTGAAGTCGAGCGGTCCTTCGCCCGCTTCGGCGGTCTCGGGAAGAACAGCGTGGAGCGTGAAAACCTCAGGCAAATCGTTCTCTAGCTTGCCGACGACACGGTCGAACACGGCCTGATCTGTCCCCTCGGCGGCCAATAGGCTGATGTCTGCATCCGAAATGGTCAAAGACCCCTGACCAAGCTGCGCCAGTCCGTTCATCGACAACACGGCAGCATCCCCCCATAGCGTCGAAGGAGAACCGAGGCCGACCGTGCATCTCGCCTCTGCCGGAACGCCAAGTGCGACGGCTGTCCGCATGATCTCGCGGCGGGCTTCTTCGGTGTCTGCGGTACAGGCATCAAACCGGCTGCCTTCGGCATTGCGGACCATACGAAGTGTAAAGGGCGTGATCACCGGTCGGGGCGCTGTAATGTCCAGAATGACCTTCAGCCCCGTGGGTGCCGCGCGGCGCAAGTCTGCTTCGGCGCGGCGCTTGGCATTCATGCTGTCCGTGATCGCTTTGATCACCACCTCGTCCGCCGAGATCGAGATTTTCGAGCGAGGCAAGTTGGCCAATGCGTTCTCGGCAAAGCGCAGGGCGCGATCCCAACCTTTGGGGACGGGATAATTCGCGGTTTGCAGCAGGTCGGTGACTTCGCCGTCGGTTTTGTCGGCGACGCTCTGCAGGATCGCGTCGCGATCGGTTTTTGCGGGGATCAGGCCGATCAAAGAGGTGCCGCTGTCATTGCGCAAAAGTTCGATCGAGAAATGCGGAGCGGTTACGCGGACCGAGCGTTTGACCGACATCTTGTCTGCAACGCGGGTGCCGTCGACCACACTGGAGGCGACATTGACCGCGGTGAAACGCTTCGCTTCGCTAGGGGCCTCACCGTATAGCAGAACTTGCAGACCGTCTGCTTCGACCTCGGCCCAGTCAAGTCCAGCCTCGTCGAGGGCTGCTCGGATGGAAAGTTCGGAATTCTCTTCCATTACCGTGGCAGCCATGCCGGCTCCGAAATAGGCTAGTCCCGCCGCTGCACTGAAAAAACCGATGATGATCACAAACGACTTCAGCCGCATCGAGACGTCCTTTGGTAACTGGCCCTGCGCAAGGGTCTAGGGGTTTGGGGCCTAAGGATCAATCAAACGAACAGGGCACCGGCAAAAAACAGCACAGGCAACAGCCCCGCGTTCCGGTTCGCGCGAAAGAGGTGCAGGCAGATCGCGGGATCATTGATGTCCAGTTTGCGAAGTTGCCAAATCAGGTGCCATGCCATCGCCCAAGCTGCACCGAGCGCAATGATGAACCGCAAAACATTTGCCTGTGGAAGCGCCAGTATGATCGCAAAAGTCAACAGGATCACGGTCAGCGCCATAAAGACGCGCAGGATCCGCGGGCTGTTCTCTCCGAAGAGGCGGGCGGTTGATTTGACCCCGATCAGCGCATCGTCTTCGGTATCTTGGTGGGCATAGATCGTATCGTAGAAAATCGTCCAAGCCATGCCGGACAGGTACAAAAGCACAGCCGGCCAGCCGAGCGTTCCGGTCACAGCCGCCCATCCCAGCAACGCGCCCCAATTGAACGCGATCCCAAGGAAAACCTGCGGCCACCACGTGAAGCGTTTGGCAAAGGGATAGACACACACAGGCGCCAGCGACAGCACGCCAAGGGCAATCGCAGTCGGGTGCAGGGTCAGCAGCAAGCCAAAGGCGACGAGCGCTTGAACCACCATCCAGATGGCCGCCTGCTTGACGGTGACTTGCCCTGACGGAATGGGACGGGACCGAGTGCGAGCGACTTCAGCATCGTACTTGCGGTCGGTGATGTCATTCCAAGTGCACCCTGCGGCGCGCATCAGGAACGCGCCGATTGCACAGACGATCATGACCCACGCGGCCGTCCAAGAGAACGAACCGACGTACAAACTGGCCAACAGGACCGACCACCAGCACGGCAGGAGCAGAAGCCATGTTCCCGCCGGACGATCCGCTCGACTCAGGCGCAGATAGGGGCGCGTCGCGGGCGGGGCCAGCCGATCGACCCAGTTGCCGACCGAATCCGCAACGGTGCCTGCGGCCTCTGGCGCTTGGTTCTGAGCGGGCATATGGTGGCCTCCATGTCGACGAACGCAAAAATCCGCCTCTATGTAGAGCAGCCCTTGGGTCAGGGGCAATCCATTCCCTTGTCACGAGATCAGGCGCACTATCTGTTCGGTGTGATGCGCCTGACCGCAGGCGCAAACGTGCTGCTGTTCGACGGACAGAATGGCGAATGGCTTGCCGAAGTGGTCGAGGCGGGCAAACGCGGCGGCATCTTACTGTGTGGCGAACAGACCAAGCCCCTGCAAATGCCGCCGGATCTGTGGTTGATGTTCGCCCCGATCAAGAAGGCCCGCACCGACTTTATCGTCGAAAAAGCCGCCGAGATGGGCGCAGCGCGGATCATGCCCGTGCAGACCGACTTCACGAATTCCGAACGCATCCGGCAGGACCGCCTGCAAGCCCATGCTATCGAGGCGGCTGAACAGTGCGGTGGAACTTTTGTGCCCGAAGTCACCGACCTTCAGAAACTGGACCGACTGCTCGCCGACTGGCCCAAAGACCGACAGCTGATGTTCTGCGACGAGGCCCGCGTGGGCGAAGCGCTCGGCCTTGGCGATGTGGCGCGCGGCCCCTGGGCCATCCTGATCGGCCCCGAGGGCGGCTTTTCCGAGGCTGAACGCAGTCGTCTGTCCAATATGGCGCAGGCCCGCGTGGTCAGTCTGGGTCCCCGTATCCTGAGGGCGGACACCGCTGCAGTGGCTGCGATGACACTTTGGCAACAACAGCTCGGAGATTGGTAAAGCGTGTCGGTTTGGTTGGACCCGAGCAAGGAATTTGACCTCCTTGCTGATCTTCGCTCTCTCGTGGCCAAAGCGGACTTCGCCGACCCGTCAAAGCTCATTGCGATCTTAAAAGACGGCGAAGACGCGCTCGTCGCCTTTGGCATCTTTGGTGGCACAAAGGCCGTCTTCAAAGCCTACCACACTGAGGATGCCGCGGTTCAGGTCCAGAGCGCAGCGGACGCTTTGGCAGAGTACACCGCCCGCCTTCGAGACCACAAAGATCTGGGCATCGTTCCCGCCCTCGCTTCTGCGCCGGAACTGGGCCTTTTGATCATGGAATTCGCAGAAGGCACCCAAGTAAGCCGCACGCCAGAGCGGTTGGACATCGACCAGACCGCCCTAATGCAAAGGGCCGCACGTTGGCTGATCGCTTGCGCCGGAACGGACACCATCGAACGCGCCTTCGCGCCCAACAAAACGTTGCGGAAGCTGGAAGATCCTATCGCACAATTGGATCCGCAGGCATCACCCGAGTGCATCGAACTTTTTAACTGTCTCAAGAAGCAGAGACCCGAACTGCGGGGGCAGCCCTTGATCTGGGGGCCGACCCATGGCGACTTTGCGCCTGTGAACTTGATGGATGACGGCGAACGACTGATTGCCTTTGACGTTCAGGGTGTGCCCAGATTGCCCTTGCTCAAAGCAGCGACGAATTTCTTGGTGGCGCGTGATCTCAAGCGCTCCGTCCAACACGATCTGCGCTGGGGTCTCGATGTCCAAACGGCCAGTGATTTCTTCGACGCACTTGAAGCGCACATCCCGATTGACGAGAAGGCGATTCGGTTCTTCATCGGCCACGGGATGCTAAGACGGCTGCTTTTTGACAGTTTTAAAGGAAATGGCCGCGAAAACGCCAAGGTTCGCGTGCAGAATTATCTGGGTGAAATGCAGGAATAGAGCTGCGTGGTTGGAATCTCCTCCGATGCTCTTACATCCATTGTAACGCCAACCCATCAACCCAGAGGCCCCATGATACGCAAAGAAGCCAAAGACGCCCTGATGCGCTGGCGCGGCGTGATCGCAGCGGCCTTGATCGGTGCGTTCGGTCTGCGACTCCTTCTGGCGACGTTCGGAATCATGCCTTGGATCGGTGGATTGCTGGTCGCTCTGTCGGTGGTTCTACTGTTTGCCAGCCTCCAGCGGATGCGCTTTTTCTCTGGCCATGACGGTCCTGGTGTCGTGCAGGTCGTTGAGGGGCAACTATCGTATTTCGGCCCGCTCGACGGGGGAATCGTGTCCTTGACCGAAATGAACCGGATCGAGCTGGACCCGACCTGCCAGCCCGCGTGCTGGCGCTTCTTCCAAGGCGGGCAAACGCCGGTTCACATACCTGTGAATGCCGAGGGCGCAGAACAGCTGTTTGATATATTTGCAAGGCTTCCGGGCATCGACACAGGTCGTATGCTGGACGAGTTGCGCGGAAACGCACAGAAGCCTGTTGTGATTTGGCGCAAGGACGACTTGCGGCTGCATTGACTTGGGCTACAAAACGGGCACAGGTGTTGACCTCAATTTCTGACAAAAGCGGAGTGCGCCGATGTCCATCCCCCAGTCCGGTGGCGGCCTAATCGAAGATCAAAGCCAGCTGGCCGAATACCTCGCCTCGGGGTGCAAGCCACGTGAAGATTGGCGGATCGGGACCGAGCACGAAAAGTTCGGTTACTGCAAAGACAGTCTGCGCCCGCTGCCTTACGAGGGCCCGCGCTCGATTTTGGCCGTCCTCGAAGGCCTGCGCGATCGCCATGGCTGGGACCCCGTTCTTGAGGGCGACAAGCTGATCGGCCTGACCAAAGACGGGGCGAATGTCAGCCTCGAGCCGGGGGGGCAGCTGGAGCTATCCGGTGCGCCTTTGGAAACGATCCATCAGACCTGCGACGAGGTGAACCAGCACCTGCGCGACGTAAAAGACATCGCGGACGAGGTCGGCGTTGGCTTTATCGGTCTCGGCGCTGCGCCAATCTGGTCGTTCGAGGACATGCCCCGCATGCCCAAAGGCCGCTATCGCTTGATGACCGACTACATGGACCGCGTCGGCACCATGGGTAAATCCATGATGTATCGGACCTGTACCGTGCAGGTGAACCTCGACTTCGAATCCGAAGCTGACATGGTGCAAAAGATGCGCGTGGCGCTGGCCTTGCAGCCGGTCGCAACCGCGCTCTTTGCGAATTCCCCGTTCTTTGACGGTCAACCGAACGGCCACAAAAGCTGGCGCAGCCGCGTCTGGCGCGATCTGGATAGCAGCCGGACCGGTATGCTGCCCTTCGTGTTCGAAGAGGGTTTCGGGTTCGAGCGCTGGGTCGACTATGCGCTCGATGTGCCGATGTACTTTGTCTACCGCGACGGGAAATATATCGATGCGCTCGGCCAGTCCTTCCGCGACTTCCTGAAGGGCGAACTGCCCGCGCTGCCTGGTGAGAAGCCGACTCTATCGGACTGGGCTGACCACCTGACCACCATTTTCCCCGAAGCGCGCGTGAAGAAGTTCATAGAGATGCGCGGTGCGGACGGTGGCCCATGGCGTCGACTCTGCGCATTGCCCGCGTTCTGGGTGGGCCTGATGTATGACCAGTCTGCGCTCGATGCTGCATGGGATCTATGCAAAGACTTCACCTCCGCGCAGCGTGATGCCCTGCGGATTGCTGCGTCTGAGCAGGGGCTGCAAGCGAAGGTGGACAACATCAGCATGCACGAACTGGCTCGCGAGGTTGTTGATATCGCCGAAAGCGGCCTGAAAGCCCGAGGCAAAGAAGGCGCTGGCGGTCTGGTTCCGGACGAGACGCACTTCCTGAATGCCCTGAAAGAAAGCATCGAGAGCGGCAAAACGCCCGCTGACGAACTTCTGGATTGCTACAACGGCGAGTGGGGCGGCGACTTGACCCGCATCTATCAGGAATTCAGCTACTGACCCTGTGATGGGCGTGGCGCCATGAGTATTTAGACAAAGCAGAAAGACAGGCTTCTTTTTGCTCTAAATACTCATAACGCGCCTTGCGCCAAACGTGAGCCTGCTAGCCTAGCTCATTTCTGGCCGATCTTGGGCTCTGTCCCGGCCAGCAGGCGCGAGATGTTTGCAGAGTGGCGGTAGTAGATCAACACCGCCAGAGCGATCGCCAAGCCCACGAGCTGTGGTGCCCCAAGAATGTAAGCCCAGATGGGGCCGAGTGCTGCGGCGACAAGCGCGCTGAGCGATGAAATCTTTAGGGTTTTCGCGGTCACGAGCCACGTCAGGCAGCAGGCGACCCCTGCGGGCCAAAAGAGGGCGAGCATTGTGCCGAGGTAAGTCGCGACGCCCTTGCCACCTTTGAACTTTAGCCAGATCGGGAAGCAGTGGCCAAAGAACGCGGCAAGGCCTGCGATTTGCGCAGCATCCGGCCCGATCGCAAAACGGGCGATCAAGACGGCGATTGCGCCTTTGCCACTGTCCAGCACCAGCGTTGCGGCAGCGGCGGGCTTGTTGCCTGTCCGCAGGACGTTGGTCGCGCCGATATTGCCTGATCCGATTTGGCGCAGGTCGCCAAGGCCGCAGATGCGCGCGATGACCAGTCCAAAGGGGATGGAGCCAAAGAGGTACCCGAGCACCGCCGCGGCGGCCAAAAGGGTCGGGGCAGAGGCGAACTCGGGGAACATATTACAGAGCTCCGTAAACAAAGTTGCCGCCGACTATGGTGGCGCGGACGCGGCCTTCCATGCGGGCACCGTCGAAGGGGGTGTTCTTTGACTTTGAATTCAGGCGCCAGCGGTCCAACACGAAGGGCGCGTCGGGATCAAATACCACCAGATCAGCAGGTGCATCTGGCGACAGGCAGCCAGAGGGTAGGCCAAGACGTTTCGAGGGGTTCAGCGACATGGCGCGGAACAGCGTGGGCAGGTCTAGCTGGCCCGCATGGTAGAGGCGCATGGCCGCGGGCAGCAGGGTTTCCAGACCGACAGCGCCGCTTGCGGCCTCTTCGAAGGGAAGGCGCTTTGACTCTTCGTCTTGGGGCGTGTGCATAGAGCAGACAATGTCGATCAGGCCAGACGCAACCGCTTCGATCGCGGCTTGGCGGTCGTCTTCGTCGCGCAGGGGCGGAGTCACTTTGAAGAAGGTCCGGTAGTCCGCCACGTCCAGCACATTGAGTGTCAGGTGGTGGATTGAGATGCCCGCAGTGATGTCCAGACCGTTGCGCTTGGCGCGTTCCAGAGCGGGCAGGGCGCGGGCGGTGGTGATTTGGTCGGCATGGTATTTTGCGCCGGTCATTTCAAGCAGGGCGATATCGCGGTCCAGACCCATACGCTCGGCCATCGGGCTGACCGAAGGCAGGCCGCGCAGGGTGGCAAACTTGCCGCCGGTTATGCAAGCGCCCGAGGACAGGCCGGGCTCTTGGGGGTGGCCGATGACCAGCGCGTCAAGGCTGCGGGCATAGGTCAGTGCCCGGCTCAGGACTTTGGTGTTCTGGATCACGCGGGTGGTGTCGGTGAAGGCAACGGCACCCGCGTCCAGCAGGAACCCGATCTCGGTCATTTCCTCGCCGCGCAGGCCCTTGGTCAGGGCGGCCATGGAGTGCATCCGGACGGGCGTGACTTCGCGGGCGCGGCGGGTGACGAATTCCAGCGTTTCAGGGGTGTCGATGACGGGGTTGGTGTCGGGGCGGGTCGCGATGGTGGTCACACCGCCTGCCGCTGCGGCCAAGCCTGCGGTCTTGAAGCTTTCCTTATGGCGCTCGCCGGGTTCGCAGACTTTGACGCCAATATCGACGATGCCGGGGGCGACGCACATGCCGTCGCAGTCATAGGTTTGGTCAACGCGCGGGGCAGGGGCCGCGCCCTCTTTGCCGGTGGCAAGGATGCGACCGCCGTCATAGGCCAGCCATCCGCGGTATTCGGTGCCTGCTTCGGGGTCGATCAGGCGGGCGTTGGTGAGCAGAGTGGTCATGCCGCTGGGTCCGTTCGTTTAGGGCGTGCGATCAGGCGGCCAGCCAAAGGGCTAGCGCGATCAGCAGCGCAATCAGAAAGATGGCGAGAAGGGTCGGGAATTTCTTGCGCGGGGCGACGGGGTCAGGGTCCACGCCGGTCAGTACGCCTTGGGACGATTCCTGCGGCAGGCTTTCGAAGACCACCGGCGGGGTATCTTCGGGGTATTCGCCGATTAGGGTCAGGCGCGGGTCCAGCGTCAGATCGTGTTCGCGGCCTGCAAAAGCAGCGGACATCACGATCATAACATGCCCGTCCAGCGCGTTCAGGCGGCTGCGGTCGGGGGCCAAAGCGTCCTCGGCGATGCCCTGGCCTTCGGTCAGGTAGCCCACGAGGCCAAGCCCCTCGAGGTCGCTGATCGGGAACACCTCGACATACTGTGGATCGATCAGGTCTATCCCGAGCAGTTCGGAGACCTTGGTGTTGACCTCGAGATAGGGCTGGACCTCGAACGCATCCATCGAGAGGGCAAAGACGCGGACGGCGCCTGCCTCGTTCTCTTTGATGTGCAGGGTTTGGGTCATGCCATGACACCTGCATCTGTGCGGCGGGCGCGCAGGTTGCGGGCCAAGAGGTCCATCGCGGCCATGCGGACGGCGACTCCCATCTCGACCTGTTCTTGAATGACGCTGCGGTTGATGTCGTCGGCGATTTCACCGTCGATCTCGACACCGCGATTCATCGGGCCGGGGTGCATGACGATCGCGTCGGGCTTGGCGTAGGCCAGCTTTTCCGCGTCCAGACCGTAGCGGTGATAATACTCGCGTTCAGACGGGATAAAGCCGCCGTCCATGCGTTCCTTCTGGAGGCGCAGCATCATGACCACGTCCACATCCTTCAGGCCTTCGCGCATGTCGTCGTAAACCTCGACGCCGAAATCCTTGAAGGGCGAGGGTAGCAGGGTGGGCGGCCCGATCAGGCGGATGCGGTTCTCCATCTTGCCCAAAAGCAGGATGTTCGAGCGTGCCACGCGGCTGTGGGCGATATCCCCGCAGATCGCGATGTTCAGGCGCTGAAGGCGCCCTTTGGCGCGGCGGATGGTCAGAGCGTCGAGCAGGGCCTGAGTGGGATGTTCGTGCTTGCCGTCACCTGCGTTCAGCACGGCGCAGTTCACTTTTTGAGCCAGCAGGTCGACCGCACCGGAATGAGGGTGACGCACCACAAGCAGGTCGGGGTGCATCGCATTCAGGGTCATCGCGGTATCGATCAGGGTCTCGCCTTTTTTGATCGAGCTGGCCTGCATCGCCATGTTCATCACGTCGGCGCCCAAACGCTTGCCCGCCAGTTCGAAACTGGCCTGCGTGCGGGTCGAGTTCTCGAAGAACATGTTAATCTGGGTCAGGCCGGTCAGAGCATCCGAATGCTTGACGTCGCGCCGGTTCAGATCGACGTAGACCTCGGCCAAATCAAGCAATGTGGTGATGTCGAACGGGTTGAGTTGTTCGATCCCCAGCAGATGGGCGTGCGCGAAACTCATGGAACCTCCGTAGTCGTTGGGCACGGTATAGCAGGGCTTTGGCCTGCGGCAAGGCTCAGGGTCCCTTTACGCGGCACGAAAGCGCCCCTAGCTTGCGCGGTATGGAAGAACACTGGGATTCTCATGCCGCATTGGCGGCGCTGGCATGGCAGCTTGAGGCTGGCGTGACCGATGCCGTGTGCGATGACCCTGTGGACCGCTTTGCCGCCGCCGAAGAAGCCGCAAAGGCTGCCGAAGCTGCTGCTCTCACAGGCGTGCAGATGCCCAAGAAGCCTGCCGCCCCCCCGCCGAAAATCGAAGAGAAAGATCCGGTGGTCGAGGCGCAGGCAGCTGCGAACGCCTGTCACGATCTGGCTGCGCTGCGCGATGCGATGGAGCGATTCGACCTGTGCGACCTGAAACGCGGGGCCAAGCAGATGGTGTTCTGTGATGGACATCCCGCAGCCCGCGTGATGATTCTGGGTGAAGCGCCTGGCAGGGATGAGGACCGCGAGGGGCGTCCATTTGTCGGACGCGCGGGACAATTACTGGACCGAATGGTCGCAGCGATTGGCCTTGATCGTCAGGTAGATGGCGCGGATGGTGTTTACATCACCAACGTTTTGCCGTGGCGCCCGCCCCAGAACCGCGATCCGAACCCGCAAGAAATCGCGATGATGATGCCGTTTGTGCAGCGTCACGTGCAACTGGCGGCGCCGGATGTGATTGTGCTGATGGGGAACATCTCGTGTCAGGCGGCGCTGGGAAAGCGCGGGATCACCCGTTTGCGCGGGCAGTTCACGCGGGCCTTTGACCGCCCCGCATTGCCTATGTTCCACCCCGCCTTTCTGCTCCGAAACCCTGCCGCCAAGCGCGAGGCTTGGGCCGATCTTCTGACCCTACGCGCGCATCTGAATGAAAGGGCCAAACCATGAGCCGCATCGATGAATCCAAGGAATTCATCCCCGTCCGCATCGCCGTTCTGACCGTCAGCGACACCCGCTCGATGGATGAGGACCGGAGCGGAGATGTATTGGTCGCGCGGATCCAAGAGGCAGGGCACATTTTGGCTGACCGCATGATCGTGCAGGACGAACGCGAGGAGATCGCCTCGCGCCTTCGGATGTGGAGCGAGACGCCAGAGATCGACGTAGTGATCTCGACCGGAGGGACGGGCTTGACGGGCCGCGATGTCACCGTCGAAGCCCACCGCGATGTTTACGAGAAAGAGATCGACGCCTTTGGCACCGTGTTCACCATGATCTCGATGCAGAAAATTGGCACCTCTGCTGTTCAAAGCCGCGCGACTGGCGGTGTGGCCAATGGCACCTACATGTTCGCCCTGCCGGGCAGTCCGGGCGCGTGCAAGGACGCATGGGACGAAATCCTGAAATGGCAGCTCGACTACCGCCATCGCCCCTGTAACTTCGTCGAAATCATGCCCCGTCTCGAAGAGCACAAGCGCCGCAAATGACCGGATTTGTCAAAGTGGGTAACGTCCCCGAGGTGATCGGGTGGCGAGCTGCCGTTGTCGCGGCCTTCGACGTGCAGGGCCGCGTGCTGATGCAGTTGCGTGATGATCTGCCCCATGTGGCAGGCGCAGGCCGTTGGAGCATGTTTGGCGGCGCAGTCGAGGAGGGAGAGGACCTGCTCACCGCCGCTCGTCGTGAATTTCTAGAGGAAACCGGTATTTCTCTGTCCGCGCACGAGCTGATGCCTTGGGCCGTCCTGCCTGCGACCAAACGTGCGGACGGGGCGCTCTATATCCATCGGTGCACGCGCCTGATTGATCCGTCCGAGATTTCCTTGGGCGAGGGGGCAGGCTTCGGCTTCCTGACCCGCGGCCAAGTGGCGCGGTTCGACGTCATTCCCCAGATGCAGCAGATGTTAGCCCAACTCTGCGTTTGACTTTTATCTGCGACGGAAAGAGGGTCTGACCTCGTAACAGTGTTGTGGCTTGGCATATGCCGCGCCGCACCTATGCTTTTCACGAACACCATTCTGTGATCGGGGGACGGCCATGCGCTTTTTGCGTCAGGCGATGACGGGACTATTTCTGGCGGCCCTGACGGCGGCCTTGCTGGTCTGGGCTGGTGCGTTGGTGCGCGACGCAGTTCAAGAGAAGCTGGCGGACTCCCCACGCGGACGACCCGCCCAAGAGCGCGTCTTTGCCGTGAACATCGTCGAAGCGCAGCCTGATACGATCCAACCCGTCTTGCAGGCCTTTGGTCAGGTCCAAAGCCGCCGCACGCTGGAAATTCGTGCCTCTGCCGCTGGGACCGTAATTGAGGTCGCCGAGAATTTCGTCGAGGGCGGACTGGTCACTGCGGGCGAGGTACTGGCGCGCATCGATCCCGCCGAAGCAGAGGCGGCCCTGCACAGCGCCGAAGCCGACCTGCTGGATGCAGAGGCAGAGGTGCGCGATGCGGATCGCGCGTTGTTGCTGGCCAAAGATGATCTGACGGCGACCAAGGGGCAGGCGGACCTTCAGGAAAAGGCGCTGCAACGTCAGCTTGATCTGCAGAACCGCGGTGTGGGGAGTGCCTCTGCGGTGGAAACTGCGGAACTCGCGGTCGCGCAGGCAAGTGCGAATGTCCTGTCTTCTCGGCAGGCGTTGGCGAATGCCGAGGCGCGGGTGGATCTGGCGAAAACGGCCTTGTCTCGGGCGCGGATTGCGCGGGACGAGGCGGAACGGGATTTGAATGACACCGTGATCCGCGCCGGATTTGACGGCGCTTTGTCCGCTGTGAATGTGGTCCAAGGGGGGCTCGTGTCGCAAAACGAAGCGATGGCAACCGTGGTGGACCCTATGCTGTTGGAAGTCAGCTTCCGCGTTTCGACCGAACAATTCGCCCGTCTTTTGGATGAAAATGGGGCGCTTCGGCCAGCGCCGGCCAATGTAGTTCTGGATGTGGCTGGGGGGAACATCGAACGCCCCGCGACCCTGACACGCGCCAGTGCTGCCGTGGCCGAAGGGCAGAGCGGCCGACAACTGTTTGCTCGCATTGATGACCCTCGGGGCCTGAAACCCGGTGACTTCGTGCGTGTCGAGACAATGGAGCCTGCGCTCGAGAATGTGGTCCGTCTGCCCGCGACTTCGGTGGATTCGCTGCCGACGGTGCTGGTTATGGGCGAGGATGATCGTCTGAGCGCGATCCCCGTGGATCTGCTCCGCCGTCAGGGCGACACCGTTCTGGTTCGTGGCGAAGGCCTCGCTGGTCAGCGGGTTGTGGCAGAACGCACGCCCTTGCTCGGGACAGGGATCAAGGTGCGCGCCCTCGGTCAGCCCGAAGCACCGCTCGAAATGGTTGAATTGTCAGACGACCGGCGTGCGGCGCTGCTGGCTTACGTCGATGCGAATACGCGAATGCCTGATGCGGTCAAGGAACGGATAAAAGCGGAATTGCAGGAAAAAACCGTATCCAAGGAGACCATTGATCAGCTGGAAAGCCGGATGGGGAGCTAAGGGATGCAAAGCTCGGGGCGCGGACTTCTTTCGTATTTCACTCGCCACGGGACGGCGGCGAACCTGCTCTTGGTGATCCTGCTGGCGTCGGGCTTGCTGGCGATCCCGCAGATGCGGGCCCAGTTCTTTCCTGATGTGGTTGTGGACGATCTGGATGTGTCGATCTCTTGGGATGGCGCAGGGGCCGAGGATGTGGATGGCGCGATTGTCCAGCTCTTGGAACCGGTCCTGTTGGCGGTCGAAGGGGTCACGGATGCCACTTCGTCCAGCCGCGAGGGCGGCGCAACTATCACGCTCGAATTCGAGCCTGACTACGACATCGACCGCGCGGTAGACGAGGTTCAGTCCGCGCTAGATCAGGTCAACGACCTGCCCGAAGACGCCGAGGACCCGCAGGTCGTGCGTGGCGGCTGGCGTGATCGTGTGACCGATGTGGTGATCACTGGCCCGATCGGGGTCGACCAATTGGCGCGGTTCGCGGATGAATTCGTGGTCCGGCTGTTTGATGCGGGCGTCACACGGACAACCATCCGCGGTGTTGCTGCGCCTCAGACCGTGATCGAAGTGCCCTCTTACCAGCTGATCGCCCACGACCTGAGCATGGCAGAGATCGCGAGCGCCATCGCAGCCGAGGTCAGCGCGAACCCCGCGGGTGATGTGGATTCGGCCAACGCGCGCGTCCGGACTGGGATCGAAAAACGCGGCGCCGACCAGATCGCGGCCATCGTGCTCCAGTCCAATCAGGACGGCACATCGCTCACCGTTGGCGACATTGCCGATGTGCGGGTCGAGGGCGTGGACCGTGCGCGGACCTACTTTGTTGGGTCTGATCCGGCGATCACCATACGTGTGGACCGCTCGCCAACTGGGGACGCAATCGGCATTCAGCGTAGTGTCGAAGAGGTCGCGGCCCAGATGCAGGCGACCTTGCCCGAGGGCACGAGCATTGACCTGATCCGCACCCGTGCCGAAGCGATCACCGGCCGTCTGAATATCCTGCAGGATAACGGTCTGATGGGCCTTGGACTGGTGGTCTTGCTGCTGTTTTTATTCCTGAACGCTCGGATTGCGCTCTGGGTCGCGGCGGGTATTCCGGTGGCGATGCTGGCGGGAATCGCGCTGATGTATGCCTTTGGGATCACCATCAACATGATCTCGCTTTTTGCGCTGATCATCACCTTGGGAATCGTGGTGGATGATGCCATCGTCGTGGGCGAGCACGCAGATTTCAGGGTGCGCCGCCTTGGCGAAGACGCCGTGACCGCTGCCGAGAATGCTGCCCGACGCATGCTATTGCCGGTTTTCGCGGCCACGATCACAACAGTCACCGCGTTCTTCGGGCTGGTCACGATTGGCGGGCGCTTTGGCGAGCTGATCGCGGATATTCCGTTCACCGTGATCGTGGTGCTGATTGCATCGCTGGTCGAGTGCTTCCTGATCCTGCCGAACCACCTGTCCCACGGGCTGTCGCACACCGCGCAAAACCATTGGTACGACTGGCCCTCGCGCCAAGTGAACAAGGGCTTTCGTTGGGTGCGCGACGTGATCTTTCGCCGGATGATGCAGGCTGTGGTGACGCTGCGCTATCCGGTTTTGGCCCTCGCTATTGTGCTCTTGGCCTCTCAGGCCGCGCTGTTCATTTCGGGCAAAGTCACGTGGCGCTTCTTCAATTCGCCAGAGCAGTCCAGCGTCTCGGGCAACTTTGCGATGATCAACGGGGCGAGCCGGTCAGAAAGCATCGAGATGATGCGTGAACTGCAGCGAGCGACCGAAGCCGTTGCCGCGAGGTTCGAGCAAGAGCATGGCGTTAATCCGGTGACTTACGCGGTGGCCGAGATTGGTGGCAACACAGGGCGCGCGATCTCCGGTAGCGCGGACAAGGATAGTGACCTGCTTGGCTCAATCGCGATCGAGCTTGTAGACGCCGATGCGCGCCCCTATTCAAGTTTCGAATTCGTCGCGGCTTTGCAGGAAGAGGTCAAACAACATCCGCTGGCCGAGATTGTCAGCTTCCGCGGCTTCCGTTCTGGGCCGGGTGGGGATGCTCTGGATGTTCAATTCTACGGCGCGACAGCTGAAACTCTGAAGGCCGCGTCCGAGGCTCTGAAAGATGCCCTAATCCAGTTCCCAGAAGTGTCCGCGGTCGAGGATAATCTGGCCTATGACAAACAAGAGTTGGTGCTGGAACTGACTGCGCAAGGGCAGGCTTTGGGCTTTGATATCGACAGCCTTGGCTCCGTAATCCGCAACCGGCTGAACGGAATTGAAGCGGCCAGTTACCCCTTGGGTCCGCGCAGCGCGACCATTCGAGTGGAACTGCCCGATGGCGAAAAATCCGCCGATTTTCTGGACCGGATGATGATGCGCACGGCGCAGGGCGAATACGTGCCCCTCTCGGATATTGTCCACGTCACACGGCGCGACGGGTTTTCGACCGTGCGGCGCGAGAACGGGATTCGCCTGATCTCGATCACCGGTGACATCTCCGAAGATGATCCGGCCCGTGCTGCCGAGATCCAGACCATTCTGGAAGTGGATATACTGCCGCAAATCGCCTCTGAGTATCAGGTGGAGTTCCGGATCGCTGGCCTGTCCGAGCAAGAGGATGAATTCCTGTCCGACGCTCGCACGGGCCTGATCCTTGTGCTGCTGACGATCTACCTGATCCTGTCGTGGGTGTTCTCGAGCTGGTCTCGGCCCCTGGTCGTGATGAGCGTTATTCCCTTTGGCCTCGTTGGCGCGATTTGGGGGCACTACATTTGGGATGTGCCACTGTCGATGTTCACGGTGGTCGGTTTGCTTGGAATGACGGGGATCGTGATTAACGACTCGATTGTTCTGGTGACCACGATCGATGAGTATGCCCAAGAGCGCGGCATCATCCCGTCGATCATTGATGGCGCAACAGATCGTTTTCGTCCTGTCCTGCTGACCACGCTGACCACGGTTCTGGGCCTCGCGCCGCTACTGTACGAGACATCGGCAGACGCGCAATTCCTGAAGCCGACGGTGATCACGCTGGCCTATGGCCTCGGTTTTGGGATGTTCCTTGTTCTGCTTGTCGTGCCTGCACTGATCGCGATCCAGACAGATATCGGCCGCTTGATCGGGGCTGCTCGGACTGCAACCAAAGCGCGGCGCGTGCCTGCGGTTCAACGCGGCACGCAGTTGACTGCCTTTGCGATTGCGGTTTGGGGGGCGTTGACGATTGGGTGGATTGCGGTGACTGGCGCTGCCCTGCCGCAGATGGCGGCGGCTGTGCCGATGGTCACCACGTTGGGCGGTGCGTTTTCGGTGTTTGCAGTCGGCGCCTTGGTGCTGTCTTTAATCGGATACGCAGTGACCGCGACTGTGATCAGCCGCAGGGCGGCTTAATCGCAGCCGTTGATCTCGACCGCGTAATCACTGCCCAAGACGGTAAAGGTGATCGCCGACCGGTCGACCATCATGGTTCCACCCGAAATCGCCGTCAGGTTTGCCGAGACTTGCAGCGTGTTCCCGTTGCGCTGGGGGGCTTCTTGTTCGACCCAGATACGCGGGTTGTTCACCTCGACGACCGAGCTTTCCTTCATGCCTGCAGGCGGCATCGCGAGGGTCGCTTTCAACGCGAGACCAGTGCTTGTCGGTTCCAGGTCACAGTCCACGCCCCGCACGCTGGCCTCTTTTTCGTTAAAGGGACGCGAGGCCATGGCTGCTGCGATCTTGGGGTCGCGTTGCCCCTGCAACGGGAGATCTGCTGAAAAAGGCAGCGTGACCGGCATGCAGATTTCTTCGCAGACCCCAAGGTCGACCTGACCGCGCAGGACGATCGGTTTGCTCGGGTCTTGCGGGACGAGGCGCATGGGCAAAACCACGCCACCTTTGTACCCGATGGTCTTGTAACCACTGCTCTCGAAAACCTCGGGCGCGGGCCAGATGAAACCGACGGATTTCAGGTTCTCGGACCCGCTCCAGTCGAAGTAGGGGGGGATGCCAGCCTCGCCGGGTGCGCGCCAATAGGTCTTCCAACCGGGGGCCAAGGTCACATCCAGAGCTGCGATATGAGAGCCGTCGGCTTCTTTCCAACCAGACAGGATCTGGTGATGAATCGTGTTATCGTAGCTTCCGGCCAAAGCGGGCGCAGCAGCACAGAGAGCGAGGGTCAGGGTAAGGGCGCGGCATGGTTTCATGTCATACAAATGCGATGTGTCCTGCCAATTTCCAAGTCACATTGCAGCGAGAGAGTATGTCAGAACGCCTTGCCAGTGACTGAATTGCAGCACATGCTATGAGGTATGAGCAGCAACACAACAGACCTGACCGGCAAACTTCTGATCGCAATGCCTGAAATGGGCGACCCCCGTTTCGAGCGGAGCGTTGTCTATCTGTGCGCCCACTCTGACGAGGGTGCGATGGGCCTGATCGTCAACAAACCGACCGATGATGTGGTCCTCGGCGATCTGCTAGAGCAACTGGATATTCCGCTGGGGCCGTCCACGCGTAATATCATCGTGCACTATGGCGGTCCGGTCGAACATGGCCGTGGTTTTGTCCTACATTCAAGCGATTACCAGTCAGACAGTGCCACGTTGAAAGTCGACTCACGCTTTGGCATGACAGCCACTGTGGACATCTTGCAAGAGCTCGCGCGGGGCGAAGGGCCATCTAGCGCTCTTATGGCCTTGGGCTATGCGGGATGGGGGCCGAACCAATTGGAAGAGGAGCTGCAAGAGAATGGCTGGCTCGTCTGTGATGCCGAGTTGGAACTGGTCTTTGGCACCGCTGACACGGACAAATGGATGAGCGCACTTCACTCGATGGGCATCGACGCGCTGAACTTGTCCGCGAGCCAAGGCCGCGCTTAATCGCGGGGGGCTGCGGCGCGATTCAGGCGGTCATTTATAGCCAGACCCAATCCGTGATTCGGAATCGGCGCGACCGCGATCCCGTGGGGCGCGAGTGCATCCAACGTATGAAGCGCGGGGAACAGGTTCGTCGCGGCCTCGGTCACGTCGCCGCTTTCTGACAGGTTCAGATCGCAGTCCATGTCTCCGAAGCCCAGCAGCAATTCGTCGCCTTCGCGGGTGGTCGCGTTCAGGCGGACTTTGGCGCCGGGCGCGTAGTGCGAAACCAACTGGCCAGGGGCGGTGATCCCTTTGCCTGCTCCGGCCAAGGGATCACCTAGCGCCTTTTCCGCATCCTCAATCGACAAGCCACCGGGGCGCAGCAAACGCGGGGTTCCATCATAAACCCCAATGATGGTCGACTCGACACCGACAGGACAGGGCCCGCCGTCCAGAACAGCGGCGATGCGACCGTTCAGTCCGGCCATCACGTGCTCTGCCGTTGTGGGGCTGATCTTGCCCGACGGATTGGCCGAAGGCGCGGCGAGCGGGCAGTCGCTGACGGTCAGAACTTTGCGCGCGAGGTCGTGGGCGGGTAGGCGGATTGCAACCGTTTCCAGTCCGGCGGTCACAAGCGGGGACAGGCCGTGACCCTCTTTCAGCGGCAGCACGAGCGTCATCGGACCGGGCCAGTAGGCATGGGCCAGCGCCTCTGCCATTTCGTTCCAGACCACGTAGTGATGTGCGGCCTCGATACTGGGCAGGTGAACGATCAGCGGATTGAAACTAGGGCGACCTTTGGCCTCGTAGATCGCAGCAACGGCCGCATCGTTCCGTGCATCCCCAGCGAGTCCATAGACCGTCTCGGTCGGCAGCGCGACAAGGCGGCCTTCGCGCAAAAGATCGCTCGCGTGCTGAACGCCTGCGTCGGTGTCCGCCAAAATCTGGGTGTTTTCTACGACCATAGTTTCTGTGACGCCGCGTTTCAGTTGATGCAAAGAGGGCAACGGATAGGGTTCCCGTTAACCAGACCCATAACGGGGCCGAAGCCCAAGGCCAAGCCCGCTTGAGAGGAGCACGCCATGCCCTATCGCGCGCCGATAAACGAGTTCAGCTTTATTTTCGATAACATCGTCGGTCTCGGCGATGTCACCAGCACCCCTTTGTTTGAGGATGCGTCCCACGATGTGGTGACTGCCATTTTGGCCGAAGCCGCCAAGCTAAGCGATGAAAAGCTGGCCCCAGTGAACCGTTCCGGCGACGAACACCACACGGTGCTTGAGAATGGTGTCATGCGCGCGGCGCCTGGATACGGTGAGGCGTACCAAGCCATCGCCGAAGGCGGCTGGGTTGGCATCGCGGCGCGTCCGGAATCGGGCGGCATGGGCCTGCCGATGACCGTGGCGAGCGCAGTGAACGACATGATGGGCGCCGCCTGTCTGTCGCTGCAACTGGTGCCGCTGCTGTCCATGGGGCAGATCGAGGCGCTGGAGCATCACGCCTCGGACGCGATCAAGGAGCTCTACCTGCCCAAGCTGACCAGCGGCGAATGGACCGGCACAATGAACCTGTCAGAACCGCAGGCGGGCTCTGACGTGGGGGCTTTGGCGACCAAGGCGGAACCGAATGGCGATGGCACCTTTGCGATCACCGGTCAGAAGATCTGGATCAGCTGGGGCGACGCGGATTTCGCAGGAAACATCTGCCATCTGGTGCTGGCCCGCTTGCCCGACGCGCCCAAGGGCACCAAGGGGATCAGCCTGTTCATGGTGCCCAAATTCCTGCCCGACGCTGATGGCAATCCGGGTGAACGCAATGACCTGCGTGTCGTCAGCATCGAGGGCAAGATGGGCCTGAACGGCAGCCCGACCTGCGTGATGGAATATTCCGGTGCCAAGGGCTGGCTCGTCGGCCCCGAGGGCGGCGGTATGGCGGCCATGTTCACCATGATGAACAACGCGCGTCTTGGTGTGGGCGTACAGGGCGTGTCTTCGGCCGAGGGGGCCTATCAGCACGCGCTCGCCTACGCGATGGAGCGTAAACAGGGCCGCACTCCTGTCGAGGGACCGGGCACCATCATCGACCACGCGGACGTGCGCCGCATGTTGGCCGAATCAAAGTGCAATATCTTTGCGGCCCGTTGCATTGCGCTGGCCTGTGCGGCCGCGATCGACATGGGGAACGCTACCGGCGATGCGACGTGGAAGGCCCGCGCAGCTTTCCTGACCCCGATTGCCAAGGCGTTCGGCACCGAAACGGGCATGCGCGTGTCTGAAACCGGTGTGCAGATTTTCGGCGGCATGGGCTTTGTCGAGGAAACCGGCGCCGCGCAGTACTACCGCGATGTTCGTGTGACCGCGATTTACGAGGGGACCAACGGCATTCAGGCGATGGACCTTGTGGCGCGTAAGCTGATGGACGGTGGGGACGCCGCCTATGCCCTGCTGGACGAGATCGAGGCAGACGCCGAGAAGGCCCGTTCCTGCCTGCCGCATCTGGCCGAACCCGTTTGGCAAGCGACCGAGACGCTGCGTGAAACCACCGAATGGCTGGTAGGGCAGGGCGACTTGCAGAACCGTTTCGCGGGCGCTGTGCCTTATCTGATGGGCTTTGCTCGTGTGCTGGGGGGCTACTACCACCTGAAGGCCGCGCTGGCCGAAGGGGGCGAGGGCACCCGCAGCCGCTTGGCCAAGTTCTACATCGACCGTTTGCTACCAGAGCACATCGGTCTGCTCACCCATGCACGTCAGGGGGCGGTTGACCTTTATGCGATCACCCACGATGACCTCGTGGCATGAGCGTAAAGACTGGCATCCGTTACCCATTCCCCGAGCCGCCCGCCGAAGGCGAGGCTATTGAAATCGCAGAAGGCGTCCTCTGGATCCGCCTTCCGCTGCCCATGGCGCTGGACCATGTGAACGTCTACGCGCTGCGGGACGAAGGCGGCTGGACCATCATCGACACCGGCATGAACAGCCGCCGCACCCGCGCGATTTGGGAGAGGGTGATGGCTGGCCCGCTGCAAGGCCTGCCCGTGCGGCGCGTGATCGGCACCCACCACCACCCTGACCACATCGGTCTGGCTGGCTGGTTTCAGGCCAACGGCGCCGAGTTGATGATGGCCCGTACCGGCTGGCTGATGGCGCGGATGCTGCAACTGGATGAACAAGAGCGCCCGACCGAAGAGGCCGTGACCCACTGGCTCCGCGCTGGCATGGACGCCGAAATTCTGGAGCAGCGCAGGAATGAGCGGCCCTTTAACTTCTGCGATACGGTCCACCCGATGCCCTTGGGCTACACCCGCCTGCGGCAGGGTGACACGATCCACATGGGGGGGCGCAGCTGGACCGTTCACACGGGTGGGGGCCACGCGCCAGAGCATCTGACTTTCTGGTCCAATGACGACCATCTGGTGATTTCTGGCGATCAGATCATCAGCTCGATCAGCCCTAATGTGGGCGTCTACGCGACCGAGCCAGAGGCCGACCCGCTGGCCGATTGGCTGGACAGTTGCGAGCGCCTCAGCGCCTTGTCCCGTCCCGATCAGCTGGTCCTGTCGGGGCACAAGCTGCCCTTTACTGGCCTGCCCACCCGCATGCGCCAGCTTCTAGAGAATCACCACAACGCTCTGCCCCGTCTGGTGGACTGGTTGGACGAACCCAAAAGGGCGACCGACTGCTTTCCCGTCCTGTTTCGCCGCAAGATCGGGGCAGGGGAATACGGGCTTGCCTTGGTCGAAGCCGTTGCTCACTTGAACCATTTGCACCACCAAGGTCTTATTACACGCGATTTGGGGACGGATGGTGCTTGGCTTTGGCGCAAGGCTGGCTAAAACTCTGCGGCAAAGCACCCCTTCGACGAAGTGGTGACAGGGCCGCCAAAATCGAATAAACGCGGCAGCGACGAACAGGAAAGGACGCCCGAGATGGCTGAACACAAGCACGGCAGCATGGACATCACTGATCAGCAGAACACCTTTGACGGGTTCATGAAATTCACCAAGAACGCGGTGATCCTCATCATCCTGTTCCTGATCTTCCTGGCTCTGACTGGCGCCTAAGTTTCCCACCGGGGGTTTTATGAAACGTCGTTTTTTCCTGCTGGGTGCTCCAGCAGCGCTGGCTGGTTGTGCCGCAGAACCGATTTGGGCCCCCGATAACGAAGTGAACCGCTGGCGGTACCGACATGATGGTCCGCCCGCGATTACCCTTTATACGATGATCAGCAATGATACCGATGCGGGCGCGCATTCGGGGCTGATGATCAATGCGAGCGAGCGGATCCTGTTTGATCCCGCAGGCAGCTACCACTTTGCCGAAACGCCCGAACGCAACGATGTCTTCTTTGGCATCACAGAGCGGATTCGCGACTTCTACGAACGCTACCACTCGCGCGTGACCTTCCGCGTTGTTGCGCAAGAGGTCATCGTCACCCCCGAGGTCGCGCAGACCATTTACAACCGCGCTCTAAACTTCGGTGCCGTGCAAAAGGCGAATTGCACCCGCGCGGTCAGCACCGTGTTGCAAGACTTGCCGCCGTTCCAGAATGTTGGTGTGACGTGGTTCCCCAAAACGCTCATGCGTGATTTTGAGGATATTCCCGGCGTCAAAGAACGCTTGATCTTTGAAACCGATGAGGACAACAAAGATCTGGCGCTCAAGGCGTTCAATGCCGAGGCAGAATTCAACGCCCGTCAGGCGACCAAAGCTGCCAATTAACCAAAGATATACAGCAGTGCGTACAGCGTTGCCGCCCCGCCCACGATGGCGAGGATAACGTTGCGCGTGATGTAGCCCAAGGCTGCGGTCACGAATGCCGCCCCCAGACGTGCTGGGTCCGGTGAGCCGCTTGTCGCGGCGGGGAACAGAATTGCGGGCGCGACCAGTCCGGGCAGAACGGCGACGGCGGTGTACCGCAGGTGGCGCAGCACCCATTCAGGCAGTTCGCGATCTCCGATCAGGCCAAGGAAGACAAAGCGCAGGAAATAGCTGCCCGCGCCGAGGCCAAAGATAACAATCCAGAGTTTGAGCGTGGGGATGTCGGTCATGATCAGGCTGCCTTTGGGGTCATGCGGCGTTCGACTTCTGCGCCGACGGCCATTGCGGTGATCGCTGCGATCAGAAGGCCGAGGTTATAGGGCAAGCTCATGAAGGCCAGCGCCAGAACGATCGAGGTGAACGCAGCCGCGATATGGGCAAGCGTCCGCAGGGCAGGGGCGATGATCGCAAGGAAGGTAATTGGCACCGCGAAATCCAATGCCAAGCCGTCGGGAATCGAACTGCCAAGCAGCGCCCCGGCGATGGTCGAGGCGTACCACAGGGGCACAACTGCGCTCGCGGTTCCGACGAAGAAGGCGAATTTCTGCGATGGGGTGCGGTCAGGGTTCTTTTCAAATTCAAGCACCGAGGTCGCGTAGGTCTGGTCCACGAGCAAATAGGCCGCAAAGGCACGTTTCCAAAGAGGCATATGGCCCAAGTGGGGGGTGATCGACGCCGAATACATCGCCATCCGCAAGTTCACCGCCAAAGCTGACACCAGCGCAATTGCGGCGGGCAAATTATCGGAAAGCAGCTGAAGTGCAGTGAACTGAGCTGCCCCCGCGATCACGACGACCGAGAACGCCAGCGCTTCGAATACATTCAGGCCAGCTTCGGTCGCGACCACGCCAAACAGCAGGCCAAAGGGAACGATCACCAGAATGAATGGTGCGCCCTGTTTCATGCCTTTGATGAATTGGCTGCGGTCGGTGACGGTCTGCATGGGACATCCTGCGCGTAGTTTGCCCGAGAATCGCTAGTTGATCATGCGGGGTGATGCAATTGCGCAGGATGATAAAGTTTTGTTGTGTAAGTGGTCACAAACCGTTCTTGATGGGGCGGCGCTGGCCGCGCTCCCCCACTAGCACGATTAGTCGAACGTCCCTGCCGCGCGGCCAACCAGCATGAATGCCCGTGCAGAGCGGGTATCGGCAAAAAGGTTGATCTCTTCGTCGGTTGCCTTGTCCGCAAAGGCTGCGAAGACCTTGTCGAAACGGCGCAGGAAGTGGTGGGCTGCGTCGCGGAAGATCGGGTCTTGGCGCATCCGCCCTGCGGTCAAAGCCAGAGAAGAGCGATCGCGAATCCCGCCAACGGTGGAAACAGCGCCGCTGCGCTCACCTGCCGCAAATTTACGCCATAGCTCGGGGCGGGCACGGTCCGGACGCAGGTCATCCATGTAGATGCCGTCTTGGCTGAGCAAGGTCAGGATGTCTTGGGCCGCTTGGATCAGTTGCGAGGCCTGATGATCCGCAAGGCCACGACGCAGGGCAGCAAAGCCCTCTTTGTCATCGGGGGTCTCGGGGAAGTGCAGAGCGCGGATGAAGTCGGTGTTCGACAGCGGCTGCGCATCGTTCTGATCCGGAATGCCAAGGGCGAGGGCGGGTTGATCGTCGCTCTTTGCCTTGGTTCGCGTGTCGGGCAGGGCGCGGATCGCATCCATCCGGCGCGAGGACGAGAACATCGCCAGCGCGCTTTCCGTCTGCTGCTGGGTGGCAAGCAGGTCTTCGAGCTTCTTGATCAGGGCGGGGTCGACGCCAGTGCTGCGCGGGGCGTGCTGCTGGCTGGACATGTAGGTCTGGCGGATGCCGTCGATCGCAATCTGCAGCCGGGCGGCCTCGTGGCGCATGATGCGCGCAGAGCGAGCGGCGGTCGCGCCGACCCACATCATCCCGATGGGCATGAAGACGGCCAGAACTTCGATGACGATCCGCAGACCGTCGCCGTCATTCGCTGTTTCCATCCCGAAAAAGAAGATGGCGCACAGGGCAAGCCACACAACGGTCAGCGCAACAGCGATCCATTCGCCGGGGCTGACGTCGAATTTGGGCTCCGCATCGCTGCGATCATAAAGACCCGGAGGCGTGCTGCCCTGCGTGCTGTTGGACATCTGGATGTCCTCAGACGTAGGAAATCTTCAGGACTTCGTAGGATTTCTCGCCGCCGGGAGTGCGAACCTCGACGCTGTCACCCTCTTCTTTGCCGATCAGGGCACGGGCGATGGGCGACTTGATGTTCAGCAGGCCTTTTTCGATGTCGGCTTCGTATTCGCCAACGATCTGCCAGGTTTTCTCGGCGTCGGTGTCTTCGTCCACGACGGTCACGGTCGCGCCGAATTTGATCGAGCCGGACAGCTTGGAGGGGTCGATGACGTCTGCCAGCGAAATGATGCCTTCGAGTTCCTTGATGCGGCCCTCAATGAACGACTGCTTTTCGCGGGCCGAGTGGTATTCGGCGTTTTCGGACAGGTCGCCGTGTTCGCGCGCTTCGGCGATCGCTTTGATGATCGCGGGGCGTTCCACCGACTTCAGGTGCTTCAATTCGCTCTCCAGCGCGGTTGCGCCCGCGCGGGTCATAGGTACTTTTTCCATGGCCTCAGAATCCGTTATCGGCCTTGCCCCTGTCTGGGGTGGCCGGTTTTTAGGGTTACGCTACCTGAACTGAGCCGAGCGGTAATTTCAAGGGCCATATGAATATGGGATGGATTTCCTGTGATTCCGGCGCAAAAGGGCCGGCGTTTCTGCGCGCAACCTGAAAGCCGGCCTACATTTTGATAGAAATGCTGTGTCTGGGGTGCCTATTTGCTTTGCCTATACTCGGTGGGCAAGAAATAGGCTGTGCTTTGAGTGTTTGTGCTTTAGCAGGGCTTGTGCCGCAATGCCGCATTCGGCCATTTTAACGTCGTGTCGCGATTGACCGACAAGGCTGATCATGCGTAACACTGCGCCGAGTTTGAAATATTATTGCGCGAACGAGACAGAGGAGCCAGCAGCATGACCGAGATTGTGCGCGAAGCCATGGAATATGACGTCGTTATCGTTGGGGCCGGACCTGCCGGTCTGTCGGCGGCGATCCGTCTCAAGCAGCTGGACGCCGATCTGAACGTCGTCGTTCTGGAAAAGGGCTCCGAAGTGGGCGCCCACATCCTGTCGGGCGCGGTTCTGGACCCCTGCGGTCTGGACGCCTTGATCCCCGACTGGAAGGCCAAGGGCGCGCCGATCACCGTGCCCGTCAAAGAAGACAACTTTTATGTGCTGGGTGAGGCGGGCAAGATCCGCGTTCCGAACTTCCCCATGCCGAAACTGATGAACAACCACGGCAATTACATTGTCTCGATGGCGAATGTCTGCCGCTGGATGGCCGAGCAAGCCGAAGAACTGGGTGTCGAGATTTTCCCCGGCATGGCCTGTTCCGAGCTGGTGTACGGCGAGAATGGCGAAGTTAAAGGCGTGGTCGCCGGTGAGTTCGGCAAGAATGCCGATGGCACCCAAGGCCCCGGCTACGAGCCCGGTATGGAGCTGCACGGCAAATACGTGTTCTTGTCCGAGGGCGTGCGTGGGTCGCTGTCCAAAGAAGTCATGGCGAAGTACGACCTGTCCAAGGGCCACTGCCCCCAGAAGTTCGGCATCGGCATGAAGGAAATCTGGGAGATTGATCCCGCCAAGCACCGCGAAGGCACAGTGACCCACACCATGGGTTGGCCTCTGGGCTCGAACGCGGGTGGCGGCTCGTTCATCTACCACCTCGACAACAATCAGGTTTACGTCGGCTTCGTGGTGCACCTGAACTACGAAAACCCGCATCTGTTCCCCTACATGGAATTCCAGCGCTTCAAGCACCATCCCATGGTCGCCGAGCTGCTGAAAGGCGGCAAGCGCGTGGCCTATGGCGCGCGTGCGATCTCCGAAGGCGGCTATCAGTCGATCCCCAAAGTGACTTTCCCCGGCGGTGCGCTGCTGGGTTGCTCGGCGGGTCTAGTGAACGTGCCCCGCATCAAGGGCAACCACAACGCGATGCTGTCCGGCAAAGCGGCGGCAGAAGCGGCCTATGACGCAATCAAGGCGGGTCGTCAGTCGGACGAGCTGACCAGCTATGAGACTGAACTGCGCGAAGGTGCGATCGGCAAAGATCTGAAGAAGGTCCGCAACGTGAAGCCGCTGTGGTCCAAGTTTGGCCTGACCGCGAGCCTCGCGCTGGGTGGTCTGGACATGCACCTGAACGAGAAGTTCGGCAAATCCTTCCTTGGCACCCTGCGTCACGGCAAATCGGATGCTGCGGCGACCGGCAAAGCGGCGGACCATAAGCCCATCGACTACCCCAAGCCCGATGGCGTTCTGTCATTCGACCGTCTGACCAACGTCAGTTTTAGCTTCACCAACCACGAGGAAAGTCAGCCTGCGCACCTGCAGCTGAAAGACCCCAGCATCCCCGTGAATGTGAACTTCAAGGAATACGCTGGTCCCTCTGCGCGGTATTGCCCCGCAGGCGTCTACGAATTCGTCGAGGAAGAGGGCAAAGACACCCGCTTTGTCGTCAACTTCCAGAACTGCGTGCACTGCAAAACCTGCGACATCAAGGACCCGAGCCAGAACATCAACTGGACCACGCCTCAGGGCGGTGACGGGCCCAACTATCCCAACATGTGATCGGGATTGCAGTCTTGTGATCAAAAAGGGGCGGCCAAGTGGTCGCCCTTTATTGCAACAGGGACGTCGCACCCGTAGGCTTGTCGCCAATCAAGACCACAGGAGGCGCCCTTGTCACCACTCCGCCCGTTTGTATTGGCCGCAGCATTTGCATGCGCAGGATTGCCAGCTTTGGCCCAAGGGGTCTCTGGCGCCTATCTGGCTGGCCGCGTGGCGGAGACGGACCGCAATTTCTCCGAAGCGGCGAACCGCTTTGCCGAAGCGCTGGTCATGGACAAGGAAAATCCCCAGATCATGCAGGGCCTCGTGGGCGCGAATATTGCGCTTGGCGAGTTGGATATCGTCGCGCCTGTCGCGCAAGACATGGTGGACCTTGGTGTGGGCAGCCAGTTGGCGCATATGGCGCTGCTCGCCCATGCCGCCAAAACCGGCGATTGGGATACGATCATCACCATGATCGATGAAGAGCGCGGTGTCGGGCCTCTGGTCGACGGGTTGAGCCGCGCTTGGGCCTTGGTCGGCAAGGGCGAGATGGGTTCTGCGCTAGAGGCGTTTGACGCCGTTGCTCAGGAAGATGGTCTGAACAGCTTTGGCATGTACCACAAGGCGCTCGCGCTGGCGCTGGTGGGTGATCTTGAGGGGGCGAATGCGATCTTCTCTGGGGAAACCTCGGGCCGTATGCAGATCACGCGCCGTGGCGCAATGGCGAGCATCGAGGTGCTGAGCCAACTCGACCGGAATGATGATGCGATTCAGCTGATTGACTCGACCTTCGGTCCCGAATTGGATCCCGCACTGCGCCAGATGAAAGATCAAATGGCCGCAGGTGAGCGGCTGCCCTTTACCCACGTGCGCAACGCCACGGACGGAATGGCAGAGGTCTATTTCGCGGTCGCAAGTGCGCTAGAGGGCGAGGCAGGTCCCGATTACACGCTGCTCTATTCGCGAGTTGCGCAGTATCTGCGCCCCGAACATGTGGATGCGACCCTTCTGTCGGCGGATCTGCTGGATGTGATGGGGCGCTATGATTTGGCCGAGGCGACCTATCGCCTTCTGCCCAAGGATGATCCGGCGTTCCATGCTGCCGAATTGGGCCGTGCAGATGCGTTGCGCAGCGATGGAAAGGGCGATGCCGCCATCGAAGTGCTGCAATCTCTGGCAAAGACCCACGCAGATCTGCCGATTGTCCACCTGACTCTCGGCGATTTTTATCGCGCCGAAGAGAAGTACAGAGAGGCGGTCGCCGCCTATGACAAGGCGATCTCGCTGTACGAAAATCCCGAGGACGCACGTTGGTTCGCCTTTTACACACGGGGCATCGCCTACGAGCGCCTGGGAGAGTGGGACAGCGCCGAATCAGACTTCCGCAAGGCTCTGGAGCTGAGCCCGGGGCAGCCGCAGGTTCTGAACTACCTAGGCTATTCTCTGGTGGAAAAGGACATCAAGCTGGGCGAAGCCCTTGGCATGATCGAGCAAGCCGTCGCGACGTCGCCCAATAGCGGACACATCGTGGACAGCCTTGGCTGGGTTCTGTTCCGCCTGGGGCGCTACGAAGAGGCCGCCGCACAGTTAGAGCGCGCCGCTGAATTGATGCCCGTGGACCCTATCGTCAATGATCACCTAGGTGATGGATACTGGGCAGTAGGACGCAAGACCGAAGCGCGTTTCCAATGGCATCGGGCCCTCTCCTTTGAGCCTGAAGAGGCCGACGCAGAGCGCATCCGCCGAAAGCTGGAGGTTGGCTTGGATCAGGTTCTCGCGGACGAAGGCGCGGCGCCGATCGAGGTGGCGAATGGCGATTGAGGCGTTTGCCCCCGCCAAAGTAAATCTGACCCTTCATGTGACCGGCCAAAGAGAGGATGGATACCATCTTCTGGAATCACTTGTGGTCTTTGTTGGAGTAGGTGATCGGATCACGGTCTCTGATGCCGACGCGCTTTCCCTGTCTGTCACGGGCCCCCGTGCTATGGGTGTCCCAACCGGTCCGGAGAACTTGGTGCTCAAGGCAGCCTCCGCGCTCGGTGGGGTAGGGGCGCGTATCGATCTGGAGAAGCATCTTCCTGCAGCGGCGGGGATCGGGGGCGGCTCCTCTGACGCGGCGGCGACGCTCAGGGCGCTCTCGCAGCTTTGGAGAACTGAGTTGCCAGCAGATAACGGCCTGTCTCTGGGAGCGGACGTTCCTGTGTGTTTGCGAGCCGCGCCATGCCTTATGTCAGGCGTGGGCGAGGTTTTGACCGACGTTCCCGCCCTGCCGCCCATGTGGATGGTTCTTGTGAACCCCGGCGTCGAGGTTCCGACACCAGCGGTGTTCCGCGGGTTGGCCCGCAAAGACAACGCCCCAATGGAGCCGATCCCATCTGGGCTTTCCGCAGCAGCGTTTGCCGAATGGATCGCGACCCAACGCAACGACCTAGAGGCACCAGCACGCGAGATCGCGCCAGTGATAACGGACGTTCTTACGGCGATCTCAGGCGCAGGCGCCTTGCTGTCGCGCATGTCCGGCTCCGGAGCGACATGCTTCGGTCTGTTCGCCTCTGCGGATGCCGCGTCCGTGGCGGCACAAAGCCTGAAAGCAAAAGCGCCCGCGTGGTGGGTTGACCACGGGGCGCTTGGAACCTTCGGCTAACAGCGCAATCAGCGAATGCGTTCGACCACGTAATCCGCCAGATCGATCAGCATTTTCCGAACAGGCTGGTCGGGGAGGGAGGCGAGCGCTGACTTGGCTTTGTCCGCCCATGCCAGTGCGTCCTGACGGGTGGCTTCCATTGCGCCGTGTTTGGCTAGCAGACGAAGTGCCTCGTCCAGATCGCCGTCTTGTTGATCACCGTCTTCGATAGTGCGTTTCCAGAAGGCACGCTCGGTCTCATCGGCCGCAGCGACGGCCTTGATCACGGGCAGGGTCAGCTTCTGCTCGCGGAAATCGTCACCGATGTTCTTGCCCGTCGCATCGCTGTTTCCGCCATAATCAAGCAGGTCATCAACGATCTGGAAGGCGATCCCAAGCGCGTCACCGTAATCGAATAGGGCTTGCTCGTGCGCCTCGGGCGCGTCGGCAATCACGCCACCCACTTGGGTCGCCGCCGAGAACAGCGCCGCTGTCTTGCCACGGACAATCTTCAAGTAGGTGTCTTCGCCGGTGCGCAGGTCTTTCGCCGCCGTCAGTTGCAAGACCTCGCCTTCGGAGATGGTGGCCGAGGCATTTGCCAGAATTGCCAGAACGCGAAGGCGGCCCGTATCGACCATCAGCTGGAAACTGCGGGCAAACAGATAGTCGCCCACCAGAATGCTGGATTTGTTGTCCCAAAGAAGATTCGCGGTTGGGCGACCGCGGCGCTGTTCGCTTTCGTCGACAACATCGTCGTGCAGCAGCGTGGCTGTGTGAATGAACTCAACCGTTGCCGCGAGGTGGATTGCGTAGGGCCCCTCGTAGCCGCAGAGTTCCGCAGCTGCCAAAGTCATCAAGGGGCGCAACCGCTTGCCGCCAGCGCCGATCAAATGGGCTGTCAAATCGGCAATGCGCGGAGCACTTTCTGATACCATGCGCTCGCGGATCAAAGCGTCTACGGCGGCCATGCCATCTGCCAAATGACGCGAGAGCGCCTCGTGCGGTTTTTCGGTCGTATCGTCCAGGCTCATACAATCCCCATCGCGCAGTCTCGACAAAGCGTCATGCGACCCATTAACTGTTATTCATGGAAGAGCTGATCCGCACCAACGACCCGACGATCATTGCGTTCGCCCAAGCCCTTCTGTCTGGCGAGGATATAGACTGCTACACACTCGACGTAAACATGAGCGTGATCGAAGCAGGGTTGGGAATTGTTCCTCAACGTCTCTTTGTGAAACGTAAGGATCTGTTCATGGCCAAGGCAGTTTTACGAGACAATGACATCGAAGTCTGAAGAATCGGTAACGCGCGATGCGTTTTTGGGCGGACGGGTGACGGCGCTCCAACCGAAAAACGGCTTTCGCTCTGGGGTCGATGCTGTTTTGCTGGCTTCTGCGGTGCAGGCCGTTTCCGGCCAAAAGGTGCTGGAGTTGGGCTGCGGCGTGGGTGTCGCAAGCCTTTGTTTGAATGCCAGAGTATCAGGATTGCGCCTGACCGGCGTGGAGCTTCAGCCTGATTACGCCGAGTTAGCGCGACAGAATGCCACTGCAGCCGGTGCCGCAATGCGCATATTTGAAGCGGATTTGGCAAAACTCCCCGCCGATTTGCGGCAGGAACAGTTTGATCACGTGATGGCCAACCCGCCGTACTATGCTGTTGGCTCGCGCAAGCCTGCGAAAAATGTCGGGCGCGAGACCGCTTTGGGCGAGGCGACTCTCATGCAGACATGGATCGAGGTTGCAGCAAAGAGGCTAGCTCCGAAAGGTTACGCAACCTTTATCCAGCGCACGGACCGACTCGCGGACATGTTGGGCCCGCTTTCTGCGTGTCTTGGTTCTATCGAGGTGCAACCTCTGGCACCACGTGACGGAAAAGATTCGCATTTGGTGATTCTGCGTGCACGCAAAGATGGACGTGCACCATTGGTCCTGCATGCACCATTGATCCTGCACGAGGGGTCAGTACACTTGAAGGATGCTAAAGACTATCAGACATGGGCTGTGGACGTTCTGAGGAACGGACATCCCATGCCTTTGCGTTAACATCACTTCTTAATTTCCGAATGATGCGCAAAAATACGCCGCAGGTTTACCTTTGTTGCGTTGCGGCGTGACAAAAGACCGAATCTGTGCTGCTATAAAACTGTTACATCAGCAGAGAGGAGTTTTTCTCAATGAACTTGACTTCACACGTTCAAGAACTGCGTCGTAAACATCAAGCGCTGTCGCAGGAGGTCGAATATGAAATACGATCGCCGAGTGCCGACATGCTGCGCGTCTCTGAACTGAAGAAAAAGAAACTCGCTCTGAAGGAGCAGATCGAGCGCCTGTCGACTCACTGAGCATAGACTCTGCGATCTGGGCTAAGGCCCCGATCTTCTTTGATAAAAGTTTGAATGGGGGCCTGGTAAACCTCCCTTCATGGCGGAACCTCCGGATAGACCCGGAGCCGTGCGCGACAGTGGTCAGTACATCCCAAGGGGACGATACATGCACCCCTCTCAATCTTTGAACGCTGCCGATATGGCGCGCACGGTCCACCGCCGTCCTACGGGACATACCTCTTCCAAATCGTGATGCCGGCCTCGAATTTCGGGGCCGGTACAAAGAGCGGCGCAAGCTGCGGCCTGTAGGCCCCATGTCTTCATCGCTCCCTGAAGGTGCGGCACGAAAAGCCGCGTCTTATCTTGCGCCGCTCTAACCCCGTTTGCAAAAATATAGGGGCCGATCTGGGTGATCGGCCCCTGTGTCATGCCAAAACCACGTCTGGTTTTGATATGTTTTGCGTATGGCAAACGTCATGACGTTTGCCACATCTGCATGTCTTAGACGAAGAACTGTGCGCCGTTCGCCGAGATGGTCGAGCCGTTGATGAAAGATGCATCGTCCGACGCGAGGAAGACCACGCAACGCGCGATTTCTTCGGGCTCGCCCAGACGACCGGCGGGGATGCCGGAGATGATCTTTTCGCGGACCTTCTCGGGAACTGCCATAACCATTTCGGTTGCGATGTAGCCGGGGCAGATCGCGTTGGCGGTGATGCCTTTGGCGGCGCCTTCTTGGGCCAGCGATTTGATGATGCCCAGATCGCCCGCTTTGGTTGCGGCGTAGTTCACCTGACCGAACTGGCCTTTCTGACCGTTGATCGAGCTGATGACCACAACGCGGCCAAAGCCACGGTCACGCATGCCGTTCCACAGGGGGTGAACGGTGTTGAACACGCCGGTCAGGTTGGTGTCGATGACTTCCTGCCACTGTTCGGGGGTCATCTTGTGGAAAGGCGCGTCACGGGTGATGCCCGCGTTGGCGACGACAACCTCGATGGGGCCCAGTTCTTCTTCAACCTTGGCCAGACCCGCTTTGGAGTCTTCGTAGCTGCCAACGTTCCACTTGTAGGTCTTGATGCCGGTCTCTTCGGTGAAGGCGGCAGCTTTTTCGTCATTCCCCGCGTAGGTGGCGGCGACGGTGTATCCGGCTTCTTTGAGCGCTTTCGAAATCGCCGCGCCAATACCGCGCGAGCCTCCGGTGACCAATGCAACGCGTCCCATGTTTTCTCCGTGCGTTAGTAATTTTTTGTCCTAAAGGAATTAGGGCGCGCAATTTTCTTGCGCGCCCATTTGTCTTACGGCCGTTCGAAGCACATGGCAACACCCATGCCGCCACCGATACACAAAGTCGCGAGACCCTTCTTGGCGTCGCGACGCTTCATTTCGAACAGCAAGGTGTTCAGGATACGTGCACCGGATGCGCCGATGGGGTGACCGATGGCGATTGCGCCGCCGTTCACGTTCACCACGTCGGGGTTCCAGCCCATGTCTTTGTTCACTGCGCAGGCCTGAGCGGCGAAAGCTTCGTTTGCTTCGACCAGATCCAGATCCTCGGCCTTCCAGCCAGCTTTCTCGAGCGCTTTCTTCGACGCGGGGATCGGGCCGGTGCCCATGATCGAGGGGTCGAGGCCAGCAGTCGCGTAGGATGCGATGCGTGCCAGAGGCTCGAGGCCGCGCTTTTCAGCTTCTTCGGCGGTCATCAGCATGACGCCCGCTGCGCCGTCGTTCAGGCCCGAAGCGTTTGCCGCAGTGACCGAGCCATCCTTGGTGAAGGCGGGGCGCAGTTTCTGCATGGCTTCGATGGTCGCGCCGTGACGGATGTATTCGTCTGCGTCGACGATGATGTCGCCTTTGCGGGTCGAGATGGTGAAGGGCACGATTTCGTCCGCAAACTTGCCGGCCTTCTGGGCGGCTTCGGCTTTGTTCTGCGACGCAACGGCGAATTCGTCCTGCATTTCGCGGGTGATCTGCCACTGGTTCGCAACGTTTTCAGCGGTCTGACCCATGTGGTAGCCGTTGAACGCGTCCCACAGGCCGTCTTTGATCATGGTGTCGATGTACTTCAGGTCGCCCATTTTCTGGCCCTGACGCAGTGCCGCGCAGTGGGGCGACATCGACATGTTTTCCTGACCGCCGGCGCAGACGATCGCCGCGTCGCCGAGCATGATGTGCTGGGCACCCAGAGCGACAGCGCGGAGGCCCGAACCACAGACCTGGTTGATGCCCCAAGCGGCTGCTTCGATGGGCAGACCTGCGTTGATATGTGCCTGGCGGGCGGGGTTCTGACCCTGACCGGCTGTCAGCACCTGACCGAGAATCGTCTCCGAGACTTCGCTCTTATCGATGCCTGCACGCTCTACCAGGGCTTGCAGCATAGTGGAGCCCAGATCGTGGGCGGGTGTGTTTGCGAATGACCCAAGGAAGCTGCCAACTGCTGTACGCGCGGCGGATACGATAACTACGTTCGTCATATGCGGTGTCCTCTACCAAAATTCGGGGCAGAGGGCCGACTGAGGCCGCTAATGTCGGCCTCGTCCTCCCTCCACCGACGGTGTATTGGTAGCAGGATTCTGCGGTGCCACAACAGTTCGTTCGTCGCTGTTAGCGCTAGGCAAGTCGTTTCCTAGTCCGACTTTGGTGCCATGCGGGTCTCAAACTGGGAGCGCCGAATAAATAACCTTGCAGACAATCGACCCCTAGGCTGCGCAAACAGTCCGCTTGTCCCTTTGTTTCAACGTGTTCGGCGACGGTGAACATCTCGAAGTGTTGGCCGATCGACATTAATGCACGAACGATTGCCTGATTATCGGGCGATGTGTCGATGCCGCGGATCAGGCTGCCGTCGATCTTGAGGATGTCAAAGGCGAAGTCCTTGAAGTACCGGATCGCGGTGCGGCCCGCGCCGAAATCATCCAGCGCAAAGGCGACGCCCTTTAGCTGTATTTCATCCATAATATCAAGCACCTGATCGGGCTGGGTCATCACCGACTCTTCGGTGATTTCAAGGATCAACCTCTCGCCCACGGTCTCATCGCGGGCCAGCCCGTGCTGGAGCGTTTTCATCCACCGTTTGTCGTGCAAGGACTTTGCAGAAAGGTTGATCGACAGGCGCAGATTGGGGTGTCTGCACAGTTCGAGTAGACCAAATTCTAGGGCCACCCTGTCGATGATCCGGCCCATATCCGTTGCTTCGGCCACGGGCATGAACTCTCGGGCCGGAATAACCCGTCCAGTCTCATCCATCACACGGATCAGACCCTCGTAAAATGCGACACGGCTCGGGTCGTTGGTGACAACCACGGGCTGAAAGGCCAGCATCACTTCTTTGTGCTGCAGCGCCCGCTCGACCATCGCCAATATATCCGAATCGCGCGAGCGCACGGCTGTTTCTAGGGGGTTCATCCCCTTTGACCGTTTCCGGCCACTATGTCGTTCAAACATTCCAATACTCCCACCACACAGGCAGGCTGGGCGATTCTGTTTTAACGACGTGTAAACGTGCGAATGCGCTGAAAATTGGAGATTGGTTTCGGCGCGTGTTCATGGTTTGTTTGCATTCGTGCCGCTAAGCAGGAGTCGCGATCATGGTCACAAGATGTGGATGGGTAACGGAGGATGCGCTGTACCAAGAGTATCACGACGCCGAATGGGGCGTGCCAGAACGGGACGGGCGGGCGCTGTTCGAATGCCTGTGCCTCGAGGGGTTTCAGGCCGGTCTGAACTGGCTGACGATTCTGAAAAAGCGAGAGGGGTTTCGCGCGGCCTTTGCGGGCTTTGATCCCCATGTGATCGCGGAGTGGGGCGAAGAGGATGTGCTGCGCCTGCTAGGGGATGCGGGGATTGTCCGGCACAGGGGCAAGATCGAAGCGACGATTGGCAATGCCCACGCGTGGATCGCGCTGGAACAGGAGGAAGGGTTTTCGGACTTTGTCTGGTCGTTCGTCGGGGGCGTTCCGATGACGCCGCAGCCCGCGACTTTGGCCGAGGTTCCGGCGCAGACCGAGGTCTCGGTCAAGCTGTCAAAAGCCCTGAAGAAAAAGGGCTTTCGCTTTGTCGGGCCGACGACGGTTTATGCGTTCATGCAGGCCGTTGGGATGGTCGATGACCACGAAGCCGCCTGCGACTGGGCCAAGGGTTAACTGGCAGGTTCGTCAATCAGGGTTTGCAGGATTGCTTTGGCGCTGTCGCTGGACCAATCCGCATCGCCCATGAGACGCGCGATCTCTTGGCCCTCGCGGTTCAGGATTAGTGTGACCGGCAGGCCAAGAACACCCATGTCGCGGGCAATGGCTTGGCGGTGGTCCATGTAGTGGGGCAGGTTCTCGACCCCGATTTCGCCAAAGAATTTGGCGATGCCCTCGGGTGAATTGCGGCCCGTGGCCAGAGTCACGACCTGGAAATCATCGCCGCCAAGTTCGGTTTGCAGGTCCGACAGCATGGGCATTTCCTTGCGGCAGGGTGCGCACCATGTGGCCCAGAAGTTCACCAGAACGATCTGGTCGTCAAAGTTGGTCAGGCGCATTGCGCCGTCAGGGCCGCTGAATTCCAGATCGGACACGCGCTTGGGTTCGCTGTGGAACGACAGCTTTTTCATGTCGCCGTCCCGCAATGCCTCTAGCGCAGCGGTATCGGCGGCAAACGCAGGGCCATTTGCAACCAGACACATGGCAGTATAGAGCAACAGGGACTTTACAAGGCGCATCAAGACCTCCGGGGGCACGACATGTCAGACTCTTCCTCGAACGCAATGTGGGGCGGCCGCTTTGCCGCTGGACCGGACGCGATCATGGAGGCAATTAATGCCTCGATCGGGTTCGACAAGCGGTTGGCCGCACAAGACATCGCAGGCTCTCGGGCCCATGCGGCCATGCTGGCTGCTCAGGGCATCCTGAGGGATAGCGATGCCGAGGCCATTCGTGAAGGCCTGCTCACGGTGTTGTCAGAGATCGAAAGCGGTTCTTTCCAGTTTTCGACCGCGCTCGAGGATATTCACATGAATGTGGAGTCCCGCCTGAAGGAAATCGTAGGTGAGCCTGCAGGTCGCCTGCACACCGCGCGGTCGCGCAACGATCAGGTGGCGACCGACTTCCGCCTGTGGGTGCGTGACCAGATCGACGCCGCGATTGGCGGGGTCGAGGCGCTGATCCGTGCGCTTTTGGTGCAGGCCGAGGCGGGCGCGGACTGGGTGATGCCCGGGTTCACGCACTTGCAGACCGCGCAGCCGGTGACTTGGGGCCACCACATGATGGCTTATGTCGAGATGTTCAGCCGCGATCTGAGCCGTTTTAAGGACGCGCGGGTTCGTATGAACGAAAGCCCTTTGGGTGCCGCGGCGCTGGCGGGGACATCCTTCCCGATTAACCGTCATATGACCGCAGAGGCGCTGGGCTTTGACCGCCCGATGGGGAACTCGCTCGATGCGGTGTCGGCGCGTGACTTTGCGCTGGAGTTTCTGGGCGCAGCAAGCATCTGCGCGATGCATCTGAGCCGTTTCGCCGAAGAGCTGGTGATCTGGTCCTCGGCCCAGTTCCGGTTTGTGACCCTGTCGGATCGTTTCTCGACCGGCTCGTCGATCATGCCGCAGAAAAAGAACCCTGACGCGGCCGAATTGATCCGCGCCAAGATCGGCCGGATTTTCGGTGCCAACGTCGCGCTGATGATGGTGATGAAGGGTCTGCCGCTGGCCTATTCCAAGGACATGCAAGAGGACAAAGAGCAGGTCTTTGATGCGGCCGACAACCTGATGCTGGCGCTGGCCGCGATGGAAGGCATGGTCAAGGACATGAGCGCGAACCGTCCCCAACTGGCGGCAGCGGCGGGCAGCGGGTTCTCGACCGCGACCGATCTGGCGGACTGGCTGGTACGGGTGCTGGATATGCCCTTCCGCGATGCGCACCACGTGACCGGTTCGCTGGTCGCATTGGCCGAGTCGAAGAATTGCGATCTGCCCGACCTGACGCTCGAGGACATGAAATCCGTTCACGACGCGATCACCGACGAAGTTTTCGGTGTGCTCGGGGTGGACAACTCGGTCGCGTCGCGCATGTCCTATGGGGGCACCGCGCCGGAACAGGTCCGCGCGCAGGTGGCGCGTTGGAAAGAGGTTCTGGGATGACACGGATTTTTGCCCTTGGGCTGGTGGCTTTGCTGGCCGCGTGCGGCGCGGATGGCGAACCAGAGCGTCCGAAAAAGGGTGATCCCATGTTCGGCGTGACCCTGTCGGGAACCGCAGAAATGGGGATTTCGGGATGACACCGCTGCGCGTGATCTATCTGGCTTTGGCGCTGTGGGGGGCGGTGCACCCCATGGCCTATTTCCTGACCTGGTTCTGGGAGAACGGGTTTGCGATGGGGCCGATGATCGACGCGTGGCATGTGAATGCGGCCTCGAGCGGGCTGGTTTGGGATTTGACGATCTCGGCCATTGCGCTGACCGTGTGGATTTTGGCCGAGGTTTGGGTGCGGCGGAACTGGATTTCGCTGATCGCGATTCCGGCGACCTTCTGTATCGGGGTCAGCTGCGGGTTGCCGCTGTATCTCTATTTCCGGAGCCGGCCCATCGACTGAACCCTCTGGTTTTTGGGTATTTATGCCAAGATGAAAGAGCGGGCGCGCGGAATGGCGGCCCGCTTTTTCGCGTTTGGGGGTATCTGCTGGGGCTGGTTTGGTGACGGATGGGCAGGGGGAAGCCGTCGAATGGCTGAATGTTCTCGGGCAGTTGGTCGTGGCACTGTTGGGGATCAGAGGAATTCACCATGTTGCAGAAAGACCGTCTGGTCCGGACCATGAAAGTGCTTCAGGCGCAAAGCCATCCTGTCGGCCTAGAGGCGCTGGCCGAGGCTGTGGGCGTGCCTGCGCATGTGCTTTCCGATGATCTTCGCGTGCTAATGCGCCGAAAATTCCCTGTCGAGGGGGATCAGGAAAAGGGCTTCCAAGTGGTCCGAGAGCGCGTTGCACTTGGGTTGCATCTGACAGAGGACGAGCTTGAGGCGGCGCTAATGGGCGCGGTTTGGGCGGCAGATAATGGCGATCCGTCGGTTGCGGCTGCGGCGCGGTCCTTGCTGGTGAAGTTGAGCAAGCAGATGCCCCCTGAATTGCGGCCGGTGATTATGGATAGCGGTGCAGCCCCTGCGAAGCTGCCGGTTTTTGACAGTGGGATGCTGCGGCAGGCTTTACGCGGGCGCAACATCGTTCGGATGCGCTATCGGGACAACAAAGGCAAAGTGACCACGCGGTTGATCTGGCCTTTGGTTATGGCCCATGCCGAGGAAGTGCGGGTGCTGGTGGCGTGGTGCGAGCTGCGCGATGGGTTCCGGCATTTCTCGGTCTCGCAGATCGAGGCGATTGATGTGCTGGATGCGCGCTACCCCATTCGGCGGGAAAAGCTGATGGCCGATTGGCGCGCTTATCAGGAAAAGACCGGCAACAAGGCGAATATCTAGGCGCTTTTGCGCGGCTGTGATTGCTTCGTCCGGCGGCTGTGCCTAAAAGGCGGCGCAATGAAACGCCGCAAAGGAGGCTGGCCCATGGATCATTTCCTGTACCGCGATGGCGCACTTTTTGCCGAGGACGTGCCGGTTTCCGAAATCGTCGCGGCGGTTGGCTCGCCCGTCTACATCTACTCGACCGCGACGCTGGAGCGGCATTTCAAGCTGTTCGACGAAGCCTTGGCGGGCACGGACCATCTGGTGTGCTACGCGATGAAAGCGGCCAGCAATCAGGCGATCCTGAAGACGTTGGCGGCGTTGGGCGCGGGCATGGACGTGGTGTCGGGCGGTGAATACGCGCGAGCCAAGGCGGCGGGCGTGCCCGGTGACCGGATCGTGTTTTCCGGCGTTGGCAAAACTGACGAGGAAATCCGCGCGGCGCTGACCGGCGGCATCCGCCAGTTCAACGTGGAATCAGAGCCCGAGATGCGGGCGATTGACCGTGTGGCGCAGTCCTTGGGCGTCGTGGCGCCGATCACCGTGCGGGTGAACCCTGATGTGGACGCCAAGACCCACGAAAAGATCGCCACCGGCAAATCCGAAAACAAGTTTGGCATTCCGATCGCCAAGGCGCGTGAGGTTTATGCCGAAGCGGCGTCGATGAAGGGCCTGAAGGTCATCGGCATCGACGTGCATATCGGCAGCCAGTTGACCGATCTGGAACCCTTCCGTCTGGCCTATCGCAAGGTGGCGGAACTAACCGAGACCCTGCGCGCGGATGGGCACGAGATTTCGCGCCTCGATCTGGGGGGCGGTCTGGGTATTCCTTATGAGCGTGGGAACTCTGCGCCGCCGCTGCCGGTGGAATACGGCGCGATGATCAAGGAAGAACTGGGGCATCTGGGCTGTGAGATCGAGATTGAGCCCGGTCGTCTGATCGCGGGCAATGCGGGCATTCTGGCCAGCCAGATCATCTATCTGAAAGAGGGCGAAGGCCGCGAATTCATGATCATTGATGCGGCGATGAACGACTTGATCCGTCCAGCGATGTACAGCGCGCACCACGATATCGTGCCGGTGAAAGAAGCCGAGCCGGGTGCAGAGCAGCAGCCCTATGACATCGTGGGGCCGGTCTGCGAATCGGGCGATACCTTTGCCAAGGGGCGGATGATGCCGAAACTGGCTGAGGGGGATCTGGTCGCCTTCCGCAGTGCGGGGGCTTATGGGGCGGTGATGTCGAGTGAGTACAACACGCGGCCGCTGATCCCCGAGGTTCTGGTGAAGGATGATCAATTCGCTGTCATTCGCCCGCGGCCAAGCTTTGACGAAATCATAAACCGCGATACCATCCCCGAGTGGCTCTGAGGCAATGTCGCCCGGAGCAGGCTATTCCGGGCGAGGTGCATGGCAGCGCAAGAACAGCTACCGAAATCCATTCGTAAACCGCTGGCACTGACGTGGGCGGGCCTGTGGGCAGAGCGTGTGACGCATGCCTTTTGGCCTGTCTGGTCGGTGCTTTTCGTGTTTGCGGGACTGATGATGTTCGGCCTGTTCGGGCCGCTGCCGTTCTGGGGACTGGCGCTGACCGTTGGTCTGTTTGGGTTGGCGGTGGCTGTTTATCTCGTGCGGGGGCTGCGGGCGTTTCATGTGCCGTCGCGCGAGGATGCGCTGCGTCGGCTGGATGCGACCTTGCCGGGCCGGCCAATCGCAGCGCTGCGGGACCGTCCCGCTGTTGGCAACGGGGACCCGGCGTCAGAGGCTATGTGGCGGGCCCATTTGGCGCGCATGGCAGAGCGGGTGCAGGCGGCGAAAGCTGTCGGGCCTGCGCTGAGCCAGACGAAGCGCGACCCCTATGCGCTGCGCTATGTGGCGATTGTGGCTGTGGCCATGGGCCTCTTGTTCGGATCGTTCGGGCAGATGGGCGCTTTGTCCGATGGGGCTGGAACCGGGGCTGCTCAGGCGGCGGGGCCGTCTTGGGAAGGGTGGGTTGAACCGCCCGCCCACACGCGGCAACCGGCGCTGTATTTGAATGATTTGCCTGCAGGTCAGCTTGATTTGATGCAGGGGAGCCGTGTGATTGTCCGGCTCTATGGTGGCGAGGGGCTGACTCTGTCAGAGACAGTGAGCGGCGCGGCGCCAGAGCAGCTGATGACCGCTGTAGATGCGCCTGTTCGCACGCGGGAATTCTCTGTCACGCAGAACGGTACTGTGGAAATCACCGGGGATGGTGGGCGCACTTGGACCGTTGCTTTGCGGCCCGATGCTGTGCCGACAGTGTCGCAGAACGGTGAGTTGGAGGTCACGCCAGAGGGCGAGATGAGCCTGCCGTTCTGGGCCGAGGATGACTACGGGATCGTGGCGGGCAGTGCGGAAATCCGGCTTGATCTGGCCTCTGTGGATCGCCGCTATGGGCTCGCGCCCGAGCCCGAGCCGCGCGATGCTCTGCGCTCTGATCTGCCGTTGAGCTATTCTGGGAACCGGCAAGCCTTTGGCGAGATTTTGCGCGAGGATTTCTCGAAACATCCTTGGGCGAATTTGCCTGTCCACGTGGTGTTGCAGGTCGAGGATGCGATCGGGCAAGTGGGGCACTCGGATGTTCTGGCCTTTGAACTGCCTGGCCGCAGGTTCTTTGATCCGATGGCGCGCGCTGTGATCGAAGCGCGCCGTGATCTGTTGTGGAACCGCGAGAATGTCGGGCGGATCGGGCAGGTGATGCGGGCGGTGACCTATCGGCCAGAAGACGTCTTAAGGAATATGGAGCGGTACGAAGGTCTGAAAGCCATTCTGGCGCGTTTGGATGATGCAGGGACTTCCATGGAAGGTGCGACCCGCGATGCACTGGCCGAAGAGCTATGGGCCTATGCGCTAGAGTTGGAAGACGGTGATCTGGAGGATGCGCGAGAGCGGATGCGACAGGCGCAGGAGCGCTTGACCGAGGCTATGCGCAACGGAGCCAGCCCTGAAGAGATTGAACAGTTGATGCAGGAATTGCGCGATGCGACCCGTGATTTCATGCAGGAACTCGCCGAGCGCAACGGGCAAGACACCGACGACGATGCGCAGAGCAACTCTGAGAATACGATGGAGCTATCCCAGAACGATCTGCAGGAAATGATGGACCGCATCCAAGAGCTGATGAACGAAGGCCGTATGGCCGAGGCGCAGCAGATGCTGGATCAGTTGATGCAGATGATGGAGAACATGAGCGTTCAGCGCGGCGAGGGCGGCCAAGGGCAGCAGGCGATGGACGATCTCGGGGATGCTTTGCGCGATCAGCAAGAGTTGTCGGACGAGGCGTTCGATGAGCTGAACCGCGGAAATCAGGGTGAAAACGGTGAAGAAGGGCAGCAGGGCGAGGGCTCTAGCCTGTCCGAACAGCTTGCCGAACGCCAGCGGGCGCTGCGCCAAGAGTTGGACCGTCAGCGACGCAATATGCCCGGTGCGGGGACCGAAGAGGGCGATGCCGCACGACGCAGTCTGGACGATGCCGGACGGTCTATGGACGAGGCCGAAGACGCCTTGCGCGAGAATGATCTAGGCGAGGCGATTGACCGTCAGGCGGATGCCATCGAGAGCATGCGCGAAGGGCTGCGGAGTCTAGAGCAGGCGCTGGAAGGGCAGGAGCAAGGGCAAGATCAGGCCGGTGGCCAGCAAGGTCAGGGCCGCCCGATGGGCGAGGGACGTCAGGATCCGTTGGGTCGCCGCGAGGGCAACGGTGCGCCGATGGGGACCGAAGACCAAATGCTGAACGGCGAGGATGTGTACCGCCGCGCCGAAGAACTGACCGAAGAGATTCGCCGCCGCTCGGCCGAAACCGAGCGTCCGGAAGAAGAGCGCGATTACCTGAACCGACTGCTCGACCGCTTCTGAGGGTTATTCCTTGGGTTGGGCTTCGGAACTGAAGCTGTCGAGCCACGAGGCCACATTGCGCGCCTTGGTGTCGAGCCAACCGCGCGCAGTGTCCACGGATGTGACATAGGTGCGCAAGGCCGGCGCTGCGGCGGGCATAGAGGCAGAAAGCGCACCTGCTTTGACGTAGAACATCGCAAGCAGCAGGGCGAAAACAACTGTCAGGAAGAAACCCGAGCGGAAGCCTTTTTGACGTTCCTCTTCGGGGTCTTCCATCAATTCGCCGGGAGTGCGGACAGACCGGACCTTGGGCGCTTCGCGGGTGCGGAGCGTGGAATTGATATCCTCGACATCGGGCAGCAGATCACGGCGCGACCGATGGCCGGAATCCTGTTCGGCTGCGATTTCCTCTGCGAGTAGCTCATCCTCTGGTGATGCGTGCTTCTCGGCGTCTTCGGCCTCGCGCGCTTGTTTTTCACGCAAGGACGGGATGTCGGCGGGAACGATCCGCTTTTTGATAGGCTGCATCAAGCCAAGTTCCGGCTGGCTCTCGATGGAGCCGCCTTCTTCTTGAGCGCGGCGTTCGGCCTCGAATTCAGCCTCTTGCTGAAGGACCTGGCGCACCATCGGATCAAGCTCGCGGCGTGGCAAGTCTGGCGCAGGCGCCTCTTCATCGTCCTCGTCTTCGGGATCCTCGAAGATCGGTTCGTCGGTCGGCAGATCCGTTTGCGCCTCTTCTTCGGCAGCAAGACGGTCGAGCATTTCTTCGGGTGAAATCTCGTCTTCGGAGTCTGGCGTGTCCTCCGGAAGGTCTTCAACGGCCTCCTCGGGCGGTGTCAGATCCTCTTCCTGATCCTCGGCGAAATGACTGGCGGGCTCTTGAAACCAAGTGTGGGCACAGTTCGAACACTGCACGTCCCGACCGTCTTCCGGAATAACGTTATCCGGAACTTCGTAGATTGCGCCGCAATTCGGACAGGTAAGCCGCATCAAGCCCCGCTTCGACGACCAAGGCGTCATAGGTGAGTTATCATTTCCCTCCGTTGTAATCCTTGTTGAAACAAAGGCAAAGTCAATGTTTACCGTGCATTGCAACGGTTTCTAGCGTACGGCAAAAGCGTATTGGACAGGAAAAGCGAGGGGCGAGCGGTGATCGAGCTGGACAACATGGCTTACAGCTATGGCGGTGGGGAGCTGCTGAGCGGGGTCTCGTTGCAGTTGCAGCCGGGGGCATTCCACTTTCTGACAGGCCCGTCCGGGGCAGGTAAAACAACGTTTTTGCGCCTGTGTTACGGCGATTTGACCGCGACGGCGGGCAGCGTTCGCCTGTTCGGTCAGGATGTCCGTGATCTGACCCGCGATGATCTGGCCATCATGCGTCGCCGGATCGGCGTGGTGCATCAGGATTGCCAGTTTCTGGATCACTTGCCTTTGCATGAAAATATTGCACTTCCGCTGACAGTTTCCGGCCAAGGCGGGAATGAAGATGCGAATTTACGCGAATTGATTCAGTGGGTTGGGTTGTCGCACCGTGCGCGGGCGCTGCCGCCGGAGCTTTCGGGTGGTGAACGCCAAAGGGCGGCCTTGGCGCGAGCGATCATTATGTCACCTGACGTTATTCTTGCAGACGAGCCGACGGGCAACGTGGATTGGGAAATGTCCCAGCGCCTGCTGACATTGTTGATCGAACTGAACCGGCTGGGCAAAACCGTGCTGATCGCGACCCATGATCTGGCACTGATCCGCGCGGCGAAATCGCAGGTTCAGGCGCGTGTTCTCCGGATCGCGAACCGGAAACTGCAATTTGCGGGGGCTGATCTATGAACCCTCTACGCTGGATTATGTCGATTCTCGAGGCGGACACGCAGGCTGATCGCGTGGTTCCGCCCACAGGTCATACGGTCCGACTGACGTTGTTTAGTGCTGCGGCGATGGCTTTTCTTGCGGTGTTTGCGATGGCCCTGTCTATGGCGACGGGGCGTTTGGCCGTGCGTTGGGGCGACGAATTGGCACGCTCTTCGACGATCCGCATCTCTGCACCCGAAGCGCAAATGACGGCCCAGACCGAAGCCGCTTTGCGCGTGCTGTCGACCACGCCAGGCATCAAAAGCGCCCGTGCCCTGACCGACGAAGAGCAGCAGGCGCTTCTGGCCCCTTGGTTCGGGAACGGTGTGGCCTTGGATGCGCTGCCTGTCCCGCAGCTGATCGAGGTTGTCGAAGAAGGTGATGGCTACGACGCGAATGGCCTGCGCTTGCGTTTGCAAGCCGAAGTCCCCGGAGCGACGCTGGACGACCACTCGCAGTGGCGCAAACCCTTGATCCGCGCGGCGATTAGCCTGCGGCGGCTGGGCACGCTCTCGCTCTTGTTGATTGGGGGGACAATGGCGGCGATGATTACCTTGGCGGCGACCGCTGCGCTTGCGGCGAATGCGCAGGTGATCCGTGTGCTGCGTCTGGTAGGGGCGACCGACGTTTATATCGCTAGCGCGTTTGTGCGGAGGTTTACCCTGCGGGCACTTTTGGGGGGCGTCATCGGGACCGTGATCGGAATGGTCGCGGTCTTCCTGCTGCCAAGTGCGCAGACCGAGGGCGGCTTTCTGACTGGGCTTGGGTTTCAGGGCTGGCAATGGGTTTGGCCACTGGCTATTCCGCCCTTGGGGGCCGTGGTGGCCTATTTCGCGACCCGCGCGGCCGCGATGCGGACGTTGAGAGGACTGCGATAAATGGCAAAGGCGTGGCGTTGGGTCAGATCCGTTGTGTTCCTGATCCAGATGTATCTGATGATGCCCGTGCTCGGGTTGCTCTATCTGCCGTGGGCGCTGATTGACCGTCGCGGGGCCTATGCGGCCATCCATGCCTATTGCAACTGGGTGCGCTGGACGGCCTCTTGGATGGTAGGTCTGCGGACCGAAATTCGTGGACCTGTCCCGACAGGAGAGGTGATCGTTGCCTCGAAGCACCAGAGCTTTCTGGACATCATCATGATTGCCAGCGTCGTGCCGCGCCCGAAGTATATCATGAAGGCGAGCCTGCGCTTTGCTCCTGTGCTGGGGTGGTACGCGAGCCGTATCGGCTGCGTTGCGGTCGAACGGGGCAAGCGGGCGGAGGCGATGCGCAAGATGGTTCAGCAGGTAAAACACGGCGATGCGCCGGGTGGTCAGCTGATCATCTACCCCCAAGGCACCCGCGTCGCACCCGGCGTCGATGCGCCCTACAAGATCGGGGCTGGCGTCCTCTATCGTGAGACGGGGCAGGACTGCGTGCCCGCAGCGACAAATGTCGGGGTCTTTTGGCCGCGCACGGGAATCTACCGCAAGCCGGGGCTCGCTGTGGTCGAATTTCTGGAGCCAATTCCCGCAGGGGCACGGATTGAGAGCATGATGGACGTGCTCAAGGATGTCGTGGAAACGCGGTCTGATGCGCTGATGCGCGAGGCCGGTTTTAACGTAAGCAAAAAATAGAACATTTTTTGCAGGTGCAGCGACGGAAGCGCTGACGGGTTCCGTTTAACCTGATGTCTGCCGCACTTTGACCCTTTGCGGCATTCGCACCGCTCACAAGTTCGCTTGTGAAACTGTGCCGGATGAGCCTGATCCTCGCTCATCCGGCCTTTTTTCTGCAGCGTCAGAGGGTCTTTTCAAAGAAATGATCAGGGTATGGATCGTCATTGAAGCGGTCGATTTCTGTCCATCCTGTGGATCGATAGAGCCGGATCGCTTCGGGCAGGACGCTGTTGGTGTCGAGCCGCAGGGTTTGAATGCCAAGGGTTTGCGCGCGCTCTTCGGCTTGGGTCATCAGGCGTTTGGCAAGGCCGAGGCCTCTGGCAGACGGAGCAATCCAGAGGCGCTTGATCTCGGCGATCGGACCGCCGTTGCCTTTGACCCCGACACACCCGATGGGCATTCCGTCAGAGAACGCCACGAGGAACGCCCCACGCGGCGCGATCAGATCCGTGGCCTGCGGATCGCAGCTCAGGTTCACGTCAAAGCCCGTGCTGAAGCGGCGTCCGAGCTCGGCATAGTATTCGTTCAGGCAGAAGACCGATGGATCATCTCTGGGATCGCGCTCCTCGGTGACAATGCGATCCTGCCCAAGCGCGCTCGCGATCAGGTCCATTGCTGCCAGCAGGGCTTCGGGTTTTGGGTGTCGGGCCAAAAGGGAACTGGCGCGGTCGTTCGAGATGTCTTCGTAGGCAGCGAATTCTCCGGCGCCTGTCTCGGTCAATTCCGCGATCCGAGCACGGGCGTCGAGCGGGGATTGGCTGAGCCGCACGAGGCCTTCGGCCTCTAGCTGTCTCAGCAAGCGGCTCAGAAGACCGGAGTCGAGCGTCAGGTAGGCCCGAAGTTCGGCCAGATCTGTGCGGCCGTGGCCGATCGCATTGAGAACGCGTGCGGCCCCGAGTGAACGGCCGCGCCCGAGGAAAGACTCGTCCAGCGCGCCGACCTCTGTCGTGACGGATCGCGCAAAGCGGCGGAAACGGAGAATGGGATCGTGTGTCATTTGCCTGACCTAAGTCAGATAAATTCTGCACGCAAGCGATCTTTGGGATAGGGTGTCACAGAGGCCAAAGATGGGTGTCTCTGCTATTCTGGACTTGGATCGTCCGCTGTCTTGGGCGCGATTTTGAGAAAAGGTTTTTATTTTGGTACGTTATCTAGCTTTGAGTCTTGCGCTGATGCCGGTTCTGGCCTCGGCGGATGTTTGGACCTTTGAGACGCCATCCGAGAATATCCAATGCGTTGTCGGCATGGATGTCGGGGGATCTGACCTGACCTGTACGATTATTGAGCGCCAAGGGCCGACTGCACTGCCGCGCCCTGCCGGGTGTTCATCGGATTGGGGGCATGTGTTCTTTATGGGGAACCGCGGGCCAGTGAGCATGGAATGCACGCCCTTGAACCGCAACCGCGAGGGTTATGATCGCGCAGAATATGGCGTTCGAGGGGAGTTTGGCGGCTTTGTCTGTCTGTCCGAAAAGACTGGCCTAGAGTGCTGGAACGAGGACGGGCACGGGTTTTTCTTGTCGCGCCGGTCCCAGCGGGTGTTCTGATCCAAAGGAAAAACCCCCGCGCAGGGCGGGGGTTTTGCAGGTTTCTTTGATGGATGCGTCTTAGGCGTGGATCGCGCCGTCGCCGCAGGCCAGAGCGGCTTCGCGGACCGCTTCCGAATAGGTCGGGTGCGCGTGGCAGGTCAGGGCGATGTCTTCGGCGGATGCACCGAATTCCATGGCAACACAGATCTCGTGGATCAGGTCACCCGCCATCGGGCCGATGATATGGCAGCCCAGAATGCGGTCGGTTTCTTTGTCCGCCAGAAGTTTGACAAAGCCGTCAGCGGCGAAGTTCGCCTTGGCGCGGCCGTTGCCCATGAAGCTGAATTTGCCGACTTTGTAGGCGCGGCCTTCGGCCTTCAGCTGCTCTTCGGTGGCGCCGACGCTGCCAACCTCGGGGTGGGTGTAGATCACGCCGGGGATGACATTGTAGTTCACGTGGCCATGCTTGCCCGCGATCACTTCGGCGGCTGCCATGCCTTCGTCTTCGGCTTTGTGGGCCAGCATCGGGCCGGTGATCACGTCGCCGATGGCATAGATGCCGGGGACGTTGGTCTGCCAATGGGCGTTGGTCTTGATCTGGCCGCGCTCGGTCATCTCAACCCCTAGGTCAGCAAGGCCCAGACCGTCGGTGAAGGGTTTGCGGCCGGTGGCCACCAGAACGACGTCCGCGTCGAGCGTGTGCTCGCTGTCATCCTTCTTGAGCTTGTAGGTGACCTTGGCTTTGGTTTTGCTGGTTTCGACGCCCTGAACGGCGGCACCCAGTACGAATTCGAGGCCCTGCTTTTGCAGCAGTTTCTGGAAGGTGCGGGCAACCTCGGCGTCCTGACCGGGAGTGATCGCGTCCATGTATTCCACCACGGTCACTTCGGCGCCGAGGCGCTTGTAGACCGAGCCGAGTTCCAGACCGATGACGCCTGCGCCGATGACGACCATTTTCTTGGGGGTCTTGGGCAGGGACAGGGCGCCGGTCGAGGACACGACGATCTCTTCGTCGATCTCGACGCCAGGCAGGGTCGCGACTTCGGAGCCGGACGCGATGATGATGTTCTTGGTCTCGTAAACTTCGTCACCGACTTTGACTTTGCCGGCCTCGGGGATGGTCGCCCAACCCTTGATCCAGTCGACCTTGTTCTTTTTGAATAGGAACTCGATGCCTTTGGTGTTCTGGCCGATCACGTCGTCCTTGTAGGCCTGCATCTGTTTCCAGTCGACGCTGGGGGATTTGCCCTTGAGGCCCATCTTGGCGAAGTTGTGCTCTGCTTCGTGCAGCTGGTGGGTGGCGTGCAGCAGCGCCTTGGACGGGATACAGCCCACGTTCAGGCAGGTGCCGCCGAGGGTTTCGCGACCCTCGACACAGGCGGTTTTCAGGCCGAGCTGTGCGGCACGAATGGCGGAGACATAGCCGCCGGGGCCAGAGCCGATCACGATCACGTCGTAGGATGCCATTTTCGAAGTTCCTTTCTGGTGGTCTAGGGCGGGGGCGCTGCCCCCGGACCCCCGGGGTATTTGTGCCAAGATGAAGGGCTTGGCGTTATGAGCGAAGGCTGGTCAGAGCAGGGCGGCGACCAGCATGATGGTTGTGGCAAGAAAGCCCACGGCCCAGATGAGAGAGCGCCACGGGACCCAGCCGAAGGCGTAGGCGGGCACGTAGAGGACGCGGGCGATCAGGTAGATCCATGCGCAAGCGCCGGTCAGCCCTGTGGACTGGCCGGAGACAGTGATCACGAGGCAGGCGATCGAGAACAGGATCAGCCCCTCGAAATGGTTGTTCAATGCGCGAAAAAGGCGGCCCGTGCGGACAGAGACTTGTTCGATCAGCGGTTTGCCGAGGCGGTCAGGGTCGCGGGGGCTGAGAGTCTTGCCTTGTCCCAACTCCAAGTTCGCAGGGACGGACATCAGGAAGAATTGAACGACCTGGAGCAAGGCGGCGAGGGTGAGGACTGTGAGTTCGGTCGTCATTTTCGAGCGCCTATGCGGCAAGGAAAGAGGGTGCCCCCACCAGCGGGTGGTGGGGGCGGGTTTGGATTAGATGTCCATCAGCAGGCGACGGGGATCTTCGAGCGCTTCTTTGACGCGCACGAGGAAGGTCACAGCGCCTTTGCCGTCGACGATACGGTGGTCGTAGGACAGCGCGAGGTACATCATGGGACGGATTTCGACCTTGCCGTTGATGGCCATGGGACGATCCTGGATCTTGTGCATGCCGAGGATACCCGACTGCGGGGGGTTCAGGATCGGCGAGGACATCAGCGAGCCGTAGACGCCGCCGTTCGAGATGGTGAACGAACCGCCCTGCATCTCTGCCATGGACAGCTTGCCGTCACGGGCGCGGCGACCCTTTTCACCGATCTCTTTTTCGATCTCGGCAAAGGACTTCTGGTCGACGTCACGCAAGACGGGAACAACCAGACCCTGAGGGGTGCCAGCCGCGATGCCCATGTGGACGTAGTTCTTGTAAACCACTTCGTTGCCGTCGATCTCGGCGTTCACCTCTGGCACTTCTTTCAGAGCGTGCACACAGGCTTTGGTGAAGAACGACATGAAGCCCATACGGACGCCGTGCTTCTTCTCGAAGGCGTCTTTGTACTGGTTCCGGATCGCCATGACCTCGGTCATGTCCACCTCGTTGTAGGTGGTGAGCATGGCTGCGGTGTTCTGAGCGTCCTTCAGGCGGCGCGCGATGGTCTGGCGCAGGCGGGTCATCTTGACGCGCTCTTCACGCGATGCGTCGTCTGCATTGACGGGGCCACGGGGTGCAGCGGCAGGTGCCGGAGCGGCCGAGGTTGCAGCAGCTGCGGCGGCAGCGGCTTTGGCCACGTCTTCTTTCATGATCCGGCTGTCACGGCCCGAACCCTGAACCTGACCTGCGGACAGGCCTGCTTCGGCCATGGCTTTCTTGGCCGAGGGGGCGTGCTCAACGTCTTTGCCGGTCGAGGCTGCTGCGGGGGCTGCAGCAGGTGCCGCTGCGGGGGCAGCCGCGGCTGCGCCTTCGCCCGATGCGATGACACCCAGCTTGCCGCCGGCTTCGACGGTCGAGCCTTCGTCAAACAGGATTTCCGACAGAACGCCAGCTGCGGGCGAGGGGACCTCGACCGAAACCTTGTCGGTTTCCAGTTCGCACAGCATCTCGTCCTGAGCGACGGTGTCGCCGACCTTTTTGAACCAGGTCGAAACGGTGGCTTCGGTGACCGACTCGCCCAGGGTGGGGACCATCACGTCAACCGAGGAACCGCCCGAAGACGCTGGGGCTGCTGCGGGAGCTTCGGATTTCGCGGCGGGGGCAGCAGGTGCTGCGGCTTCGCCAGATTCCGAGATGTTGGCGAGCAGGGCGTCGACGCCCACGGTGTCGCCTTCGTTCGCAACGATTTCAGCCAGAACGCCTGCTGCGGGGCTGGGGACCTCGACGGTGACCTTGTCGGTTTCCAGCTCACACAGCATTTCGTCTGCTTCAACGCGGTCGCCGGGCTTTTTGAACCAGGTGGCGACGGTTGCTTCGGTCACGGATTCGCCCAGGGTGGGAACGCGGACTTCAGTCATTTGCTCAGTTTCCTTCGATGGTCAGCGCCTCGTCGACGAGCGCCTGTTGTTGTGCTTTGTGCTGCGATGCCAAACCGGTGGCGGGCGATGCGCTGGGAGCGCGGCCTACGTAACGGGGGCGGCTGTGTGTGGCTTTGATGCGGCCCAGAACCCACTCGATGTTGGGTTCGATAAAGGTCCATGCACCTTGGTTCTTGGGCTCTTCCTGACACCAGACCATCTCTGCGTGCGGGAAGCGTTCCAGTTCTTTGACCAGCGAGATCGCGGGGAAGGGATAGAACTGCTCGATCCGCATCAGGTAGACATCGTCGATGCCGCGGGCGTCACGCTCTTCGAGCAGGTCGTAGTAGACCTTGCCCGAGCACATGACGACGCGCTTGATCTTGTCGTCCGAGACCAGAGTGGTTTCCGAGTTGCCGCCGCGTTCCGCGTCATCCCACAGGACACGGTGGAAGCTGGAGCCGGTGGTGAAGTCCTCGGCCTTGCTGACGGCCAGTTTGTGGCGCAGCAGGGATTTCGGGGTCATCAGAACCAGCGGCTTGCGGTAGCTGCGGTGCATCTGGCGGCGCAGGATGTGGAAGTAGTTCGCCGGAGTCGAGCAGTTCGCCACGATCCAGTTGTCCTGACCACACATCTGCAGGAAGCGTTCCAGACGGGCCGAGCTGTGCTCGGGGCCCTGACCTTCGAAGCCGTGGGGTAGCAGACAGACCAGACCGGACATACGCAACCACTTGCTTTCGCCAGAGCTGATGAACTGGTCGAACATGATCTGCGCGCCGTTGGCGAAGTCGCCGAACTGGGCTTCCCACAGGACCAGAGCGTTCGGCTCTGCCAGCGAGTAACCGTATTCAAAGCCCAGAACCGCGTATTCCGACAGCATCGAGTCGATGACTTCGTAGCGGGCCTGACCTTCGCGAATGTTGTTCAGCGGGTAGTAACGCTCTTCGGTCGACTGGTCGATGAAGGCCGAGTGGCGCTGCGAGAAGGTACCACGGGTCGAGTCCTGACCGGCCAGACGGACGGGGTAGCCTTCGGTCAAGAGCGAGCCGAATGCCAGTGCCTCGCCGGTGGCCCAGTCAAAACCTTCGCCATTTTCAAACATCTTCGCCTTGGCTTCGAGCTGACGGTTAACGGTCTTGTGGATGTCGACCGAGTCCGGTGCGTGGGTCAGCGACTTGCCGATCTCTTCCATGGTCTCGGGCTTGATGGCAGTTTTGCCGCGCTGGTATTTTTCGCCCTGCTTGTTCAGGTGCGACCAGCGGCCGTCCAGCCAGTCAGCCTTGTTCGGCTTAAAGGTTTTGCCAGTCTCGAACTCGTCGTTCAGATGCGCCTGGAACTGCGCCTTCATATCCTCGATTTCGCCTTCGGGGATCAGGCCGTCCTTGACCAGACGCTCGGTGTACAGGGACAGAGTGGTCTTGTGCGACTTGATCTGCTTGTACATCTGCGGGTTGGTGAACATCGGCTCGTCGCCTTCGTTGTGACCGAAGCGGCGGTAGCAGAAGATGTCCAGAACAACGTCTTTGTGGAATTTCTGACGGAACTCGGTCGCAACCTTGGCCGCGTGCACAACGGCTTCGGGATCGTCGCCGTTCACGTGGAAGATCGGCGCCTCGACCATCAGAGCGATATCGGTGGGATAGGGCGAAGACCGCGAGAAGTGCGGCGCGGTGGTGAAGCCGATCTGGTTGTTCACCACGATATGCATGGTGCCGCCGGTGCGGTGACCGGTCAGACCCGACAGACCGAAGCATTCCGCAACGACGCCCTGACCTGCAAAGGCCGCGTCGCCGTGCAGCAGGATCGGCAGAACCTGCGTGCGGTCTGAGTCATTCAGTTGGGCTTGCTTCGCACGGACCTTGCCCAGAACAACGGGGTTCACCGCCTCGAGGTGCGAGGGGTTCGCGGTCAGCGACAGGTGCACGCTGTTGCCGTCGAACTCGCGGTCGCTGGAAGCGCCGAGGTGGTACTTCACGTCGCCCGAACCATCAACGTCCTCGGGCTTGAAGCTGCCGCCCTGGAATTCGTTGAAGATCGCGCGGTAGGGCTTGTTCATCACGTTGGCCAGAACCGACAGACGGCCGCGGTGAGGCATGCCGATGACGATTTCTTTGACACCCAGCGCGCCACCGCGCTTGATGATCTGCTCCATCGCGGGGATCAGCGCTTCGCCACCGTCGAGGCCGAAACGCTTGGTGCCCATGTATTTCACGTGCAGGAACTTTTCGAAGCCTTCGGCCTCGACCAGTTTGTTCAGGATTGCGCGGCGGCCTTCACGGGTAAAGGTGATTTCCTTGCCGTAGCCCTCGATACGCTCTTTCAGCCATGCGGACTGCTCGGGGTCCGAGATGTGCATGTACTGTAGGGCAAAGGTGCCGGAATAGGTGCGTTTAACGATGTCCACGATCTGGCGCATCGACGCGACCTGAAGGCCCAGAACGTTGTCGATAAAGATCGGACGGTCCATGTCGGCTTCGGTGAAGCCGTACGCTTTGGGGTCCAGTTCGGGGTGGGGCTCACGGCCGTGCAGACCCAGCGGGTCCAGATCGGCGGCCAGGTGGCCACGAATACGGTAGGCGCGGATCAGCATCAGCGCGCGGACGGAGTCGAGAACAGCACGCTTGATCTGCTCTTCCGAGACTTCGACGCCCTTTTCGGCGGCTTTGGCTTTGATCTTGTCGCCAGCGCCTTTGACTTCTTTGGCCGCTTCGGGCCATTCGCCGGTCAGAGCCCAGACGTCATCGCCCGCGGGCATCATCGGCCAGTCGCTGCGGCCCCAAGACGGACCTGCGGCTTCTTGTTTGACTTCAACTTCCCCATCGCCGAGGGCGGCAAAGAATGCCTGCCACGCTTCGTCTACCGAGTTCGGGTCTGTGGCGTAACGCGCATATAGTTGTTCGATGTATTCGGCGTTGTGTCCCTGCAAGAAACTTGAGGCATGGAACTGGTCGTTCGGGGATTGATCGGTCATCGCTGCACCTGATTTAGGTTGGACCCGCCCGAGGCGTCCCTCGGGCGGGCTGATGTGTTCGGTCCGACCCTAGCCCCATCGGGGCAGGGTCAGCAAATGGGTTAGCCGATTGCCTTGAGCACAGCTTCGCCGAGAGTTGCGGGGCTGTCCGCAACGACGATGCCTGCCGACTTCATGGCTTCGATCTTGTCTTCTGCGCCACCTTTGCCACCCGCGACGATCGCGCCGGCGTGACCCATGCGGCGGCCCGGAGGAGCAGTGCGGCCTGCGATGAAGCCAGCTACGGGCTTCCAACGGCCTTTTTTCTTCTGCTCTTTCAGGAATTCAGCAGCTTCTTCTTCTGCCGAACCACCGATTTCACCGATCATGATGATCGACTGGGTTTCGGGATCGTCCAGGAACATGTCCAGCACGTCGATGTGCTCGGTGCCTTTGATGGGGTCGCCGCCGATGCCGACTGCGGTCGACTGGCCCAGACCGATGTCTGCAGTCTGTTTTACCGCTTCGTAGGTCAGTGTGCCCGAACGCGACACAACGCCGACCGAGCCACGCTTGTGGATGTGGCCGGGCATAATGCCGATCTTGCATGCGTCGGGGGTGATGACGCCGGGGCAGTTGGGGCCGATCAGACGCGACTTGCTGTCGATCAGCGCGCGCTTCACCTTCATCATGTCAAGGACAGGGATGCCCTCGGTGATGCAGACGATCAGTTCCATTTCCGCGTCGATGGCCTCGAGGATCGAGTCCGCAGCGAACGGCGGGGGCACGTAGATCACGGTCGCGTTTGCTTCGGTGACGTGCTTGGCTTCGTGAACCGAGTTGAAAACGGGCAGGCCCAGGTGCTCTTGGCCGCCTTTGCCGGGGGTCACACCGCCGACCATCTTGGTGCCGTAGGCGATGGCCTGTTCAGTGTGGAAGGTACCCTGCGACCCGGTGAGGCCCTGACAGATTACCTTGGTGTTTTCGTCGATGAGGACTGCCATGTTCTTGGCTCCTAAATTTTTCTACGAACCGGTCCGGCCAGTTCCGGACCTGAATTGTTCTGTCATTGGGATGAGTGTCCTCGTGCTCTGACCGCGAGTCTCGCATATCTGGCCGATGGGCCGATCAGAACCTGAAAACACTCATTACCCTTAACAAAACAGTGCGCGGTTATCTTGGCGCGCAAGCCTGTCCTTGTGATGTCTGGATCAGCATGGTGCCGACCGGACAGGTCACAGGCAGATACGTGCCCGATGCGATTGGTCCTGGTGCTGCGCTCAGCGGGATGCCTGCCAGAGGCGCGGGGCGTTCGCCCACATCATACCCGATGAAATCTTCCTGTTGAGTTTGACCCGCCGGATGCTCGGGGGCATTGAAATTCACACAGGCCGAAACAAAAACACAGCCAACCAGAACCAAAAAACGCATACTTAACCTTTCACTGCTTTAACGATCTTCTCCGCGCCGTCGCTGAGGTTGTCTGCGGCAATCACGTCGAGACCAGAGGTGTTGATAATCTCTTTACCCTTTTCGACGTTAGTGCCTTCGAGGCGAACGACCAGCGGAACTTGCAGGCCAACCTCTTTTACAGCCGCAATTACGCCTTCTGCGATGACGTCGCAGCGCATAATTCCGCCAAAGATGTTCACGAGGATACCTTTTACGTTGGGATCCGAGGTGATGATCTTGAAGGCTTCGGTCACTTTCTCTTTGGTGGCGCCGCCGCCAACGTCGAGGAAGTTCGCAGGCTCTGCGCCGTAGAGTTTGATGATGTCCATGGTGGCCATCGCCAGACCCGCGCCGTTCACCATGCAGCCGATTTCACCGTCCAGAGCGATGTAGTTCAGGTCGTACTTCGACGCTGCCAGCTCTTTGGGGTCTTCTTCGGTTTCGTCGCGCAGGGCTGCAACGTCCGCGTGGCGGTAGACAGCGTTGCCGTCAAAGCCCAGCTTGGCATCCAACACCTTGAGGTTGCCATCTTCCATGACGATCAGCGGGTTGATTTCCAGCATCTCCATGTCCTTCTCGACGAAGGCGGTGTAGAGCTGGCCCATCAGCTTAACGCACTGCTTAACCTGTGCGCCTTCCAGACCCAGAGCGAACGCGATGCGGCGGCCGTGGTAGGGCTGGTAGCCGGTTGCAGGATCAACCGAGAAGGACAGGATCTTTTCGGGGGTCGACGCGGCGACTTCCTCGATGTCCATGCCGCCTTCGGTCGAGCAAACGAACGAGATGCGGCTGGAGACGCGGTCTACCAGCAGCGCGAGGTACAGTTCGCGGCTGATGTCCGAGCCATCTTCGATGTAGATGCGGTTCACCTGCTTGCCGGCGGGGCCGGTCTGGTGGGTGACCAGAGTGCGGCCGAGCATCTTCTTGGCTTCTTCGGCTGCTTCTTCAACCGACTTGGCCAGGCGAACACCGCCCTTTTCACCAGCGTCAGCTTCTTTGAAAGTGCCTTTGCCGCGACCACCAGCGTGGATCTGTGCTTTTACAACCCAAAGGGGGCCGTCAAGCTCACCAGCAGCGGTTTTAGCGTCTTCGGCCTTGAGCACGACGCGGCCGTCGCTGACCGGTGCGCCGTATTCGCGCAGCAGTGCTTTGGCCTGATATTCGTGAATGTTCATGGACCTGTCCCATCTTGCTGAAATTCGGTGTACATATACGCCCAAGCGATGAGCGTATTAAGGAGTTTTTGCGTGATAGGCTTGAAAATCGGCATATTTCTGCCTTTTGTGATCACAGCTTTTGAGCGTGTGATCACAAGTGTTTGTGGTGTTGCACAAAGATTCGCATGACGTCCGGCGCTAACATAAGTTGGTCCGTTGTCATGACGGTCAAAGAGCCCGCACCGTTGGTTATGGCCAATGTGGGGTGGCACCTGTCCCTTGGGGCGACAGAGGTGCATGTCTATCTGGATGATCCCGAAGATCCGGTGGCCGATCAACTCATGGTGGTTGAAGGGGTCAACGTCATTCGGTGTGATGAAGATCACTGGGCCCGCATGAACGTGCGCAAAGCCGATGGGAGACAGACCCGCCGCCAAGGGGTGAACGCGACGGATGCGTACCGGCGCACTGCGGCCGACTGGATCATCCATTTGGATGCAGACGAGTTCCTGATGCCCGAAAGGCCCGTCAGTCAGCTGATTTCGGAATATGCACGCAAGGACCGGTTTCTGCGCATTCAGCCGTGGGAGCGGACCTATCTGAACGAAGGGACTCCGATGTCCATCTTCGAAGGCGGCTTTCGCGTGCCCTATCTTGGCAAACTCCAGAATGACGAAGAGACATTCTGGCGTTCGACACGCTTCCTGACCAAAGGCCTGACCGGTCATTCAGCGGGCAAAGCCCTGATGCCGACACGGCAGGGCTGGCGGATTGGCATTCACTCACCCAGGGAAGAAGACCGGCGGCTTCAAGGGGATTACGTGCCAGAGATGGCGCTTCTGCATTTCGATGGGATGACGCCGCTGCATTGGATGCTCAAGGTGCTGCGCTATGCCCATCTTCCACGTGACATGATTGAGGGGATGCTCGGCGGTCACCGGCGTGAGCAGGTTTTGATGGCGAGGCACAGGGCAAAGGTGCCCGGAGGTCTGTTGAAGTTCCACAATCGACTCAAAGTCACGGACGGTGGCCTGCGGGCACGGCTTGATGCGCGGGACATGTTCGTCGATGCGCCCTTTGAACCCGCAGATCAGATCGCGGCGCAACTGGGCTACATGCCAGATCTCTCGGTCGAAGGTTTCGACGCCATGTTGCGCGAGCGGGCAGGGGGCCTGCTGGACCGCCTGAAATGACAAACGCGCGCCGGTGAGGGCGCGCGTTTCGAAATTCGGAACCGGTGCGGCGATTAGGCCAGCGAGGGCTCGATCTCTTTACAAGCCGCAACGAGGCCTTTGACCGCGTCAACCGACTTGTCGAACATTGCCTGCTCGTCTTTCGACAGCTTGATGTCCACGACTTTCTCGATGCCGCCGGCGCCGATGATGGTGGGAACGCCAACGTAGAAGCCTTCGAGGCCGAACGCGCCGTCAACGTAGGCCGCGCAGGGCAGCAGACGCTTCTGGTCTTTCAGGTAGGCTTCAGCCATTTCGATCGCCGAGGTCGCAGGTGCGTAGAACGCCGAGCCGTTGCCCAGGTACTTCACGATTTCTGCGCCGCCGTCACGGGTACGCTGAACGATCGCTTCCAGCTTCTCTGCGGTGGTCCAGCCCATGTCGACCAGATCGGGCAGAGGGATCCCGGCTACGGTCGAGTAGCGGGTCAGCGGAACCATGGTGTCGCCGTGGCCACCCAGAACGAACGCGGTCACGTCGCGCATGGAGACGTTGAACTCGAGGCTCAGGAAGTGACGGAAGCGTGCCGAGTCCAGAACGCCAGCCATGCCGCAGACTTTGTTCGCGGGCAGACCCGAGAACTGCTGCAGAGCCCAAACCATCGCGTCGAGCGGGTTGGTGATGCAGATGACGAATGCGTCGGGTGCGTGGGCTTTGATGCCTTCGCCAACCGATTTCATCACCTTCAGGTTGATTCCCAGCAGGTCGTCGCGGCTCATGCCGGGCTTGCGAGGAACACCTGCAGTTACGATGCAGACGTCTGCGCCAGCGATGTCGGCGTAGTCCTGAGTGCCCTTCAGTGCGGCGTCAAAGCCAGCAACGGGGCCGGATTCTGCGAGGTCGAGCGCCTTGCCCTGGGGGGTGCCTTCCGCGATGTCGAACAGAACGACGTCGCCGAGTTCTTTCATTGCTGCCAGGTGTGCAAGGGTGCCGCCGATCTGACCTGCGCCGATAAGGGCAATCTTGGGTCGAGCCATGGATTTCATCTCCGGGTCGGTTGAAATTGGGCTTTTGGGTAGTGCTTTGTTTGCGTCCGCGCAAGTGTGCTGCAACGCGGCACAGCGAAAACAGCAGCTTATGTGATCGCTAACCCTATGCTAAAGCCCTATTTGTATGCGCTTTTTTGAAAGGAATTTTCGTGATCGATTTTAGCCTCGTCTTCTTTGCGATCACGATCCCAGCCGTGATTTTTGCTGGAATTACAAAGGCGGGGTTCGGATCGGGGGCGTCGTTTGCCTCTGCTTCGATTCTGGCTTTGCTGCTCGAGCCCGGCATCGCGCTGGGGATCATGTTGCCGCTTTTGATGCTGATGGATGTGTTTTCCCTGCGCCCTTATTGGAAGCGCTGGAATGGCCGTGATGCCTTGCGGATCATCATCGGCGCGGCGCCCGGTGTGGCGCTGGGGGCGTTCCTGTATGACCTTGCTGACCCTGATGTTTTCCGTTTGCTGATCGGCGGAATCTCTATCGCATTCGTTGTATGGGCGGTTGCGCGGGCCAAGGGATGGCTAACAGTTTCGGGCGAACCTTTGGGCGCCGGATGGGGCGCATTTTCGGGACTCATGGCAGGGTTCACCAGCTTTGTCAGTCACGCGGGCGGACCGCCGGTGGCCGTGTATTTGTTGCGTCAGGGCATGGACAAGACCACCTTCCAAGCAACCACGATTATCGTGTTCTGGGCCATCAATCTGATGAAGTTCATTCCCTACTTCGCCTTGGGAATCTTTTCTCAGCAGACCTTTCTCGCGGATTTGTTCCTTGCGCCGTTTGCCATTCTAGGCGTCTACTTGGGGGTGAAGGCACATCACCTTGTGCCCGAGAAGCCCTTCTTCATTTTCACGTATGTTGCCCTCACCCTGACCGGCGCAAAATTGATCATCGACGCATTGTCCTAAAGTATTCTGCGTTGCGGCAAAATTGAGCTTGAAATAGTCGGTCGGAAATGTATCCATCCACGCAACTTTATTGCGAGGAGATTTGCGATGGACGCGACCACACGGCCCACCCGCTCGGTACTATACATCCCCGGCTCCAAAGAGCGTGCTCTCGAGAAGGCAAAGACCCTGCCTGTCGACGCGATCATCTTTGACCTCGAAGATGCTGTGGCGATTGATGAAAAAGTCGGCGCCCGTGACACCCTGAAGACCGCTCTGGCCGAAGGGGATTACGGCAACCGTCTGAAGATTGTGCGCATCAACGGTCTGGACACCGAATGGGGCGAGGATGACGCTCGCGCGGTTGCGACCATGAACTGTGACGCGGTGCTGCTGCCCAAGGTTGATGGTCCCGCGCAGTTGGATGCACTGGCAGCGCTGGTCCCCGGCATGGACATCTGGGCGATGATGGAGACCTGCAAAGGCATGCTCCACGCCGAAGAGATCGCCGAACATCCGGCTCTGAAGGGTTTTATCATGGGCACCAACGATCTGGCCAAAGAGCTGAATATGCGCTTCCGCGCGGATCGTTTGCCCCTGATCACCAGCTTGCAACTGTGTCTGCTGGCCGCCAAAGCCAATGGCGTGATCGTTGTGGACGGTGTCTATAACGCGTTCAAAGACGACGAAGGTCTGAAGGCCGAATGCGAGCAGGGCCGTGACATGGGCTTTGACGGCAAGACCCTGATTCACCCTGCGCAGGTTGCGATCTGCAACGAAGCCTTTGCCCCCTCCGAAGCCGAGATTGATCTGGCCAAACGCCAGATTGCGGCGTTCGAACAGGCAGAAGCCGAAGGGCAGGGGGTTGCGGTGGTCGATGGCAAGATCGTCGAGAACCTTCACATTGTCACTGCGAAGAAAATTCTGGCACAAGCGGAGGCAATCGAAGCTCTAGCCGCGGAGTAAGCCAGAATGCTTATCCTGATCCTCGGTCTCCTGCTCTGGGCAGGGGGCCACTATTACAAGCGAATTCTACCCGCCATCCATGAACAGATGGGGCAGAAAGCTAAAGGCCTGTCGACCCTGCTGATCGTTCTGGGCCTTGCCTTGATGATCGTCGGCTACCGGAATGCCGCGTTTATCAACGTCTGGTATCCTCCCGCATGGACGGTGCACCTGAACAACCTCTTAATGCTGGTTGCGGTGTTCGTCTTCGGCACGGCCCACACCAAGGGCCGCCTGCGTGGCTGGACCCGTCACCCGATGCTGATCTCGGTGAAAATCTGGGCGGTGGCGCATTTGCTTGTGAACGGGGATCTGGCCTCGATCATCCTGTTTGGCGGCATGCTGCTGTGGGCCGGTTTGCAGGTCATGCTGATCAACCGTGCTGAGCCCGATTGGGAGCGCCCCGAGAAGGGCTCTGCCAAAAAGGACATCCTTCTGGTGGTCATCACCTTGGTTGCGTTCGGCGTGATCACTGGCATTCATATGGCCTTGGGCGTCTCGCCCTTCCCACAAGGATAAGACTGATGAGCAAAATCTATCGTTTTTTGACCGAGGACGACACCTCGGACTTTTGCCACAAGGTGACTCTGGCCCTGTCCAAGGGCTGGGAACTGCATGGCAACCCGACTTATGCGTTTGATCATGCGGCAGGGAAAATGCGCTGCGGTCAGGCGGTTACCAAAGAGATCGAGGGTGAGTACACCCCCGACATGAAACTCGGAGAGCAATGACATGAGCAAGACCAACGCGGGACGTTTCTTTGAAGATTATGCAGTGGGCCAAGTGATTGACCACGCGGTTCCGCGGACGGTCTCGGGCGGGGAGCGGGCGCTGTACCACGCGCTCTATCCTGCCCGTCATGCACTGTATTCCTCGGACGCCTTTGCGCAGGCCAGCGGTCTGCCCAAGTCGCCGATGGATGATCTGATCGCGTTCCACACCGTATTCGGCAAAACCGTCCCTGACGTGTCGCTGAATGCGGTGGCAAACCTTGGCTATGCTGAGGGCCGCTTCCTGAAACCGGTCTATGAGGGCGACACCCTGCGCTCGCGCAGCGAAGTGATCGGCGTCAAAGAAAACTCGAACGGCAAGACCGGTGTGGTTTACGTGCGGACCCAAGGTCTGAACCAGAACGACGAAGTGGTCATGGAATATGTCCGCTGGGTGATGGTCCGCAAACGCGACGTGACCGCGCCTGCGCCCGAAGCTGTTGTGCCTGATCTGAAAAAGGTGCTGTCGGTCGATGATCTGGTGATCCCCGAAGGTCTGGATTTCACCAACTATGACTTCACCTTGGCTGGCGAAGAGCATCGCTGGGCCGACTACGAAGTGGGCGAGAAGATCGACCACGTGGATGGCGTCACCATCGAAGAAGCCGAGCATATGCTGGCCACCCGCCTCTGGCAGAACACCGCCAAGGTGCACTTCGACGCGACCTTCCGCGAGGATGGCAAGCGCCTGATTTACGGCGGCCACGTAATCTCGATGGCGCGGGCTTTGTCGTTCAACGGTCTCGCCAACGCGCAGATGATTGCGGGTATCAACGGCGGCGCACACGCCAACCCGTGCTTTGCCGGCGATACCGTGAATTGCTGGACCGAAGTGCTGGATAAGGCCGAAACCAGTGCGCCCGGTGTTGGCGCTCTGCGTCTGCGTTTGGTCGCGACCAAGGGCGGCGAACCGTTTAGCCTCAAGGGCGAAAACGGCAAATACCTGAGCGAAGTACTCTTGGATCTGGACTACTGGGTTCTGATTCCCCGTTAACGCTAAAACGTGATCACACTTATTGTCGGTGTGATCACGTTTCAAAAAAATATGACGGAAACACGATAAAATGCTGCTCTGCGGCACGTTGGAGCCGTGACAGATCGCGAAAATCGGCTATCAATCTGCCCGAGGCACCGCGGCCACCTTGGGAGTCGGCTGCGCAACCGAAAGGAAGACTTATGGCTGATGTGAATCGGGGCAACCGCCCGCTCTCACCGCACCTGACGATCTATCGCTTGCCGATTACTGCGATTACGTCGATCCTGACCCGTATCACCGGAAACGCCCTGCTGGTTGCAGCACTGATGACCGTTTGGTGGTTTCTGGCGGCCGCGTCGGGCCCCGAATATTATGAATTCGCCAACGGTGTGATCACCAGCTGGTTTGGCGATCTGGTTATGGCGCTGTCCGTTCTGGGCCTGTGGTACCACACGCTTGCCGGCGTGCGTCACCTGATCTGGGATCAGGTCATCGCTCTGGACATCAAAACCGCTGAAAGCCTGAGCTGGGTCGTGGTCATCGGGTCTGCCGCCCTGACCGTCCTGACCTGGATCATCATGCTGGTCGCATAAGAGGAGAGCGTCTGATGGCATATCTTACCCCCCGCAAGCGCGCCACTGGCATGGGCTCGGCAAAGTCGGGCGTCGCACATTTCTGGAACATGAAGGTCAGCTCGATCGGCCTGTTGATCCTTGTGCCCTTGTTTGTTTTCACCTTTGGTCCGGCACTGGGCAGCAGCTACGAAGAAATGGTTGCGTACTACCAGCATCCGTTCCCCGCGATCGTGGCGATCCTGACCCTTGGTGTTGGTTTCATGCACTTTAAGAACGGTTTTCAGGTCCTGATCGAAGACTATGTTCACGGTGCTGCCGGCCAGTACTCGATCATTGCTATGAACTGCCTGTGCTACGCCGCTGCGGCAACCGGCATCTTCTCGATCATCCGCATCGCACTTTAAGTCAGAGAGGCGCAGATGGCTGCATACGAATACGAAACCCACGATTATGACGTGGTGGTGGTTGGCGCTGGTGGCGCTGGCCTTCGTGCAACCCTTGGCATGGCCGAACAGGGCCTGCGCACCGCTTGTGTGACCAAGGTTTTCCCGACCCGCTCGCACACTGTTGCGGCGCAGGGCGGTATCGCTGCTTCGCTGGGGAACATGGGTCCCGACAGCTGGCAGTGGCACATGTACGACACTGTAAAAGGCTCGGACTGGCTGGGTGACACCGATGCGATGGAATACCTCGCACGCGAAGCACCCGCCGCTGTGTACGAACTGGAGCACTATGGCGTGCCCTTCAGCCGTACCGAAGAAGGCAAAATCTACCAGCGTCCCTTTGGTGGTCACACCACCGAGTTCGGCGAAGGCCCGCCCGTACAGCGTACCTGTGCGGCGGCTGACCGGACCGGTCACGCGATCCTGCACACCCTGTATGGCCAGTCGGTCAAGAACAACGCGGAATTCTACATTGAATACTTCGCGCTGGATCTGATCATGTCCGACGATGGCGTCTGCACCGGCGTTGTCTGCTGGAAGCTGGACGACGGCACCATGCACGTCTTCAACGCGAAGATGGTTGTTCTGGCGACTGGCGGTTACGGCCGTGCCTACTTCTCGGCGACTTCGGCACACACCTGCACCGGCGACGGTGGCGGCATGGTGGCTCGCGCGGGTCTGGCCCTGCAGGACATGGAATTCGTTCAGTTCCACCCCACCGGCATCTACGGCGCAGGCTGTCTGATCACCGAGGGTGCGCGCGGCGAAGGCGGTTACCTGACCAACAGCGAAGGCGAGCGGTTCATGGAGCGTTATGCTCCGAACTACAAAGACCTCGCGCCGCGTGACTACGTTTCGCGCTGTATGACCATGGAAATCCGCGAAGGTCGCGGTGTTGGCGCCGAAGGCGACCACATCCACCTGAACCTGTCGCACCTGCCCGCAGAAGCGCTTCACCTGCGTCTGCCCGGTATTTCGGAATCGGCACGTATCTTTGCTGGCGTCGACGTCACCAAAGAGCCGATCCCCGTCATTCCGACCGTGCACTACAACATGGGCGGCATTCCCACCAACTACTGGGGCGAAGTGCTGAACCCGACCTCCGAAGACCCGACTGCGGTTGTTCCCGGCCTGATGGCTGTGGGCGAAGCGGGCTGTGCTTCGGTGCACGGTGCGAACCGTCTGGGCTCGAACTCGCTGATCGACCTCGTGGTCTTTGGCCGTGCCGCCGCGATCCGCGCCGGTGCTGTCGTCGACAAAGAGGCAGCGATCCCCGCGACCAACGTGGCTCAGGTCGAGAAGTGCTTCGATCGGTTCGACAGCATCCGCAACGCGCAGGGTGGCACCCCCACCGCAGAACTGCGTCTGGAAATGCAGAAGACCATGCAGCGCGACGCTGCCGTCTTCCGTACCGCGGAAACCCTGAAGCAGGGTGTCGAGGACATGACCGCGATCGCTGGCAAGATGGGCGACCTGAAAGTCACCGACCGCAGCCTGGTCTGGAACACCGACCTGATGGAATCGCTGGAACTGACCAACCTGATGCCGAACGCGCTGGCCACCATCTACGGTGCCGAAGCTCGTCACGAATCCCGCGGCGCCCACGCGCACGAGGATTATGCGGAGCGCGACGACGAAAACTGGCGTGTGCACACCGTCAGCCGCGTCGATGGCAACAAGGTTGATCTGTCCTACCGTCCGATCATCACCGACCCGCTCACTACCGAAGAGCAGGGCGGCATTTCGATCAAGAAGATCGCGCCCAAGGCACGTACCTTCTGATGGGTCTTGCAGGGGCATACCGCGCGGGGCTTCCCGCCGGATTGCTGCTGGGGCTGGCGGCTTGCGGATCGCAAGCGCCCGTCTCGCAGGCCCCTGCACCGGCTGACCGGATGGATGCCTATCAGGCTGTCCGTCCGGTGGTTGCAAACTATATTCCTGCGGCGCAGGTTGATGTGGTCACCTCTTGTGTGATCCAGACAGCCCCCGCCGCGGATATTTCGAACTTTACCCAGACGGGTGGGGCGATCGGCGAACAGCAGACGCTCCGCATTCTGGACCTGATCAAGGCGCCTGGCGCCAATGATTGTATCGCGAAACAGCTTCTCTGAGAGGAGAGACCCATGGTTGAATTGGCTCTGCCCAAGAATAGCCGTATCACCACAGGCAAAACCTGGCCCAAGCCCGAGGGCGCGACGAACCTGCGTACCGTGCAGATATATCGCTGGAACCCTGATGACGGCAAAAACCCCAGCGTCGATACCTACTTTGTCGATATGGACACCTGTGGTCCGATGATTCTGGACGTTCTGATCAAGATCAAGAACGAGATGGACCCCACGCTGGCCTTCCGCCGCTCGTGCCGCGAAGGCATCTGTGGTTCTTGCGCCATGAACATCGACGGCATTAACACGCTGGCCTGTATCTATGGCACTGACGAAGTCAAAGGCGACATCAAGATCTACCCGCTGCCCCACATGCCCGTGGTTCGCGACCTGATCCCCGACCTGACGCACTTCTACGCGCAGCACGCCAGCATCATGCCTTGGCTCGAAACCAAGACAAACACCCCCGCCAAAGAGTGGAAGCAGTCGATCGAAGACCGAGAGAAGCTGGACGGCCTGTATGAGTGTGTGATGTGCGCCTGCTGCTCGACCAGCTGCCCCAGCTACTGGTGGAACGGCGACCGTTACCTTGGGCCAGCAGCGCTGCTGCACGCCTACCGCTGGCTGATCGACAGCCGCGACGAGGCGACTGGCGAGCGTCTGGACAACCTTGAAGACCCCTTCAAGCTGTACCGCTGCCACACCATCATGAACTGCGCGAAAACCTGCCCCAAGGGTCTGAACCCTGCCAAGGCAATCGCGTCGATCAAGAAAATGATGGTCGATCGGGCCTACTGATCATACCAGGTTTAGCAATGTTAGCGCGCCGTTACCCAATACTGGGTAGCGGCGCGTTGCGTTTGCGACACAGTTCTAAAGGATATGCTGCACCTGCAAAGGTGTAGGGGTGTTCTTCGGAAAAAAGAGGATCATATCAACGGGCAGGGAGGAGCTACCTAGTTCAAAAGGTGCTCACATGTTGGAAGTTAAACTTTCCCCTGCCGACGAAGCTCTCGAGCAAATGTTCGGTTACTACACTCCCGAAGCCGAGTTGGCTGCTCCGGCCCCGACTGCGTTCGAGGAAGAAGCCGCGAACACCGACTACGCGGAATATTTCGAGGCCGCGTAATTTGCGACCTCGCAGCCCCGTGCAGGACCCTCCTCCTTGCACGGGGTTTGCTTTTCCGGCGCAGGCTTTTAGGTCTGGGCGCATGATCCCCAGAGGAGCCTCCGTATGATTGTTGCTGTTGGATTGGTCATTGCCTTTGTTCTGGTGCTGATCTTCTCGAACCGCCAAACGCGCAACTGCCGTTGGCGCGAAAACCGTCGCAACGATCAGGACGGCCAGCGCTACTACCATTGCGTCAGTTGCGGGGCCGAGACTTGGGGCGATCCCCTGAAACCCCCTCAAGTTTGCTTAAAACCCGAGGTCGATAACTAACCCTGCCATATTGCCCGGGGCCCACGGATTGGGGCTTCCTCCTGCGCCGATCCTGTGGCCTTCTTGCGGCCGCAAGACAGGAGAAGACCCCATGTGCAACACCCCCGCCGATGCCGAGGCTCGCCGCGCGATCAAGCCGGTGATCTGCTACCCGACCGACACGCTGCCCCAGCCGAATATGGCGATCTATGAAGCGGCGCGGATCGGGGCAGAAGTCATCGAAACGGTGCTCGCCCCAGCGCGGGATGCGGCCAGTTTCACGGTCCCCGCGGGGCACTTCTTCCGGATTACGTCTGTCGAAGGCCCTCAGGTGGGCGATCTGAACCTTTGGAACGCCAGCGATTTGTCCGAGCGGTTCTTCAGCGGCAAAACACGCGCACTTCATGGCACGCATGTCACCACAGGTGACCGCCTATGGTCGAACCTGCCGCACCTGCGCCCCATGGCGACGGTGACCCACGACACCTTGGGCTGGTACGGGATCGACCAATTCGGTGGCTCGGTTCACGACGTGATCGGCACCCGCTGTGATCCCTACACCCATAACCTGCTGTCCGGCGGGCAATATCACCACTGCTGCCATTCGAACCTGGCGCGCGCGCTGTCGGACCACTCGGGCCTGTCCTTGGCCGATGCCGAGCCCCACGTCCACGATGTCCTGAACGTGTTTATGTGCACTGGCTTCACCCGCGACACCGGCCAATACTTTATGAAGGCCAGCCCCGTGCGCCCCGGCGACTACATCGAATTTTTCGCGGAAATCGACCTGCTAGGGGCGCTCAGCGCCTGTCCAGGAGGCGACTGTAGCAGCGAACACTCCAGCGACACTGCCGCCTGCTATCCGCTGCAAATCGACATCCTGCGTCCCGCAGAGGGGGCACTGGACACTTGGCAACCGCCCGCAGCCAACGGATACGACCGCAGCCACGGGCGTTAACCCTCAGGCGAAGGCCGCTTCCAAAGCGATCTCGACCATCTCGCCAAAGCTGCGCTCGCGGTCCTCGGAGGGCAGCGCTTCGCCCGTCTGAAGGTGGTCGGAAATCGTCAGGATCGCCAAAGCCCGCCGCCCATAGCGCGCAGCCAGAGTGTACAATTCCGCTGCCTCCATCTCGACCGCCAGAATACCGTGACGGGTCATCTGCTCGTTCAGATCGGGGCGCTCGTCATAAAACACGTCAGAGCTGTAAATCCCGCCCACATGGGGCACCGAGCCACGCGCCTCGGCCGCCGCAACCGCCGCTCGCAGCAGCCCGAAATCCGCACAGGGTGCATAGTTCACTTCGCGGAAAATCCCCGATGACGGCGTCGACAAGGTCGAACTGGTCATCGCAATCACCAGATCGCGGATTTTGACCTGAGGCTGCATCCCGCCAGCCGACCCGATCCGGATCAACGTCTGCGCACCATAGTCCTTAATCAACTCGTTGGCATAGATGGACAGCGACGGCATCCCCATCCCGCTGCCTTGAATGGTCACCCGATGCCCGCGCCACGTGCCGGTGTACCCCAGCATCCCGCGCACTTCGTTAACCAGCTCGGCGCCTTCCAGAAACGTCTCAGCCGCCCACTTGGCCCGATAGGGATCACCCGGCATCAGCACCGTCTCGGCGATTTGCCCCGGCTTTGCGCCAATATGTACCGTCATCTCGAAGTCTCCCGCATTTACCTGATGGTCAAAAAAGAACGGGGCCCGCCGATTGGCAAGCCCCATGCTTCTTTTTGCGATAAATACTCAACGTCACCGCGGTCCAGCCGCCCCGAACGTCGGTTATTCAGCGGCAACCGGAGTTGGATCGACCAGAGTAACGATATCCATCATGATCCGGTTCAGCTCAAAGTCTTTCGGCGTGTAAACCTTGGCCACACCGAACCCGAGCAGACGCTGAGCGTCCTCGTCTGGAATGATCCCGCCGACCACAACAGGGATGTCCCCCAACCCCGCTGACCGCATCCGGTTCATCACGTCTTCGACCAAGGGGATATGGCTGCCGGACAGAATCGACAACCCGACCACATGGACACTATCCTCTTGGGCGGCTGCGACGATTTCCTCGGGTGTCAGACGGATACCTTCGTATTCGATGTCCATGCCGCAGTCGCGCGCGCGGAAGGCGATCTGCTCGGCGCCGTTCGAGTGACCGTCGAGGCCGGGCTTGCCCACCAGGAACTTCAGGCGGCGGCCCAGCTTGTCGCTGACAGCGTCCACGGCTTCGCGGATATCGTCCAGACCTTCGGTTTTGTTCGACACACCGCGGGCAACGCCGGTCGGGCCACGGTATTCACCGAAGGCTGCGCGCATCTCTGCCGCCCATTCGCCGGTGGTCGCTCCAGCCTTGGCCGCCTTGATCGACGCAGGCATAACGTTGCCGCCAGCTTTGGTAACTTCGCGCAGCTCGGCCAGAGCGGCCTGAACGGCGGCTTCGTCACGCTCGGCGCGCCAAGCGTTCAGGCGTTCGATCTGCTCGACTTCGACCGCGGGATCGACGACCATGATACCGCCGTCCGAACCGACCAGCGGGCTGGGTTCGCCCTGCTGGAACTTGTTCACGCCGACCACGATGGTCTCGTTCTTTTCGATGCGGTTCAGGCGATCCGCGTTCGATTCGACCAGACGGCCTTTCATGTATTCGATCGAACTGACCGCGCCGCCCATGCCGTCCAGCTGCGCCAGTTCCTGACGCGCGCCTTCTTTCAGGGCTTCGACCTTGGCGTCCACGGCGGGGTTGCCGTCGAACAGGTCTTCGTATTCCAGAAGGTCGGTTTCATAGGCCAGAATCTGCTGCATCCGCATCGACCACTGCTGGTCCCACGGGCGGGGCAGGCCAAGGGCTTCGTTCCACGCGGGCAGCTGCACGGCGCGGGCACGGGCCTTTTTCGACAGGGTCACGGCCAACATCTCGATCAGGATGCGGTAGACGTTGTTTTCAGGCTGCTGCTCGGTCAGCCCAAGGCTGTTCACCTGAACGCCGTAACGGAAGCGACGGTACTTCGATTCCTCAACGCCGTAGCGGTTCAGACAGATCTCGTCCCACAGGTCCACGAACGCGCGCATCTTGCACATCTCGGTGACAAAGCGGATGCCCGCGTTCACAAAGAAGCTGATGCGGCTGACGAGGGCAGGGAAGTCCTCGGCCGAAACGCGGGGGCGCAACTCGTCCAGAACGGCGGTCGCGGTGGCCAGAGCAAAGGCCAGCTCCTGCTCGGGCGTCGCGCCGGCTTCTTGCAGGTGGTAGGAACACACGTTCATCGGGTTCCACTTGGGCACGTTCTGGTAGCAATATTCGGCCACGTCCGCGATTAGCTTGAGCGAGGGCTTGGGCGGGCAGATATAAGTGCCGCGCGACAGGTATTCTTTGATCAGGTCGTTCTGAACGGTGCCTTGCAGCTTGGAAATGTCCGCGCCCTGTTCCTCGGCGACCGCAATATAAAGAGACAGCAGCCAAGGCGCCGTCGCGTTAATGGTCATCGAGGTGTTCATCTGTTCCAGAGGGATCTGGTCGAACAGAGTGCGCATGTCACCAAGGTGGCAGACGGGCACGCCAACCTTGCCCACTTCGCCGCGGGCCAGCACGTGGTCGCTGTCATAGCCAGTCTGTGTGGGCAGGTCGAAAGCGACCGACAGACCGGTCTGACCCTTGGCCAGGTTCCCACGATATAGAGCGTTCGACTTCGCTGCGGTCGAGTGTCCCGCATAGGTGCGGATCAGCCAGGGGCGGTCTTTCTGAGTCTCGGTCATCGGTGCCTCGCAATGCATACGGTTCAGCAATTTTCTTGCGTTCGTGTCTTAGTACTTGGAATTATATGGCGCTGTCAATTCGCCGCAACGCGGCGCAAACCCCAATTTTTCAAGATGCTCGCGCAGCATTCGACTTTGGTCGCGACATAAAATTTCAAAAATGCGCGTGAAAACTGTTGCGATGTTGCGTGGCCGATTATATCCATGCTGCAGAGGCAGCGCGATTCTGCGCCGCAGAAGAGAGTTTACCCCCGAAACATTCGGGAGCATGGAGGCACGACGATGGCACTTGATACAAACACTGGGATTGCCCCCTACGATGCGCCGGAAAAGGAACTGTACGAAGTGGGCGAAATGCCGCCCCTCGGGTATGTTCCCCCGAAAATGTATGCGTGGGCGATCCGCCGCGAGCGTCACGGCGAACCGGAAACTTCGTTCCAGAAAGAGGTCGTAGACACTTGGCAAATCGACAGCCACGAAGTGCTGGTCCTCGTGATGGCTGCCGGTGTTAACTATAATGGCGTGTGGGCTGGTCTGGGTCAGCCGATCTCGCCCTTTGATGTTCACAAGCAAGACTACCACATCGCAGGCTCGGATGCCTCGGGGATTGTGTGGGCCGTTGGCGATAAAGTGAAAAACTGGAAGGTGGGTGATGAAGTTGTCATCCATTGTAACCAGGATGATGGCGACGACGAAGAGTGTAACGGCGGCGATCCGATGTTCTCTCCGACTCAGCGCATCTGGGGCTACGAGACCGGTGACGGTTCGTTCTCTCAGTTCACCCGCGTTCAGGCCCAGCAGCTGATGCCCCGCCCCAAGCATCTGACTTGGGAAGAGAGCGCCTGCTACACTCTGACTCTGGCAACCGCATACCGCATGCTGTTCGGCCACCACCCCCACGAGCTGAAGCCCGGCCAGAACGTTCTGGTTTGGGGTGCTTCGGGCGGTCTGGGATCCTATGCGATCCAGCTGGCGAATACTGCAGGTGCGAACGCGATCGGCGTCATCTCGGACGAGAGCAAGCGTCAGTTCGTTCTGGATCAGGGCGCGAAAGGCGTCATCAACCGCAAAGAGTTCGACTGCTGGGGCCAACTGCCCACCGTGAACTCGCCCGAATACAATGCGTGGCTCAAAGAAGCGCGCAAGTTCGGCAAGGCGATCTGGGACATCACCGGCAAGGGCGTGAACGTTGACATGGTCTTCGAACACCCTGGTGAATCGACCTTCCCGGTCTCGACCCTGATCGTGAAAAAGGGCGGTATCGTTGTGATCTGCGCGGGCACCTCGGGCTTCAACTGTACCTTCGACGTGCGCTACATGTGGATGCACCAGAAGCGTCTGCAAGGCTCGCACTTTGCGAACCTCAAGCAGGCTGCCTCGGCGAACCGCCTGATGTGCGAGCGTCGTCTGGACCCCTGCATGTCCGAAGTGTTCGAGTGGGAACAGATCCCGCAGGCACACACCAAAATGCTGCGCAACGAGCACAAGCCCGGCAACATGGCCGTGCTGGTTCAGGCTCCGAAAACTGGCCTGCGCACCTTTGAAGAGGCGCTCGAAGCGCGCTAAGCGCGAAGACCTAGAAGCCGCTTAAATTTAGCCGCGTGTCCTGCCGGGATACGCGGCTTTTTCTTTGAGGGCATTACAGAAATAAATGTTAGCTGAAATTAAATCCTTGAAGTTGCGGGCCCTTCGCCGCAATCTGACGGCGTTTGTTTAAGTCTGTTTTGCGGTCCGGAGTGAATTGCCGACCGCCTCCTTTTTATCAGGAGCCTAATTGTGCTGGATAATTCTCTCGCACCTTTGCTTGACCGAATTCGCGTGATTTCAGACGAAGCCGCGCTGAATGCTTTCGTGGCAAGCCTTTGCGACATATTTGACGTGACGCAGTCAGCCTTCTTCGTGATGCAGCCAGATGGCCAAGTGCGCGTCTACGGAACGTTTCCGCAGAAATGGATCGACGAGTATTTCACGAACGGTCTCGACCGCCACGATCCGGTCGTGCTGGCTTGTTACAACAGCTACCTTCCTGTGGATTGGCAGGATTTGGATTGGTCCGGTCGCCAAGCCCAAATAATCTATCAATTTGCGCTGGAACACGGGCTCGGCCCCAATGGATACACGGTTCCGATCCGCGGCCCCCGAGGACAATATGCGGCGCTTAGCCTCTGTGGTGGGGGCAGTGCGGCGGACTGGCGCGAGAAATGGGCAGGGGAGATGAGCAATCTGATGACCATCTGCCAGTTCCTGAATGCCCGTATCCTCGAGATTGATCCATCCCTATGCTCTGAACCGAGACGGGCTCTGTCGCCTCGCGAGATCGACGCAATGTCTTTTCTTGCCAGGGGGATGAGCCGTGCGCAGATCGCGGTAAAACTGGATATCTCGGAGCATACTTTGCGCGCCTATATCGAATCCGCGCGCCGGAAACTGGATGCCACGAATACCACGCACGCGGTGGCCAAAGCGATTTCTCACGGCTTCATTCTGGTCTAGGGGCGGCGCAGGGCGTTTTGCCAGTTCCGTTGACCCGTGCCGCTGTGTAGTGTCCGCGCCATGAGCGTTCCTAGCATTACCTTCTCCGAAGATCAGGCCGAGGCCCACGACCGTATCACGCAGATGCTGCGGGGTGTTGGCGTGGATTTGGACGAGGGCATCCTGACCCCCTTGATCGAGGAAAAGCAGTCCATTCTGGCTGTCACGGGTAAGGCGGGATCGGGTAAGACAATGCTCTTGGCCTCGGTGGTAAAGGCCTTGGAGGATGCTGGGGTCGAGATCGTTTCCGGCGACTACGAGGGCCGCAAAAAGAAAGAACGGCGGACGTTGGCCATTCTGGCGCCGACGAACAAAGCAGCCAGTGTTCTTCGGATGCGCGGTGTGCCCGCGACCACGATTCACCGGATCCTGTATAGCCCCGTTTACGATCCGGAATTCGAGCGTGTGGCCGAGTGGCTGGCCGGCAATGCAGAACGGCCAGAGATCGAAGCCCTGACAGACGAGGCGCTTGAACGGGCCAAAGCCAGTTACGAGCTGCACAAATCGGTGCCCGGCGCTCTGGCAGCGGCGGGACTGCGCGGGTCGGACTTCATCACGGGATGGAAGCGCCGCGAGCATCCTTTGGACATCGGTCTGGTGGACGAGGCGTCGATGCTGGACGACCGGCAGTATGATGACCTGCGCGATATTTTCCCGACCTTGATGCTGTTTGGCGATCCGGCGCAGCTTGCGCCTGTGAACCAGTCAGGCAAGATGGTGTTTGACAAGCTGCCCGAGCCCGCAGTGATGCACCTGAACCGCATTCACCGTCAGTCAGGCGATAGCCCCATTCTGGACGTCGCCCATGCTTTGGCGGACCCTGATTTGGGGTTCGAGGATTTCGAGCGTCTGATCGAGCAAAAAGCCCGCGAAGACGATCGCGTGATCTGGGGCCAGCGGGTTGAGGTTGACCTGATGGCCCGCAGCCCCGTTCTGGTGTGGCGGAATGCGACGCGCATCCGGCTGATCAAGGCGTTCCGTAGCGTCTACGGCGCGCCCGAGACGGAGCTGTTGGAAGGCGAGCCACTGATCTGCGACGGGATCGAGTTGCCACTGAAGCACCGGAAGAAGCGTATCGATCTGGAGGCCCGCGGGCTGATCAAAGGGGCGCAGGTCGTCTATTTGGGGCCTGGGCGTAAGCCGGGTTTCTCGCGGCTGCATGTGCTGGGGGCTGAAGAGCCGCAGGTTAGCGCGGCGTCTATTGTGAAAATCGAGAAACCCGAAGAGGAAGAGCCCTTTATTCCTTTTGCGGCGCGTATGGGGGCGGCGTTCCTGCATGGAGCCGCGGTCACAATCCACAAAGCGCAGGGTTCTCAGTGGAGTGATGTGCAGGTCTTTGCGCCCGATATCTATGCGGCGGCGCGGATGGGGCGGACCGAGGCTGGGCAACCTTTGTGGAAGCGTTTGGCTTACGTGGCGGTAACTCGTGCGTCGGAACGGCTGTATTGGGTGGTGCGGCCAAGGCTGTCGAAACCAAGTGGGCCACTGAGCGTGGCGGATCTGGGTGGCACGCCGGCGCCGTTGCAGATGGATTTCACGGAATAGAGCGATTGCTCAACGGTGCGCGTGTGGCTCGCGTCGTTCAATGAGTATTTTTGGCAAAAAGAAATCAACGGCGGATCAACTGGAAGAAGGTCGATGCGCCCCAACCTGCTGCGACCGCTAGCGCGAGGCTGAGGAGGCCGTAAAGCAGTGGCTGTTGGCGGGATAGGGTAAAGAGCCAGCGTTCAAGGCCGACTTTGCGCACGAGGATCGGGGCTTGTTCGTGGGTCAGGACTGCGCCATCGCGGGTGACGAAAATGCGCGTTGTGTATTCGCCTTCGGTCAGGTTTGCAGGCAGGGTGATCCGTGTGTCGAACAGGGTATCTTCGCGCAGCTGTGCCGATTTTTCGTAAACGAGATAAGAGCCGTTGCGCTCCCTGATCCGGATCAGGGCGTCGGTAAAGCTTTCTGCGTCTTCGATGTTGCGCGGGGCCCCCACCGACCGGATCGCGCGTGGGATCGAGATTTTGTGCCGTAGGTCCTCGGTCTCGGACAGAATGTCGGGCAGGGGGGCGGTGGTTGCGACTGCATAGAAACTGGGGGCGCGATCGATCTCGACTGAATCGGTGTTCATCCAGATGCCGCCCACGCGCTCTTTGCGCCAGACGGTGGTTGGGCCCGAGGGACCTGCGACGGTGATGATGACGTTTAGGGGTTCATCTTCGGGATCGACTTCACTGAGATCGCGCTTGATCGCACCGTAGATCAGGATGTCAGAGCCGTCGAAGCGGGTGGTGATCCGCACTTCCTCTTGGCTGAGGCCGAGGACGAGTTCTTCGGCGGCCAACGGAAGCGACAGGAAGACGAGCGTGACGAGAGAGGCAAGAAACCGCATCACGACGTTCCGATCGAATAGAGGTCGGATGGGGTGAGCAGCAGGTCGAGCGCTAGTTTGCCACACACGATCAGGACCAGTCCTGCGAGTGCGATCCGCAACTGTTCCGCTTTGAGCTTCGCGCCGATCTGTGTGCCGAATTGTGCCCCGATCACGCCGCCGACCAGCAGCAACAGTGCGAGCACGATGTCGACGGTATAGTTCGTCGTGGCATGCAGCAGTGTCGTAAAGGCGGTCACGAAGATGATTTGGAACAGGGATGTGCCGATCACGACCTTGGTGGGCATGCCGAGGATGTAGATCATCGCGGGCACCATGATAAAGCCGCCTCCCACGCCCATAATAGCCGAGAGAACGCCGACCGAGAGGCCGACCAAAAACGGAGGGATCGCGGAGATATAGAGGCCCGACGCGCGGAAGCGCATCTTCAGCGGCATAGTTTGCACGATGCCTCGGCCGCGCTTTTTGGCTTTGGTGGGGCCTTGGCGTTTGGATTTGCGCAGGGCGTTCAGGCTCTCGATCATCATCAGGCCGCCGACGATGCCAAGGAACACCACGTAGAACAGGTTCACCAACAGGTCGACCTGGCCGAGCTGTTTCAGCAGCGTGAAAACGTAGACCCCGAGCGCCGATCCAACCAGACCGCCAGCAAGCAGCACCGAGCCCATCTTGAAGTCGACCGTTTTGCGTTTCAGATGCGCCATAAGGGCCGAGAACGAGGACGCAACGATCTGGTTCGCGCCTGTTGCCACAGCGACCGCAGGCGGCACGCCGATGAAAAACAGGAGCGGGGTGATCAAAAAGCCCCCGCCGACGCCGAACATGCCGGACAATAGGCCTACGATCCCTCCGAGCCCAAGCAGGAGGAACGCGTTAACTGAGACTTCGGCAATCGGGAGGTAGATCTGCATGGTTCACCGTAGCGCGTGACTTGTGCGGGGCACAAGAAAATCGCAACGGGCCAGTCACTTCGGGACGCACCTGTTGCGTTGCAGAAACGGGGCCGCTTGGGCCCCGCTTTTTGGTTAACGCTCTTTGACGTAGGGCTCGCCGCCCGCTCGGGGAGGAATGGCTTTGCCCACAAAGCCCGCGAGGAAGATCACCGTCAGGATATAGGGCAGCACGTCCATGACCTGAACCGGAATGACGATCCCGCCAAGGTCGAGGTTCTGGTAGCGCAGGGCAATGGCTTGGAGCAGGCCGAACAGCAGGCAGGCCCAAAGCGCATTCCATGGGCGCCACTTGGCAAAGATCAGCGCGGCCAGTGCGATGAAGCCGCGGCCGGCAGTCATGTCTTTGACAAAGCCCGCTTGCAGGCCGGTTGCTAGATAGGCTCCGGCAACACCGCAGAGCACGCCGCAGATCAACACGGCAGCATAGCGCAGACGAGTGACCGAGACGCCAGCGGTGTCGACGGCGGCGGGGTTCTCGCCCACTGCCCGCAGGCGCAGGCCGAAGCGGGTGCGGAACAGCACCCACCACGTGATCGGCACCATCGCAAAGGCCATGTAGACCAGCACCGAATGGCCGCTGATCAGGTCGCCATAGATTGGTCCGAGGAACGGGACGCCAGACAGGGCGTCGGCAAATGGCAGGGTGATTGGTTCGAACCGTGCGCCGCCCATCAGGCTAGGGGTGCGGCCGCCTTGTTGGAACCAGCTTTGGGCGACCAGAACGGTTAGACCGGCGGCCAGAAAGTTAATCGCGACGCCCGAGATCAACTGGTTGCCTCGGAACGTGATCGAGGCCAGGCCGTGCACCATCGCCAGCAGCACCGACGCGCCGATGCCCGCCAGCAGACCCAACCAGACCGAACCGGACACATAGGCGACGGCGGCAGAGAGGAAGGCTGCGGCCAGCATCTTGCCCTCTAGCCCGATGTCGAAAACGCCCGCGCGTTCGCTATAGAGGCCCGCGAGGCAGGCCAGAAGCAGCGGGGTCGCCAGACGGATGGTGGAGTCGAGGATCTGGATGATTGTCAGAAAATCCATGCTCAGGCTCCTTTTCTAAAGGCGAGGAACAGGCGCTCTAGCGGCATTCGGACCATGTGGTCGAGAGCGCCGGTGAACAGGATCACGAGCGCTTGGATCACGACGATCAGCTCGCGCGGGATGCTGGTCCAGAGGGCAAGTTCCGCGCCGCCTTGGTACAGAAAGCCGAACAGGAGTGCCGCGATCAGGACGCCAAACGGGTGGTTGCGACCCATCAGGGCGACTGCGATCCCGATGAAGCCAGCGCCTTCGACAGCGTTCATGACCAGACGTTCTGCTTCGCCCATGACGTTGTTCACGGCCATCATGCCAGCCAAGCCGCCAGAGATCAGCATGGCGATCATGGTGATCTTGACAGGGTTAATGCCTGCGTAGACCGCTGCAGGCTCCGAATGCCCGAACGCGCGGATTTCATAGCCCAGACGCGTGCGCCAAAGCAGAAGCCAGACCACCAGACAGGCCAGCAGGCCGACGACAAAGGTCACGTTGGCAGGCGCGGCCTTGGAGAACTCGATCCCGATGGGGGCAAGCAGGTCATGCAGGGTGGGCAGGTGGGTGCCTTCGGGGAATTTGTCGGTAGCGGGGTCCATCGAGCCAACGGGGCGCATCAGGTTTACCAAGAGGTAGTTCAGAAGACCCGCGGCGATAAAGTTGAACATGATCGTGGTGATCACGATATGGCTGCCGCGTTTGGCTTGTAGATAGGCGGGGATCAGCGCCCAAGCCGCCCCGAACAGCGCCGCACCAACGGCCGCTATGGGCAGGGCGATCAGCCAGTGGGGTAGGGGCAAGTACAGACAGGCCAAAGCCACGCCAAGGCCGCCGAGCATCGCCTGACCTTCGCCCCCGATATTGAACAGCCGCGCGTGATAGGCCACCGCGACCGCCAGACCGGTGAAGATGAAGTTGGTGGTGTAGTACAGCGTGTACCCCCAGCCATAGGTCGAGCCCAAAGCGCCGGAGACCATCATTTTGACCGCAGCCCACGGGTTTTCACCGATGGCTAGGATCACCAGCGCGGACAGAACCGCCGCCAGCAGCAGGGAGATGAGCGGGACCAGAAAGACCTCCGCCCAACGGGGCATCTTATCCATTTTGGGACGCCTCTTGTGTTGCGAGGGCGCTGGTGTCGGTAATACCGGCCATCATCAGGCCCAACTCTTTTTCGTTGGTGGTGGCGGGGTTGCGAACGCCCATAATCTGGCCGTCGAACATCACCGCGATCCTGTCGGAAAGGGCAAAGATTTCGTCTAGTTCCACCGAGACGAGCAGGATCGCTTTGCCTTGGTCGCGCAGAGCGATGATCTGTTCGTGGATGAACTCGATCGCGCCGATGTCGACGCCGCGGGTGGGCTGGCCGATCAGCAACAGGTCGGGATTGCGCTCGATTTCGCGCGCGACGACGATCTTTTGCTGGTTGCCGCCGGAAAAGCTTTTGGCCGCGAGCCATGGGTCCGGCGGGCGGACGTCGAACTTGGCCATCTTGGCTTCGGTATCGGCGCGCAAGGCGGAGTTGTCCATGAACATCCCGCGCTGGTATTTTGCATCGCGGTGATACCCAAAAGCGACGTTTTCCCAAGCGTGAAAATCTAGGATCAGACCTTCGCGGTGGCGATCCTCTGGCACGTGGGCGATGCCCAGATCACGACGTGCGCTGGCGTCCGATCCGGCACCGGACAAGGGCAGGGGCTGGCCGTTCAGGCGAATGGTGCCTTTAGCCTCTCTCATCCCGCCAAGGACCTCGAGCAATTCGGACTGCCCATTCCCTGCAACGCCCGCAATCCCGAGGATTTCACCGGCATGGATGTTCAGATCAATGCCCTTGAGCCGCTCGACTCCTGCGCTGTCGATCACTTGCAAGTTCTCGATCTCGAGGATTTTCGCGCCCGGTCGGGACGCGGTTTTGTCCACGCGCAGCAGCACTTTGCGGCCGACCATCAGCTCGGCCAATTGCTCGGGGCTGGTCTCGGCGGTTTTGACAGTGGCCGTCATCTGACCGCGGCGCATGACGCTGACGGTGTCGGTGGTTTCCATAATCTCGCGCAGCTTGTGCGTGATCAGGATGATGGTTTTGCCCTCGCGGCGCAGGTTTTCCAGAATGCGGAACAGGTGGTCTGCCTCGGCGGGGGTCAGCACGCCTGTCGGTTCATCGAGGATCAGGATCTCGGCGCGGCGGTACAGAGCCTTCAGGATTTCGACCCGCTGCTGGTGACCGACGCTCAGGTCTTCGACGACCGAGTCGGGGTTTACGTTCAGCTCGTATTCCTTGGCCAGCGCGGTCAATTCCTTGCGCGCCTTGGCCAGCGACGGACGCAGCAACGCGCCATCTTCGGCCCCGAGGATCACATTCTCGAGGACGGTAAAATTTGGTACCAACTTGAAGTGCTGGAACACCATGCCGATGCCCGCCGCGATAGCGGCCTGACTGTCGGTGATGTTGGTCTTGGTTCCGTTGATAAAAACCTCGCCCGCGTCCGCCTTGTAAAAGCCGTAAAGGATCGACATCAGCGTCGATTTCCCTGCGCCATTCTCACCGATAATCCCGTGGATCGTTCCGGGCATCACGCGGATCGAGATGTCCTTGTTCGCCTGCACGGGCCCAAAGGATTTCGAGATACCGCGCAGCTCGATCGCCGGAGCTTTGGCAGCATCAGGGGCGGCCATGTCTGGCCGCCCCGTATGTTGGTTCGAAACCATGTGCGCCTTACTCGACGGGGCAGGTGTTGTCGGACATGTAGTCGTGAACGACCAGCTCACCGCTCGCGATTTTCGCGGCGGCCTCATCGACAGCTGCTTTCATCTCTGCGGTCACGAGGTCAGCGTTGTTTTCGTCCATCGCGTAGCCGATGCCGCCGTTCGCTATGCCCATGACCTGAATGCCGGTTTCCAGATCGGTGCCTGCCGAGAATGCCTCGTAGACCGCGTTATCCACGCGTTTGAGCATCGAGGTCAGAACTTTGCCGGGGTGCATGTAGTTCTGGTTGCTGTCGACGCCGATGCCCAGAATGCCCTCGTCGGCAGCGGCTTGCAGAACACCCACACCGGTGCCGCCGGCTGCGTGATACACAACGTCAGCGCCCTGCGAGATTTGCGCTTTGGTCAGCTCTGCGCCTTTGACGGGGTCACCCCATGCGGCTGGGGTGGTGCCGGTCATGTTCTGGATGACGGTCGCGTCGGGGTTTGCCGCTTTGGCGCCCTGCACGTAGCCACATGCGAATTTGCGGATCAGCGGGATGTCCATGCCGCCCACGAAACCAACGGTGCCGGACTCGGACTTCATCGCCGCCAGCATGCCGACCAAATACGAGCCTTCGTGCTCGTTAAATACGACCGAGCGCACGTTCGGCTTGTCGGTCACCATGTCGATGATCGCGAATTTGGTGTCAGGGTAGTCGCCGGCAACTTCGTCCAGAGCGCTACCAAAGGCAAAGCCGGCCATGACGATCGGGTTGGCGCCTGCCTCGGCAAAGCGGCGCAGGGCCTGCTCGCGCTGGGCTTCGGACTGAAGCTCGATCTCGCGATAGGTCTCGCCGGTTTCTTCGGCCCACTTCTGTGCGCCCATGTGCGCCGCTTCGTTGAAGCTTTTGTCGAACTTGCCGCCAAGGTCATAGATCAGCGCGGGCTCGGCTGCGGCGGCACCTGCGGTCAGGGCCAGCGCGGCGGCAGCGCCAAAGAATTTCTGCATCTTGGTCATGATAGTCTCCTGTTGGACGAGGTGCTGCCCTACAGCTTGGCGCACCTTTCGGCTGCGGACTCGTCTGGTCCGGCTCTGCCCAATTTAGTGCCGACCCATCCAGAAGGGTCAATAGAATTTTTGATTGTTTGGTCAGTTGACCCTGCGTTCACTCGGCGAGTGACCGCGACATCACCAAAGCATCCACCACGCGGCCGTCCTGCAGATGGTAGTAGGCCTTGCGCTTGCCCACCTCTTGCCAGCCCGTTTTCAGGTAAAGCGCTATGGCGGCAGAGTTTTCCACAGATACCTCTAGGAACGCCGTTGCGGCCCCCATTTTCTGCGCAGTGGCATGGAATTGAGCGAGCGTTTTTCTGCCAAGCCCTTGCTTTTGCAAGGCAGGGTCCGTGACGATGGTCAGCAGTTCCACCTCGTCAAAGATCACGCGGCCCAAGGCGTAGCTGCTTGCATCGCCGACCACGAACACGCCGGTCTGACCCAACAGATCCGCGAAATCCTTCGCGCCCCATGCCTTGGTCTCGGTCATGGCGCGTGCGTGCGTTGCGGCAAGCGTTTCGGGTGTCACGGCAAAATCACCGGCGGCGCATCTTTTGCAGGCGCTGCGTCTGCCGCTCGTAAATAAAGCGGCGCGGGGGCTTCGGTTTCGAACGGCGCACGGGTCAGAGCGATGCGCGCGATCCGCTCGGCCAGTTCAGCCGGAGCAGGGGGCAAGATTACAGGCGTTTCGCCGTCATCACCTGCAGGGCGCATCTCGGGCAACTCCGGCGCGCAACCGAAGCCCTGCTCATAGACCTGATCGCGGGGGGCGGGCACGTGGACACGCACAGGACGCCGGGCATCCAGCGCGACCGCATCCAGAGTGGAAACGCCCACCGCAGGAATGCCCAGAGCCATCGCCATTCCGCGCGCAGCGGAAACCGAGATGCGGATGCCAGTGAAATTGCCGGGCCCGATGCCCACGCCGATCACGCCAAGGTCAGCCCACGTGCATCCACCCTCGGTCAAGACCTCTTCGATCAATGGCACCAGATGCTCGGCCTGGCCGCGCGACATCTCGATGGCACGGGCAGCGACCAACTTATCCCCGTTCAGCAAAGCGGCCGCGCAATGCGCGGCCGATGTATCAAACGCCAGAGTCCAAACCATCGTTATACGGCGACGGGGCGCACTTCGGTCACTTCGGGGATATAGTGGCGCAGCAGGTTCTCAATGCCCATCTTCAGAGTCAGGGTGCTGCTGGGGCAACCTGCGCAAGCGCCTTGCATGTGCAAATATACGACGCCGCGATCAAAGCCGTGGAAGGTAATGTCGCCGCCATCCTGAGCCACCGCAGGACGCACGCGGGTGTCCAGAAGCTCTTTGATCTGGGTGACGATTTCGCCGTCCTCACCGGTGTGTTCTGCGTGGCCCGACGATGCGGTCTCGCCTTCGTCCATCACGGGGGCACCGGACTGGAAATGCTCCATGATCGCGCCAAGCAGGTTCGGCTTGATGTGGTCCCACTCGACATCGTCTGCCTTGGTCACGGTGACAAAGTCGTTGCCCAAGAACACGCCCGACACGCCCGAAACGGCGAACAAACGGGTGGCCAGAGGCGATTTCGCCGCGGTATCAGTGCTCGGGAAATCTGCAGTGCCAACTTCCAAAACCGCCTGCCCGGGCAGGAATTTCAACGTCGCCGGGTTCGGGGTCGATTCAGTCTGGATGAACATGAGGGGGCCTCCGGTTAACTCACCAATGGATATGCGGGCGCGCCGCCCGACTGTCAAGGTTTAGAAGCATTCTAAAGTCTGCGGTTCAGGTGATCGCCTCGAGCCGCTCTTTGCTCATATCGCCAGGGACAATGGTGAACGGAATCGGCAACTCCCCTGCAGATCGGGTCAATTGAGTGACCAGAGGACCAGGCCCGCCCTTGCCGGATCCCGCGCCTAACACCAGCACCCCAATCTCTTCATCCTCGCGAACATGTGCCAAAATCTCGGGCACAGGCTCACCTTCGCGGATCACCAATTCAGGATCAACATTCTGCTTGTCCCGCATCCATTTGGCGAAAACCTCGTAATGCGCCTGAATACGCTCGCGGGTTTCTTCGCGCATAATGTCGCCAACGCCGATCCAGTGATTAAATTCATCGGGCGGAATGATCGACAAAATGGTGACGCCGCCGCCTGTGTGCGCCGCCCGCATCGCGGCAAAACGCATCGCGTTCAAGCATTCGCGTGTATCATCCAGAACAACAAGGAATTTGCGCATCGAAGCCCTCCCGACTGAGGGCCAACTCTGCACTGCCCGCTCAAGTCTGGCAAGCACACAGCCTCTTTCTTGGTTTAAATACCCCGTTACCTTGCCCCGCCACAGGCGCGGGGCCACAACAAGCGCGCATGAAAAAGCCCCCGCAAATCGCGGAGGCCGTCTTCATAGGAAACGCCTTGGACGCAGAAGGGATAGGTTATCAAAACCACCATGATCTTTAGGTGCGGATCATGACGATTGTGTTAACGTTTCGCCAATTAGCGCTTGGGACGCAGCAGACCGACGATGTCGTAGGTCTGCTGCAGGATCGGTTCCGCGATCTCTTGGGCGCGGTCGGCGCCTGCCAATAGAATGCGATCGATTTCCGCAGGATCGTCCATCAAACGCTTCATCTCGGTCGAGATCGGGGCAAGTTTGTCCACGGCCAGATCGGCTAGCGCGGGCTTGAATTTGCCCCAGCCTTCGCCGCCGAACTCGGCGATCACAGCCTCGTTGGTGGTGTCGGACAGCGCGGCGTAGATGTTCACCAAGTTGCGGGCCTCGGGGCGTTCGCTCAGGCCGTCCAGCGACTCGGGCAGAGGCTCGGGGTCGGTTTTAGCCTTCTTGAACTTCTTGGCGATGGTGTCTGCGTCATCGGTCATATTGATGCGCTCCATGTCCGACTCGCCGGACTTGGACATCTTTTTCGACCCGTCACGCAGGTTCATCACGCGGGTGGCGGGGCCCTCGATGATCGGCTCGCACATGGGGAAGAAGTCGTCGCATTTGAAGTCGTTGTTGAACTTAGTCGCGATGTCGCGGGTCAGTTCAACGTGCTGCTTCTGATCTTCGCCCACGGGAACATGAGTTGCGTGGTACAGCAGAATGTCCGCCGCCATCAGCGAAGGATAGGCATAGAGACCCAAGGACACTTTCTCGGCGTTCTTGCCGGCCTTGTCCTTGAACTGGGTCATGCGGTTCATCCAGCCTACGCGCGCAACACAGTTAAAGATCCAGCCAAGCTCCGCATGCTGCGGGACCGATGCCTGGTTGAACAGGATCGATTTTGTCGGGTCGATGCCCGAAGCAATGAAACCGGCGGCGACTTCGCGCGTTGCGTTCTTGAGTTCTGCGGGATCTTGCCAGACGGTGATCGCATGCAGGTCCACGACACAGTAGATTGTCTCGTAGTCCTGTCCCTGCATGTCCACAAAGCGTTTGATCGCACCGAGGTAGTTCCCCAGTGTCAAACCGCCCGAAGGTTTGATCCCCGAAAACACACGGGGGGTATGGGTGGCTGCAGTCATCGGAATTCTCCGTCTGGATTTTAAGGCCTGCATCGCTTACCCCCTGCCCAAAGGCAACGTCAAGGATCGCACCATGAACACCCCCCCGCATAATGGTCCTATCAACCCGATGCCGCCCTACATTGTGGCGCTCTTTTTGGTTCTGGTCGGGATCGAAGCTGTACTGTCGCTGGCGGATCGCGGGATCATCGGCGGGGCGATGGGGGTTGGTTGGCGCATGTCTGCGCTCGAGGAATACGGGTTCTCGCCTCGCGTCTTTTGGTGGATGTTTGAGAACGGCGTTTTCCCGCCAGAGCATCTGAAGCGCTTTGTCTCCTACGCGTTTGTGCACGGCAGTTTTGTCCACGCGCTGTTTGCGGGCGTGTTTGTGCTGGCACTGGGCAAGATGGTCGGCGAGGCGTTCGGAGCTATCGCGACTTTGGCCGTCTTCCTCTTTGCGACCGTGGTCGGGGCAGTGGTCTATGCCGTCTTTGTCGGCGGTGATCGTCTGCTGTTCGGAGCATACCCCGGGGCGTACGGGTTCATTGGCGCCTTTACTTATGTCCTGTGGCTGCGGCTCGGGCAGATGGGCGAGGCGCAGGTTCGGGCATTTTCGCTGATCGGGATGCTGCTGGGAATACAACTGCTGTTTGCTGTGCTGTTTAGCGGTCCCAAAGATTGGGTGGCCGACATTGGCGGCTTCGTTGCGGGGTTCTTGCTGTCTTTTGTGGTCAGCCCGGGCGGCTGGGCCAAACTTCTCGACAAGCTGCGTCAGCGCTCTGACTGATCCGGCGCGGTGCTGGCGATCACCAGTGCCGCGATCCCGTGTGAGAGCAGTTCTGCCCCCAGCATCAGCCCCAGTGTGACCGTCGCGCTTTGCGGGAGGGTCAGGGCAATCAACGCGCCCAAAGAGGCGGACACCAAGCCAGACAGAAATAGAATGCGGCTTCCTTTTGGTCCGCTCAGGTAGCGGCCCAAGGCCAGTTTCAACGCGCCTGATAGCATGAAGATCAGCGCGACGAGCAGAGTCAATGTCTGCAAGCCTGCTGCAGGAGCTGCGATCAGCACCACCCCGAGCAATAGGGACACAACCCCGAGGCCCAAGGTGCCCCGCACCACTGGCCGATGCACCGATTGCGCAGCGGCGATGATCTGGATCGTCCCAATAAAGATGAAAAGCCAGCCCGCAATCAGCTCGATCGCGATAGAGACCATCATCGGCGCGGCCAGTGCGACCACACCTGAAGAACAGAAAAGTATCCCCACAATGCGCAGGGCGTTTTTATTCGGCATGCCTCATCTCCCACCACTCGGCTGCATGGTGGGAGCGTAACCCCGGAACTCTTAAACCGAGGTGTAGAGTTCCATTACCTTTTTAAGTTGCGCTTGAATTCCGACAGGCGGAAGGCGCCGATCACCTGACCAATGCCGAAATAACTGACCATCCCCGCGGCGACGAGCGCGATCAGGACCGGCAGCTTCCACGCCGGATTGACCAAGAGCGGCAGAAGGACGGTGTTCAGCGCATAGAGTATTGCGCCCATCGCGAGCGAGGCCAGAATGATCCGCACGATCCGGCTCTGGAACCGAGCGTCCATCTGGGCGGCTTCGCCCATCTTGCGAGACATGACCCACAGCAGCAGAACGGTGCCCCATCCGGCCAAAGTCGTCCCCCACGCCGCAGCGATGAAGCCGATGATCGGGGATAGTCCAACTGCCATCCCGAAGTTGATCACCAGCGACGCGAGCGCGATGTAGAAGGGGCGCTTGGTGTCTTCGCGGGCAAAAAACAGGGGCTGTAGGACTTTTTGCAGCACAAATGCAGGCAGGCCAAGGCCGTAGACCGCAACGGCGAGCGCAGTTGCGTTGGTGTCACTGGCCTCGAACGCGCCGCGTTGGAACAGCACCGTCACCAATGCGTCAGGGATCGCCACCAGTGCAACTGCCGCGGGGATGGTCAGGGCCAGAGAGACTTCGGCGGCGCGGTTCAGGGCGTCGCGGCCACCGCTCGTGTCCCCCGCACGCAGGCGGCGGGACAGGTCGGGCAACAGGACCACGCCAATCGCGACGCCAACCACGCCGAGCGGCAGTTGGTAAAGCCGGTCCGCGTAGTTCAGCCACGCCACTGCGCCCTCGAAATAGCTGGCGACTTGGCGGCCGATCAGCAAGTTCACCTGCACGACGCCCCCTGCCAAGGCAGCAGGGCCCGCGATGATGGCCAGACGCTTCACCTCGGGCGTCATGCGAGGCAGGCGAGGGTACAGGCGGAAGCCTTCGGCCGCCGCAGCGCGCCAGACAATGCCCATTTGGATCACGCCGGCGATGGGCACCGCCCAAGACAAGGTCAGACCTGGATCCCAGCCGACCAAGTTCCCGATGCCCAAAGCACCAAGGAAGATGATGTTCAGCGCGACCGGCGCCGCAGCGGCGGCAAAGAATTTGCCCGTTGCGTTCAAGAGGCCGGACAGCAGCGCCGCAAGAGAGATCAGCAAAATATAGGGAAACGCGATCCGACCGTAGAGGACGGCCAGATCAAACCGCTCATCCCCTGCAAAGCCACTCGCCATCGCGAGCACCAGCGCTGGCATGAAAATTTGTGCGATCACCGTGAAAATGATCAGAACGGTGCCGAGGGCCGCAAAGGCATCCTGCGCAAAGACGCGGGCCTGCGCTTTGCTCTCGTCGCCCTCCAGCTTCTTCGAGAACATGGGCACGAAGGCCATGTTGAACGCCCCTTCGGCAAAGAAGCGGCGGAACATGTTGGGCAGGGAAAACGCAACCAGAAACGCCTCGGCCACGGGGCCAGCGCCGAGCATGGATGCAATCGCCATGTCGCGCAAAAAGCCAAGGATGCGGCTGGCAAAGGTCCAGCCGCCCACCGTCAGGAACCCTGACATCAACCGGATCGGTTTCACGCAATTGCCCTTTCAACGCCCTTGTCGATGGCTTCACGCAGTTTCTTTTCCAGCCCTTCGCGTTTGCTGGCCGAATGGAATTTCAGGCCGAACATGTCTTTGACGTAGAAGGAGTCGACCACCTGTTCGCCATAAGTAGCGATAACCGCGCTGCTGATATAGACGTTCGCATTCGAGAGCGTCCGCGACAGGTCATAGAGCAAACCGGGGCGGTCACGGGTGTCGACCTCGATGATCGTGTAGATCTCGGACCCTTCGTTGTCGAATGTGATGTGGGTCGGTACGCGGAACGCTTTCTCGCGCTTCTTGAACTTGTCTTTGTCCTTGAGCGCTTGGCCAGCCAGAACTTCGCCTTTGAGCGTCTTGTCGATCATAGACCGCAGACGGGACAGGCGCGATTCCTCGTAGGGATGGCCTTCGGCGTCCTGCACCCAGAAGACGGCAGTCGCGTAGCCGTCTTTGGACGTGTAGGTCCGCGCATCCACCACGTTCGCACCAACCAGCGCCAGAGCGCCAGCGAGGCGGGCAAAGATGCCCGGATGGTCGGCCATGGCAAAGCACGCACGGGTCGCGTCGCGGTCGGTGTCAGGCTTCAGGTCGATGCGGATTTCATCGTCGGGGATGTCCTGCAACAGTTCCGCAAAGATCACATGGGCCTGAGAGGGCAGACCAGTCCAATAAGGGGGATAGTGCCGTTTCGCCTCGCGTTTGAAGGCTGCTTCGCTCCAATCGGGCAGCGCCTCACGCAGGGCTTTGCGGGCCTCGTTGCCACGGGTCTCGCGGTTGATCTCTTCGAGGCCGTGCTCAAGCGCCTTTGCGGTTTCCGCGTGGAGTTGGCGCAGCAACATGGCTTTCCAGTTGTTCCATGTGTCGGGGCCGACGCCGCGGATATCGCAGACGGTCAGGATGGTCAGCAGGTCCAGACGCTTGCGGTTCTTCACCACCTTGGCAAAGTCGCGGACCGTGCGCGGATCGGAAATGTCCCGCTTTTGCGCGACGTCGGACATGAGCAGGTGGTAGCGGACCAGCCACTCGACGGTTTCGCATTCGTCTTTCTTCAGGCCAAGGCGCGGGGCGACACGGCGGGCGATCTGAGCACCAAGGATCGAGTGATCTTCGGGGCGGCCCTTGCCGATGTCGTGCAGCAGCATCGCCACATAGAGGATTTTACGGTTCACACCGCCTTCGAAGATCGAAGAAGCGAGGGGCAGGGGTTCCGTCAGTTCTTGCCGCTCGATCTGCGCCATTTGGCTGATGCACTGGATGGTGTGCTCATCCACGGTGTAGCTGTGATACATGTTGAACTGCATCATCGCGACGATAGGCGCGAATTCGGGCATGAAGGCCCCGAGTACACCAAGCTCGTTCATACGGCGCAGGGCCCGCTCGGGGTTACCGCGTTTTAGCAGCAGGTCGAGGAAAATCTTATTCGCCTCTTTGCTGGAACGCATGGTGTCGTCGATCAGGTTCAGGTTCGCCACGACCAGACGCATCGCGTCGGGGTGGATCAACAGGCCGGTGCGCAGCGCTTCGTCAAAGAGACGCAGGAAGTTCAGGGGATCAGACAAGAATGCCTTGTCGTCCTGAATGGCGAGGCGATTGTGGATCTCTTTGTAGCCGTCACGCAGTTTCTTGCGGCGGCGGAAGAGCGTCGCGAGCGACGGGCCGGGTTTGTTGTGGCTCGCCTCGAGCGAGGTCAGGAAGATGCGAGTGAGGTCCCCAACCGAGGTCGCGTGGCGGAAGTAATCCTGCATAAAATGCTCGACCCCGCGGCGGCCGCCGGTGTCCACATAGCCCATGCGTCCGGCCACCTCGACTTGCAGGTCAAAGGTCAGCTGTTCGGTCGGACGGTTGGTGACCAAGTGAAGATGACAGCGCGTGGCCCAAAGGAAATCCTCGGCACGGACCAGCATGTGGTATTCTTCGCGGGTGAAAACACCCAGTGGCACCAGATCGGCCGCATCATCGACACCGTGGACGTACTTCGCGATCCAGAACATGGATTGCAGGTCGCGCAGGCCGCCTTTGCCTTCTTTGACATTCGGCTCAACCACATAGCGCTGGCCGCCTTGCTTTTCGTGGCGGGCGTCCCGCTCTTCGAGTTTGGCGGCGATGAATTCGCGGCCAGTCGATTTGAACAGGTCATCTCGCAGACGGTCGTGGAGCTTGTCGGCCAAAGGCGCGTCACCCGCCAGATAGCGCTGTTCCAACAGCGCCGTGCGGATTGTGAAATCCTCTTTTGCCAGTCGGATGCAGTCCGCGATGGTGCGGCTGGCGTGGCCGACCTTCATCCGCAGATCCCAGAGCAGATAGAGCATGGTTTCGATCACGCTCTCAGCCCACGGCGTGATTTTGTAGGGCGTCAAGAAAAGCAGGTCGACGTCGGAAAAAGGCGCCATATCCCCGCGCCCGTACCCGCCAACGGCCAGAACCGACAGCTTTTCGCCTTCGGTCGGGGTGGAGAGGGGGTGGATGTAATGCGCCGCGATCTTCAGGACAGCCATGACGATGCTGTCGGTCAGATAGGTGTAGGCATGGGTCGTTTCGCGCGCTGCAAAGGGGGTCTTGGACAAACCCTCGGCGATTGCGGCGCGGCCCTGTTTCTGGGCCTCCATCAGGAGCTTGAACGACGATGTGCGGAAGTCGGAAGTGTTGCCGTCTGCAGCCTCGAATGCCGCTGCGATGGCTTGGTCAATGGCTGCCCGGTCGAAGATAACTTCGGCCGGACAAATCAGGTCTTTCGTCATTTCTTTCCCTTAACCGGTGCCGGATCAGAACCCGGCACCGCTGAAACTGCGCGGTGCGCCGTCGATTACGACCACCTGCTTATCGCGGATTGTTGCAACAGCAAGACCGCGATCATTGGTTCCGTCAGGATTCAGGCGGAAAATGCCGGTCACCCCTTCAAAACCTTGTGCCTGTGTGAGGCTTTGAGCACTCAGCGCGTTGCCGCGGTTCGAAGCGACCAGTGCGCCAATGGCAGCGATTCCGTCGTAGGCCAGACCAGCGATCGAGTGCGCAGGCGAGCCATAGGCCGCTTGGTAACGGCCATTGAACTGGATGGTGCGCGTCGGATCGGGAATTGCGAACCACGCGTTTTGGACGCCGGGCAGTTCCAGAGTTTGCGGCGGAATATCAAGACGGGTCAGGCTGATATACTGGTGCTCGGCCGAGCTAATGCTGTTTTCGGGCATCAACTGCGTCAAGAGAGGCAGCGCCCCATCGGTGGTCGAGGTCAGGAAGACGCTGTCTGCGGCGAGTGCGGCGTTCTTGATCTGGGGCATCGCATCGACAATGCCCTGTTGCGAGAACGGATGCACGACACTTCCGGTGATTGTCACGCCGGCACGGCTGGCCGCGCCTTCGACAGCGTGGCGCGCGAGCTGACCGGCCAAGTTATCCGCATAGATGCCTGCAACCGACTGCTTGCCCTGCGATTTCGCGTAGTTCATCAGGCGCGCCGCAGAGGTTTCAAAGAGCGGGCCGAGGACGAAGACGTTATTTCCCGCGATGGTGCGGTTGTTCGAAAAAGCCAAGACATTCACGTTCCGCTGGGCGGCGACAACACCCGCTGCGTTGGCTGCGTCGGCATATACCGGCCCCAGAATGATGTCTGCGCCGCTGTTGAGCGCTGCCGTGGTCGCGGTGGTCGCCCCTGCCGCACTGCCGCCTGTGCTGTACACAGTTAGATCAATGCGTGCCCCATTCAAATCAGCAATCGCCAAGCGCGCCGCGTTCTCGAGAGCTGTCGAGATCACCTCGTCGCCTGCTTGGCCCGTTCCTTTGGGAACCAGCAAGGCGACGTTGACGGTCTCTGACGCGCTGGTGCGGGGCCCAGATGCGCCCGACGATCCGGGGCCCACAGGCTCACACGCAGCCAGAGCAAGGATGGAGGCAGGAAAAGCTGCCCATTTCACGGCCTTGCGGGCCTGCGCTAAAAACTTGATGATTGCCACTTCGGATTCCCCCTGACACACAATGACCACAGAGCAGGTTGCTGGGGCGGATCATAGAGGACAAAGGGGATGGGTCCAGTGGGTATTCAAAAAATCGAAAAACTCGCCGCTGGGTTGTATTTTGTGGCAACACCGATCGGGACAGCGCGGGATATCACTCTGAGGGCTCTTGATATTCTGGCTTCTGCGGATGTGCTGGCTGCCGAGGATACGCGCACATTGCGGCACCTGATGGAGATCCACGGAGTTGCTCTTGGAGACCGCCAGTTGGTCGCGTATCACGATCATAACGGACCTCAAGCGCGGCCGCGTCTGATGAAAGCGCTGGCCGAGGGAAAGTCGGTTGCCTATGCGTCCGAAGCTGGAACGCCTTTGGTGGCTGACCCCGGATTCCAATTGTCGAAAGATGCCATCAGTGAGGGGTATCCTGTCCATGCGGCTCCCGGAGCGTCTGCGGTGCTAACGGCTCTGACCATCGCGGGGCTGCCAACAGACAGGTTTCTTTTTGCTGGATTTCTAGCCAACACCAAATCCCAACGCAAAGCGGCGCTCATCGAATTGGGACAGATCCCCGCAACGCTGGTCTTTTACGAATCGCCCAAACGGATCAGCGCGATGATCGCGGATGCGGCCGAGGTTTTGGGCGCGGAGCGCGAAGTGGCTGTCTGTCGAGAACTCACAAAAAAGTTCGAAGAAGTGCTTCGAGGTACGCTTGGCGAAGTTCGCAATATTTTGGCATCGCGCCAGCTGAAAGGCGAAATCGTCGTCTTGATTGGAAGGCAAGAGACAGCGAGCGTTAACCAAGAAAGCATTGAAGAGCAGCTTCGTGATGCACTTTCCCGTATGTCGGTAAAAGACGCGAGCGATGCGATTGCCCAGGCAAATGCTCTGCCGCGTCGACAGGTGTATCAGTTGGCACTAAAAATCGGAAAGGAAGACGCGTGAGCGGACAACGATCATACCTCGCTGGTTTTTCTGCAGAAGAGAGCGTTGCCTTGGAATACCAGTCCACTGGTCATCGTATTCTCGCCAGACGGTGGCGCGGGAAGTCTGGTGAAATAGATATCGTTGCAGAAGGATCGGCCGGTCTTGTCTTTGTCGAAGTGAAGGCGTCAAAGACGCACACTCGTGCCGCCGCATCGCTCGGTGTGCGCCAGCAAAACCGGTTGATGCGGGCTGCCGAAGAATTTGCAGCGCAGCGCCACGGTCGCACAAATGTCGATATGCGTTTGGACGTAGCGCTGATGGACCAAAGCGGTCGCATCGAGATTCTGGAAAATGCCCTAATGGCGGCTTGACCCATTGCAGTAACGGTTCTCCCGCGCCATCTATGAAGCGCATTCAAGAAGGAGAGGCGCGATGGTGCTGAAAGTTGCATTCCAGATGGACCCGATTGGTCCTGTAAATATCAACGCAGACAGCACCTTCCGGTTGGCCGAAGAAGCGCAGGCGCGTGGACATGAGCTCTACTACTACCTGCCCGATCAGATGTTCTATCGTGAGGGCGTGGTGTACGCAGAGATGGCCACGTTGAAAGTTCGACGGGTTGAAGGTGATCACTTCGAACTCGGTTCTCCGGTTGTCATGCCGCTGACAGACATGGATGTCGTCTGGCTGCGACAGGATCCGCCTTTCGACATGCACTACATCACGACGACTCACTTGCTGGACCGGATCCGCGAAGACACGCTGGTTGTGAATGATCCTTTTTGGGTCAGAAACTGTCCTGAAAAACTTATGGTGCTAGATTTCCCTGAGTTGACGCCACCGACTGCAATCGCCCGAAATCTGGAGGCGCTGAAGGCGTTCAAAGAAGACCACGGGGATGTGATTGTTAAGCCTCTGTATGGAAACGGTGGCGCTGGCGTTTTCAAGCTAACTAAAGACGACAGGAACCTTGATTCGCTGTTTGAAACCTTCACCGGTTTTTCGCGCGAGCCCCTGATTGCACAGAAATTCCTGCCTGCCGTGTCCAAGGGCGATAAGCGCGTTATCCTAGTCGATGGTGAGCCTGTGGGCGCCATCAACCGTGTTCCTGCGGCGGGCGAGACGCGGAGCAACATGCATGTCGGCGGTAAGCCGGAGAAGGTTGCTCTGACTGAGCGGGATCTGGAAATCTGCGCAACGATCGGTCCAGCGCTCAAGGAGAAGGGTCTGGTCTTTGTCGGGATTGACGTGATCGGCGACTATCTGACCGAGATCAACGTGACTTCTCCAACCGGAATTCAAGAGTTGGAGCGTTTCGACGGGATCAACGTGGCAGAGAAAATCTGGCAGGTGATCGAAGAAAAGCGCGGCTGAAGAATCTCAGCCCAGTTGGCTACCGGAAGACATGGTCAGCCGGTAGCTGATCGCCTCTGCAATGTGGTGACGCGCAACTTTATCGCTCTGCTCCAAATCGGCGATGGTTCGTGCGACCCTGAGCACTCTGTGGTAACCGCGTGCGGTCAAGCCCATGCGGTCCGCCACGCGCTCTAGAAGTGCGCGCCCTTCGGGATCCGGAGTTGCCACCTTCAGGATTTCTGAACCGTTGCAGTCGGCATTTGTGCGAACCTTTGGGTTTTGGGCGTAGCGCACCGATTGGATCGCGCGCGTTTCGGCTACTCTGTGTGCGATTTCGGCGCTCGTGGGCCCACTCGGCGGCAGATCAAGATCCTGAAAGCTGACAGGTGGTACTTCAAGGCGCATGTCAAAGCGATCCATCAACGGACCGCTGACTTTGGAGAGGTAGTCCTGACCGCATTTAGGAACCCGAGCACAGGCTTGTGCGGGGTCGGTTAAATACCCGCAGCGGCAAGGGTTTGCGGCTGCGATCAGCATAAACCTGCATGGGTATTCGACATGCGCGTTCGCCCGCGCGACCATGATACGTCCCGTTTCTATCGGTTGTCTCAGGGTCTCAAGAACATTTCGTGGATATTCCGGAAGTTCGTCGAGAAAGAGTACCCCGTTATGGGCAAGGCTGATTTCGCCAGGTTTCGCGCCTTTGCCGCCGCCGGCCACAGCCGCGACGGAGGCGGTGTGATGGGGCGTTCTGAAAGGACGATCTCGAGTGATGCCGCCATTTTTTAGTAGCCCTGCAATGGAGTGGACCATGCTGGTCTCGAGGGCTTCACTGGCATCAAGGGGGGGCAGAATTCCGGGTAGTCGCGCCGCCAGCATGGATTTCCCTGACCCCGGCGTTCCCATGAGGAAAAGGTGGTGCCCGCCCGCCGCGGCGATTTCGAGGGCGCGTTTGGCGCGCTCTTGGCCGCGAATTTCGCGCATGCAGCCTTGGTGCGCGCTTCGGGTTACTGTGCCGGGTTCCGCCACTTCCATCGGAGTTTGGCCTGCGAAATGCCGTAGAACCGCAGCCATGTCCTGCGCTGCATAAACAGAACAATCCCCGACCCATGCGGCCTCTGGGCCCGATGCTGCAGGGCACAGCAATGCCCGATCCTCGGAGGCCGCGCACATTGCTGCGGGCAGCGCTCCGGCGACTTCGATCAGGCGGCCATCAAGTGACAGTTCCCCAAGCGAGACCAGACCTTCGGCTTGATCTGGGGGAATAGCCTCGATTGCCGCAAGCAAAGCGATGGCGATAGGCAGGTCGAAGTGCGACCCTTCTTTGGGGAGGTCAGCCGGCGACAGATTGATCGTGATTTTCTTGGAGGGCAGGGCGATCGTCAGAGACTCGAGTGTGGCGCGGACACGCTCTTTGGCCTCCGAGACGGCTTTGTCAGGCAGGCCGACGACCGAAAAGGACGGTAGGCCGGCCGTAAGTGTGCACTGAACTTCTACTTGCCGGGCGGTGACGCCATCGAATGCGACTGTGTATGTCTTTGCGACCACTTTGACTGTCTCCTGCTGCGATTTGGGTAGCGCGAACAGGGTTGCTAAAGGGTTAAGGCGTTAGGGAAGGTGGCTGATGACAGGGACATAAGCCCCGGTTGGGCTGAAATTGATCTGAGTTATGGAGAGCGGCGCAATCGCATGCCCCAAAGCGTCGTAGGCGGAGATGCCTTGGGCGCGCTGGACCATGCAAAGGATCGGCCCCATGTGGGCGACGGCAACCACACACTGGTGCTGAGACAGCAGAGCTTCCAGCGCCTCCCAGACACGTGCGCTCAGGGTGTTCCAGCTTTCGCCCGCAGGCGGAGCGATGTCACCGGGCTGTTCGTAGTACCGCCGCAGCCAATCGCCATATTCTGCATCGACGTCTTGCCAAGAGCGGCCCTCCCAATCGCCCATGTGTATTTCGCGGAGCCGAGGGTCATGGGGAAGGCGGACGCGGCTGCCTTGAATGGCATCTGCAGTGGAGGCGGCGCGGGCGAGATCGGACGACACCACAACCGCATCTTCCGGCAGAGCCTTGCCAAGACGGGCGAGTGCGGCCGTATCCGAGAGGTCCGCAGCCACATCCGTCCATCCAATTAGAGTTTTCACGTGTGTCGGACCGTGCCGCACAAGATAAAGCTGGCTCACGGCAGCTCGCCTTTGAGTGCAAGCGGAAGACCGGCCATGACGGCGACAACCAGGTCTGCGCGTTCCGCAATGTCGCGGTTCAGGCGACCCTGCGCCTCTCTGAACCGGCGGGCGAGCGCATTGTCGGGCACGATGCCTGCTCCGACCTCGTTGCTGACGATGACCACACGGCCAGGCGCTTCGGCCAGACCGGCGAAGAGCGCCCGCTGCGCTTGAGCGAGATCTGAGTCCGTCAAAAGATGATTTGTTAGCCACATTGTCGCACAATCCAGCAGCGCAATTTCGTCACGTTCCATGGTCTGCAGCGCCTCTTCCGGGGCGAGCGGAGATTCCACAGTGCGCCATCCGTCGGCGGCTCGGGCATCTTGGTGAGCTTGAATTTTCGCCTTCATTTCTTCGTCCCACGCCTGCGCAGTCGCAATATACAAACGCCTATCGGACGCGCTACGCAGGATTTTTTCGGCGTAGTCGGATTTTCCCGAAGCGGCGCCGCCTAATACGAGAGTGAGATGCGGCAACATTTTTTTACTCCTTCGAGTGAACCAAGTGCGGGACTTGCGCGTAAGTAATGCAGAAACGGAATTGAGGAACGCGTCAAGCGTACCGGAAGCAAAGGGGTGAACATGGCCGTATTGGATAGCCAGAGTGATCTTTCTCTTTCGCGCGTTGCGATGAAGGCCGAGTTGTTGGATGCAGAGACAGAATTGGCTCTCGCCTATGCGTGGCGCGACCAACGAGACGAAGCCGCTTTGCATCGATTGATAACAGCCTACATGCGATTGGCGATCTCGATGGCGGCAAAGTTCAAACGGTATGGCGCCCCCATGAACGATCTCATCCAAGAGGCGGGACTGGGCCTGATGAAGGCGGCGGACAAATTCGACCCTGATCGTGGTGTTCGCTTCTCGACCTATGCGGTTTGGTGGATCAAAGCTTCCATTCAGGACTACGTGATGCGCAACTGGTCGATGGTCCGCACCGGGTCGACTAGCAGCCAGAAATCCCTGTTTTTCAACATGCGCCGTGTTCAGGCGCGTCTAGAGCGCGAGGCCGCGTCACGCGGTGAATACCTCGATCGCGACCAACTGCATCAGATGATCTCGACCGAGGTCGGCGTGCCGCTCGGCGACGTGGTGATGATGGAAGGCCGCCTCTCCGGCAACGACTTTTCGCTCAACGCGACCCAGAGTTCAGAGGACGAGGGTCGCGAATGGATTGACACAATCGAGGACGATAGCACGCCTTCGTCTGCGATGGTTGAGCACGCGCACGATACTGAATGCCTTCGGTCTTGGCTGGTAGAAGCGATGTCCAACTTGAACGAACGCGAGCGGTTCATCGTCCGAGAGCGCAAGTTGCGCGAGGAAGCCCGCACTCTGGAAAGCCTTGGAAATGAGCTTGGCCTATCGAAGGAGCGCGTGCGTCAGCTAGAGGCCGCAGCCTATGTGAAAATGCGCAAGTCGCTTGAAGGAGGGCGCAAAGAAGTCCAAGCCTTTCTTTGATGAAACGCTTTTTCTTAGCTCTTTCTTTATGTGCTTCTGTCACGGCAGTGCACGCGGATGAAATCCGAACAGAAGACCTGCTGCATCTGCCCGATGCGCAGGTCTACGTGCTTGGGGAATTCCACGACTCTGCCATACACCACGAAAACCAAGCCAAGGCAGTGGTGGCGCTCGCACCCACCGCGATTGTTTTCGAGATGCTGACACCAGAGCAAGTTCAGTCCATCGGTTCAGAAGAACGCCGAAGCCAAACTCTGTTTGATGCCGCGACCAACTGGTCAGAAAGCGGCTGGCCGGATTTGGAGCTATATTGGCCGATTTTCGTAGCAGCGTCGGATGCAGTTCTGTATGGCGGCGGCGTGCCTAGGGATGACCTGAGAGAGGCATTTTCCCAAGGGGCCGCAGCTGTTTTCGGAGATGATGCTGCTCGGTTCGGATTGGACCAGCCGTTGCCACTGGATCAGAAAGAGGTACGAGAGTCGGAGCAGTTCGATGCCCATTGCGGAGCCATGCCTCTGGAGATGATGGGTGGTATGGTCGCTGCACAGAGGGTGCGCGACGCCAATTTGGCGAGGGCCGCACTCGACGCCTTGGACGAGTATGGCGCTCCGGTTGTTGTCATCACTGGCAACGGCCATGCGCGGACGGATTGGGGCGCGCCTGCGATGATGAAAGTGGCTGCCGCCGACCTATCGATTTTCTCGCTCGGTCAATTGGAAGCGGCGAGCGACGACCCGCCTCCTTATGACGCTTGGCTCGTCACTGACCGAACCGATCGCGGTGATCCCTGCGCTGCCTTTGCAACGACGGAGTGATTGCTTCTTCGAGACAAGCGGCCTACCTCTTGGTCCCAAGCTGATTAAGAGGGTGTCATGCTGGCCGGAAAACGTGTTCTTCTGATTATTGCTGGCGGGATCGCTGCCTACAAAACGCTTGAACTCATCCGGCTGCTCAAGGGGCAGGGCGCATCTGTGACCCCTGTGATGACCAAGGCAGCATCAGAGTTTGTGACGCCTTTGTCTGTGTCGGCTCTTGCTGGGGAAAAAGTCTATACCGATCTCTTTGATCTGACTGATGAGGCCGAGATGGGCCATATCCAACTCAGCCGGTCTGCCGACCTCGTGGTGGTCGCCCCTGCGACGGCCAATATCATGGCAAAGATGGCCGGGGGCCATGCCGACGATATGGCGACCACGCTTCTGATGGCAACCGACACGCCTGTCATGATTGCACCGGCGATGAATGTGCGTATGTGGGACCACCCTGCAACGCAGCGCAACGTGAAAACTCTTCTAGAAGATGGCATTCGCATCGTGGGACCGAATGTCGGTGATATGGCCTGCGGGGAACATGGGCCCGGTCGCATGGCAGAGCCTGCTGAAATCTTGGATACCGTCCGCAACGCGCTGACAACCGGTCCTCTGGCAGGCAAGCATATCCTCGTGACGTCGGGTCCCACCCACGAGCCGATCGACCCAGTGCGTTACATCGCGAATCGTTCATCAGGTGCGCAGGGAACAGCATTGGCCAAGGCTCTGATGGATCTGGGGGCGGATGTGACTTTCGTCACAGGGCCTGCGAGCGTCCCGACCCCTGCAGGGGCGCGCATCGTGCCCGTCGAAACCGCCGCACAAATGCTCGCCGCGGTTGAAGAGAGCCTTCCGGCCGATGCAGCTGTGTTTGCGGCTGCGGTCGCCGATTGGCGCGTTGCGAGTGCGTCTGGCAAGAAGATCAAGAAACAAGACGGCGCGCTGCCAACCCTTGAGTTTGCAGAGAATCCAGACATTCTGGCGCGCGTCTCGCAGATGTCAGAAGGCCGCCCCCGCTTGGTCGTTGGCTTCGCGGCAGAAACCCATGACGTGATCGAGAACGCGACCGCGAAACGCTTGCGCAAAGGGTGCGACTGGATCGTCGCCAACGATGTCCGCCCTGAAACGGGAATCATGGGCGGGACCGAGAACAAGGTCACTCTCGTCACCGACCAAGGCGCTCAGGACTGGCCCCGTATGAGCAAGACCGAGGTCTCGGCGAAGCTCGCTGTCGAGATCTCCAAAGCCCTGGGGTGATTTGGGGCGCTTAGGGGAAGACGATAACGTTCCCATAGGACGACAGCATACGCGTCGCTTCGGCGAAGCCCTGCGTGATATCGCTCTTTTTAATGTAGCCCGAGATGCCAAAGTTATATGCGCGCTTCACGTCACGTTCGTCATCGGACGTCGATAGGACAAACACGACTTTGTCCTGAAGTTCATTGTCTTTACGGATTTCGTCGAGGACCTCAAACCCGTCCATAACCGGCATGTTCAGGTCCAGAAGCACCATATAAGGCTCATGCAGGCGCACGTTCGGGTCTTGGCCGCGCATAATCCGCAGCCCCTCTTCGCCGTTGTTGGCGAAGACAAGAGAGTGCTTTAGCCGTGCCTTTTTGAATGACCTTTTGACGATCTCTTGATCGACAATGTCATCATCAATCACCAAAAGCGCAACATTCGCCGTCGCGTTTTGGTCGCCAGAATCAGCTTCGATTGAACTCATAGCCCCCTCCACGAAACCGGATTCCAGCGCGTAGCCTCTGCCGGTCTTCGTCCACATCTTTGTGGTCTTACTCTTTCACCTGGTCACATGCGTCATTGCACGCTAAGGGCGATTCACTTCATGAGATAGTTTACTTTGAAATCAATTCTCTGGGCAAGCGCTCTGCGTTGTGGTGACTGCGGTGCATGACTTTGCAGAAAAGCAAGGATATCCTGCCTTTCTTGTTCAGGAGAAGAAAACTATCGTCTCCGTGGTTGCTAAATCCTTTTCACAGGTAGATTTTCCTGTGAGAATGTCAAAGCATCGGTTTCTGTGATAGGTTGTTCAGATACGGCATATAAAGTGCCAAAAGAATAATCGTTTCTGACGCGGAACGGCGATTTGCACTGCCATTGGCGCTGCCTTGGCAACAAATGGGAGGTCATTTTTAGATGCGATTAGCACTGATTGAGGATGACGATCTTCATGCCGAGGTCGTGGGACGCTGGCTGGGGCGGGATGCTCGGGTCCAGTTCAACCGCTACCACACCGCCAAAGATTTCCTATCATCCATCACAGAGTCGGACACCCCTGTGCCGGATGTGGTTTTTGTCGACTACCATCTGAGCGAAGGAACCGGGAACGAATTTGTTCACGATCTTCGCGCACTTGATGATGAACGTGCAGACATTGGCATCGTCCTTTTTTCAGGCGTAGATATCGTCGAGTTCGCCCGAATCCTTGATGGACTGGATGTTGACGGGTTCCTGCTGAAAGATGACCTGTCCCGAGAGCGTTTGACCATGGTCGCGTCCTTGGCGGTGCTATCGTCGCAACGCCGCCAAGAACTGTCTGCTCTCAAGAAAAAATCATAGTTCGATTGGGTGGGCAGGCTCTGTACTGCCTTTCGCAGGAATCGCCAGCCCGTCCTGAGGTGTTTTGAAGGCTGTCGTGATCCAATCCAGTGCCACATGGATAATCTTGTCCTGCTTTCGAGTGGCGTGGAAATAGGCCCAGACCGGGTGCTCTCTTTGTTCAAACTCCGGCAGATAGCGCAGGCCGCGTTGGCGGATCGCATAATCCTCGACCAAGGCTGCTGCGAAGGGCGCTCTCTGGATCACGTCGGCGCAAAGAAGGCCGTCGTTCAGCATCATATGCTCGTCGCCCATCGCATCCTGCAGGCGCGCATGATGATCCTCCATGGCGCGGTTGCTTTCGAGGCGGATCCACGATTGCAGTCTGCCCTGAAACGCAGAGCCACACCAAACCGCAGAGCGTAAAGTTCCCACGCGCTTTTGGATCAGGTTGCCCTCTTCCAGTGGCGTCGTGGTCAGGAAGATATCCGTTTCCCCGAAGCCAAGGCTGGCCGGGCCAAAGCGCAATTTAAAGGTGACTGTCGGAATTGTCTCGAACAGATCCGAGACCGCACTCATTAGACGCGACTGGCGGATCATTTCGTCATAGTTGATGCGAACTTCTTTGGGCGCGGTCTCGGAATCTTCCTCCATCTGGATCCGCTCGAGTTCCGCGTTTGTCGTTTCGGCCAAAGAGGCAAGCGATTCTGCGAATTGCGTGGGCTTCCACCTTTGTCCGTCTTTGACAAAAAGCTGGATCCCCAATTCATCTGAAAGCCCATGGATGCGTCGCGATACAGTGGCAACGTTGGTTTTAAGCGCCTGTGCCGCACCGGACATCGTTCCGTAGCGTTTCAGTGCCAGACAGTATTTTAGATCGTCCCAGTTATGCATGAATCTCGTTCGTTTCCGCGGGCGCGGGGCCAGCTTTTCAACAGGGGCGCCAACAAGGCAAAGATCGCAAAAATACAGATTTGGGAGATATCAGGTTAGTTCACCTGGTTGCGGTCTGTAAACTCTTTCCCGTCTACGTGGTTAATATGTTGCCAGTGCAACGACCAAGCTGTGGCCTTTGAGTAGCCCATCGACTTGCATCTCGCTGGCTGAAGGGACTTAGTATCCGCAACACGTTTCGCACCCGAGGAGAGCCTATGAGCAGTCCGTCTTTCACCCCCGAAATCGAGGTCAAAGTATTGGATGGGCGTTTGAACGACTGGGGCTTGCCCACATACCAGAGCGAAATGGCCGCCGCCATCGACCTACACGCATGTATAGATTCGCCGATGGACATTGCACCGCAGGAAAAGGCCGTTTTGATACCGTCGGGCCTGGCGCTGTATATGAACAACCCGCATGTGGCTGCTGTGATCCTCCCGCGGTCTGGCATGGGCCATAAGCACGGCTTGGTGCTGGGAAACGGCACTGGGTTGATTGACCCAGACTACACCGCGCAGATCTTTGTCAGTGTTTGGAACCGGAACCCTTCGGGCGATCCGATCACGATTAATCCCGGCGAACGCATTGCGCAGATGATGTTCTTGCCGGTCATTCGCCCTAATTTGTCCGTGGTCGAGGAATTCTCGGGCGAGACGGCGCGTGGTGGCGGCGGTTTCGGATCGACCGGATCGAAATAAGGGAACGAAATGCTACTGTTTCTCGCGATGGCAGCTGCGCTGTGGGGGATCGGCGCGCTGATGAAGACACCCCGCTCTGCGCGCTGGGTGATGATCCTGATCCTGTATCTGGCGGTGTTAGTGGCCCATCTCGTCCTTCCCGAAGGGGCTCCGCTGCGCTTATCCTTGGGCGGCAGTATTGATCCCTGGCTGATCCTTGGGGCGTTTCTTGTGATCGCGGGGGCCTACCGCTTTGGCCTGCGTGCGATCCGCGCCAAGGTCGCCGAACGCGAAGCGCCTTCGGTCGAGGAAACCCCGAAGCAAACCTTTCAGCCCGTCGAGCTAGAACGCTATGCCCGCCACATCGTCCTGCGCGAAATCGGCGGACCGGGGCAGAAGGCGCTGAAGCTGTCCAAGGTGCTGGTCGTCGGGGCAGGGGGCTTGGGCAGTCCCGTGCTGCTCTATCTGGCTGCATCAGGCGTCGGAACCATCGGTGTGATCGACGAGGATGTGGTGGATAACGGCAACCTGCAACGGCAGGTGATCCACGCAGATGCGGACATCGGCCGGCCCAAGGTGTTCAGTGCGCAGGACCACATGCTGGCCCTGAACCCCTTCTTGACCGTCAAACCCTACAACCGCTGCCTGACCGAAGAAGACGCCGAAGAACTGATCGGAGAATACGATCTGGTCCTCGACGGCACGGACAACTTCGAAACGCGCTATCTGGTGAACCGGATCTGCGTGAAGCTTGGTAAACCTTTGGTGTCCGGCGCTCTGACCCAGTGGGAAGGGCAGCTTAGCCTCTTTGATCCGGCGAACGGGACCCCATGTTACCAGTGTATCTTCCCCGAGGCGCCCGCGCCCCATCTGGCTCCGCCGTGTGCGCTGGCCGGTGTGGCGGGGCCTCTGCCCGGGATTATCGGGACGATGATGGCGAACGAGGCTGTCAAAGCGATCACCGGCGCGGGTCAGACCCTGCGCGGACGGATGGTGATCCATGACGCCCTCTACGCCGAGACCCGCAGCATCACCCTGCAGCCACGGGCCGATTGCCCCGTCTGCGGACAGCACAAGGATTGAACTATGACTGATGCATTGATGCAGCCTTGGGATGGCCCCTACGGTCTGCCCCGCTTCGAAGCCTTTTCCGACGACGATTTCGCCCCCGCCTTTGACGCAGCCCTTGCCGAGCACAAGGCCGAGATTGATGCGATTGCGGACAACCCCGAAGCCCCCACCTTTGCCAACACCGTGCTGGCCATCGAAGGGTCGGGTTTCGCGCTCGATCGGGTTTTGTCGGTGTTCTACAACGTGGCGGGCAGCGACTCGAACGACGTGCGTCAAGCGCTGCAGCGCGATTTCGCGCCCAAGCTGTCGGCACACTACAGCGACATCAACAACAACCGCGCCCTCTTCGACCGCGTGGAAACCCTGTGGAATCAGCGTGATGAGCTGGGCTTAGATGAACAGGATGCTCGTCTTCTGTACCTAACCCGTCGCGGGTTCGTGCGTTCCGGCGCGGCGCTGACTGGCGAACAGGCGGACCGTATGCGTGAAGTGATGTCGCGTCTGTCGTCGTTGGGCACCCAGTTCACCCAAAACCTGCTGAAGGACGAATCCAGCTGGCAAATGGAACTGGCCGAAGATCAGCTGGATGGTCTGCCGGACTTCCTGATTTCGGCCGCGCGCCGTGCGGGGAATGGCAAGCCGGTGATCACCCTGTCGCGCTCGCTGATCGTGCCATTCCTGCAGTTCTGTCCCGACCGCGCGCTGCGTGAAAAAGCCTATACCGCATGGGCCGCACGCGGCGCCAATGGTGGCGAGACTGACAACCGCGGCATCGCGACCGAGACCCTGAAACTGCGCGAAGAACGCGCCAAACTGCTGGGATACGACAACTTCGCGGCCTTCAAGCTAGAGACCGAGATGGCTGGCTCGCCCGAGCGGGTTGAGGAACTGCTGATGCAGGTCTGGGCCCCTGCCAAAGCGCAGGCCGACGCCGATGCCGCCAAACTGACCGAGATGATGCGCGAGGACGGCATCAACGGCGACCTGCAGGCATGGGATTGGCGCTACTATTCCGAAAAGCGCCGCCAGGCCGAGCATGATCTCGATGAGGCCAAGCTGAAGCCCTACTTCCAGCTGGATAAAATGATCGAAGCGGCCTTTGACTGCTCAACCCGCCTGTTCGGTCTGCGGTTCGAGCCCTTGGACGTTCCGCTCTACCATGTCGATGCCCGCGCATGGCGCGTGACCCGCGATGGTCAGCACGTGGCGGTGTTCATCGGCGACTACTTCGCCCGTCCGTCCAAGCGCTCCGGTGCGTGGTGCAGCGCGTTCCAGTCCCAAGCTGGCTGGCCCGAGGCGCAGGCCCCGATCGTCGTGAACGTCTGCAACTTTGCGCAACCCGACGAAGGGCAACCCGCGCTGCTCTCTTACGACGATGCGCGCACTCTGTTCCACGAATTCGGCCACGCTCTGCACCAGATGCTGTCGGATGTGCGCTATGGCTCGATGTCTGGCACTTCGGTGGCGCGGGACTTTGTGGAACTGCCGAGCCAGCTCTATGAGCACTGGCTTGAAGTGCCCGAGGTACTTGCGAAATTCGCGGTCCACGCGGAAACCGGAGAGCCGATGCCCCAAGCGATGGCGGACGCGGTTCTTGGGGCCGCGACCTATGATATGGGCTTCCAGACCGTCGAATATCTAGGCTCGGCTCTAGTCGATCTGGCCTTCCACCGCGGCGCTGCACCCGAAGATGCTTTGCAAAAACAGGCCGAGGTTTTGGCGGGCATCGACATGCCGCAAGCCATCGGGATGCGGCACGCGACGCCCCAGTTTGCCCACGTCTTCTCGGGCGACGGTTATTCCAGCGGCTATTACAGCTACATGTGGTCCGAGGTCATGGACGCCGACGCCTTTGATGCCTTCAAAGAGGCTGGTGGCGCATTCGACGAGAAAACCGCTGAAAGCCTGCAGTCCAACATCCTGTCTATGGGCGGATCGAAACCGGCCGAAGAACTCTACACGGCATTCCGTGGCCGGATGCCCGGTGTCGATGCGCTGCTGCGCGGACGCGGGCTGGTCGCCTGATCCGCTGAAACAAAAAAGCCCCCGCAAATCGCGGGGGCTTTCGTTTGTCCGGAGGAACCGGACTTAGATTTTCTGGTCGTACTCGCCAACCGCAGGCTCGGTGCGGATCACGTCGTCGATCTCTTTGAAGATCGCGCGCAGTTCCTCGTCGCTCTCCGAGCTTTCGCAAACCACAACCAGGTTCGGGGTGTTCGACGATGCGCGCACCAGACCCCAGCTGCCGTTTTCCAGAATGACGCGGGCGCCGTTCACGGTGACAACCTCTTTGACGGCTTTGCCAGCAAAGGTGTCGCCTGCATCTGCCTTGGCAACCAGCTTCTCGACGATGCGGTCCAGCACGTCGTACTTTTCAGTATCGGCGCAGTAGGGCGACATGGTCGGGGTCGAGTAGGTCTTGGGCAGAGCCTTGCGCAGGTCCGACATGGACATGTCGGGGTTGCGGTCCATCAGTTTGCAGATTTCGACCGCGACGCGCATGCCGCAGTCGTAGCCGCGGCCCACAGGCTCGGCCAAGAAGTAGTGGCCCGACTTTTCAAAGCCCGCCAGAGCGCCGATTTCCTTGACGCGGCGCTTCATGTGGCTGTGGCCGGTCTTCCAGTAGTCAGCCTTTACGCCGCGTTCCTGCAGCTCGGGGTCCGATGCAAACAGGCCGGTCGATTTCACGTCCGCCACGAAGGTCGAGCCGGGGTACAGCTTCGACAGGTCGCGGGCCATGATGACGCCGACTTTGTCCGCGAAAATCTCTTCGCCCTCGTCATCGACGACGCCGCAGCGGTCGCCGTCACCGTCGAAACCCAGCGCGATGTCTGCGCCCGACGCTTTCAGCGTGTCGGACATGTCGTGCAGCATTTCCATGGCTTCGGGGTTCGGGTTGTAGTTCGGGAAGGTGTAGTCCAGCTCGTTGTGCGAGGGGACGACTTCGACGCCGATACGCTCCAGAATCTCAGGGGCCAAGGCCGACGCGGTGCCGTTGCCGGTCGCGCAGACGACTTTGAGCGGGCGGGACATTTTGAAGTCGCCGATCAGGTCCTGAATGTAGGCTTCCTTGACGCCTTCGATCAGTTCGTACGAGCCGCCTTCGTGAGCTTCACCCAGACCACCCAGAACGATGTCGCGCAGTTCGCCCATCTCGTCGGGGCCGTGGGTCAGCGGGCGGTCAAAGCCCATCTTCACGCCGGTCCAGCCGTTGGGGTTGTGCGATGCGGTCACCATAGCCACGGCGGGTACATCCAGATGGAACTGGCTGAAATAGGCCATGGGGGACAGGGCAGGGCCGATGTCCTTGACCTGAATACCCGCCTGCATCAGGCCGAGGATCAGCGCGTTTTTGATGGCCAGCGAGTAGTCGCGATAGTCGTTGCCGACGGCAATCACGGGCTCAATGCCGCGCTTGCGCATCTGGGTGCCAAGGCCAAGTCCCAGAGCGGTCATGCCTGGCAGGTTGATTTCCTCGGGGTACTTCCAGCGGGCGTCGTACTCGCGGAAGCCTGTCGGCTTGATCATCGGACGCAGCAAGAAATCCCAAGTGTTGGGTGTCACGTCGGCAATCGGTTTGGTCATATGAAAAACACTCTTTTCTATAGTTTAAAATTCTGGGCAGGAACGCACTCGTTACTTTGCACTAGTAATTAGCGCTCGAATCTAATCTGCAACCCTCTTTTACCTCTAGCTTGTGACTTGTTCACGAAGGATCGACGCTGTGAGCGAGATCATGAGGTAAATTCCGGCAAAAATCAGAAAACTGACCACGGTGTTCTCAAACGCCTTGGGATATGTCGCCTGATCGGGCACCACGGGCTCTACGCCGCGGGACAGATATCGGGTCTGGCGGCTGGCTTCGATCTGGGCAGCCTCCAGATTCTGCAGTGCGGACTGTAAGAGGAGATCACGAGTCGCAACATCGGCCTGAGCCAGCGAGATTTTAGCAGAAATCGCGGCCAGAGAGTCCTCACCCTGAGTCGCTTCGTTCATGCGAGTCTCTAGTTGCGCGATCGCGGATTGCAGGCGGCGGATGTCGCCTTGAACACCGTCGACACGGCTTTGGTTCGGGCGCGAGTTGTCGAGCAAAGCCTGAAGCTGCAGCTGCTTTTCTTGCAATTCGATCTGGCGCTGGGTGATTTGCTGACGGAGCGAGCCGATGACGCCCTCGGGGTCGACGATGGCCGCTTCTTGTTGCAGCGCGACCAAGGCCTCTTGGGCTTCGCGCCGCAAGCGTTCTGCTTCGGCCAAGGATTTGCGCGACTCGCTCAATTGGTCCTCGCGTTTCCGCAGGGTCTGGCTGTCGACGCGTTCTTCGGCATAGCGGATAAGCGCATCAGAGAAGGCTTTGCTGGCTTCTGGCGCGACGGCGATCACCTCGAGCCCCATGACGCCCTCGGTCGGGTCGTAGCCGATCTGCACTTTGCGCTTATAAAGCTTGTAGGCTTCCTCGTTCGTAGCATCGGGCGATAGGCGCAGAATCGGGTCGATCCATGGCTGCTGGAAATGTTCCTTGAACCCGAGTTCGCCATCCAGACGCAGCATAGCTTCGCGTGATTGCAGATAGCGCTGAATCGCGACGGCTTCTTGGTTGGTGTTCATCTGCGATGGAAGCAGTCCACCCAGACCGCCCGCACTGCTGCTTTGGTCTGCTGTCTGGATGATGAAGTCCGAGGTGGTCGCGTATTGCGGTGTCGCCTCGAAGTAGAAAAACCACCCACAGATTGCGGTGGGCAAGAAGACGAAGAACAGCAGGCGAAGCGCTAGCAAGCCGGTTTTTTTGCGGCGGCGCTTGCTGATCTCTGCCTGAATGCGGCCGATTTCGCGGGCACGGCGTTCGGCGGGGCTTTCGCCGTCCGCGACTTCGGTGCTCGGCAGGGTTTCCTGACGGCGCTCGGGAACGGTCTGCGGCAGCTGGGTCAGCTTGGTTTCTTCGGGGTCGGACACCACGAGATCCAAGGACGCCGAACGCTGGAACGGGTCAATGCCGCGCTTGCGCAACTGGCGTACGGCGTCAAAATCAGAGGTCGCTGGGACATTGTATTTCTGCGCCAGTCTCCGCGCCAGACGCAACTGCCGACCGGTTAGGCCTTCTTTGCGGATCGCGTCGATGTCGTCCTCTGATTCCACCTCGGCTCGAGAGGAGACAGCCCCCGCCATCGTCGGCGACTCGGTTGTCTCCGGCGTGTCTTCGGGATGCGTCGGTTCCGCCTCTGGCACGGCTTTGGATAGCGGCTCACGGCTGATGCGGAATTTTCTAGCTTTTGGTTTCGTAGTCATACAGCTGCTTCGCTTCCTCAAGGCTGTCGAACATGTGCAGTTGCCCGTGCATCAGGACAGCAGCTTTGCGACAGTATTTTTCCAGCGTCTCCGGCTGGTGTGACACGATCACGATCGTGGTTGTGCGTAGCCGTTCTCGCAAGAGGTCGGCCGCCTTTTTGTTAAATTCTACATCCGTCGTGGACGGCATCCCTTCGTCGATCAGGTAGATGTCGAAGTCCAAGGCCAGCATCAACGCAAACGTAAATCTGGATTTCATGCCCGCCGAATACGTGCCGAGCGGTTGGTCGAAATATTCCTCAAGTCCACAGAGCCAACGGCAAAACGCTTCGACGTAATCGGGGTCCAAACCATAAAGACGCGCGATGTAGCGGGCGTTTTCCATCGCAGACAGCTTCGAGATAACGCCGCCCATAAACCCCAGCGGGAACGAGATTTTGCACCCGCGAATAATCTCGCCTTCGTCGGGTTTTTCCAATCCGGCCATCATGTTAACGACCGTGGTCTTGCCCGTGCCGTTCGGCGCGAGGATGCCCATCGACTCTCCCAAATCGACACGAAAAGACGCGCGATCTAGGATCACTTTGTGCTGCGTTCCAGTCCAGAACGACTTGCTGACATTTCTGAATTCCAGCATGCCTTGCCTCGGTGCCATGTTTGGCGGTTCTTATTCTTAGGTAGATTAACGGTTAACTAAGCGCAAACTTTGCAGGAACTATGTCAAAAAAACGCGATGTAGGACAACCCGCGTTAGAAGCTCTCAAAGCGGAACTATCGAAATGCGGTATCTGCGCGCAACGATTTGCGCAGACAGTGACCGGACACAGCCCGCGTCCGGTGGTTTGGTTTGGCTCTGATGCGCGTTTGCTGATTGCCGGGCAGGCGCCTGGGATGCGGGTGCATCACAGTGGCCAGCCGTTCACGGACCCGTCGGGTGACCGTCTGCGCGACTGGATGGGTGTGACTCCAGAACAGTTTTATGACCGTTCCCGCGTGGCGATCCTGCCCATGGCTTTTTGTTTTCCGGGATACGACGCCAAAGGCGCAGACCTGCCGCCCCCGCCCATCTGTGCGAAAACGTGGCGCGGACCGTTGATCAAGGCGCTCGGCACGGTCCGGCTAACGCTTGCGGTGGGGGGATATGCCCAGAAATGGCACATCGGCGGGCGCACATCTGTCACTCAGACAGTGACCGAATGGCGCGATCATCTGGAAAACGGTGTCCTGCCCTTGCCTCATCCGTCGTGGCGCAATACCGCATGGCTCAAGAAAAACCCGTGGTTCGAAGCAGAGCTGCTGCCGGTGCTGCGGGCCAAGGTCAAAGAGGTGCTAGATGACTGAGACACTGCTGGATCAAGCTCACGCCGCCATGGACGCCGCCCCCGAGAGCGAGGCCGCACGCCTGCGGTTCTATGATGTGCTGTCCGGATCGGAACTCTTCCTGCTGCTCGAAGAAGAGTCCGAAGGCGAGACGATCAAGCCGCGGCTCTTTCCGGTCAATGACACTGAGTTCGCCGTGGTGTTCGACACCGAGGCGCGACTCGCTCAGTTCGCCGAGGGCGAGGCGCCCTATGCCGCGATCCCGGGCCGCGTGTTGGCAGAGATGCTGAACGGGCAGGGGATCGGCCTTGGCGTTAATCTAACAGTCGCACCGTCAGAGATGTTGCTGCCCCCCGAAGCTATCAGTTGGATCACCGATACCCTGTCGTCTGCCCCCGAAGAGGGCGAGGCGAATATCGAGGAATTTCTGGCCCCGCGCGGATTGCCGGACTCTCTGCTGGTCTCGTTGGACAGCCGTTTGGCCTCTGCCGCAGGTCTGGCACGTTTCGCCTATCTGGTAGGTGTTCGCTACGAAGGCGGCGCGATGGGCCATATGTTGGGGGTCGTGGACCCCGTGCCGGGGGCCGAGCCGTCGATCGCGCGGGCCGTGCACGCCGCGCTGACCTTCTCTGGGATTGAGGCGGGCAGCATCGACGTGTCCTTCTTCCGCGCGTCCGATCCGATGTCTGCGGCGCTGGCCAAAGTAGGCCTGCGGTTCGATCTGCCCCAGCCCGAGCAGAAAGAGGGCCCCAAAGCCCCCGGCCGCGATCCGAACAATCCGCCGAAGCTGCGCTAAGACCCCGCGCCATGCGGCAGGCGCACAGCCGCCCCGCCGCAGGCGATTGTGGACATTTCCCTGACTGTGTGGGACATGAACGCCCAACAGGAGAACGCTATGACGACCACCCGCTTTGCCCCTTCGCCGACCGGTTACATCCACGTTGGCAACCTGCGCACCGCGCTGATGAACTACCTGATCGCCCGCAAAGAGGGCGGCAAATTCATCCTGCGCATCGACGACACCGACCCCGAGCGGTCGAAAGAAGAGTATGTCGATGCTCTGAAGCAGGATTTGGAATGGCTGGGGATCGAATGGGATCAAGTCGAACGCCAGTCCCTGCGTCTTGATCGGTATGAGGACGCCGCGCGCAAACTGCGCGAAATGGGTCGCTTCTATGAATGCTTTGAGACCCCGACCGAGCTGGACCTCAAGCGCAAGAAACAGCTGAACATGGGCAAGCCCCCTGTCTACGACCGCGCCGCACTGGCCCTGTCGGACGAGGAAAAGGAAAAACTGCGCGCCGAGCGTGGCGCTGGCGTTTGGCGTTTCAAGCTGGATCAAGAGCGGATCGAGTGGACCGACGGCATCCTTGGTGATCTGTCGATTGACGCAGCCTCGGTCTCTGACCCCGTGCTGATCCGTGCGGACGGCCAGATGCTGTACACGCTGGCGTCGGTTGTGGATGACACCGACATGGGCGTGACCCACGTCGTGCGCGGCTCTGACCACGTGACCAACACCGCGACCCAGATTCAAATCATGCGCGCCTTGGGCCATGATCACCCTGCCTTCGCGCACCATTCGCTGCTGACCGGCCCGCAGGGTGAGGCACTGTCCAAGCGTCTGGGCACCCTGTCGCTTCGTGATCTGCGTGCTGCTGGCGTGCAGCCGATGGCGCTGCTGTCGCTGATGGCGCGTCTGGGCTCGTCCCAGCCTGTGGAACTGCGGACCTCGATGGAAGAGCTGATCGAAGGCTTTGATATCGGCCAGTTCGGCTCGGCTCCGACCAAGTTCGACAGCAATGATCTGTACCCGCTGACCGCGCGCATCAACGCGGCGAAGCCTTATTCGGAAGTTGCGCCGCTGATCGCAGAGCTTGGCGTTCCTGCCGAGTTGGCCGAACAGTTCTGGACCGTCAGCCGCGAGAACATCACCGTGCTGGATGATCTGAAAGGTTGGTGGGAGCTGTTCCGCGATGGCGCAGAGCCCAAAGTCGCCGACGAAGACCGCGAAACGATCGAGCAGGCGATGACCCTGCTGCCCGAAGGTCCGTTTGATGGCGACACTTGGGGCAACTGGACCTCTGCCGTAAAGGACGCCACCGGCCGCAAAGGCAAGGGTCTATTCATGCCCCTACGCCGCGCTGTCACCGGTCAGGACCGTGGCCCCGACATGTCGGACGTCATGCCCTTGCTGCAGGTCGTCAAAGCGCGCGGATTCAAGGCCTAAGACGCCGAAACACCAGAGATTTCAGGGGCGCTCACGGCGCCCCTTTTTCTTGGTTTCAGGCCAATTTGCAGGCCAAATTGAGCACCTTGGTCAACGTGTTCATATTGCGCGTCGTGCCTGTGGTGCTGCCTGGCAAGACCAGTTTGGATCGCCCCATGCCTGACGGATAATGGGCGTAAAGCTCGCGTGACCCAGCCGCGACTTGCTCGTCTTTTTGGCCCACCAACGGGGCGCTTAGATCAGGCGCGCCATCCAACAGCAGTACCCCGAGTTGATTGCCCGCGGCGTCTGGAAACGGGTTATTCGCGATGATCTGCGAAAGCTCTTCGGGCGTGCGAATATGGACGCGGATCGACTTGCCGCAATACTCATACAGACGGGCCTCCAGCGAGACACGTGCGCCTTCGGGCGTCATTTCCGTGGCGAAGATAACGTTCCCGCTGGCGATGTAGGTTTGGACGTCGTGAAAGCCGATATCCCGACACATTCGCGCCAAGTCAGACATCGGCAGCTTGCCCGTTCCGCCAACATTCACGGAGCGTAAAAATGCGATGTAAATCCCCATAGCTCCAGTGTGACAGGTTCTAGCGAGCACAGAAAGTCAGGATTAGCTGAGGTCGAGTTTCGGTTCGATCATGCCGGCGTGGTCCAGAATCCAGCGCTCCACCGCGGTCACAGCGGCGGGTTTGTCCGGACGGGACTGGGGCAAGAGATACCATTTGCGATAGATCGGCAGGCCTTGGACGCGCAGCCGTGCCAACCGCCCCGATGCCAGTTCATCAGCCACCGTGTGAGCCGAGATCATGGCGATCCCTAGTCCGTGGATGACCGCTTGCTTGATCGTTTCGTTGGAGGACATCTCGGTGATCCCCGCCACCTGATCGTGCCCGATCTCGTCCAGAAAGCGGGTGGCCAGAATACGGGTGCCCGATCCCGCCTCTCGCATGACAAACCGCTCGCGCAGCAGCGCCTCGCGCGGGACCATGGGATCGCGGGCCAGTGGGTGATCCTGATTGGCGATGATGATATGGGGGTGGTCGAACAACGGGACCGCTTCGGTCAGGTAGGTGCGGGGCGGGCGGCCCATGATGCACAGGTCCAGCTCTGCCCGCTCCATCGCTTCGACAATTTCTTCGCGGTTGCCGACGCGCAAGGACACCTGCACATCCGGCATCTCCCGCTGTAGGAGCGCCACGATTCGAGGGGCGAAATACTTCCCCGTACTTACAACCCCCAGAACAACGCGCCCCGACAGGCCCTGACCCAACGCACCAATTTGTCGCACCGCCCGTTCGAGCGAGGTTTCGATCTCTGCTGCGGCCCTCAGCAGAGCACGTCCTTGGGCCGTCGGTGTGTTGCGTTCTGCACCTGCACGGGTGAGAAGCGGAGCACCCACAACCCCCTCCAAGGTTTTCAATTGGTTATGTACCGCTGGGCCGGTCAGATTTAGCCGTTCTGCAGCTGCGAGAATGGTGCTTTCTTCGACCACGGCGGTAAGGGCGCGAAGTTGCTTGAGGGTGATCTGGTCTAAACGCGGCATTCAATTTTCCTGACACTTCGTACAGAAATTTGAAATTTTATTATCATTCAACCTGAGGATTATCAATCTCAGCTTCGGTTCAGGGAGGGGAGGCCCTAAACGTGATGCAAGAGATACGAATTCCCAGAGGGGGCGTTCCCGCCCCGCTTTGGCAGGTTATGAATGCCCTGTGTGACGTTGCTGTCGGTCTTTCCGAGGCTGTCGGGCAGGGACCCCTTGCGGGACAACTGGCAGCCAACATCGGCCACAATACCGATGGTGATCAGCAAAAGGCGCTGGACGTGCTGGCGGACGATGCCTTTGCCCATGCGATGCAGGGCACCGGCGTGCGCTGGTACGCTTCGGAAGAGCGAGAGACGGTCAACGAGATCGACGTGAACGGTGCTTTGGCGCTGGCGATTGATCCGCTGGATGGCTCGTCGAACATCAACTGCAATGTGTCGATCGGGACCATCTTTTCGATCCAGCCCGCGCTGGACGACGGGACCGAAACGTTCCTACGGGATGGCAGCCACCTGCTGGCCTCGGGCTACTTCATCTACGGTCCCCATACCGCTCTGGTTGTGACGTTCGGCGCTGGCGTGCGGCAGTACATTCTGGATCGGAGCATCGGCGAGTTTGTCGAGACCGAGACCACGATGATCCCGCCAGAGGCGAGCGAGTTCGCGATCAATGCGTCGAACTATCGCCACTGGGCCAAGCCGGTGCGGGCCTATATCGACGATTGTCTGGCTGGGTCCGAAGGGCCGCGGGGCAAGAATTTCAACATGCGCTGGGTGGCGTCTTTGGTGGCTGAAACCCACCGGATCATGTGCCGTGGCGGGATCTTCTTGTACCCCGGTGACGAACGCAAAGGCTACGAGAATGGTCGCCTGCGTCTGGTCTACGAATGCGCGCCCATCGCCTTTTTGGTCGAGCAAGCGGGCGGCAAGGCGACCACCGGCACAGCCCGTATTCTGAGCCAGATCCCGACGAGCCTGCATGCCCGAACGCCCATGGTCTTTGGCACCGCAGACAAGGTCGACCGCGTCAGCACCTATCACGATCTGCCCGAGACCGAAGTCTCTGCCCTGTTCGGCAACCGCGGCCTGTTCCGCGCCTGACCCTGACTGGAAAATACTATGTCCAAAAAGCATCCGATTATTTCGGTGACCGGCTCCTCTGGTGCTGGAACCACCACTGTCAAAAGTACCTTTGACCAGATTTTCCGCCGCGAGGGTGTCAGCACTGTCTCGATTGAGGGCGACGCGTTCCACCGCTACGACCGCGCCGCGATGAAGGCCGAGCTAGAGCGCCGGACCGCCGAAGGGGATCAGGGCTTCAGCCACTTTTCCTATGACGCGAACGAACTGGCGAAACTGGAAAGCGTCTTTCGCAGCTACGGCGAAACCGGCACAGGCGAAACCCGTCACTATGTCCACGACGATGACGAGGCCGCACGGTATGGCAGCGCGCCGGGCACCTTTACCGATTGGGCCCCGTTCGAGGATGGCAGCGACCTGCTGTTCTACGAAGGCCTGCATGGCGCCGTCGTGAATGACGAGGTGAACCTTGCGGCTCTGGCCGATCTCAAGGTTGGCGTTGTGCCCGTGATTAACCTTGAGTGGATCCAGAAGATCCACCGCGACAGCTCCAAGCGCGGCTACACCACCGAGGCCGTGACCGACACCATCCTGCGCCGGATGCACGCCTATGTGCACTGCATCTGCCCGCAGTTCTCGGAGACCGACATCAACTTCCAGCGGGTGCCTGTGGTCGACACCTCGAACCCGTTCATTGCGCGCTGGATTCCCACGGCGGATGAGAGCCTTGTGGTGATCCGGTTCAAGAACCCGCGCGGCATCGATTTCCCCTACCTGATGTCGATGATCCACGACAGCTGGATGACCCGCGCGAACTCGCTCGTGATCCCGGGGGGCAAGATGGATCTGGCGATGCAGCTGATCTTTACCCCGATGATCCTGCGCCTTGTCCAAGAATCCAAGCGGAGCTGAGGAGGCTGCCATGACTGTGCAAACACCTGTAAATGTGGACGAAACCACTATGGCCAACGCCATCCGCGCCCTGACTATGGACGCGGTGCAGGCGGCAAACTCGGGCCACCCCGGCGCGCCTATGGGCTTGGCCGATGTGGCGACGGTTCTGTTCAACCGCTTTGTCAAAGTGGACCCCACCGATCATAAATGGCCCGACCGTGACCGCTTTGTCATGAGCGCGGGGCATGGCTCGATGCTGGTCTATGCGATCAACCATCTGCTGGGCTATGCGGACATGGACGCGGACCAGTTGCGGAACTTCCGCCAGATGGGCTCGCGCACCGCAGGCCACCCCGAATACGGACACGCCATGGGGATCGAGACCACCACGGGCCCGCTGGGGCAGGGGATTTCTACCGCTGTCGGCATGGCCTTGGCCGAGCGGATGCACAACGCGCGCTTCGGCGACGAACTGGTCGATCACTTCACCTATGTGCTGGCCGGTGACGGCTGCCTGATGGAAGGGATCAGCCACGAGGCCATCGATTTGGCCGGCCATCTGGGCTTGGGGCGTCTGGTCGTTTTCTGGGACGACAACCGCATCACCATCGACGGGCCGACCGACCTGTCCACCAGCATGGATCAACGCGCCCGGTTCGAGGCCGCAGGCTGGCACGTGCAGGCCGTGGACGGTCACAACCCCGAGGCCATCGCCCGCGTCATCGAGAACGCCCGCAAAGACCTGCGTCCGTCCCTGATCGCGTGCCGGACTACTATCGGCAAGGGTGCGCCGAATATGCAGGGCAGCCACAAGGTGCACGGATCACCCTTGGGAGCGGACGAGATCGCCGCAACCCGCGATGCGTTGAACTGGCCCCATGAGCCGTTCGTGGTTCCGACCGAAGTTAAGGCCGCTTGGGAAGCCATCGCCACCCGCGGGGCCAATGCCCGCGCCAATTGGTCCGCCCGCAAAGAGGCCAGCCCGAAGGCCGCAGACTTTGACCGTTCGCTGATTGCTCCGGACGCGCAGGGTCTGAACGCCGCGATCACCGCCTACAAACGCCGTCTGTCCAAGGAGCAGCCCAAGGTCGCCACGCGCAAAGCCTCGGAAATGGCGCTGGAGGTGGTGAATGCCACCCTGCCCAATTCCGTGGGTGGGTCCGCTGACCTGACCGGATCGAACAACACCCGCACCAGCGCGATGAAGCCGGTCAGCCGCAACGACTATAGCGGCGATTACATCCACTATGGCATCCGCGAGCACGGCATGGCCGCCGCGATGAACGGGATCGCGCTGCACGGGGGTTTCTTTACCTATGGCGGGACGTTCCTGGCCTTTGCCGACTATTGCCGCCCGTCGATCCGGCTGTCTGCGCTGATGGGGGTGCCGGTCGCCTATGTGATGACCCACGACTCGATTGGTCTGGGCGAAGATGGCCCGACCCACCAGCCGGTGGAAACCATCGCATCCCTGCGAGCTATGCCGAACCTGACTGTGTTCCGCCCCGCCGACGCCGTGGAAACCGCCGAAGCATGGGAGCTGTGCGCCACGTCTGAGGCGACGCCGACCCTGCTGTGCCTGTCGCGTCAGAACCTGCCGACCCTGCGCACCACGCATACCGACAGCAACCTGACCGCCCGCGGGGCCTATGTGCTGCGGGAAACGGCAGGCGCTCGAGATGTGACGCTGATCGCGACCGGCTCCGAGGTCGAGATCGCCATTGAGGCCGCCGACCTGCTGGCCGCTGACGGCATACGCGCCGCCGTGGTGTCCGCCCCCAGCTTCGAGCTGTTCGCGGCCCAACCCGCCGCCTACCGCGTGCTGGTCCGTGGCACCGCCCCCCGCGTGGGGGTCGAGGCCGCGATCCGTCAGGGATGGGAGCTGTTCCTGGAGCGCAATGACGGCTTCGTGGGCATGAGTTCCTTTGGCGCCAGCGCGCCCGCAGACGAATTGTACCGCCACTTCAACATCACCGCCGAAGCGATCGCAGCCTCGGCCAAGAACCAGATTAACAAGGGATAACAGTACCATGACAACCAAGGTTGCCATCAACGGCTTCGGCCGTATCGGGAGAAATGTGCTTCGCGCGATCGCAGAGTCGGGCCGCAATGACATCGAAGTGGTCGCGATCAACGATCTGGGCCCGGTGGAAATGAACGCCCATCTGCTGAAGTTCGACAGCGTGCATGGCCGCTATCCGGGCGAAGTCAAAACCGCTGGAAATGCTATCGACATTGGCCGCGGCCCCATCGAAGTCACTGCGATCCGTGATCCCAAAGACCTGCCTTGGGACGGTGTGGATGTGGCGCTGGAGTGCACCGGCATCTTCACCGACCGCGACAAGGCCGCCCTGCATCTGGAGAACGGCTCCAAGCGCGTGCTGGTCTCGGCCCCTGCGAACGATGTGGACCGCACCGTGGTCTTCGGTGTGAACCACCGCGATCTGACCGGCAGCGATATCATTGTCTCGAACGCCTCGTGCACCACGAACTGTCTCTCCCCTGTGGCGAAAGTGCTGCACGAGGCGGTCGGGATCGAAAAGGGCTTCATGACCACCATCCACAGCTATACGGGCGACCAGCCCACGCTGGATACGATGCACAAGGACATGTACCGCGCCCGTGCGGCCGCCCTGTCGATGATCCCGACATCCACCGGCGCGGCCAAGGCCGTGGGTCTGGTTCTGCCCGAACTGAACGGCAAACTGGACGGTGTGGCGATCCGTGTGCCGACCCCGAACGTGTCGGTCGTGGACCTGACCTTTATGGCCAGCCGCGACACCACTGTTGACGAAGTGAACGCCGCCATCCGCGCTGCCGCTGACAGCGATCTGAAGGGGATCCTTGGTTATACCGACACCGCCAACGTCTCGATGGACTTCAACCACGATCCGCATTCGTCGATCTTCCACATGGACCAGACCAAAGTCATGGACGGCCGCATGGTCCGCATCCTGAGCTGGTACGACAATGAGTGGGGCTTCTCGAACCGGATGGCGGACACCGCCTGCGCCATGGGGAGGCTGATCTGATGCTGCCCTCGATCATGGATGTGGATGTGCGGGGTAAGCGTATTTTGGTGCGCGCCGACCTGAACGTGCCGGTGGACGAAGGCGTCGTGACCGATGCCACCCGCATCAACCGCTTTGCGGCGGGGATGAAGCCTCTGCTGGAACGCGGCGCGCGGTTGGTGATCTTGACCCACTTTGGTCGCCCCAAGGTCAACGAAATGAACCCTGCCTTTTCGGTGGACAAGTTGCGTCCCGCTTTGGCGCAGGCGCTGGGGACCTCGGTCGTGTTTTCGGATGTCTGCGGCGAAGAGTCTGCGGTGATCCTGAGCAAGCGGTTGAAAGACGGCGACGTCCTGCTCTGCGAGAATCTGCGCTACAATCCGGGCGAGACCGCGAACGACCCTGCGTTCGCAGCCGCGCTGGCGCAGCTGGGGGATGTCTATGTGAACGACGCCTTTAGCTGCGCGCACCGCGCCCATGCCTCGACCGAGGCGCTGGCGCGCATGTTGCCCGCCTATGCGGGACCGTTGCTGATCGAAGAGATGGAGGCGCTGACATCCGCGTTGGAAGCGCCGCAACAGCCTGCTGTGGCCATCGTCGGCGGCGCCAAAGTGTCCAGCAAGATCGCTGTGTTGAAGAACTTGGTGATGAAGCTGGATCACGTGATTATCGGCGGGGGCATGGCGAACACCTTCCTCTATGCGGATGGGGCACCGATGGGGCGGTCCTTGCACGAGGCGGATCAGGTCGAGACCGTGCAGGAAATCCGCAAGCTGGCTGAGAAATCCGGCTGCCAGATCCACCTGCCCGAGGATGTGGTCATCGCGACCGAGTTCAAGGCAGGCGCCGAGAACCGTGTCGTCGGGGCGCACGAATGTACGGCCGGTGCGATGATCCTGGATGCCGGTCCGCGCGCGCTGTCGAACTTTCAACGAGTTCTGAGCGAATGCCGCACGATCCTGTGGAACGGGCCGTTGGGCGCGTTCGAGATCCCGCCCTTTGACCACGCCACGAACCAACTGGCCCGCACCGCTGCCGCTCTGACGCGACAGGGCCGTGCGACTAGCGTGGCGGGCGGGGGCGATACGGTGGCCGCCCTGAACGGAGCCGCCGTGACCCAAGACTTTACCTATGTGTCCACCGCCGGTGGCGCATTTCTGGAATGGCTGGAGGGCAAGACCCTTCCCGGTATCGCGGCCCTGCAAGGGGCAGCCAAGGCAGCCTGAGGGGGAGGAGACCAACATGGCATTGATTACCTTGAGACAACTGCTGGATCACGCGGCCGAGCATGGCTACGGCGTTCCCGCCTTTAACATCAACAACATGGAGCAGGGTCTGGCGATCATGGAAGCCGCCAAGGCGACCGGTTCGCCGGTGATCCTGCAGGCCAGCCGCGGGGCGCGGTCCTATGCCGGTGACATCATGCTGCGCCACATGGTTGTGGCCCTGTCCGAGATGTACCCCGACAACCACATCGTGCTGCATCAGGACCACGGCAACAACGACGCCACCTGTCTGTCTGCGATCCGTCACGGCTTTACCTCGGTGATGATGGACGGCTCGCTGCATGAGGACATGAAGACACCCGCAGACTTCGACTACAACGTCGAGATCACCGCGCGGGTCACCAAAGCAGCCCATGCGGTCGGTGCCTCGGTCGAAGGGGAACTGGGTGTTCTGGGCTCGCTGGAAACCGGCGAAGCGGGCGAAGAGGATGGCTCTGGCGCGGTGGGCAAACTGTCCCACGACCAGCTGCTGACAGACCCCGATCAAGCGGTCGAGTTCGTGATGGCCACCCGCTGCGATGCGCTGGCGATTGCGTGCGGCACCTCTCACGGCGCCTACAAGTTCAGCCGCAAGCCCGACGGTGACATCCTGTCGATGGAGACCATCCGCCGGATCAACGAAAAGCTGCCCAACACCCATCTGGTGATGCACGGGTCTAGCTCGGTGCCGCAGGAGCTTCAGGACCTGATCAACGCCAATGGCGGCGCGATGCCTCAGACCTATGGCGTCCCGGTCGAAGAGATCGAGCGCGGCATCAAGATGGGCGTGCGCAAGGTCAACATCGACACCGACTGCCGCATGGCGATGACAGGCCAGTTCCGCAAGATCGCGACTGAAAAGCCCAGCGAATTCGACCCGCGCAAGTTCCTGATCCCCGCGATGAAAGAGCTCGAGGATCTGTGCCGCGACCGCTTCGAACGCTTTGGCACCGCCGGTCAGGCAGACCGCATCAAACCCATTTCCATGGATGACATGGCCCGTCGCTACGAGAGCGGCGCGCTTGATCCCCAAATCGCAGCTGCGCGTGCAGCGTGAACCCGTCACGGCAGGAGGAGGCCACGACATGAACGACATGAGCAATCCCACCGAAATCAAGGACAAGAAAAAGCGCTATGCCGCAGGGGTCCTGAAATACGCGCAGATGGGTTACTGGGACGGCGACTACCAGCCCAAAGACACCGATGTGCTGGCCCTGTTCCGCATCACCCCGCAGGAGGGTGTGGACCCTATCGAGGCCGCGGCCGCTGTGGCGGGGGAATCCTCCACCGCTACATGGACCGTGGTCTGGACCGACCGTTTGACCGCTGCGGATCAGTATCGCGCCAAAGCCTACCGCGTTGATCCGGTGCCCGGCCAACCCGGCCAGTACTTTGCCTATGTGGCCTATGATCTGATCCTGTTCGAAGAAGGCTCGATCGCGAACCTGACCGCGTCGATCATCGGCAACGTGTTCAGCTTCAAACCGCTGATGGCCGCACGTCTGGAAGACATGCGCTTCCCCGTGGCCTACGTCAAAACCTTCAAAGGCCCGCCCACCGGTCTGGTGGTCGAGCGTGAGCGTCTGGACAAGTTCGGCAAGCCCCTTCTGGGCGCGACCACCAAGCCCAAGCTGGGTCTGTCGGGCAAGAACTATGGCCGCGTGGTTTACGAAGGTCTGAAGGGTGGCCTCGACTTCATGAAGGATGACGAGAACATTAACTCGCAGCCCTTCATGCACTGGCGTGACCGTTTCCTCTACTGCATGGAGGCCGTGAACAAGGCGACCGCCGAAACCGGCGAGGTCAAAGGCCACTACCTGAACATCACTGCCGGCACGATGGAAGAGATGTACGCCCGCGCCGAGTTCGCCAAGCAGCTGGGATCGGTCATCGTCATGGTCGACCTGATTGTGGGTTGGACTGCGATCCAGTCGATCAGCGAATGGTGTCGTGCGAACGATATGATCCTGCACATGCACCGCGCAGGTCACGGTACCTACACCCGCCAGAAGAACCACGGCATCAGCTTCCGCGTGATCGCCAAGTGGCTGCGTCTTGCTGGTGTCGACCACCTGCACTGCGGCACCGCGGTGGGCAAGCTCGAGGGCGACCCCATGACCGTTCAGGGATACTACAACGTCTGCCGCGAGACCCATAACGAGGTCGATCTGCAGCGCGGGATCTTCTTTGAGCAGGACTGGGGCGACATCAAGAAGGTGATGCCCGTGGCTTCGGGCGGTATTCACGCGGGTCAGATGCACCAGCTGATTGATCTGTTCGGCGACGATGTGGTGCTGCAGTTCGGCGGCGGTACCATCGGTCACCCGATGGGCATTCAGGCGGGCGCAACCGCGAACCGTGTGGCGCTGGAGGCGATGATCCTGGCCCGCAACGAAGGCCGCGAGATCGCAGTCGAAGGCCCCGAAATCCTGCGTGAAGCGGCCAAGTGGTGCAAACCGCTGGAAGCAGCGCTCGATACTTGGGGGAACATCACCTTCAACTACACCTCGACGGACACCTCGGATTTTGTGCCGACCGCTGTGCCCGCGATGTAAGCCATTCGGCCGCGTGCCGGATGCGCGCGCGGCCCCCGACATTCAGGAGATTTTACCATGCGTATCACACAGGGCTGCTTCAGCTTTCTTCCCGATCTGAATGACGATCAGATCACCAAACAGGTCGAATATATCCTTGGCAAAGAGTGGGCGGTGAGCCTCGAATACACCAGTGATCCCCATCCGCGAAACACCTACTGGGAGATGTGGGGAAACCCCATGTTCGACCTGCGCGACGCCAAGGGCGTGATGATGGAACTGGACGAGTGCCGCAAGGCGAACCCCGACGCCTACATCCGCATTCAAGCGTTCGACAACACCCGCGGCTTCGAGACGGTGATGATGAGCTTTATCGTCAATCGTCCCGCTGAAGAGCCGAGTTTCCACATGCAGCGCACTGACGTCGACGGACGGTCCCAGCGCTATGCGTGGGACGCGCGGCGCTAAACTGGCTGGCCTGCGGGCCGGTTTGAGAGGCCGGGGGCGCTGCCCCCGGACCCCCGGAGTATTTTGGCAAAGAAGAAAGAAGCAGGGTGATGGTTGAGGGCACTGTACAGACTGTCGATCTGGCGGCGGAATACGAGGCCTCGGGCGTGCGCGAGGTGCTGGAGGAGCTGGATCGCGAATTGATCGGCTTGGCTCCGGTCAAGCAGCGCATTCGCGAGACGGCGGCTTTGTTGCTGGTCGATAAGGCGCGGCGCGAGATGGGGCTGTCGAACGAGACTCCGACCCTGCACATGTCGTTCACGGGCAATCCGGGGACGGGCAAGACCACCGTGGCGCGGATGATGGCCGGGCTGCTGCACCGCTTGGGTTATGTGCGCAAGGGGCATCTGGTGTCGGTGACGCGGGATGATCTGGTGGGGCAGTACATTGGCCACACAGCGCCTAAGACCAAAGAGGTTCTGAAGCGGGCCATGGGCGGCGTGCTGTTCATCGACGAGGCCTATTACCTGTACAAACCCGATAACGAGCGGGATTACGGGCAGGAGGCCATCGAAATCCTGCTGCAAGTCATGGAGAACAACCGCGACGATCTGGTAGTGATCATGGCGGGCTATGCGGACCGGATGGACCGGTTCTTTGCCGCCAATCCCGGGTTCCGGTCGCGTATCGCTCACCACATCGATTTCCCGGATTACTCGGACGAGGAATTACTGCGGATCTCGAAATCCATGCTGGAGGGGCAGAGCTATGTCTTTGATCCCGAGGCCGAGGCGGCGATGGCCGAGTACATTTCGATGCGCCGGATGCAGCCCCATTTCGCCAACGCGCGGTCGATCCGCAATGCTTTGGACCGTGCGCGGCTGCGGCAAGCGAACCGGCTGTTTTCGGAAAGTAAGGGGCCGCTGGATGCGGTGGCCTTGTCCACCATTACGGCGGCGGATTTGCGGGCCAGCCGTGTGTTTCAGGGCGGTCTGGATGTGGACCGGATGCGGGAGGCCGCGGAATGAGTTTTGATCGGTCGGTGAAGATTGCTCCGTCCATTTTGTCGGCGGATTTTGCGAATTTCGGTGCCGAGATTCAGGCGATTGAGGCACAGGGCGCGGATTGGGTCCATGTGGACGTGATGGACGGGCATTTCGTGCCCAACCTGACCTTTGGCCCCCCTGCGGTAAAGGCGTTCCGGCCCCATGTGAAAACGGTCATGGATGTGCATTTGATGATCGCGCCTGTGGACCCTTATATCGAGGCTTATGCCGACGCGGGGGCCGACGTTCTGACCGCGCATATCGAGGCGGGGCCGCATAGCCACCGCACGCTTCAGGCCATTCGCGGGGCAGGGATGAAGGCGGGGATTGCCCTGAACCCCGGCACGTCGGCCGAGGCGGTGGAGCATCTTTTGGACCTGACCGATCTGGTCTGTGTGATGACCGTTAACCCCGGTTTCGGCGGGCAGAAGTTCATCGACATGACAGCCAAGGTGCGAAAATTGCGCGAGATGATCGGGGACCGCCCCATCCATATCGAGATTGACGGCGGGGTGGACCCGACCACGGCGCCTTTGGTGGCTGCGGCAGGGGCCGATGTGCTGGTTGCCGGAAGTGCCGTCTTTCGCGGTGGGTCGGTGGACAACCCAGAGGTTTACGGCGCTAATATCGCGGCTATCCGCAACGCCTGTTCCTGAAGGAGACCTGCCATGGCCGTCACACCCCCTGTCTGCGATTTCGGCTGGAAAGCGCCCGATTTCACTCTTCCAAGCACCGATGGCCGTCAGGTCAGCCTTGGCGATGTGGCGGGGACCAAGGGCACTCTGGTCATGTTTATCTGCAACCATTGCCCCTATGTGCTGGCGGTTCTGGACCGGATCATCCGCGATGCGTCCGAGCTGATGGAGATGGGGATCGGCGTGGTGGCGATCAGCGCCAATGACGCTGAAACCTATCCTCAGGACAGTTTCGACAACATGCGTGTGATGGCCGAGGCGCGGGGTTTTCCGTTCCCCTACCTCTATGACGAGAGCCAAGCGGTCGCGCGGGCCTATGATGCGGCCTGTACGCCGGATTTCTTTGGCTTTGATGCGGACGGGGGGCTGCAATATCGCGGGCGGCTTGATGCTTCAACCAAGGCGGCGGGGCCTGCGGACCTGCGCCGCGATCTGTTCGAGGCGATGAAACAGGTCGCCGAAACGGGGCAAGGGCCCGCAGACCAGATCCCTTCGATGGGGTGTTCGATCAAGTGGAAGACAGGATAATGGCGCGGATTGTTTTTGATCTGGACGGGACGCTGATCGACAGCGCGCCCGATATTCACGGGATTGCCAACGCAGTGCTGGCGGGCGAAGGGGCCGAGCCCATCACCTTGGCGCAGGCACGGGACTTTATCGGCAACGGTGCGGGCGTGTTCGTTGCGCGGATGCGCGCGGCCCGAGGCATTGCGGACAGCGAGCAAGAGCGCTTGCTGGCCGATTTCACGGGCCGCTATTTGACGGCAACGGATCTGACGCGGCCCTATCCGGCGGTCGAAGAGGTGCTGGGTCAGCTGAAGGCAGCGGGCCACAGTTTGGGGGTCTGTACCAACAAACCCTATGCGGCCACGTTGGCTGTTCTGAAGGCCACGGGACTAGGCGGGTATTTCGAGGTTGTGATCGGTGGAGATAGTCTGCCTGTGCACAAGCCGGACCCACGCCCTTTGGACAAAGCCTTTGCTGATCTTGGTGACGGACCAGAGATTTATGTGGGCGACAGCGAGGTGGATGCGGAAACCGCGCAGCGCGCTTTGGTGCCGTTTGTGCTGTTCACCGAGGGCTATCGGAAAACAGCGAGCGCCTTGATCCCCCATGCCGCGCAGTTCAGCCATTTTGGCGATTTGGGCGGGATCATCGACGCGCTGTTGGCCGAGGCAGCAATGTCATCCTAGCAGCAGGGATGCTGCGATGGCCCACATGGTGCAGCCGACGATAACCTCTAGCACGACCCAAGCTTTGGGGTTTTCAAACAGGCCCGAAAGCAGCCGTGCGCCGAACCCCAGCGCCACAAAGAACGACAGAGACGCGAGGATCGCACCTGCTGCGAAGTTCCAGTGATCGGGGGCATATTGGGTGCCGATTGAGCCGATCAGGAGCACGGTGTCCAGGTAGACATGGGGGTTTGCCCATGTCAGCGTCAGGCAGATCAGCAGGACTTTGATCAGCGGGACAGGGGCTGCATTGGCGGGCAACAGCGCTTCGCCACCCTTGAACGCGGCGCGAAATCTCAGGGCACCGTAGACCAGCAGAAACGCCGCGCCGAACCACCGCATGGCAGGGGCGAGCCAAGGGATCGAGGCGATCAAAGTACCCATACCTGCGATGCCTGCCGTGATCAGGATGGCATCCGACAGGGCACAGGTTGCGACGACTGCAGCCACGTGTTCGCGACGCAGCCCTTGTCGCAGGACAAAGGCGTTCTGCGAGCCGATGGCGGCGATCAGGCTAATCGACACAAGGTATCCGTGGATCAGGGCGGTCATGGGTTCTCCTTTGGTTGGGCCGTTGCTTACGGGCGCACGAAGGATTAGTCTAATTCAAAGAACTTTGCCTTGATTAGAGTTTCTAATGATTGATCCACTGCATCTTCAGGCCCTCGCGGCGGTTCATCGGCGTGGCTCGTTCGGCGGCGCGGCGGCGGAATTGCACCTGACACAGTCTGCGGTCTCCCAGAGGATTAAGGCTCTGGAAGACCAGATCGGGAGCGTTCTGTTGGTGCGCGGTACGCCCTGTGTCGCGACCCAAGCAGGGCAGACGTTGATCGGGCATTTCGACCGCCTGATGCTGATGGAAAGCGCTGTGCGGCGGGACCTTGGGCAAGGGGCGGGCGGTCAGAGTACCCTGCGGATCGCGGTGAATGCGGACAGTCTGGCGACGTGGTTTCTGCCTGCGTTGCAAGCGGTCGAAGGCGTGCTGTTCGACATTGTCATTGATGACGAGGATGTCTCACTGGATTGGCTGAAACGGGGCGAGGTGGCAGCGGTTGTGACCGCTCATGCGAGGCCGCTGCAAGGGTGCGAAAGCGTACCGCTTGGCAGTCTACGGTATTTGGCGACGGCCAGCCCAGAATACATGAAGCGCTGGATGCCAGAGGGGGTGACGGCGCAGGCACTGGCCAAAGCGCCCGCGCTCAAGTTCTCGGACAAGGACAAGCTGCAAGAGCGCTGGGTGGCGCAGATCTTTGGCAGCGCGGTGCGGGCGCGCACTCTGCCGTGCCACCGGATCGGCTCTAGCCAAGGGTTTGTCGAGGCTTGCGTTCTGGGGCTCGGGTGGGCGCTTAACCCTGAATATCTGGTGGCTGATCATCTGGTCTCAGGGCGGCTCGTGACCCTGAACGCAGAGGCCCCTCATGATGCGCCGCTCTTTTGGCAGTTCAACCGGCTGACGACCGATGCTTTGGGCCCGATGACAGCCGCAGTGCGCAAAGCCGCAGCGCAGGTGTTATTGCCCCCGGAATGAACGGGACGTCACAGTTGCCAACTCTCGCTATCGGGGCGCCTATTTGCCCAGAGGGAGAGAGCACAATGGATTTCACACAAACCGAGGCCCGCATCAGGGCCAGCTTTGCGCAGCAGTCGATGATGCAGACCATCGGAGCGGAATTGGTCGAGATCGAAGAGGGTCGTGTCACCATTACCGCGCCCGTGTCCGCCCATGTCTTGCAGCAGCAGGGCTTTGCCCACGGCGGTATGGTGTTCAGCATCGCGGACAGTGCAGCGGGCTATTCGGCTTTGTCCACCTTGCCAGCGGATTCCGAAGTCATGTCGGTCGAGGTCAAGATCAACTACCTTGCCCCCGCGACTGGCCATTTGGAGGCCATCGGGCGCGTGATCAAACCCGGGCGCAGGCTGGTGGTCGTGGGTGCCGATGTCTGGTCCACCGACAATGGTAAACGCAGGCACGTGGCGATCCTGCAAGGCACCATGATCCCTGTCGGGGCGTAAGGCTTGCCAAAAAGGGCGATCAGACGTAAACGCACGCCCAACCGGTCGCAGCCTACCCGGTACATCAAAACAAGGGACACTGATGAAAACGATTGTATTCTGCTCGGGCGGACTGGATTCTGTATCCCTCGCCCACATGGTCGCCGATCAGCACGAGCTGACGCGATTGGTATCGTTCGACTATGGTCAACGCCACCGCAAAGAACTGGACTATGCTGCCCTTGCCGCGACACGGCTGGGTGTGCCCCATGACATTATCGACATGCGGACGATTGGCGCGGCGCTGACGGGGTCCGCCCTGACCGACGACATCGACGTGCCTGATGGTCACTACGCTGAAGAAACCATGAAGATCACTGTGGTCCCAAACCGCAACGCGATCATGCTGACCATTGCCTTTGGCGTGGCGGCGGCGAATGGGGATCAGGCGGTGGCGACGGCGGTTCACGGGGGGGATCACTTTATCTACCCCGATTGCCGTCCGGCGTTCACCGAGGCATTCAACACCATGCAAAAGGCTGCGCTGGACGGGTACGCGGACGTGTCGCTGTACACGCCTTTCGTGCACCGCACCAAGGCCGACATCGTGACCGAAGGCGCGCGTCACAATACCCCCTTTGCCGAGACATGGTCCTGCTACAAAGGGGGCGCGGATCATTGCGGGCGCTGCGGCACCTGCGTCGAACGGCGCGAAGCCTTCCATCTGGCGGGCGTCACCGACCCGACCGTCTACGAAGATCCCGATTTCTGGCAAGCGGCCATCGCCGCACACGAGGACAAGTGATGTTTCGGATCAGCAAAGAATTCCACTTCTCGGCCTCGCACCAGCTGACCCATCTGCCAGATGATCACCAGTGCGCACGTCTACATGGGCACAACTACATTGTGGTGGTTGAGCTCTCGGCAGCAGAACTGAACAGCGACGGGTTTGTGCGGGATTACCACGAACTGAAGCCCCTGAAGACCTATATCGACGATGTGTTCGACCACCGCCATCTGAACGATGTGATGGATGTGGCCTCGACCGCCGAGAACATGTCCAAGCATTTCTACGACTGGTGCAAAGCCCGCTGGCCCGAGGTCACCGCTGTCAAAGTCAGCGAGACCCCGAAGACGTGGGCAGAATACCGGCCATGACCCTGCGCATTGTCGAGATTTTCGGTCCCACGATTCAGGGCGAAGGCGCCTTGATCGGGGAGCCGACGGTATTTGTCCGCGCAGGCGGTTGTGATTATCGGTGTAGCTGGTGCGACAGCCTGCACGCGGTGGACAGTGCCTATCGTGGGACGTGGAAGCCCATGGCGCCCGAACAGGTGTTCGCGCAGGTCGAGGATCTGTCCGGCGGCCAGCCCCTGACCATCAGTATCAGCGGTGGCAATCCCGCAATTCAGGACTTTTCCCCCGTGATTGCGATGGGCAAGGCCAAGGGCTATCGCTTTGCCTGCGAAACCCAAGGGTCCATCGCTAAGACTTGGTTCGCCGAACTGGGCACGCTGGTTCTGTCGCCCAAGCCCCCCAGCAGCGGGGAGACCGTGGACTGGGATGCCTTTGACGCCTGTGTTCAAGCAGGTCGGGGCGCGGGGCAGACCGTGATGAAGATCGTGATCTTCGACGATGCCGACTACGCTTGGGCCAAGGACGCGCACGCTAGGCATCCCGACCTGCCGCTCTATCTGCAACCGGGCAACCCCGAGGTCGACCCCGATCTGCCCGTGGACCCGCAGGCCTTGGCCGACCGTCTGCTTTGGCTGACCGAGACAACTATGGCGGACCGCTGGTTCGCCCCCCGCATTCTGCCGCAACTGCATGTCCTGATCTGGGGCAACAAGCGCGGTGTTTGAATAGGACGAAATGACATGACCGACAGCATCTACAGCAACCTCAAACAGCTTGGCGGCGCGACCGTCATGCCTCAGTCCCCCGAAGAGGCAGAGCTGGAGCGCGTTCAGAACCCCCAAGCGGATGTTCTGTACAACGTGCGCTTCACCGCGCCCGAGTTTACGTCTCTGTGTCCCATGACCGGCCAGCCCGACTTTGCGCATCTGATGATCGACTATGTCCCCGGCGAGTGGCTGGTCGAAAGCAAATCGCTGAAGCTGTTCCTAGGCTCGTTCCGGAACCATGGTGCGTTTCACGAGGATTGCACTATCTCGATCGCGCGCCGTCTGGCGGATTTCCTGGACCCGAAATGGCTGCGGATCGGAGGCTATTGGTATCCCCGTGGCGGCATCCCGATCGACGTCCACTACCAGACCGGCCCCATCCCCGATGGCGTCTGGATTCCGGACCAAGGCGTCCCGCCCTATCGCGGCCGCGGTTAAGCCAACCGATACCGGACCCCGCTCTTCCACAGGGCGGGGTTCTTTGGTTCCATCCCATCCGGCGCAAAAAATCGGACTTTTTTGCATCAAGCACCGACCTGTTATTGTTCAGGAAATTGTGATTGGCGGGAACCTGCCGTGGTTTCGGCATGGAACCAACATCCCACATACTCGTTCTAAGACCTGTAACCAAAAGTTGACCGTGTAAAACGGAGGGTCTACCTCAATGAGTACCAATCTGCAGCAGGACAGGCTGCTGTTCTTTCCCAAAGTCCACAAAAGAGTGTTCACGATCTCGGCTCTGCTGATCGTGGGCTTCATCATTTTCGGCGCGTTTTTCAATGAACAGGCGAACGCCCTGTTTGGCGGTATCCAGACATGGTTCGGCGATACCCTCGGATGGGCGATGATCATCGAGGTGAACATCTTTGTCATCGCGACGATCTATCTGGCGTTCGGCAAGTTTGGCGACATTCGCCTCGGGCGGATGACGGAAAAGCCCGCATATGACCTGTTCAGCTGGACAGCCATGCTGTTCTCGGCGGGCATCGGGATTGGTTTGATCTATTGGGGTGTGGCAGAGCCGCTCTACCATTACTTTGCGCCGCCCATGGGTGACCCCGAGACCGAGGCTGCGGCCAAACAGGCCATGGTCATTTCGTTCCTGCACTGGGGCTTCCACGGCTGGGCAATCTACGCGATTGTCGCGCTGGCGCTGGCCTATTTCCACTTCCGCAAGGGCCTGCCTCTGACCATCCGCTCGGCGCTGTACCCGCTGCTCGGGGACAAGATTTACGGCCCGTGGGGCGATGCAATCGACATTCTGGCAGTCTTTGGCACCATGTTCGGTATCGTGACCTCGCTGGGTCTGGGCGCCATGCAGATCAACTCTGGTCTAGGTGAGGTCTTTGGCATCGGTCAATCGACCACTGTGCAGATCATCATCATCGCGCTGATTACTCTGGCGGCGACAATTTCGGTGGTTGCGGGTCTGGACGGCGGCATCAAGCGTCTGTCGAACCTGAACGTCAGCTTCAGCCTGCTGTTCCTGCTGTTCCTGCTGATCGTTGGTCCGACCGTCTTCATCTTTGACCTGTTTGTTCAAAGCTATGGCGACTATCTGGCGAACTTCATCTCTTGGGCCACTTGGACCGAAGCTTATGCCGAAGACGGCACCTGGCAGAACGGCTGGACCATCTTCTACTGGGCATGGTGGATCAGCTGGAGCCCCTTTGTCGGCGTGTTCGTTGCCCGCATTTCGCGTGGCCGCACTATCCGCGAGTTCCTGCTGGGTGTGATGCTGCTGCCGACCTCGATCATGTTCTTCTGGTTTGCGGCCTTTGGCGGCACCGCGCTGAACATCTCGCTGGGTGGTGATCCGTCTTTGGTCGAGGCGACCCGCAACAGCTATGGCGACGCGATGTTTGCCCTGCTGCAATATCTGCCGGGGACCGAAATCCTGTCGGGTCTGACCATCATCCTGATCGTGTTGTGGTTCGTGACTTCGTCGGATTCGGGTTCGTTTGTGATCGACATGCTGACCGCCGGTGGTGACCCGAACCCGCCCAAGGTTCAGCGCATCTTCTGGGCCGTGACCGAGGGCGCTGTGGCATCGGTTCTGTTGGTCGCGGGCGGTCTGAACGCGCTGCAAGCGGCAGCGGTCGTGGCCGGCTTCCCCTTTGCGGTGGTGTGTATGCTGATCCTGATCGGTCTGGTCAAAGCCCTGCGCTGGGACACCCTGATCATCTATCGTCACAACCAGCAGTACCGGAACGACGAAGAGGCAGACCACGCCATGCCCCCCGAATTGCCCGGTGAGCTCTATGGCTCAGAGCCGAGCGTTGGGAGCGCCGCCTCGCAACCCGCCGAATAAAGCTTCGTTCTGCGACAAAAGCCTTTGGCCCCGATCGTTTCCGGTCGGGGCCTTTGCGTTTCCGGATTGTGGTCTTTCTAGTAAAAAGTCTGCCCCAATTGACCCCATGGATAGCTTAGATGCCTTGGCCCGCCATGAAAAAATGCCCGCGTCGAGACAGAACAGGGCAGCGTACATGGCAGATCGAAAGAGGCTGCGGTCAGTTTCCATGCGCAAGGCAGCCAGCCTTTGTGCTTTGCTGTGCCTGCCGTCTATGGGGTTTCCCGCGCAGAGTGCTGTGCCGTTGCTTCCGGAAATTCTGATCACTGCCGATGATCTTCAGGCCTCCGAAAGTGGCGACCCTGCGGTGATCCGTCTCTCGCTTTCGAGACAGCCCGATGCTGCGGTGACGTTGACCCTGCAAGGGGACAAAGAATGCCGCGTTTCCCCGAATAAGCTGACCTACCGCACTTCGGACTGGGACCGGGCGCAAGCTCTCTCTGTCCTGGCGATCCCCGACGCTGCGCCCGAAGGGCTGCATCGCTGTCAGCCACTGATCAGCATCGAAACAGAGGATCGGGAATACAAAGCCATCGCTGCGGCGCTGCCATCGGTCGAGATCAAGGACGCCCCCGCCGACGCCATTTTCGCGCGGCTCGAAACCATCCTGCGCAAAGATTTTTCGGCCACGCTTCTACAACAACAAGCGATTGTCTCGGGCATCGTTTCGGACGCAACGCGCCGGTTGATCCGAGGTCGCTACGGGATCAAATGCGGCGCGGTAAAGCCCTTTGATGTCTCTGGTCAGGTCGAAATCAAAGAGACCTCGCGGGCGGTGCGGGGAAGCTTTGGCGAAGAGACGGTGTCCTGTCATGGGGCGCGGCGCCAGATCGGCTCAGGACGGTTTGCCCTGTCCGACTCGGAGACTTTGGGCCGCCAGTCGTTGCTGAGCTACACACACATGGTGGAAACCCAGTCGGCTCGCATGCTGAAAGGGCACTTTGTCGGTGGCTACGGGAGCGAGGCAGCCGTCGAAAAGCTCGCGATGGGGACGATTTCGGGGGCGGGCACCTATGCCGGGCTCTATGGTGTCCAAAGGTTCCGCAAGATCCTGCTCTTGTCCTACTTTGCCTCTGCTGTCTTGGGGCACCATACCTACGATCTGCAATTCCCAAACAGCAACGGCGAGATCGACGCAAGAGGCAGCTACGACTACGCGGCTGGCCTCGCGGGGATCGGGCTGTCGGGGCAGAGAGCCGCGGGCCCATTTGTTTTGCATCCCAAAGCGGACATGCGCCTGACCTACGGGGATGTTTCGAGCAGTCGGGTTCGTGCCGCGCAAGGGCCGAGCCATAGCTTCGGCACCTTGGATGTCCCTGCCTATCAGGGATTGCGCAGCGGCTTGGAGCTTGGCTTTGAATTCGATCATCCCTCGCTCGCGTCCGTTGGGTGGGATCGTTCGGTCTGGTTTGCGCCGCGTCTGGGGTGCCTGTCCGATGTGGTCCAAGGGGATCTGGACTGTGATAGCGGACTGAAAATGCAGTTCGATGCCGCTCACACCGTTTCCCGCACACGCTACAGCTTGGGGCTCGAGGCACAGGCGGACCGGACCAGCCGGTGGCGCGGCGTCACGGTGTCTCGGACAGTGGCGCTGGACTCAGCCGGAGGACACGTGCGCACAAGCCTTGGCATGAATGACCGCTCAAAACCCACTTATGAGTATGCGTTTAGCTTCGAATTCTGAACAATCGCCATAAAATCGGCCAAATTCGCGTATTTAGGAAATGATTAACGTGTAAATCATTCTGTCGGTTTGAAGGGTGTTGGTGAAACGGGTCTGGCGCGCATATCCTCTGAATTTGCAGGTCCATGTCCGAGGTTCCGAATGAGAGCCGGGGCCGTGCAGGCGCTGGCGCAGCTGATCGGTTTGGCGCTGGCGGTCGCGATCTCCGTGGCCATCAGTCACCGGCTCGGAGCGTCCCCCGAGGCTGATGCTTTCTACCTGGGTCGGCGATTGGTGACCGGACTGCAGGAAATCCTCGTTCAGGTGCTGTCTTTGGTCTTCTTGCCGATGGTTGCGATGCAAGCCAGTCCCCGTGGTTTGGCCAAGCTTGCGATGTGGGTGGCCCTTGGTGGGATCGCGATCGCACTGGTCTTTGCTCTGGGCGCAAAGTTTGTTGTTGCTGCGATTGCTCCGACGCTGACAGGGGACGCGGCGGTCTTGGCCGAGCGCGTCATTATGGTGCTTTCGGCGTCTCTGCCACTTGCATTGCTGGGTGTTCTCGCGGGTTCCGCGCTGAATTTGGCTGGCTGGTTTGCGTGGCCTGCGCTGCTGCGTCTGCTGCCCCGAGTGCTGGTGTTGACGGTCTTTCTGCTGGCCCTTGGCGCACAAGACAGCGTGACGTGGGCAGCCCTTGCGTTTGTCGGAGGTAACGCGGTCGCACTGTTGCTCATGGTGCCTTTCCTCCGTTCGGGGCCGGCTGTGTCAAGTGCGCGTCCTCAGATCGGCGCAGCGCTGATGCTGGTTGTCGGAGCACAGGCGGCGTTGTGGTTCGAGACGGCATTGGCTGCGCGGGCAGGCGTCGGTGGGGTCGCACTTTTGGAAATGGCGCAGCGGGTCGGAGCGCTGCTGGGGAATACTTTGGCCTTGGCGGTCCTTGTGCCGGTTTTTGCCAAGTGGACAGGGTCACCAGAGCTTCGCACCCCCCAATATTTCTGGCGCGTTGTGTCGGGTGGAGCGACGGTGCTGATCCTTGTGCAGGGGATCTTGATCTACAACGCCCCAAGGATCGTCGAACAGGTGTTGGGGCAGGGGGCGTTCGAGGTCGCTGCGCAAACTCAGTTGACGCCCGTCCTGATGATCATGGGTTTTGCCCCCTTTGCGACGTTCCTGTCACGGGCCTTTGTGATCTGGGTTCTCACGCAACAGCGGAAAAACACGGTTGGTCTCGTCGCGCTCTCGGTGCTGGTCGATCTGGCGGTGCGCGTCGGTGTCGGAGTCTGGATGTTGCCAACCATGGGAGTGGGGGCAGTCGCGCTTGGGATGGTGCTGGGGCCGTGTGCTGTGGCGTTGTTGCTTTGGGCGCGGAACAGAGCTGATTTGCGTACGGCCGACCTCTCATTCTCGCCTTTGCTAGGAGCGGGAATGGGCCTGCTGGCAGGTATGGGATCAAGTATTTTGCTTTCCCAACTAGTCCCTTGGCTGGCCACGGGAGAGGCCGCCTCAGCGCTGATCGCTATGGCTGCAAGCGGTGCGATCGCCATAGCGGTCACCACTTTGTGGCTTCGCTGGCGCAACGCGCTCTGGGTTTTCAAGTTTTGAGGAGGGGCGGGATGAACGCGCGTCTTGGTGCAATGATCTTGGCGGCAATCGCCTCGCCTGTCTTGGCAGAGGGCGTGGACCTGACGGTGCCGGCCCCAGCGCAGTCGCCAATCCTTGGTCTGGCGTTTCCGGGGAACAACCCTGATTTCTACGGATTGCTCGCAGACGCGGGCATGAGTTGGGCGCGGATCAGTGCCTCTTGGCAGGGGATCGCAAAGCCAGACGGGTCATTTGACTTCTCGGAGATTGATAAGCGCATTGCTGGCATGCAAGCGCATGGACTGACGCCCTTCGTCACATTCGAGAGCGATGCCGATTGGGCGACCGACCCTGCGACGCACGGAGTCAAGAATGCGGCGCCTTTGGATCTAGGGGTGTGGCAGCGATTTGTGGCCACTGTCGTCGAACGCTATGATGGCGATGGCCAAGAGGACATGCCCGGCTTGCGAGCGCCTCTGCGCTATTGGCAGGCCGCGAACGAGTACGTGAGCGACACAAATGCTTCTGGCGGGTGGGCGGCAGACGACGCTGCCCTGCTGGCGTATATCAACGCCGCTCATGATGCCGTGAAAACAGCCGATCCCAAAGCGACTTTCGTTTTGGGGGGTACCGCGGCTTTTGTAATGGATGTGGCGTTGGTCAATCAGGGGCATGCTGATTGGACCGTACGGCAATTCTGGAACGATGGGTCCGAGTTGGTCTACCCCCCGTCCAAATCAAAGTCTGCCAGCGTGACGGCAATGGTTGAGGGCCGGCTGAAATTCATTCTCTCGCAGGCTCGCTACGATGTTGCGGACATCCACTTGTATGGACCTGAAGAGCGTGACCCCAAACGGATTGCTGCGTTGAAGGCGTGGTCCGGCGGGCGCCCTGTGGTGTCGACCGAGTGTGGTGGCCCGAATTTGGATTACGGCGCAGAGTACACGCCCGAGGCCCACTTCATGGCAGTGATCAGCCGAAATCTGAACGTACTGGCTCAAGGGGGGTACGCGTGCCTGTGGTTCGGCCTAGGTGAAGAAATGCAGACCACTGTCGGGAACGCTCGGGTGCCGCTGTATGATCTGAAACGCCAGCCGAAGCCCGGGGTCTATGCGTACCGGTTGCTTTCGCGGGTTCTGCCCAAAGGGGCGCGGGTGTCACGGATCGAAACCGGATGGGAAATCACCTTTGCTGATGGGCGCAGCCTGCAACTGTTACGCGATGGTGGTGAAGGCGATGACCCAATCACCCATTGCGTGTTGAAAAAGGCGTTGGATCGTGTCCTGTCCGCAACGGAATACGATAGTTGTGCTAACGCAATGCTTGTTTTGAAGGGCGATCTGGGTAGAAATGCTGTGACAAAATAAAAGGGCAAAGCCCATAGACCAGCTGGAGAGCAGCCAATGCTGGACCACTACCGGGATCTGTTCCGCCTCTACAAGCGGACAATACTGATTAGCATGTTTTGCGCGGCTGTCCTGGCTTGGACTGGCAGCACTATTCTGCTGAAAACCTCGCCTGCGTATAAGTCGACGGTCACGTTGAACATGCAGCCCTCGGAAGAGGAGCTGGCATTTAACCGCACCTTCATGGGTGTCAGTCAGTTCAATCCGGCAACGATCATCACCCAGACCCACATTGAAGTTCTGCTGAGCCGGCCTGTTGCGGAACGGACTCTCGATATTCTGCTGGAGCAAGCAGATGGCGAAAACGAGATGCCTGAGGCGGGGATCTTCGACCTGTTCAAAGGCTTTCTGTGGCGCAGCTATGCCCGCTTGAACTACGGCAAGTTCGTCGAGGCCTCAGAGCGTCTTCAACTGATCAATCTGCTGCGCGAGTCCGTCGAGGTCGAATTTGTCGAGGGCTCTTACATTCTGAACCTGACTGCGCAGTCCGAGTTCCCGATGTTGGCAGCCCGCATGGCCAATGCTTATGCGCAGGCCTACGTCGACCTCACGCGGCAGGAATTTTCGAACGGCGCGACCAAGTTGGCGGACCTCGTTAGGAACCTCAAGAACGAGCGAGAACAGGAACTGCGCGACCTGCTGGTCGAGCGAGAGCGCGTGCGGGAAGAGTTGAGCATCAACGATCTGTGGCAAGAGGCGGATGTCCTGCTTCTGTCCCGCAGTGCAACGCAGCAGGACATCGACGAAGACGTCATTGAATTGGAGTTGCGCAAAAACGAGCTGGCCAAGCTGAAAGAACAACTGGATGGCGGGAGGGCCTCTCAGCCGGTCGCCCGTCTTGAAGAAGAGATCCGGCAGCGCGAGGCGCGGTTGGTGTTGCGTCGACAGGCTCTGGCGCGGACCGACAAAGAGCTTTCGGAGCAGGCGGAAAAAGAGCGCAGCCTCAAGCAACTGGAGGCCCGATACCAAGCGGTCGAGATGGACTTGGACGAGTTGCGTGATCGTCTGGTGAACCTCGAGATGAGCGAGGCAACGATTCTGTCGCAAGTGCAGGTGATCAACCCGGCGGCGCCTGCGCTCTATCCGTCATTTCCCAAGGTTTTTGTGAACACTGTTTTGGCGACGATTGTCGGGGCTTTGGCGGTCGTAATGCCCGTGATCCTGATTGATGTGGTTGGCATGCGTGTGCGCACCTACTCTGATGTGCAGGCCATCTTGGGGGGGCACGCTCTGCCTTCGGCGCGCAAAGGCATGGAGCGACCGGGGCTGGCGCGGTGGCGCAGAGGACGGATGTCTGGCCTAAGCCGCGAGTTCAGAAATTTCTCGGAGCAGTTCGGCCGTAGGATGAGCACCGAGGACCACTGGACCAAGGAGCATATCTTTGTCACCGGCTTCCTGCCCTACGAGGAGATCAAGCGCCTGCGCGATGTGGTTGCGATGGCGGTCGAGCATTCGAATCCCCGCCGTAGTGGTGATATGCCTTATGTCATCACAGCGATTGCGCCGGTTGCGTCGGTGCAGGACTGGGATGAACTTCCCGATGGTCCGATTATTCTGGGGGTGCCACCTGCGCAGGTTGATGCCTTGGAAATCCGCGAGTTGCAGACCGTGGGGCAGGACAATCCGCGCAAACCGTTCATGCTGATCTGGAACTGATACCGTGGTGGACCGTCAGATCCATCGCAAGCACGCATGGCTACGTGCAGGCCTTTCGCTGCTGGTCGGCGCTGTGATCGCGTCTGCAATGGCATGGGCCGATTTAGGCTGGTTCGCTGTGCTGCCTCTGTCCGTCATGTTGTGGATCATCTGCGTTTCACTCCACAGAACAGGCGCTGTCCCTGTGATTGTCTATCACAGCATTTCGCCGGACGCCGGTTGGTTGCCTTGGAGCCAGAATACCTCGGTTCGGCCAGAGGTGTTCGAGCGGCACATGACTGTGCTGGCCCGCAAGGGGTGGACCGTGCTCAGCCGCGAGGCGTTTCAAGCGGCAAGAGCCCGTGGCCTGCGTTTGCCCGCCAAAAGTGTGATGGTGCATTTCGATGATGGCTATCTGGATAACTGGGTGGTGGCGGTGCCTATCCTGCGGAAATTCGGCGCGCCGGCGACCATTTTTGTGTCGTCCGATTTCATCGATCCGTCTCAATCGCTTCGCCCGACGATTGATGACACGCCGACCGATTGGCGGGGGTATATGAACGCCGCCGAACTGCGGGTTCTGGATGCGGATCCTTTGATCGAGATCGCGTGCCACGGGGCGGACCACGCGCGGGTTCCGGTTTCTTCAGGCATTGCCGAAACGCTGAGCGAGGTGAACTGGAGACATCACGCACCTCTTTCTTGGAACAATACAGAAGACAAATCCCGCTGGTTCGAGGCGTCTGAACCAGCGGAGCCCTTCGGGAGCCTAGTTCGCGAGAATGACTCTGCGCTGACAACACCTGCTTGGACTGAAGAGGGCGTCGAGACCAAAACCGCTTTCGAAGCGCGTGTTCGCGCCAGCCTGATCCGCGCAAGGCATCGGCTCAAGGATGTTCTGGGGCGCGACGTCGACTTCCTGTGTTGGCCTTATGATCGCGTCACCAATGCGTCGGCCATGATTGCCCGCGAAGTCGGGTTCGAGACGCTAACCGGTGGGCGCGGCGAAAACCGAGAGGGCGAGGACCCCTGTCTGCTCTCGCGCACCCACATAAATGATTTCGCAGCGGGTCCGGCCCCTCTTTGGGCCGAGGAACTGGTGTTTCGCGCCAAGCTCGGTGTCGCTGCTGGACACTACTGGTGGATGCCTGTGACGGCTTTGGCGCGGCGGCGTCGGGCGAAATACTTGCCCATTCCGAAAGGGCCGGGGGCATGATCATCCGGACGCGCTCGATGTGGAGCGATTTCGGGATCGGTTTGTCGGCGGGCTGTGCGGCGGCAATTCTGGCGCTTGCATTTACCATTCTAGGGCACCCCGAATTGGCGCTGATCCTGCCTGTTGCTGCGGTGATCGGTCTGGCCTTTGCCGCGCATCCGTTTGTGGGGATCAGCGCGCTGCTCTTCTTTGCGCAACTCGATGGCATTCAGGACAAAATCTTCCCTGGTGACGGGTTCAAGCTGATGACCTTGGGCACGATGGTTGGCGTGATTGTCACGGCGTTTCGCCAGCGCGGGATGGTGCGCGACGCCCTGATGCAGCCCATTGCGATCATGGGAATGCTGCTGGGCCTGTCCATGATCGTCAGCGCCTTCGGGGCCGAGAGCAAATATATGGCGGCTAACAGCCTGCGCCGCCTGCTGGCTATGATCATCTTCATGTACCTGATCATCATTTTGGTAAACACTCGGGCGCGGTTCGAGCGGGCGATGATGATCCTTGCGCTGACCTCCTTGATCTCGGGCGTGATCCTGATCCTTGACGTAAAGCTCGGGATGACGCTGATTTCGACTTCTGACGCGGCGACCACAGCGCGGACGGCAGAAGGCTTCGAGCGGTCGTCGGGAGCCTCGCAATACAACCCGACGACAGCGGCCACGATGATGCTCACCGGCGTCATTATCGCCGTCGTCATGTATATCGAACAAGATCGCTACAAACGGTTCTACATGGCCGCAGCGGGGATCGGGACCCTTGCGCTGATTTTCAGTTTCGCGCGCTCTTCGTTCCTTGTTTATACGATCACTGCGATTTTTCTGTTCTACCGCTACCGGCAGCATCGGCTGATCATTCCGGTCTTGGTGATCGGGGGAATGTTCGCGCTGATGATGCTGCCGTTTCTGCCGGCCAGCTATTACGAGCGGATTGCCTCGATCTTTGGTGGCGGCGGCGGGGATTGGACGCTCGGACGGCGGATGACCTACAATGTGATCGGGGTGAACCTGCTGACAGAGCACCCATTGTTCGGTGTCGGGCCGGGTAACTTCAAAAAGCACTTCGTTGACAGCGCCTATCGCTATCTGCCCGGGCGGACGATGTATGGGCGCCAACTGCACAACATGCACCTGTCGATCATGGTCGAATACGGCCTGATCGGCGCAACGTTTTTCTACGGGATGGTCATCTCAGCCTTTCGCGGCGCACGAGAGGTGATGCGGGCACCGGCGGATAGCGCCATCGGGCATTTGGCGACGGCCTATTTCTATGCCCTGACGGCCTACATGCTGGTCAGTGTCTTTGTCCCGAACGAGTACAACAAATACACATGGATCATGCTTGGCCTCGGGGCCGCTTTGCCACGCGTGAACCGCAAGGAGGTCCTATGAAGATCTGGACCATCGTTAGCGATTTCCCCAAAGTGACCGAGACATTCGCGCTCGCCAATGTCCAGGCCTTTCGCGGGGCGGGTCATGCGGCGGATATCTTTCACATCAAACCATTCCGTTCGGGGGAAATCGTTCATCCCGAGGCCCGCGAGATTGTCGAAGACGCCTTGCATCTGGGCTATGCCGCGCCGCGCACTTTGCTCTTGGCTGCGCTGGCCACCGTCCGAAGCCCTCTGCGGACCGCGCGGGTGATCCGGCGGATCGTCGGGGCTTTTCGCGCGCAGCCGCGGCACCTTGGTATCTCGCTCATGTTGGTGCCGCAGGGGCTGGCGCTGGGTCAGCTTGCTAGCCGAAAAGGGGTGGACCGGCTCTATGCGGAATTCGCGGGGTATCCGGCAACGGTGGCTTGGATCGCCTCGCGGACCAGTGGGGTTCCCTTTGCCTTTTCTGCCCATGCTCATGACATTTTCATCACCCAAGGGCTGCTTGACGTAAAGGCGCGGGCCGCCAGTTTTGTGCGGACGATTTCAGACTTCAATCGTCGATTTTTGGTGCAAAAAGCGTGCGTGCCACATGACAAGATCCATGTGGTCCGCTGTGGAGTCGCGCCCGAGCGGACCAAGGGGGCATTGCCCGCCGCACCCGCCGAGGGAGAGCCCTTTCACATCGTGTTCGTCGGGGCCCTGCTGCCGCGCAAAGGTGTGGATGTTCTGCTCAAAGCGCTTGGCCATCTCCCCAGAACATTGAACTGGCAACTGACTGTCGTGGGCGGTGGGTCTCAGGAGGCGGCGTTGCGCGTTGCGGCTAAGAATTTGCCCGAGGGGCGTGTGGCCTTCTGGGGCGCTCAGCCATCTGATCAGGTGCAACGGGTGATGGCAACGGCGCATCTTGTGGTCGTCCCGTCGATCGAAGGCGCAGGCGGCCGGAGCGAAGGTATCCCCGTGGTGCTGATGGAAGCGATGGCACAGGGGCGTCCGGTGATCGCGTCGCGCTTGTCAGGCATTCCGGAACTGGTCGAAGAGGGGCTGACGGGATGGCTCGTTCCCCCCGGCGATGCGCGCGTTCTGGCGACGCGGATCGAACAGGTTTTCGCGAATTACCACGGCGCTTTGCGTCTGGCGGCTGCCGGGCAAGCGCGTGTGCGGACGCTCTACAACATTGAGAAAAACGCTGCGGAATTGCTGGCCTTGATCGAAGGGAGCTAGGGAATGGTTTTTGTGTTTTGGGCCGCTGTTGTGTTTCTGGCCTATGTGATCTTTGGCTACGGGCTTCTGGTGCTCGGGTTGTCGCAGCTCGCGCCTGCACGGCGGGTCTCAGTCACCGCGAAGCCTCTGGAGGTCGACATCCTGATCCCAGCCCACAACGAGGCCGCCTGCATCGCCGACAAGCTGCGCAATACGCTGGAGCTGAGGAACACGCAGGAACATGCCGTTCGCATCATTGTCGTTGATGACGGATCGACCGACGGTACTGCTGAAATCGTTCGGGGATTAGCGCTGCCACAAGTGGAACTGGTCGAAACGCCGGGGCGGTTGGGCAAGCTGGCCGCAATGAATCTGGTCGTCCCGCAACTCACCGGTGACATCGTGATTTTCATGGACGCAAACGCAATGCTCGCGCCCGAAACGCTCGAGGCCTTGGTCGCGCCCTTTGCCGATCCCGAAGTGGGCGGCGTATGCGGACAGATCAGTGTGAACGCGAAAGCCGCGGGTCAGATCGGCAGGGCCGAGGCATTGTTCTGGCGGTACGATCAAGCGATGAAGGCTGCCGAAGCACGATTGGGTGGGGTATGCTCTGCGCAGGGGTCAATCTACGCGATGCGTCGTGAACTGGTGCCTGATGTGCCACCCGGCGCGGCCGACGATTTCTACATTTCGGTCGCGGCCGTCGAAGCCGGATATCGACTGGACTTCGCACCCGATGCCTTGACCGAGGAAGTGGTCACCGAAAAGGCCGGAAAAGAGATGGGCCGCAGGGTCCGCTCGACCGAAATGGGGTGGCGGGCGCTGATGCGGTATCGCGCGTTAATGAACCCGCTGCGGACAGGATGGTATGGCTGGCAGTTACTATCTCACAAAGGGTTGCGCCGCATGGCGCCCTTTGCATTGGCTCTTGTGTTCCTGTCTAACCTTTTCTTGATCGATCAGGGATGGTTTTATGCTCTGACGGGACTGGGCCAGATCGCTGGGTATGTTCTGGTTGCGTTGGCATGGGCCGTGCCGGCAGTACGCAAGCTGCCGCTAGTCGGCGCAGGCATGTTCTTTGTGATGGGCAATCTGGCCATGTTTCTGGGGTTGGTTCGGTATTGGCAGGGGCGGGAAAGCTCGCTCTGGACACCTGTAAGAGAGGGCTGACATTGTGACACCGATCTTTGTTCTGGGCTTGCAGCGCTCTGGCACCACTTGGATGGCGAACCAGTTGGCGGCTTTGCCTTCGGTCGCTGCCGTTGAGGCCCCCGAGCATCGCGGTGTTCACGAAAGCATCTACTTCTCGCACTTTGCCAAAGCTTTCGGGCCTTGGTCCCGTTTGGAGAGCCGCGTGCGGTTCGCGCAGGCTTTCGTTCTGTCCGATTATGGGCAGCTTTTGGGGCTGACGCCGGAACTTTTGGCTGTCGATATGCGAGACGCCAAGAGCTATGCCGATCTGTTCCGGATCGTGATGGACCGCCATGCTAGGGCGCAGGGGGCCGAGGCCTGGGTCGAGAAGTCCCCGCACCATACGATGATGTATCGCCGACTGAAGCGGGCCTTTCCCGATGCGAAGTTTGTTCTGGTGCATCGCCGGACCGAGGGGATGATCCTGTCGCGCTTGTCGGGTTTTGGACGAACCCCTTCGGAGGGGTTCCGGCGCTATGCGGATATCGCCCGCGCAAGCGTCGTGAACACCCTTTATGGTCGCTACCTGAAGCGGTTGTCGCGGCGCAGGGACTGTTTCTATGTGCGCTACGAGGATCTGCACAAAGACGACGGGCGCTTGCGTGCGTCCCTTCTACGATTTTTGGGGGTGTCTGGCAGTGTCGATGAAATGGAGAGCCAGTATGAGGCCAACACCAGTTTCGACCGGGCGCCGCGCAAACCTCTGAGCCAAAAGGACCTCACGGTCATGGTTGTCGCAGGGATTTTGGCCTATCTGATGCCGCTGACGCTTTTGGTATTAGCGCACCGCCTACGTGGAGCGATGCGCGGGATTGTCTGGCCCGACTGGTGCTGGAAACGGACAGGGTATCACCCCGAAGAGCGGAACATCGGGGTGACGCGCTCTTAGTAGTCCTGATCGCTGTCGGCGCGGGTGAAATACCAATGCCGATGGAGCAAGGGCATCTGCGCATTCATCTTTGAATCTTCAGCATGAAGCTGGAGCAAAGTCATGGGTTTGCTGTGCAGGAACCCGAGGCCCTTGAGCAGCGAGACGGGCCACGCACATTCGGGCAGTTGCAAGATGGCCTGTTCAGCGCCCTGACGTTCCATCAACTGGTTCGCGGCGCGCAAGAGCAGGGCATAGGAGCGTTCGTCGCCGCTTTCGGTAAAGATATCGACGATCAGCCCGTTGGTCCGGTCTTGCTTTTCCTCGAGACGCGTTACGACATAGCCGCGCAGGGTCTCGCCCTGCCAGAGCGCGAGCGTGTCGTAGTGGTGTAGCGGGAATTGCTGGAAGCGCCAGTTGAGATAGTCTGCATCACGCGCGAGCGTCATCCGGTATCCGTATTTCGCACGGCTCCACAGATCGTTGAAGGCCGCGCCGAAATGCAGAACGTTGGTGATCCGCTCGTCTTCGCGCAGGGCGGGCACTTTGCGCTGGGAAATGTTGCGGGCAATGCGGAACGAGCCGTCGACAGCGCTGCCCATCGGCGCGGGCAGACCTTTGCGGCGGGACAGCATCCGACCCGGCCGCAGGGGCGCAAAGTAGTTCCGCAGCATGACTTCACCTGTCATGCCAAGCTTGCGATAGAGGCTGGCGATTTCTTCGTTTGCGGGCATCCCACCGTAGTAGGGGCCATTGTTAAAGAAACTCCGAACGATCGGCAGGCCAGCGCCGCGGTGGCGCGGATCGACGCCGACCGCCACAGGCCACCAAGACTGTGATTCCTTGCCCTCGATCCATAGGGTGTGGGGCAGGATCAAGCAGGCGCCGACCATTGCGCCATCTTTCTGCGTGCCGCGACCAAAGGTGCGTGCACCGCTGGCATCCGGCTTTTTGAACAGCCATTCCCAAGCGACCGCTTTGCGCGCCGCACTTTCTGCGGAAAAGACGTCTCGCATGAGGGTGACGAAGTCATCGCGACGGGTGTTATCGAATTCGAACATTGCAGGGCGGGACATGCGGGCTCCTCCTCCGGTCACTGGCATGCAAGGGAAAACAGGGTCTCGTGGGCGCGGATGGACGCCCCGAGTTGATAACGGGCCGCCATCGCTTGTCCGCGCTGACGGTAGGTCTGGCGACGGGCCGGATCGGCGGTCATGGCCAGAATTTCGGCGGCAATGTCTTCGGGTGCGTCAGAGCGCACCAGCGCGCCGCTTTCGCCATCCTCGAGCAGATGCGGCGGACCATAGGGGCAATCGACGCTAAGCACGGGCAGACCTGCGGCCATTGCTTCAATGATTGCGTTGCCCAACCCTTCGAGCCGCGATGTGCAAAGGAACATGTCGGCATCGGCCAATGCGGCCGGAATGTCGCGGTTCAATCCGGGCAGAGAGACAGCACCCTTGAGACCATACGCCGAAATTTGTGCTTCGAGTTCCGCACGGCATGGACCTTCGCCATGAATCGTCAGGCGCAAATCGGGGTTGCGGGCATGGGCCAGAGAAAAGGCATCGATCATCAGGTCAAAGCGCTTTTCGGGTGCAAGGCGTCCGACACTGACCAAGCGGGTCAAGCGACCTTTGGGGGCTGTCAGCTCTGCCAGGGCATCCACCACGGGGTTCGGCAGGCAAGTGAAGCGCGGCACCTTTGCACCTAGCAGCGTGCGGTGTTCCTCTCCGATCTGGGGGAGGGGAGCCACTAGGGCAGAGGCAGAGGGATAGAGCGCCCGCATCAGGGCGACCCGAAGATTTCGAGCGCCGACCTGACCCAGAAAGCCATTCAGGGGCGTGTGTTCCGAGATCACGGCGCGTGTCTTGGTGCCCGACAAACGGAGTGCAGCCAGGGCGAGCAGATTGCCCGCATTGGTCGCGGTGTATGTGAGGTCGAACCGTTCGCGCCGCAGAATGCGGGCGAGGCCAAAGACGGCGCGGCTGGCCCGTGCACCCGCCAGATCCAGAACGCGGACGTCTGCAGGGATTTGGTCCAGCAGGGCACCATCACGGCTCTGCAAGATCAGGGCAGGTTGAAAGCGGCTCCGGTCAAGAGAGGTGAGCAGGCGCAAGATAACTTGCTCGGCGCCGCCCATCCGGAAGTGGGGCAGGATAAATGCAATACGCTGTACCATGTCGATCTACCGGGCTTAGGCCAATGCGTGAAGCGAGATGGGCTGCCCTTCGATCAGGGCTGCTTCTTGGCGTTTGGGCGGGCAGGCTGGGCCCACGACCGCCAGATCCAGGGCATAGCGTTCGATGGTATATTGGCCTGCATCGGTCTTGCACTCATAGGCAAAGCGGGCACCGATCTCGTCTAACGGGGTCAACGTGACCCGCGCATTCCGAATGCGGCCATTCCCAAGGGTGATCCGAACCTGCAAATCGTGTATGAAGGGCAAGGCGATCGGCCGCGACAGTACGATGGTCTGACCGTCCAAAGCAGCGACGGATTGCGCTATTCCCGTGCGGCGATCCAGCAGACGCAAACTCATCCGGGATGCGCGTTCGGTTGCTAGTTGATCTGAGCGCTTGCCTGTCAAACGCTTGCGGGTCTCTTGGATGGCGCGGCGCAGAACATTGAACCCAACTTTCCCGAACAGAGCGACCTCGGCGCGATAATTCACAGGCGCATCAATCAGCATGTTGTTATAGCGCGACCGAATCCGCTTTGTGGTGCCGTGGGTCATGTAGGCCTGAGAATGGCCCACCAGTCCCGGCTTCACAGCAAATTTGCGATCATAGTCGGGCACACGTTGACGTTCGATCTGCGCAATGGCTTCGCGAACAGGCCGTGGACCCACCAAGTTCATATCCCCGCGCAGGACATTAAAGAGTTGCGGCAGCTCATCGAGGCGCGACGCCCGAAGGAAGCGGCCAAGAGGCGTTTCGATGTTGCTGCCCGTTGGCAAAACCTGATTGGCGGTGAGTTCCGCCGCCTTTTTATCATCCAGAGTGCGGAACTTGAGAATGTTGAAAGGCTTCTGATCCTTTCCGATGCGCTCACCGGAATAAATGATCCGGGGGCCCTGCGTCACAAGCAGTGCAACCGCGATCAACGCCATGAGCGGAAGAAAGACGAGAATGACGACCGAAACCACTGCTGCGTTGTAAATACGGTGAATCCGAGGGTTGCGCGGCGCAAAGCCCGTCGTGATCCCGCGGCGCATAGGGGCATGTTCAGATAGGGGTACGGCCATTACCGGCCCGGACGCTGTGCCAAAGGCACGCCCGTGGGCAAGGAAACTCATCATCGCTCTCCAAAACTCTTACAAGCGGTCTTCGCCGCTTTTTTGTAACTATGGTTAACAAATCTGGCTTTACTTGGGACGGATTGCGTCGAAGCGAGGGATTGTCAGGCCTCGAGATTGCAACAGGAATTTCCAGTTTTCTTGATGATTTTTCCTGATAGGCGCACTGACATTCCGGAATTGTGACGGGAATATGCCGTGGAAGAGGCCCCTCTGTGGGTTTTTCTCGATGTTGAACTGTGTTCAGGCAAAGCGTTCCGCAAAACTGCGAACATGCGATTCCTAGATTGTTGTTCTGTTGACAACAGAGGAAGAATTATCAGATACAGCGCTCCGTGAGGGCCGTTAGCTCAGCTGGAATAGAGCAGGGAACTTCTAATTCTCAGGTCGGGGGTTGTTATTTTAACCTATTTGAGGTAAGTTTTTACGCTCGAGTCAGAAAAGCCAGATGAGTGCGCAAACGAAACCAAAAGCGTGCGCAAGGCCTGTCAAGAGAAATATACGCGTGTTTTGTGGTTGTTTGCGGGCGGCAAGGGCGGTTGGTGCTTCGAAACGATCAAGCTTGAGCGTGAGCCAGATATCTGACGATGAACCCCGCTGATTGCGGCATCGTTACTTCCAGCCCCTTCGTGCCGTTTGAGGCGACCGTAGGCGCGGCACAGCGGCGTCATCTAAGCGGCCACTCATTCCCGCTGCAGCATTTCAAACGATCGGAGGTCGGTAGTGCGGGACAAAGCAGCCATCTACTTGCTTATTTTGAACGGCCGGACAACACTAACCTATGTCCAGAGAAGCTGATGAGATCACTGGTCTATATCGCCGACACGCACAGGCTTGGGCCCGCCTTCGAGGCTCAGAGCCTCAGGAGGAAGTTTGGCTTGAGAAATTCGTTCAGCTACTGCCCGCCAGCGGTTCAGTCTTGGATATCGGGTCCGGGTCTGGAAAGCCAATTGGCCAATATCTTTTTGACAAAGGCTTCGCCGTCACTGGGATCGACGCATCCCCAGAGTTGATTGAGATTTCGCGAAGAAATTTGCCAGAGTGTGACTGGTTGATTTCAGATATGCGTGACCTTCAACTGGACAAGAAATTCAATGGCATCGTGGCGTGGAATAGCAGTTTTCATCTGACACCAAATGGTCAACGCCAGATGTTTCCGGTGTTTGAACGGCATGCCGCGCCTGCGGCCACGCTTATGTTCACCAGCGGACCATGCCACGGGGATGCAATTGGTGAGTTTGAGGGGGAGCCACTCTACCACTCCAGTCTAGATAGCGAGGAATATCGCACACTGCTGGACCGGCACGGCTTCGGGATCATAGATCACATCGTCGAGGATGAGCGTTGTGGTCTACATACGGTTTGGCTCTGTCGATACAGGGATACTGTTTGAGATCGGATAAGTCGTCAAAGCCGCCATTGGTTCTCAGCGCAGCATCGGTCAACATGGGCTCGGAGCGGACACGCGGCGGTGCGGCTGCATTGTCCGACTTGATCGCCTTTAAGCGCGGTGAATGTGGTAGGATCGGGTGTCGGCATGCTGCCGAGGACGTGGTGGGCGTGGTGGATGGGAGGAACCACTATGCCAAATACAAACCTGCCTGCCATTCGTGCGTGTCGCCCAACTTGGAACAAGGGCCGGATCGTCGGCCAGAAGCGACCGCTTGCACCGAAACACGTATGGGCGATCCGGGTTCGCCTTGAGATCGCGCAGAAAATCCGAGAGCTGGCGCTATTTAATCTTGCCATCGACAGCAAGTTGCGGGGCTGCGACTTGGTGAAACTAAAGGTCGCTGACGTCTATGCTGCCGGACAGGTCAAGCACCGCGCTTCAATCGTGCAGAGCAAGACGCGTAAACCGATCAGCTTCGAGATCATCGAGGGAACGCGAAAGGCTGTCGCGGCTTGGCTCGAGGATCCCTTGATGACCGGATCGGAACATTTGTGGCCGGGCCGCTTCCACAAGCGCCTTCATATTTCAACAAGACAATACGCGCGTCTGGTGCGTGAATGGGTGACTTCGATCGGCCTCGAGCCCAGCGCCTACGGCACCCAATCCATGCGGCGAACCAAGGTGGCGCAGATATACCGCAAAACCGGCAACCTGCGCGCCGTGCAGCTTTTGCTGGGCCATACGAAAATGGATAGCACGGTGCGCTATCTCGGCGTTGAGCTCGAAGATGCGCTGACCATCGCAGAGGCGGTGGAAATCTGAAGGCCTTGGGCCGTCGTAACAGACGGCCCTGAGCTGCACTTCGGCACCATTGCTGAGACTTCAGCGCGGCGTCACCAAAGGGGATATCCATCCCCTCTGCAGCATTTCCGACGATCCGAGGTGGCAGTACGGACAGAACTGACATTATTCGGAGAGCGCATTTCTGACATTGTCGTAGTCGTAGGTCGTCACCTCCAAACGGTTTCCGTCCGGATCAGCGAAATACAGTGACCAAGACAGGTCGTGATCGACCAAATCGGCGGCGGTCAGCTGACCGCCAGACCTACGGGTAAGTTTCAGGCTGGGTAGTCCTACGAGGAAATCGAGGAACTCCTGACCGGACACACGAAACGCGATGGTCGTATCACGTGACGAAGCCTGGCATTCGCGGGTGAACAGGGAGAGCAGAGGCTTCATGTCAACCGTGGCGAGGATGAGCGGTCCCATAGGGTCTTCCGCCCATGATGCCAGCCTTTCATGTCGAACGAGACCAAGGACGCGCCGGTACCACTCGGCGGCCACGTCCCTGTCACGGACCTCGAGATGGACATGATCAATATCGCTGACTTGCATTGCTCTCTCCGCTTTCAAACATCTCTCGGCACAAAGACCGCATTCAACTAAGGGTAGCAATGGCTCGAAGCGAACGTGTGGGGGTACGGCGATCAGCATGCCATCGCAGATCGACGCCATCGTTGCATCCGGCCCAAAGCGAACTTACTAGGATTTGTTCAGACTTAGCCGTTCCGGCTCGCATAACCGATCTTAGCCCAATAGAGTGGCCGACCAAGAGGCTCGGCCATTTGGCCTGCTGGAGCTCCCATATTTAGCTCGTCGCTCTTCGTTTTCAGGACATCGTGAAATTTTGGTCTCAAGCCCGAGTTTGCGGTGAGGTTCAGTTCATGCAGCAGTCTCAGCTGTACGGTAGGCGGATCACGCAAGAGCAGCGAACCTAGGTCGGCGGTGGGTCTGGAGAGAACCCGTAAAGTTACATTTGAGCGAGACATGCGGCGACTTTGAAACGCGGGGCAAAATTGACCTTCCCCATGCCACTCGACCTGAGCTTGATGCCCATCAGCGCGGCAAGCGAACTGTGGCCTCCATAAATGTCACGGCCTGACCAGTCAGTAGGACCCGGTCGCCACTTAGCTCGCAGTCGAGCCAACCGCCGCGCGCGGACGCTTGAAATGCACGGTGTTGGGTCGTGCCCAACCTATCGCTCCAATAGGGAACCAGTGTGGCATGGATTGAGCCTGTCACCGGATCTTCTGGGATACCCGCGCCCGGAGCGAAGTAGCGTGAGACGAAAGCCACTTCAGAGGCACCACCCCCGCGTCCGGTAATCACGAGACCGATCGGGCCAAGGCGTGCGATCTTTGCGAGGTCGGGAACAAAGCTCCTCACAGCGGCTTCTGATCCAAGATCGACAAACAGGTTTTCGAAGTTCCGGAAGATGGTGAAGGGCTGATCGGTAAAGGCTCCGTTCAGCTCTTCCGGCAGCATATCCAATGGTTCTGGTGGCAGTGCCGGAACGTCTAGCTGATAGCCGGGATCCACTCGCGCGACCCTTAATTCGCCGACCCGGGTGTGAAACGTCATCGTGCCCTGAATTCCGTGCTCAGAAGAGAGAATATGGGCCGTCGCCAAGGTCGCATGCCCACAGAAATCCACTTCATGAGCGGGCGTAAACCAGCGCAAATCCCATGTCCCGTCCGACCGGGATTTCGTGAATGCGGTTTCCGCTAGGTTGTTCTCCTGTGCGATGGACAGCATCAACGCCTCATCGAGCCACTCATCAAGCACCAGTACAGCCGCAGGGTTCCCAGAGAAGACCCTGTCGGCAAACGCGTCTACCTGAAACATCCGCATGTATTCTATCCTTAGGCTTCTCGGTTCTCGCAATGAGAGCTAAAACGCAGCGCCTCCTGCTACTCAGGTCCGGTCAGCTAGCAGCCGTAGGCCTGCAAATGCGAAGAATGCGCCCAGCGCTGTTTGGATGCCCCGCCTTGCGCGGCCATAGAGGCCGACCATGAACGGCGTGGAAAAAGCCAAAGCATAGGAAAGGTTGACGATCGCCGATAGAATGATCGTCCCGCCCACGATCGTGGCCGCAACCCAGAAAGGCGCTTCTGGCCCAATGCCGAGCGAAATCACAGCGATCCAGGTCAAAACAGACTTGGGGTTCGTCATCGCCAGAACATAGCCCCGTTTGACATGAGCCCACGCGTTAGGTTGACGTTGCGCTGCCCGAGTGGTGTCCATGTCATGTGAAGCGGCAGCCGAACGGAATGCCTTGTAAGCGAGGAAGAGGAGATAGAGGCCTCCAAACACCTTGATTGCGAAAAGTGCCGAAGCGTAAGCCGCCAAGAGAGATGATAAACCGACAGCAGTCAGAATGCCCCAGGTCATCGAGCCGATGACCACCCCTGCCGCCAAGCCCATTCCAGCGGGGCGCCCGGACGACATTGAAGTCCCGAGGATCGCGAGCATCGCCGGACCGGGACTGGCGACCGCCAAGAGGAATGCGCCGTATGACAATAGAATACCAGGTAGGTAAAGTGAGAAACTCTCCATGTGCACTGCCTATTTTTTAACGATAATCCTTGAACGATAAGCTTGGGCGATCTGTGGCGCAAGAATTTGAACTGAATGCGGTTTGGCTCTGGCAGGTGCGGCGTCGGCAGGAATCCTTCTTATCCCTTCAAGAGCTCCGTTTTTTGGAACATCGGATTGGCCGGCTTCGTGTTCTACTGATCATGAATGCTGGCCTCAATGTCGGCTTTCACCTTTGAACGGTGATCGAATCGCCGTCGCAGCGAACGGCAGCTATCCGCCATTTCTACATTGTCTGTGGCGGGGCTCGCATTTCAAATTGGACTCGGTAGATTTGGCGGGGAGTGGCCATTCGCTGCGTCCTGGACGAACGGCAGCTTCGGCCGCCGGGAGTTGCTCGATACCTCCTTAACGCACAGGCAGTTTGCTTGAAGCCTTCATCTCTTTGAGTGACAGGTTGGACCGAATGCTGGTCACGCCAGGCAAGCGTCGCAGAGTGCTGTCAACGAAGGCGCTGTAGTCGTCCAGATCGCGGGCGACCACGATCAAAAGGAAATCGTCCGCGCCAGTGGTGTTGTGGCAGGCGAGGATGTTGGGGGTCACCTCGATAATGCGTTGAAATTCGGCTGTGGCCGTTTGATCGTGTTCCGAGCAACTCAATTGAACGAAGGCCATGACCCCGAGCCCCAGCTTTCGCCGATTGAGCTGGGCTTGGTAGCCCTCGATGATGCCCGCCTCTTCCAGTTTCTTGAGCCGCCGCCAACATGGCGTTTCGCTCATATTCAGGTGCTCGGCCAGTTTGGCGTTGGTCATGCGCCCGTCGCTTTGAAGCAGTTCGAGAATCTGAGCGTTGACTGTGTCGATGCCTGACATGGAAAGAGTCCTCTCATCATCTTTTCAAGCGTAGGGATTTCTGCCCCAAATATTTGCCTATAGGGGCAGAATGGCAAGGTAATTTCACACCCATTCGGTAGCTTCGTCTCAAACAGACCTCACAACCGAAAGATCCTGCCATGAAAGCTGTCCTGTTCGAGAAATTCCAAGAAGCACCGAAAGTCGTGACTGTCGCGGACCCAACACCCGAACCGCATGGTGTGGTCCTCAAGGTCGAGGCCACCGGCGTCTGCCGCAGCGATTGGCACGGCTGGATGGGGCACGACAGCGGCATCGACCTGCCGCACATCCCCGGCCATGAACTGGCCGGCGTCGTCGAGGCCGTCGGCAAGGATGTGAGGAACTGGAAGGTCGGCGATCGGGTCACCGTGCCGTTCATTTGCGGCTGCGGGTCATGCAATGAATGCCACGCCGGTCATCAGCAGGTGTGCCTGCATCAGGAACAACCCGGTTTCACCCATTGGGGCAGCTTCGCGGAATATGTGCCAATCCATCAGGCCGACCTGAACGTGGTCGCTTTGCCCGAGACAATGGATTTCGCCACAGCCGCAAGTCTGGGGTGCCGGTTCGCCACGTCGTTCCGCGCCGTTATTGACCAGGGCAAGGTGAGCGCGGGTCAGTGGGTCGTCGTGCATGGCTGCGGCGGCGTCGGTCTGTCGGCGGTTATGATCGCCAGTGCGGCTGGGGCGAATGTCATCGGGGTGGACCTTGATCCAGGTAAACTGGCGCTGGCCAAAGACCTTGGCGCGGTCGCGGCCATTGATGGCAAGGTCGATGTGGTCGAAGCGATCAAGGAGCTCACCAAAGGCGGCGCTCATGTCTCGCTCGACGCGCTTGGGCATCCGGCGACGATGACCAACTCCATTCTCTGTCTGCGGCCACGGGGCAAACATATTCAGGTCGGCCTCATGCTGGGCGATCACGCGACCCCTGCGGTGCCGATGGCCAAGATTGTCGGCCAGGAGATCGAGCTGCTCGGCTCTCATGGTATGCAGGCGCATCGGTATGATGCGATGCTGGATATGGTCAAAAACGGCAAGCTCGACCCCGCGCGGCTGGTCGGCGACAAGATCAGCCTGGAGCAAGCGCCCGAGGCCCTGATAAACATGGACAAGTTCCAGTCCATCGGCGCAACCGTGATCACGAGTTTCTGAGCCATGGAGAAGATTGCATTCATCGGCGGCGGCAATATGGCGTTGACCATCATCGGAGGCTTGGTGGCAAGGGGATGGGAGCCGCGTCGGATCACGGTTGTTGATCCGAATGCGCGCCAGAGGGACGGGCTCGCACGCGAGCATGGCGTCCACACAACAGACGATGCGGCCGACGCTGTTGCCGCAGACATCATCGTGTTGGCTGTAAAACCTCAGGCGATTGCCGCTGTGGCCAAACAGATCGATGATGATCTGTCCGGCAAGCTGATCATCAGCATCGCCGCAGGTGTCACGATTGAATCCCTCGCAGACCTCTTTGGCCCTGTGGCCATTGCACGGACCATGCCTAACACACCCGCACTGCTGGGGCTTGGGGCCACGGGTCTGTTTGTGAACGAATACGTAAGCGAAGCACAACGTGTGATGGCGCGAGCGATCATTGAAGCCTTCGGCATTTGCGTCACCGTCGATCGCGAAGAGCTTCTGGATGCAATCACGGCCGTGTCGGGCAGCGGCCCCGCTTACTATTTCCTCATGATCGAGGAGATGATCCGTGCCGGAACCGCCCTCGGTTTGTCTCCTGAGGATGCCAAGGCGCTGACACTTCAGACGGCACTCGGCGCTGCCACCATGGCATCTCAAGGCGACGCACCAGAAGACCTAAGGGGCCGCGTCACGTCCCCCAATGGGACCACCCACGCGGCCATTGAGGCTTTGCAAGAGAACGGCTTCGGGGCGGTTATCGCAAAGGCTATGACCGCCTGCCGCAACCGCGCCGTCGAATTAGGGCTGGACTGACCCAGTCGTCCAGACTGCTATCGAACCTAAAAGCCGCCATTCGCCGCATGGGTTTACAATGGCGGCTCTGGGCCGTTCCCTACCGCTTGAACGGGATGATGTCTGAAACACCATTGGCGAAGGTAATTGCACCTTCCTGCGAATAGTCCTTATTGCCTCTTGAATTCGGCTCGATCGTCTTCGGAAAATCGTCCTGAACGATCGATGTCCCGTCTCCAGTTACAACTTCTAGCGACCAACCATCCCCACATTCGAGTTTGTCGGCTGCTCAGCCTCTTCTGTACCGCCAGCAGTCAACGCATCACAACGCACCAATAATTTATTATTAATCAATATCTTGCAATATATTGGCGCAGAAGAAACAAAAAAATATTGACACAGTGCGCAACAAGAATGGCCGTTTCGCGCACTCATATGCTCTCTCTACAAAAAGGTGAAGGTGTGGCGACCCCGGAAGAACTCGAATCCTCAACCTGCTGATTAGAAGTCAGCTGCTCTATCCAGTTGAGCTACGGGGCCATACCCACAAAGCGTGTGTAGCAGATCACAATTTCAGTGGAAAGCACCTTTCCTTGCTCGGAGGAGGCATGGGTTATTTCCTGCCGAAGTAAGTATTAACTTGTCGCGCAAATGGACAAGAAGAGATGCAATGCATCTTTTGGAGTAGCACTTCAGAAGGCAAAAAACGTCATGCTCATAGTAGGTTGCGGTGGCAACAGCCCTAAAGCACTAAGAAGAAGAAAGCGCAGAGAATGTCTCGGCAGCGCCGCCTTGGAGGTAGCTGGTTAAGATAAGGGTTCGAGTCCTCCACGGCTCGCCACCGCCCGCAGTTGTAGACAGAAAAACCCGATGAATGCGCAAACGAAACCAAAAGCGTGCGCAAGGCCTGTCAAGAGAAATATACGCGTGTTTTGTGGTTGTTTGCGGGCGGCAAGGGCGGTTGGTGCTTCGAAACAATCTAGCTTGAGCGTGAGCCAGATATCTGACGATGAACCCCGCTGATTGCGGCATCGTTACTTCCAGCCCATTCGTGCCGTTTGAGGCCACTGTATGCGCGGCACAGCGGCGTCATCTAAGCGGCTACTCATTCCCGCTGCAGAATTTCCAACGACCCGAGGTCGGCAGTGCGGACGGAGCTGCCGTTCAGCCTTTCCCGAGAAGGTGCTCTTTCAGTCCCGAAGGATAAAGCTCCGGGCCGTTTAAAAGATCTAAGCTATCCAGAGAGAACCATTCCGCGAAGCAGGTGGTCCCACTGTCTTCAGTGAATTGGATGCGCTCTTCCGCGACAAAGGTGTTGGGCGGAAAAGACACGTCTAAGATCGCAACAATCTCATGCCCGAGACTGCCTTCATGAACGAAAATGTTCTCCATGAACGTAGAAGGTGAAACAACTTTCACCGTGTTTACTAGTTCCTCTAGAAACTCTCGAACAACCGCAGTCTCTACCGTTTCGCCAAACTCGACTGTTCCACCGAGAGGTCGCACGCCCTTCACACGCCTAGCGTCATCGAGAACTTCAGCTGCGAGAAGCCGACCATCGCGCCAGTGCAGGCCTAACGCCTTGAGTCGTATTCTGGATGCAGGACGCCATGAGCTCATGCAGAATGCTTACAGCAAAGCGCGAGCAACCGCATAAGGCTCTGGGCTACCGCCCTCCGGCCCCGGAAACCATCATCCAGATGGACCCAAGGCCAGTCATACACTAACAATCAAATTGGACCATCCAGGTGGGGCTGATCAATCAAGCACCAGTACAGCCGCAGGGTTCCCAGAGAAGACCCTGTCGCCAAACGCGTCCACCTGAAACATCCGCATGTATTCTATCCCTAGACTTCTCGGTTCTCGCAATGAGAGCTAAAACACAGCGCCTCCTGCCAGTCAGGTCCGGTCAGCTAGCAGCCGTAGGCCTGCAAATGCGAAGAATGCGCCCAGCGCTGCTTGGATGCCCCGCCTTGCGCGGCCATAGAGGCCGACCATGAACGGGGTAGAGAAAGCCAAAGCATAGGAGAGGTTGACGACCGCCGATAGAATGATCGTCCCGCCCACGATCAAGGCTGCAACCCAGAAAGGCGCTTCTGGCGCAAGGCCGAGCGAAATCACAGCGATCCAGGTCAAAACAGACTTGGGGTTCGTCATCGCCAGAACATAGCCCCGTTTGACATGAGCCCACGCGTTAGGCTGACGTTGCGCTGCCCGAGCAGTGTCCATGTCATGTGAAGCGGCTGCCGAACGGAATGCCTTGTAAGCGAGCCAGAGGAGATAGAGGCCACCAAACACCTTGATTGCAAAAAGAGCCGAAGCGTAAGCCGCCAAGAGAGATGATAGACCGACAGCAGTCAGAACGCCCCAAGTCATGGAGCCGATGACCACCCCTGCCGCCAAGCCCATCCCAGCGGTGCGCCCGGACGCCATTGAAGTCCCGAGGATCGCGAGCATCGCTGGGCCGGGACTGGCGACTGCCAAAAGAAATGCGCCGTATGACAATAGAATACCAGGTAGGTAAAGTGAGAAACTCTCCATGTGCATAGCCTATTTTTTAACGATAATCCTTGAACAATAGGCTCGGGCGATCTGTGGCGCAAGAATTTGAGCAGAATGCAGTACGCTCTGGCGGGTGCGGCGTCGGCAGGAAACGCTCGTATCCCTTCACGAGCTCTGTTTTTTGGCACATCGGAGTGGCCGGCTTCGTGTTCTACTGCTCATGGATGCAGACCCCAATGTCGGCTTCCACCCTTGAACGGTGATCGGATCGCCGTCGCAGCGAACGGCCGCTTTCCGCCGTTCCATGGAAAAACACCCGTTCGCCGGCGCAGAATACCGACGCCTGAACATAGCGCGAGCGCCTTTCTTGTCAGGCGTTTCGCGGTTGCTGCGCTGCGGGAAGGATCTTCGCTAGTTT
>JAUILL010000083.1 GCA_030433335.1 Alphaproteobacteria bacterium | reverse complement strand
CCGCGGATCACCATACCGGCCAGCGGATTCTGACAGACCGCACTGCAAAGGCCTGACAGAAGACCGCACTCGATCACTAGCAAACGCGCCAGAAACTTCTTGCATTATCGGCGGCAACCACAGAAGGGCCAGTGGAGGCAATGCCAAAACATAAACAGGCCGGACAGACGACGGTACTGACGAAAATGACCGCAGAAATCACCAGAAAACACTTGCAATGCAGGAGCCACCCACAGAGGAGCCACCCACAGACGTTATTCACAGGCTGGTTTGAATCTGACTGCTCTACGCAGGCGACGCATCAGCAACTTTGCGTTCCCTTGACCGGCAGCACATCTCTTTGCCATTTGCTCTCGAGAATGCAGATCGAGCGAAGACTGAAGCTCAGAGCCGGACGATATCTGGATGTGCCTATAAGAAATCCAACACGCCTCGTCTGGTGCGGATTGAAAGAGAGCAGCAGCGCGTTTGCTGAGATTGGTCACACTGACTTCTTAGGAAACGACATCAGTGGTCCGTCTCAGTACCGCAAGCGTCAATTTCCCATCTCATGAATAGCGTTCCATTCAGGGTATCGAGTTTTCCGAACGGCGCAGTCGGGTGGCCGTATTCGGCGTCATGTGTCTCAAGCCCTGACGTGCCTGCGTCGAAGTTTACCGCGACGATTTCGGCTCTTTCGCGTGTAGAACCTGTTGGTTCTTGATCTGATTAGAACCTGAGTGTGGCCTTCGGACCCTCTAACTTCAGCACCACCATCTTCATTTCAGCAGAAATTTTACCTTTCAGGCACCTGATCGCCCAAGTGAATGTTTGGTCGTCTACTGGCGTTGCATAGCCTGCCAGGAGTTTACAGAGGGCAGAGCACTTGGCTAGCGCCCCGCCTCAACAATCAGCCGCACGCCAAGAAGTCCCAAGACAGTCCCTGCAACGCGATCTAACAACTTTTTGCCACCCAAATATGCGTGTTTCGGTACAGGCATAGACAGAAGCAGAGCAACGGTCGAATACCATCCGGCTTCGACGAAAAAGACTGCCACAGGGAGGAAATAGAGCAGACTTTGAGAGGGCTCACTCGGCAAAAGAGCTGCAAATATGCTTGTGTAGACGACCGCAGTCTTGGGATTTGCAAGTTGCGTGAGTAACCCCATACGAAAACACCGAAGCTCCAAAGAACGCAAAGATTGCGAGGCTGAGTGCTGGTTGGATGCATCCAGCAAAACGTTCGAGCTCAAAGGCGCGTTTGCATGCTTAAAAATCTTTATCCCGAGGTACGTCAGGTAGATGCCGCCGCAAACCTTAAGCGTTAGGAATAGCCACTCGACCCGCTGCAGGATGGCAATGAAGCCAAAGACTGCCAAGAGAGCAAAAACAACTCCGCCTGCTCCCATTCCGATCGCGGCTGCGACACCGCTTCTACGTGACGTTCCGGCAGCGACGCGTGACACAAGGACGAAACTCGGCCCGGGGCTCATGGCCCCTAAGAGAAGTGCGCCAAGTATCCCCAAAATTATGCCAGACGACTCCATAGCGGTTCCTCAACGCAACAGGACGAATGCACTCCACATCCCTCAACTATTTGAAGCTTGCATGCTCATGGCTACGCAACCAGAAGTTTTTGCTTTGTCTCCAGCAGGACCGCCAACTCGATTGCACTTGGCCTATTTCTGTGCGGCACATCAAGTGCAAAGCACCTCGGAGCGGAACGCCATCAAAATTCCTGCCTATCAGACACCTGCTCCTAATTTCGCGACTTCAACACCACATGCACACTTTTATAGCAGAAAAATGTGCGAAGCGCTTCTTTCAAAAGCAAAGAGGCTTCTAGGAATTCCAACTCGTCGGAACGTATTGAACAGTTCCCTTGTGTAATTCTCAGGAGGAAATCTTGTTCAATCGCTTCATCTCTGCAGCTTTCGCTGCCTCAGTCGCCGTCGCAGGGACATCCGGCGTTGCCCTCGCAGAAACGGATGTTCCATTCGCGCTTGACTGGAAGTTCGAAGGCCCCTCCGCACCTTACTTCCACGCGATCGACGCAGGCATTTTCGCGGACGCGAAATTGAATGTGACGATTACAGAAGGTCAAGGATCGCTCGATGCGATCCCGAAAGTGGCCACTGGCGCATACCCCTTTGGCTTTGCCGACATCAACAGCCTAATGCGGTTCCTTGACCAGAACCCTGATGCACCGGTCAAAGCTGTCATGATGATTTACGACAAGCCGCCTTTTGCGGTCGTTGGTCGCAAATCGCTGGGGATCGAAACGCCGAAAGATCTAGAAGGCAAGGTACTGGGGGCTCCGCCGCCCGATGGCGCGTGGGCACAGTTCCCGATCTTTGCTGCCGAGAACGATTTGGACATGGACGCGATCACGGTTGAGCCGGTTGGCTTCCCGACCCGCGAGCCGATGCTTGCAGAGGGCAAAGTCGCTTCGGTCACTGGCTTCTCGTTCTCGTCGACTTTGAACCTCAAGCGCCTTGGGGTGCCGATGGAGGATCAGAGCGTGCTGTTGATGGCTGACTATGGCGTTGCGCTTTATGGCAATGCGATCATCGTCAACACTGACTATGCCAGCGAGAACCCCGAAGTCGTGACCGGCTTCCTGACCTCGATTGCAGCGGGTTGGAAAGGCGCCATTGCTGATCCCGCCACCGCCATCGCAGCTTTGATCGAACGGAACCCCGCAGCGGATGCCGATCTGGAAACCGAGCGCCTGCAAATGGCAATCGACGCCAATGTTTTGACCGACTACGTCAAGGAAAACGGCATCGGTGGCATCGACGAAAAGCGGATGACCACTGCGATCGAACAGACCAAATCGGTCTATGAGTTCACCACGGAGCCTGAAATCTCGAAGTACTTCGACGGCAGCTACCTGCCCGCCGCAGACTTGCTTATGCTCCAGTAAAGGTATCGACTGCCGGCGGGTCTCTGCCGGCAGTCAATCACGCGCATGACCAACCTGATCGACATCAAGGGCGTGACCCACGCCTACAAGACGCCAAAAGGCTTGCTGCCTGTTCTCAGCAATCTGAATTTATCCGTACCCGAGGGCGAGTTTGCCGCCGTGGTCGGCCCATCGGGATGCGGGAAATCCACCCTGACCAGACTTGTGGCCGGACTGATGAAGCCCGATCAAGGTGAGGTTTGGCTGCACGGCAAGCTTGTGAAATCTCCGCGCAAGACGGTGGGCATGGCGTTCCAGAACCCCGTCCTGCTGGAATGGCGATCCATTTTGGACAACGTGATCTTGCCTCTCGAAATCGTCGCGCCGTCTATGCCACGTGCCCAGAAGGTGGCGCGGGCCGAGGAGTTGTTGGCGCTGGTTGGCCTGTCAGGGTTTGAAACCAAGCGGCCTTCGGAATTGTCCGGCGGCATGCGTCAACGCGCGTCTCTGTGCCGGTCCATCGTGCATAAGCCCGATGTTCTCATCATGGACGAGCCGTTCGGCGCTTTGGATGCGTTCACACGCGAGGACCTGTGGCAAACCATGCACGACCTTCGCACCAAGGAACCCTTTACAGCCGTCTTGATCACCCATGATCTGCGGGAGAGCGTTTACCTTGGTGATCAAGTGTTCGTTCTTTCGGGCCGTCCTGCGACCACACAATATGTGTTGGACGTTCAGTATCCCGGTCAGGACAGACAGCGTAAACTGGACGGGCTCTATACTCCTGAATGTTCCGAAATGCTCGCGACCTTGCGCGAGCAAATCAAGATCGCCCAAGGGCGGCACCCCGACGCGGCAGGCCACTGATGCAAACCTTTCAAAAGATCGCTGTTCCTTTCATCGCCATCCTCATCTTTATCGCGCTATGGGAATTTTTGGTTTGGGCAAACAACTGGCCCGACTATGTGATGGCCTCGCCCTCTGACCTGCCGGCAGCCTATAGCAAGTTCTGGGAGCTGTTCCTGATCGGCAGCTGGCAGACCCTGTGGCGCACGGTGGCTGGCTTGGCGCTCGCGGTTTTGTTCGGCACACTTCTGGGTATGATCATGGGCTTTTCGCGGATCGCCCGCGATGGTCTGTACCCCATTCTCGTCGGTTTCAACGCGATCCCCAAAGCGACACTCGTGCCTGTGCTGGCGCTCTTGTTCATCGGTCAGCACAATTTCAACACGGTGTTGATGGCATTTTTGATCTCGTTCTTTCCGATCGCTGTGTCGGTTGGGATCGGCCTGTCGACGCTGGAGCCGGAATACCGCGACATCCTGCGCTCTCTCGGCGCGAGCCGGTTTACAATCTTTCGCAAGATCGCCTTGCCCAAGACCTTGCCCGAGTTTTTTGGCGCGCTGAAAGTCTCTGTCACGCTCGCCTTCATTGGCACTAATCTGGTTGAGATCATTTCTCCCCACGGGCGTGGCTTGGGGGCGCTCTTCTTGTCGGGGCAGACGAACTCAAACTATCCGCTCATGTTCGCTGTGCTCATCGCGCTCGCAGTACTGGGGATCATTCTCTATTACTTCGTCGTGTTACTGGAACGGATCTTTGCGGGTTGGGCAGAGCGGCCGCAACAGTAGGCCACCAATTCACCACCAAGGGGTTCTAATGTTCTCGCATATCACACTCGGTTGCCCCGATATTGCAGAAGCGCGTCAATTCTATGATGGCATTTTGCGAGAATTGGACCTTGTACTCAAGTTTTCTGACGAGCATTGGGCAGGCTGGAAGCAGCCCAATGCAGAGCGACCACTCTTCATCATTACCCTTCCTTTCGATGGAGCCGTAAGCACAACTGGCAACGGCCAGATGACTGCATTTCTCGCCCAAACCCGCGCTCAGGTTAACGCCTGTCATTCGATTGCCGTAACATCCGGAGGCAAGGATGAGGGTCAGCCCGGCCTGCGCCCCGAATACCATCAAAACTACTACGGGGCATATTTTCGTGACCCCTTTGGCAACAAGATCTGTGTGTGTTGTCACAAGGCGGAGTAGCCGCAGGGCACGTCATCTGGAATTGCCGTCGACCTTCACTTGGTTACGCCAATTGGCGAAATTTGGCTATGTCGCGCGCCACAGCCATTGCGAACAGAAAGACGTGTAGCGCTTTGCTATCAAGATCGGAGAGCTTTAGCTCTTGCACCCCTCATTGATCAACCGATAGGCCGGAAGATGTACGCTGTCGTGAGCCACGTTAACTTTGCGTAGATCGAGAAGGCGACCTGCCTCGCCCTCTCGTGACTTCGAAAGAGTGTTCAGCTCAGGCGGCAGTTGCCCCGGGGATCGCCGCAACCAGAGACTGTGTATATGCGTGTTCGGGTCTCTGAAAAATCTGACTCGGTGGGCCGTACTCAACCATCTTGCCACGGTGCATAACAATGATTTCGTCACTGATCTGGCTCGCGACCCGAAGATCGTGGGTGATAAAGACCATCGCCAGCTTCCGCTCGCGGCGGATCTTATCCAACAGTTCCAGAACCTGCGCCTGAATGGACACGTCCAAAGCAGAGACCGCCTCGTCAGCGACGATCACTTCGGGGTCGAACATCAAAGCACGTGCGATTCCCACCCTCTGGCGCTGACCACCCGAAAACTCGTGCGGATAACGGTCAAAAGCAGAAGCGTCGAGGCCAACCAACTCCAGCAAATCCTCGGCTTTTTTCCGAGCATCAATCTTGGTGAGTAAGCTATGCGCGATTGGCCCGACCGTCAGCGCCTGTCCAATCGTAAACCGTGGGTTCAAAGAAGCGTATGGGTCTTGAAAGATCATCTGGATGCGCGGCCGCAGGTGACGGAAGTTCTCTTCGTCCATCTCTAGTGTGTTCTTACCTTGAAACCGGATTTCGCCACTATCGGCCGAAATTAGCTTCATCAGAACTTTCCCCATCGAGGACTTTCCAGAGCCGGATTCCCCAACAATGCCAATCGTTTCTCCGCGATGCAGGGTAAAGCTGATATCATCTACTGCTTTGACCTCTCGCATCCGGCCAAGAAAGCCGCTACGCGTGCGATAGGTCTTCTGTAGGTTCCGAACTTCCAGCGCGACAGGGCGCACGGTATCACGCGAGCGGTCTTCTTCACGCATTTTGGGCACTGCTGCGATCAGCTTTTTGGTGTAAGGGTGCTGAGGGTGGGACAGAACCTCTGCCGCGACACCCTGTTCGACGAGGTTCCCCTTCTCCATCACCAACACCCTGTGGGCGATTTCAGCAACCACTCCGAAATCGTGGGTGATGAACATGACACTCATACCTTTGCGCTTCTGGATACGTGAGATCAAATCAAGGATTTGCGCCTGCGTGGTCACATCCAGTGCAGTTGTTGGTTCGTCTGCAATCAAGATATCGGGGTCCAACGCAAGAGCCATTGCGATCATAACGCGCTGACGCTGACCACCCGACAATCGGAAAGGATATTGATGCTGGATCAGCACCGGATCAGGCAGTCCCACCTCAGTCAGCATTTCCACGACTTTTTCGGCGCGGATGTCTTTGGATCCGATGTTGTGAGCGTCTAGAACTTCGCGGATTTGATCACCGACAGTCATCAACGGGTTCAGAGCAGACAGCGGGTCCTGAAAGATAATGGACACCGCCCTGCCCCGCAGCTTTCGCAATTCTGCTTCGGGCAAGTCCAACAATTCGCGTCCATTAAACTTGATAGAGCCATGTTCAACGGTCATCACATCGGGCAACAGCCCCATGATTGTGTTCGCCGTGACAGATTTCCCAGATCCTGACTCCCCGATAATGCAAAGGATTTCACCTTGAGCAAGATCGAAATTGATCCCTTTCACGGCATAGGGACGGTCATGTTTTCCGGGCAAGGCAACCGACAGGTCGCGAACGGACAGCACGGGGGCTTTCCCCGTTTCCAGAGTAGTCATCAGTGTTCTCATCGTTTGTTGTTATTATGCCTGACCAGAAAAGGCTGAACACCGCGCCTCGCATAGCTTTGCGAGTCCTTAGGGTCAGGACGCATTGATTTCCGTTGTGCTGCGTGATTCACGGCTCGGAAAACGGAGCGGTGACATGAGTGATCTATACTGGTTAAGCGATACGCAGATGGCCAAGCTTGAACCTTTTTTC
>JAUILL010000032.1 GCA_030433335.1 Alphaproteobacteria bacterium | reverse complement strand
GAGCGATGTAACTGAACCTATAGCGCTTAACGGAATGGGCGTCCTAGCCTCCCACCTGCAGCCGCCCCGCCGCCACTGCAGACAAGAGTATAAAAAGTGTCGCTGTCCCAAGCAAAAGACCCAACCCACCAAACTCATATGATGCGCCAGAGAGAACCGTTCCTAACAACCGGCCGCCTGCATTGGCCATGTAGTAAAACCCAACATCCATCGTGACGCGCTCCGCACGCGTAAACGACAAAAGGGTGTCGTCTGCTTGGCGCAGCACGCGGTTCTCGGGTTCCAGCGCCTTTATCCTTTCGGCCATCTCGCTGGAGACGCCGGGACATTTGCCGCTATCAACCTCGGCCTTCTTGATCCAATTGTTCAGGGTCTGCGGTGAACAGCCGATCTTGGCCGAAATCGATATGACCGCCTGCCACCGCGATCCATGCTGACCATCATTGTTTAGGCCCAACCGCAACGCGCGTTCACGCATTTAAGGGGAAAACTTGTTCGCAATCTTGCTTATTATGCACATACTACTCAGGAGTTTGAGCGTCCGGTAAACCCAGCGCGGTTCAGTCCGATCTCCAACAAAATGAATTTGCGAAGTCACGCGCAGACGGTAATCCTCAACTAGATGGGGATCCAAGCGCTGCAAGTCCGCTCGCGGCTCGGGCAGGATAGGTAAGATCACGGAAATATCCGGGCAATCAAAAGTATATATATTAAAGGACAGATTTTACATCCTTTCGAGTTTGCTAGGGTCGAGCCATTGAGCAGAGGGCGATGAATCAGTGGCGCATTCCGATTTTGAAACGAAACACAAAGCCATCCCGCTAAAGAAATGGCTTTGGAACTCCTATATTAGTGCGGCGCTTATTCCGCTTCTGCTGATCGAACTGACCTTCCTCGCGATTTATTGGGGGACGGGCGAGTTCGTGTACAAGCGTGGTGCGCAGGCGGTTACGGATTTGTCTCAGGCTGCTCTGTCCGACGCCGCAGGGCGCGAGGCGCAGACAATTTCCCGCAAACTTCAGACGATCGAAGCTCTGACCAAAGTGTATGGTGACGCGACGGGAGAGGCCCTAGAGCAACCGTCCGATGTCAGCGAAGCCGAAAAAGCGCGACACAGTTATTCGCCTGACGGTGTCTTTTACACCACTGAAGACAATGGCGGATCGGCGGTTTTCTACAGCGGCATTTTCCCGATCGACGAGGAAGAGCGCGAAAAGGTTTGGCGCACGGCGCGGCTCGATCCGTTAATGAAATCAATCGTTGAAGCGGATCCTTTGATTGCCCAAGTCTATTTGAATTCCTTCGATAGCCTGAACCGGATCTATCCCTATTTTGACGTGCTCGAAATCTTCGCGCCGAAAATGGATATCCCCAGCTACAACTTTTATTACGAAGCTGATGAGGTGCATAACCCTGAGGGCAAGGTGGTCTGGACCGATGCGTATATCGATCCGGCGGGTGCTGGATGGATGGTCTCGGCTATTTCACCGGTGAAAAGTGCAGAGAAGCTCGAAGCGGTGGTTGGGATCGATATTACGATCGAGACAATCGTCGAGCAGGTCCTGGATATCTCTTTGACCGGCGACGGATATGCGATGCTGGTAGGCCGCGATGGGACCATTCTAGCGCTGCCAGAGCAGGGCGAAAGAGATCTAGGGCTGACGGAGCTTCTGGATCATAGCTACGACCAGGCCATTCTGGACGACACCTTCAAACCCTCTGAGTTCAACATCTTTCGTCGGACAGATTTGGCAGAACTCGCGCTTGCGATGCAAGACGCCGAGAGCGGGATCATTGACCTCGATTTCGGGCATCCGGTCATGGCGTCTTGGTCCACGATCGAGGGTTCAGGGTGGAAGCTTATCGCCATTGCGAATGCAGATGTATTGCTGACACCGTCTAACAAGCTTCGCGACACGCTGGGAATGGTCAGTGGCGTGATGCTCTTGGCGCTGGTGCTTTTCTATTCGGTGTATTTCGCCATCCTTTGGCGCCGTGCCTCCAAGATGAGCGACAATGTTGCACAACCTCTTCACGAGCTTGAGGCGGATATGGCGGACATCTCGCAGGGCGGAACGCTCTCTGTACAGCGCGTACACTCGGTCGCGGAATTGCAGATGGTGAACAAACACCTCGTCTCGATGAGCGCCAAGCTCTCTGCGGCATCGCGGGCGAAATCAGCGTTTCTGTCCGCAATGTCCCATGAACTGCGTACACCGTTGAACGCCATTCTCGGCTATACGCAAATCCTCCAGATGGCCGAAGGCAAACCGATTGATGCGGGGCGGATGGCAGATCTGGACCAGATTGCTCGGTCCTCGACAGAACTGCTCATGATGGTCGAAGGGGTGATGGACCTCAGCCGGATCGAGCAGGGGACCATGTCGACCAATTTCGAAGCGGTGGACGCAATTCCCGTGATCCGTCAGACCTATGTGTCGTTGAAAGCAGTGGCGGATGCCAAAGGTGTCTCCTTTGATATCGACGCAGAGCCGAAGTTGGACACCACTGTGATGACGGACAGTGGGGCGCTCTCGCGGGTGCTGGCGCAACTGATCTCGAATGGTGTGAAGTATAACGTCTCTGGCGGCAAGGTGACGGTGCGCTTGCGCGACGGCGGGCCTGACGGATTGTTCATCGACGTCGAAGACACCGGCACAGGGATCGCAGAAGAGCGCCAGAAAGACATCTTTGTTCCGTTCGAGCGTCTTGGCCATGAAAATGGAACGATCTCCGGCGCTGGAGTGGGCCTGTCTCTGACCCGCCGTTTGGTCGAGGTGATCGGTGGCCGCCTGAGTCTAAAGAGCGAAGAGGGTAGGGGCTCTGTCTTTACAGTCTGGTTGCCGCGCCCCTGACGCAAAAAGACCCTCTGAAATCCAGAGCCCCATGCGTATTGCGCGTGGGGCTTTTCAGTTCACGGCACAGTGATGGCGCGTTTTGAGCCTAAAACCCTATGGAAATTGAGAGGTTTGCGCTAACTTAATCACAGCTACACATGTTGTGAATTATTCTTAAAATACGTCTCTGCGAAGCCCTGCTACACCCCCGCGACAAGCTGAACAGCGTCTTGGGAGGACAGCATGACAGTAGATGACCGCGCACCTGCGCGTTCCAACGTTTCGTTGGCGCGCCGTGCATGGAACATCCGGCGCAAAGCTCTGCTGATGGGCGAAGTGCAAGGCCAAGGGTACATTGGACAGGCGCTCGGCATCGCGGATGTCTTGGCAGCATCTTATTTTCACGCATTGGATTATCGCGCGGACGAACCCGAGTGGGAAGGCCGCGACCGCTTTCTGCTGTCGATCGGCCATTACGCGATCGCGCTTTACGCAGTTCTAATGGAAGCGGGCATTCTGCCCGAAGAAGAGCTGGAAACCTACGGGATGGATGACAGCCGTATGCCGATGTCGGGCATGGCGTCCTACACCCCGGGGATGGAAATCACTGGCGGTTCGCTGGGTCATGGCTTGGGCATCGCAGTTGGGATGGGGATGGGTCTCAAGCGCAAGAAGAACCCCGCGTTCATCTATAACCTGATGTCGGACGGCGAACTTGGCGAAGGCTCCACGTGGGAGGCGGCCATGTCCGGCGCGCACCACAAGCTGGATAACCTGATCTGCCTCGTGGACTTCAACGACCAGCAAGCTGACGGCAAGTCTACAGAAATGCTGTGCTCGGAGCCCTTGGGCGATAAGTGGGAAGCGTTCGGCTGGTTCACCCAGCGCGTGGACGGCAACGATCTGGACGCCGTGGTTGCGGCCATGGATGCGGCCCGAAACAGCGATCACAACGGTCCCCGCGTGATCATTTTCGACACCACCATGTGCAAGGGCGTCCCGTTCCTCGAGGCGCGCGAGATCACCCACTTTGTCCGCGTGGATGCGGATGAATGGGGCAAGGCTCTGGACGTTCTCGAAGAAGGAAAGCCCGCATGACCATGGCATCGATGGCGCGCAAGTACGAGGCGCGCAAAGTCACCCCCAAAGAGGAACGTCAGGCCACCAGCGCGATGATCGCATCGCTGGCCGCCGAAGGGTACGACACCGTTTCGGCGCCCTTTGGTCAGGCGCTGGTTCAAGCGGCCAAGGCAGACGAGCGTATCGTCGGCCTGACTGCGGACCTTGGTAAATACACCGACCTGCACATCCTGGGCAACGAGATGCCCGACCGGTTCTACCAGATGGGCATGGCCGAGCAGATCCTGATGTCCGCCGCCGCCGGTATGGCTCGCGAAGGGTTCATTCCCTTTGCCACCACCTATGCCGTGTTCGCCTCGCGCCGCGCCTATGACTTCATTGCCATGGCGATTGCCGAGGAAAACCTGCCGGTGAAAATCTGCTGTGCGCTGCCCGGTCTGACCACCGGCTACGGCCCCAGCCACCAAGCGACCGAGGATCTGGCGATCTTCCGCGGGTTGCCGAACATGACCATTATCGACCCCTGCTGCGCCGATGACATCATGGGCATGGTTCCCGCTATGATCGAACACAACGGCCCCGTCTATTCGCGCCTGCTGCGCGGCAAGGTGCCCTCGGTGCTGACCCGCCACAAGCCGGACTACAAGTTCGAACTGGGCAAGGCGCAGATGATCCGCGAGGGCAAGGACGCGCTGGTGATCTCGACCGGTTTCATGACCATGCGCGCGCTGGATGCGGCTGAACAGCTGGCCAAGGACAACGTCGATGTGGCCGTGCTGCACTGCCCGACCATCAAGCCGCTGGACGTCGAGACCATCGTCGCCGAGGCCTCCAAAGGGGGCCGTCTGGTCATTACCGCCGAGAACCACACCAAGGTCGGCGGTCTGGGAGAGGCTGTCGCCGGTGCCCTGCTGACCAACGGCGTTGCGCCCAAGTTCCGCATGATCGGCTTGCCGGACGAGTTCCTCGAGGCGGGCGCACTGCCGACCCTGCACGACATGTACGGCCTCTCGGTTTCGAAGGTCGTCGAACAGATCAAGGGGTGGCTCTAAGGGCCCCCCGCGAAAACAAGAACCACTAACACACTACTTCGGAGGAGAGGCTCATGGGCCTACTGGAAGGTAAATTCGCAATCGTCACCGGCGCAGCTTCGGCACGCGGCCTTGGTAAAGCGACCGCAAAACTGTTCGCCGAGCACGGCGCAACCGTCGCGATCCTGGACTTGGACGAAGACGCAGCCAAAGCAGCAGCAGCCGACATCGGTGAGCAGCACGTCGGTCTGGCATGCAACGTCATCGACAAAGACGCGTGCCAAGCTGCCGTTGACGCACTGACCGCCAAGTGGGGTCGCATCGACATTCTGGTGAACAACGCAGGCATCACCCAGCCGCTGAAGTCGCTGCAGATCGAGCCCGGCAACTACGATGCCGTCATGGACGTGAACCTGCGTGGCACTCTCTACATGTCGCAAGTTTGCATGCCGATTATGCAACAGCAGAAATCCGGTAGCGTCGTTAACCTGTCGTCCGTATCCGCTCAGCGCGGCGGCGGCATCTTTGGCGGCCCGCACTACTCGGCAGCAAAAGCAGGCATTCTGGGCCTGACCAAGGCGATGGCGCGTGAATTCGCACCCGACCAGATCCGCTTCAACGCAATCTGCCCCGGCTTTATCGCGACCGACATTACGGGTGGTAAACTCACCCCTGAGATGAAAGAGATGATCCTCGAAGGCATCCCCATGGGCCGCGCTGGCGAGGCATCGGATGTAGCAGGTTGCGCTCTGTTCCTGGCTTCGGATCTGTCGGCATATTGCACCGGCACCGAGGTTGATGTGAACGGCGGCTCGCTCATCCACTAAACCCCTCCGCAGCGCGTCCGGAGGAGTTCGCGCTGCGGTCTTCACTGTAAGTTAGTAACGAGGAGAGACTAATGAAATCCGTTGTTTACGCTGTACTCGCCGCAACCACCATGGTCGCAGGCACCGCAAACGCAGCAGAAGTTATTTTCGCTCATGGCGCGAACCCCGGGAACCCCCGCTACGTCGCTGCCGAGAAATGGGCAGAAGTTTATGCAGAGTGCTCTGGCGACACCGTGAACCACGCGCCGTCGGCCACTCTGGGCAACGACGTCGAGATGCTGACCTCTGCAACCGCAGGTGTTATTCAGGTTTCGGCCAACAGCCAAGGCGCCATGAGCCAGATTGTCCCCGAGATTGGTTTGCTGGGTCTGCCCTTCCTGTTCAACGACCTGCCGAGCGCATGGGAAGTTCTGGACGGCGAAGTTGGCGTAATGCTCGACGAGCGCGCGCAAAACTCGGGTCTGAAAATCCTGGGTTTCTGGGATAACGGCATCCGTAACGTTACCCACGTTTCCAAAAACGTCTCGTCGCCCGAAGACCTGAAGGGAATGAAGATCCGCACTCCCCCGGATCAGATGACCGTAGATATCTTCGAAGCTCTGGGTGCGGCGCCCGCACCTCTGGCATGGTCGGAACTGCCGACCGCTCTGCAGTCCGGCGTGTTTGACGGTCAGGAAAACCCGCTGACCAACATCTACTCGGCCAAGCTGCACGAGATCACCCCCTACGTGACCATGACCGGCCACAAGTACGAGTCGACCCCCGTTGTCGCTGGTCTGGCATGGTGGGCAACTCTGGACGCGGACAAGCAGGAATGCGCACTGAAGGCGACTGCCGAAGCGGGCGAGCTGCAGCGTAACCTGAGCCAGGAAGGTGACACCTCGCTGCCGCCGAAAATGGAAGCCGAAGGCGCGACTTTCGCTGATGCGGACAAAGAGGCTTACAAAGCCGCAACCGCATCGGTCTACGAAAAGTACGCTGAAACCTACCCCGAGCTTGTGAAAGCTCTGCAAGAGGCGACAGCGCAGTAATGAGCGCTGGTTTCGGCGTGAGCCCGAACCAAGGGGAGGGGGCGCAAACGCGTCCCTTCCACCGGTATGTCACGCAGATCATCCGTCTGATCGCGCTCTCGGGAAAGCTTATTGCGGTCGGCACCATTGTGTTCATGTTCTTTGCGCTGCTGGCCAACGTGGTCCTGCGCTATGCGTTCGGGTCCGGCATTTCCTGGGCCTATGAAATCCACGCGCTGTTGCTGCCTTGGTTGGTTGCCTCGGGGCTGGTGATTGCCGCGTCACGCGGCACGAATATCGCGATCAGTATTCTGCCCGATTTCCTACCTGTGGACCTGCGCCGCGGCCTTCTGGTGATGGTCGAAGTTGCGATCATTGTGATCAGCGTCACGGTCCTGCAATCCAGCAAGCCGATCCTGATCGCCTCCAAGTTCCAGACTTTGTCGACGCTGGGGATCAAACAGTACTGGGGCTATCTGAGCCTTGTTTACGCATTTGCGGGCATGGGTCTGATCTCGGCGCTGGAAATCCTGCGTTTGCTGAGCGGTGCATCTGTGGCGACCAGCGACGTTGAACGTCGCAGTTTGAGTTAAGGGGGACGCCATGACCGGACCTATGATCTGGGTATTCTTTATCCTTCTGGCGTTTGCGGTGCCGATCGGCCACGCGATGCTGGGTGGCGTCGCTGCAGCCCTGTGGCTGGACGGCAAGCCGATGGCGGTGATCGCACAGCGCCTTTATACGCCGACGCAGAGCTTTCCGATGCTGGCGATCCCGTTCTTTATTCTGGCGGGCAACCTGATGATGTCGGGCCGCTTCGGCCAGTACCTCGTGAACATTGCGCGCCTGTTCGTTGGCAACATGAAGGGTGGTCTGGGCCAAGTCTCGATCATCGGATCCGTCATGTTCGGCGGCGTTTCGGGCTCCGCTGTGGCGGACGCCTCGGCTTTGGGCAACGCGCTGATCCCTGTCCAGAAGAAGCAAGGCTATCCCTCGGGCTTCGCTGCAGCGGTGAACTCGGCGTCCTCGACCGTGTCGGTGCTGATCCCGCCGTCGATCCCGCTGATCCTGTTCGGCCTCGTCTCGAACGTGTCGATTGTGGACCTGTTCGTTGCGGGCGTTCTGCCGGGTATCTTGCTGGGTGTCGGCATGTTCACCACCGTCTGGTGGACGGCGCGCAAGCAAGACCTGCCGCGCTCGCCGCTCGAAGGGGGCTTTCACGCTTTCAAAGGGCAGTTGTTTGCGGCAATCCCTGCGTTGATCATGCCCATCTTTGTCATCGGCACCCTGCGTTTCGGGATCGCGACGCCGACCGAAGTGTCTGTGATGGCCGTCGCCTATGCGCTCTTGGTGTCTGGTGGGATTTACCGTGACCTTGGTCCTCGCGATATCTGGAATGCTCTGGTGGATACGGCTGCGATGACCGGTGCAGTGATGCTGATCATCATGGCGTCCTCGACCTTGCAATGGGTCATGACCGCAGAGCGCATTCCGCAAGAGTTGGCCGCTTGGGTGGCTGCGACCTTTGCCGAGCCGTGGATGGTTATCCTGATGCTGAACCTCGTGATGCTGGTGGTGGGCGCGTTCCTCGATCTGCCTGCGGCGGTGCTGCTGCTGGGTCCGCTGTTTGTGACCATCGGCCAGTCGATTGGCTTGGATCTGGTGCAGTTGGGTCTGATGATGGTCGTGAACCTTGCGGTGGGCCTCTACACGCCGCCGGTGGGGACGACGCTCTTCATCTCGATGGGCATCGCGGATTCGAAGCTCGGCGAGACGGTGAAATCGTTGCTGCCTTTCTACGCGGTCGCGCTGATCGTCCTGCTGCTCATATCCTATGTGCCGATGCTGACGATCTACTGATCTCAATGGCTGAAAACTGTGGTGAGCGCGGGTCCCTCGGGGCCCGCGTTTTCGTTTGTGTGACGTAGCGTGAGTTTGCTCCACCGCTGGACACGAGGGCAGGGGCGGGATCACTCTGACCCAAACCGGCGCAGGGGAGTGTGCCGCGGACGAAACAGGGGAGAGTTTCATGTCCAGCAAAGATCCGATTGTCATTGTAGGCGCATCGCGGACGGCGATGGGCGGGTTCCAAGGCGCTTTGTCCAGCGCAGTCGCGGCCGATCTGGGAGCCTGCGCGATCAAAGGCGCTTTGACCGGCGCGGGCCTGAGCGCCGATGCGGTGGAAGAGGTCATCATGGGCTGCGTCTTGCCTGCGGGGCAGGGGCAGGCGCCCGCGCGTCAGGCGGCGTTGGGCGCGGGGCTGCCCTTGTCCGCCGGCGCGACAACCGTGAACAAGATGTGCGGATCGGGGATGAAGGCTGCGATGCTGGCCAACGACCTTATCCTTGCGGGCAGTGCGGATGTCATGGTTGCCGGCGGGATGGAGAGCATGTCGAACGCACCCTATCTGCTGCCCAAAGCGCGCGGCGGCTACCGTATGGGCCACGGTCAGGTGATTGATCACATGTTCCTCGACGGTCTTGAAGACGCCTATGATAAAGGTCGTCTCATGGGCACCTTCGCCGAAGACTGCGCCGAGGCCTACCAGTTCACCCGTGAGGCGCAGGACGCCTACGCCATCGCCTCTCTCGATCGCGCGAATGCCGCGATCAAAGAAGGCAAGTTCGCGGCCGAAATCACACCGATCACAGTGCGCCAAGGACGTTCAGAGGCCCAAGTCGACACTGACGAACAGCCCGGCAACGCGCGCCCGGACAAGATACCCGGCCTGCGCCCCGCGTTCCGCGAGGGCGGCACGGTGACCGCTGCGAACGCGTCCTCGATCAGCGATGGGGCGGCGGCGATGGTCCTGATGCGCATGTCCGAAGCAGAGCGCCGCGGCCTGACGCCCCGCGCGATCATTCACGGGCACAGCACCCATGCGCATGAGCCAAACCTCTTCCCCACTGCGCCCATTGGCGCGATGCGCAAACTGTCAGAGAAGACGGGTTGGGATTTGAAAGACATCGACCTGTTCGAAGTGAACGAAGCCTTTGCCGTCGTCGCGATGGCGGCGATGCGTGACCTTGATCTGCCCCATGACAAGGTGAATGTCCATGGCGGGGCATGTGCTCTGGGTCACCCCATCGGGGCCTCTGGTGCGCGGGTCATGGTGACGCTTCTGAACGCGCTGGAAACCTATGATCTGAAGCGGGGTATGGCTTCCTTGTGCATCGGCGGCGGCGAGGCGACAGCCATCGCCATAGAACGTGTCAACTGAGCCTGCATAAGAATGTTGTGAGCCATCAGTCTTTGGAGTTTTCGCCCGCGAAGGCTAAGTAACGGGGAGAGAAACGATTCCCGTGAAAAATCGGCGCCCCTTGGCTTGTCGGGTCTGGGGTCTTTCCATATATGCCGATGTCCTGTGCGGATGCGCTAACCGGAAGGCAGAGACATGCTCCAGACGCCCTATTACCTGATCGACAAATCGCGCCTGTTGCCGAACATGGAAAAGATCGCGTGGCTGCGCGAGCATTCCGGGGCCAAGGCTTTGTTGGCGCTGAAATGCTTTGCCACATGGTCCGTGTTCGACATGATGAGCGAATACATGGACGGCACGACCTCTAGCTCGCTCTATGAGGTCAAACTGGGGCGAGAGAAGTTTCCGGGCGAAACCCATGCCTATTCCGTGGCGTGGGCCGATCACGAGATCGACGAAGTCTTGGCGAGCTCTGACAAAATCATCTTCAACACCGTCGGACAGCTGACCCGTTTCGAAGAGGTCAGCCGTGACCACACCCGCGGTCTTCGCGTAAACCCCGGTGTTTCGACCAGTGGCTTTGATCTGGCGGACCCGTCGCGGCCCTTCAGTCGCCTTGGCGAGCATGATCCTGCGAATATCGAACCCGTGGTCGATCTGATCAGCGGCTTCATGTTCCACAACAACTGCGAGAACGCGGATTTCGACCGCTTTGACGCGATGCTGAACGGCATCGAGCAACGCTTTGGCTACCTGATCCGCCAGATGAAATGGATCAGCCTTGGCGGCGGCATTCACTTCACTGGCGAAGGCTACCCGCTGGACAAACTAGCCGAGCGTCTGAAACGCTTTAGCGACCAAAACGAAGTGCAGGTCTATCTGGAGCCCGGCGAGGCTGCGATCACCAAATCCACCACGCTCGAGGTCACCGTTCTGGACACCCTGTTCAACGGCAAGAACCTCGCGATTGTGGACAGTAGCATCGAAGCGCATATGCTGGACCTGTTGATCTACCGCGAAAGCGCTCGGATGGAGCAGTCCGGTGATCAGGAATGGATGGTCTGCGGCAAGTCCTGTCTGGCCGGTGACATCTTTGGCGAATTCAAATTTCCCGAGCCGCTGAAGGCTGGGGATCGCATCAGCATTCAAGATGCGGCTGGCTACACCATGGTCAAAAAGAACTGGTTCAATGGCGTGAAGATGCCCGCTATTGCCATTCGTGAATTGGACGGAACCGAGCGTTTGGTTCGGGACTTTGACTATCAGGATTTCGCGGCAGCACTGTCGTGATCGCGTCGTCTTCGGGCGATAGAACTTTTCCCTAAACACAGAGACAAGGGGGTTCGATACGTTGAAACAGAACGTACTCATCATCGGCGCTGGTGGCGTCGCTCAGGTCGTGGCGCATAAATGCGCGCAGAACAACGATGTGCTTGGCGATATCCATATCGCAAGCCGGACGCTTTCCAAGTGCGAGGCGATCCTTGAGTCCGTCCGTGAAAAGGACGCGATGAAGCAAGATGGCGTTCTGGAAGCCCATCAGGTCGACGCGATGGACAGCGCGGCCGTTGCAGCGCTGATCAACAAGATAGGCGCGCAGATCGTGATCAACGTCGGCTCGGCCTTTGTGAACATGACCGTGATGGATGCCTGCATCGAAACCGGTGCGGCCTATATCGACACCGCGATCCACGAAGACCCCGCCAAGATTTGCGAGACCCCGCCTTGGTACGCCAACTATGAGTGGAAGAAGCGCGACTTGTGCGCAGAAAAGGGCGTGACCGCTATTCTGGGTGCAGGCTTTGACCCCGGTGTTGTGAACGCATTTGCGCGCTACGCGATCGACGAATACATGGACGAAGTGAAGTCCATCGACATCGTGGACATCAACGCAGGCTCGCACGGCAAGTACTTCGCCACCAACTTCGACCCCGAGATCAACTTCCGCGAATTCACTGGCGTCGTCTACTACTGGGAAGACCAGCAGTGGAAAGAGACCACCATGTTCGCCTCGGGCCGTGACTGGGATCTGCCGACCGTCGGCACCTGCCGCGCCTATCAGTCGGGACACGACGAGGTGCACTCGCTGGCGGCCAACTACCCGAACGCCGACGTGCGGTTCTGGATGGGCTTTGGCGATCACTATATCAACGTCTTCACCGTACTGAAGAACCTCGGCCTTCTGTCCGAGCAGCCCGTGAAAACCGCCGAAGGTCTGGAAGTGGTTCCGCTGAAAGTGGTCAAGGCTGTGCTGCCCGATCCGTCCTCGTTGGCGCCGAACTACACCGGTAAGACCTGCATCGGGGATCTGGTCAAAGGCACCAAAGACGGTCAGGATATCGAAGTGTTCGTCTACAACGTGGCCGACCACAAAGAAGCCTACGAAGAGGTTGGCTCGCAGGGCATCAGCTACACCGCCGGTGTGCCGCCCGTTGCCGCCGCGATGCTGGTTGCGACCGGTGAGTGGGACGCCAAGACCATGAAAAACGTCGAGGAACTGGACCCCAAGCCGTTCTTTACCATCCTCGACACCATCGGTCTGCCGACCCGCGTGCAGGTTGGTGGCCTTGGTGGCACCGACAAGGCGTGGAACGAATAATCCGTCGATCAGACGGGCAAGGGGCGGGGATTTCCCCGCCCTTTTTCATTTGTAGTTGGCGATCTCGACCAGATTGTTGTCCGGATCGCGCAGGTAGATCGAAGTGATTGGCCCCGTCGCGCCAGTGCGGTCCACTGGTCCTTCTTCGATCTGCAAACCGTGTGCGGTCAGGTGGGCGATCACATCCTCTAGGGGCGTCTCGGTAATCAGGCAGAAGTCCCCCGATTCGGCGGTGGGGCGCAGGGCCTTAGGCTCGAATTCGCGTTCGACCTCGTGCAGGTTGATCTTCTGCGCGCCGAACCGCAGCGCCTTGCGGCCCGCGCCAAAGGTTTCCACCGTCATCCCCAGCACCTCGTAAAACGCGCAGGTTTCGGGGATCGAGGCCACGGTCAGGACGAAATGGTCGATGCGGGTGATCTGCATGGGGGCCTCTGAAATAACTGTCGCTTGGGGATTGGTTTGCAGATAAACGGGCCCAATGGAATCTGAAAACACCTTCGACATCTTCTTGGTGGCCCCACCGGGGCTGGAAAACGTGGTCGCCGACGAGGCCCGCGAGCGTGGCTTTGTGGGCGTAACCCAGCAGCCGGGCGGCGTGACCGTGCGCGGCGACTGGCCCGAGGTTTGGCGCGCCAACCTGCAACTGAGGACCCCCGTGCGCGTTCTGGCCCGTTTTGCCAGTTTCCGCGCGATGCACTTGGCGCAGCTCGACAAGCGCAGCCGCAAGATCGACTGGGCCGCGCTATTGCCCCGAGGCGTCACCGTCAAGGTCGAGGCCACCTGCCGCAAGTCCAAGATCTACCATGACCGCGCTGCCGCTGACCGCGTAAAAACCGCGCTCAAGGACACCGTGGGCGCCGTCATCGACCAAGAGGCCGAGCTGGTGATCAAACTGCGGATCGAGGATGACCTCTGCACCTTCAGCATCGATACCAGTGGCGAGAGCCTACACAAACGCGGCCACAAAGAGCGCGTGAACAAGGCGCCCATGCGTGAAAACCTCGCTGCCGCGTTCCTGCGACAGATGGGCTATGATGGCACTCAGGCCGTGCTTGACCCGATGTGCGGGTCCGGAACTTTCGTGATCGAAGCGGCTGAAATGGCGATGGGGCTATACCCTGGCCGCAGCCGCGGCTTCGCCTTCCAGACTCTGCGGAACTATGATGCCAAGGCATTCGAGGCGATGAAGGCCGCAGTTCAGCCAGACAAGGTTTCGGTGCAGTTCTATGGCTCTGACCGTGATACGGGCGCGATCCACATGAGTACGGCGAACGCGGAAAAGGCGGGGGTCGCGTCACTGACAGAGTTCCGGCATGCGGCGGTCAGTGATCTGCAGCGCCCCGACTGCGCGCCCGGCATCGTGATCGTGAACCCTCCCTATGGTGGCAGGATCGGCAACAAAAAACAGCTCTTTGCCCTCTATGGCGCGCTGGGAAAAACCCTGTCAGAGCGTTTCAAAGGCTGGCGCGCCGGGATCATCACCACAGATGGCGGGCTTGCCAAGGCAACGGGGCTGCCGTTCCTGCCGACAACTCCACCTGTGCCTCATGGAGGAATGCGGATCACGTTGCATCAGACCGATCCGCTGACCTGATCTGTCTTAGGCGGGTGTGAAGTCCACCTTGCGCTCGGTGGTCTCTTCTTCAGCGCCCAACGACAGGTCGAACGGTGCAGGAGACGGCGCGACTAGCGAAGCCAAATCTGTTTCCGGTGTTGGTGCATCGGCCTCTTTGTTCAGGCGGAAGATGCGGATCGAGTCGCGTAGGGTCGCTGCCTGAGCCGACAGCTCTTCGGCAGTGGCGGACAGCTCTTCTGACGCGGCTTCGTTGGCTTGGGTGGAGCCATCAAGCTCCAGAATGGTGTCGCGGACGCTCTGCGCACCGGTCGAAATCTCGGAATTCGCCCGTGAAATGCCACTGACCAAATCAGAGGTGCGCTCCATCGCGCTCACAAGTTTGTTCAGCATTTCACTGGCGGTCTTGGCGTCATCCACGGTCCCTTGCGAGATCGCTCCGATCTCTGTGGCGGCCAGTTGGCTGCGCTCGGCCAGTTTGCGAACTTCAGAGGCGACAACTGCGAAACCGCGGCCATGTTCGCCTGCGCGTGCAGCTTCGACCGCAGCGTTCAACGCGAGCAGGTCTGTCTGACGGGCGATCTCCTGAACAACGGCGATCTTGTCGAGAATGTCTTTCAATGCAGACATCGCTTGGTTCACGGCATCCCCACTCTGGCGCGCTTCTCCGGCGGCTTCGAGCGCGAACCGCTCGGTCTCGCCTGCGTTCTCTGCGGTCTGCGCGATATTGGAGGCCATCTCCTCGATGGCAGTCGACAAGCGTTCGGTCGAGGCGGCCTGACTGGTCGAAGAGTCTCGTAAATCGTCCGAGGTCTGTGCCATCTGGTTCGAACCGATTGCCACGTTCTGCGCACCGGTCGAAACCTCGCCGACAATGTTGCGCAGCCCCGTCACCATGCGGTTCAGGTTGTCCAACAGGTCGCCGATTTCGTTCTTTTCAGAGTGATCCGCAACCTGTGTCAGATCCCCGTCTGCCACGCGCGAACTCAGGTCATTGGCCTTTTGGAAGCCCTTGGACAGGGTGGAGACAATTCGGACAGACGAGACGATCGACACAAGGGCAGCTACCGCCAGCAATCCCAGCGCGATCATGCGGGCTTGGTCGAAGGTCGCCGCTGATTGCTCGAGCGCTGCATCCATCTTTTTGCGTTCGTTGGCTAGAATTCCGCCGATCAGCGTCGCCATTTTGGAATCGACATCCGAGCTATTCACGTAGAGCAGTTCGCCCGCCTTTGACGCGCCGCCGAACGTCAGCACCTGCATGACCTTCTTGTTGATTGCCTCAAGCTCCTTGCGCAGACCTTCGTACCGATCCAATAAATCAAGTGTCTCGGGAGAGGCTCCGTCGCGGGCTGCAGTCAGGCGTTCGTCCAGAATGGCGCGGTTTGCTTTGAGCTCCGCCTTAAAGGCGCGTCGCTGCTCTTTGGCTTCGAGCAGCAGGTAGTCGCGCATGATCCTCTGGATCACAGCCTGACGCTCTGCCAATTCGTCGAACACTTGAACGCGCTTGAAATTCTCGTTCACGATGGCATCGCCGTTCGCTTGAATGCGGCTGAGTTCGTACAGAACAAGCAGGCCCATGGCCGCCAGAAACGCGAACTGCAGCAGGAATGTCACCACGAGGCGGAATTTGAGAGACGCGCGCATGAAAGGCATCCTAGAGAAGAGGGATGGCGCATCAGGCCAGCCGCATGAAGAATAGAAGTCCTAAGAGTTTTACCGGAATGCGCAGCGGGGCTGGACCGTTCATAGGGCTATCCCGCCCCCCAAAAAGGTGATCACGACTCGCCGATCTGTCCAGAAGTGCACGGTGTCTTGTCTGATGCCTGTATGCGCTGCGCGATTGACCGCAGCGCCGGAATTTGAGAGGCCTTGGCCGATCTATTCCGGAGCATTCCCATGTCGAAACCGATTTTTGTCCTGAACGGGCCCAACCTGAACATGCTGGGCACCCGCCAACCCGAGGTCTATGGCTATGACACACTGGCCGATGTCGAAGCCAAGTGCCGCGCGCTGGCCTCTGAACACGGGTTCGATTTGGTGTTTGCCCAAAGCAATCACGAGGGCGAAATCGTCGAGCTGGTGCAGCGTGCCCGCCTTGAGGCCTGCGGGATCGTCATTAACCCTGCCGCCTACACGCACACCTCGGTAGCGATCCGCGACGCTCTGGTGACCTGCGAAATGCCGATCTTCGAGGTGCACATTTCGAATGTCCACGCCCGCGAAGCGTTCCGCCATCACTCCTATGTCTCTGATATTGCGACGGCCGTGATCGCCGGTTTGGGGATTGAGGGTTACATGGCCGCGCTGCGCCGTCTGGTTCAACTGGTCTAAGGTTCCCGAGCGGTACGCGGTGTTTATTATCGGAAACCGCTGTTCCCATCGCACACATCCAAACGCCCGTTTCGTCTGAAAGCGGGCGTTTTTTCGTTCCGATCGGGCAGGGGATGGGGATACTCGCCCGCACGCCTCTGGCCCGAGGCTACCCAAATTGTTCCGGAACGAAGATGACGCAGACCACCCCTCATTGCCTCGTGCGACAGCGCAAGACGCTAATCGTAGGTGATCTGGCGTTTTCCGACAGATTCTTTCCAAAACGACGCGCTAGGAATTGTTTCAGGCAAGCTGCACTGCGTCACCAAGAGGGAAACCACGCGGGCCGAGGCGCAGTTCGACGCTATCACTTTTCGCATTTCACGCTCTAGACGACCGTTCAAGGATCTCACGCATGACAAAGTATGCCCTGACCGTCACCTGTCCCTCGACCCGCGGGATCGTGGCCGCCATCGCAAACTACCTCGCCGACAATGGCTGTAACATCACCGACAGCTCGCAGTTCGACGACAAGCAAACCGGCAACTTTTTTATGCGCGTGAGCTTCAGCAGCGAGCAGGGCAAAGAGTTGCCCGAACTGCAGGATGGCTTTGGCGGTCTGGCGGGCGAGTTTGGCATGGACTTCACCTTCCATGACGAATCCGAGAAGATGAAGGTCGTCATCATGGTCTCGCGTTTCGGCCACTGCCTGAACGACCTGCTGTACCGCTGGCGCATTGGTGCGCTGCCGATCGACATCGTGGCTGTGATCTCGAACCACATGGATTACCAGAAGGTCGTCGTAAACCACGACATCCCCTTCCACTGCATCAAGGTTACCAAAGAGAATAAACCTCAGGCCGAAGCGGCGATTATGCAGGTTGTGACCGACACCGGCGCCGATCTGATCGTTCTGGCCCGCTACATGCAGATCCTGTCGGACGAGATGTGCCAGAAGATGTCCGGCCGCATCATCAATATTCACCACTCGTTCCTGCCGTCGTTCAAAGGGGCCAACCCTTACAAGCAAGCGTTCGAACGTGGCGTGAAGCTGATCGGTGCGACTTCGCACTATGTGACCGCCGATCTCGATGAAGGTCCGATCATCGAGCAGGACATCATCCGCGTGACCCACGCCCAAAGCCCCGATGACTACGTGTCGCTGGGCCGTGACGTCGAAGCGCAGGTTCTGGCCCGCGCGATCCACGCCCACATCCATCGCCGCGTCTTCTTGAACGGCAACAAAACTGTCGTCTTCCCGGCAAGCCCTGGCTCCTACGCGTCGGAGCGTATGGGCTGAGCCATTGCCACAATCCAGAAGTTTCGGACCCGCGTCATTTGGCGCGGGTCTTTTTCTTGCCCCATTTTCGCCCGATGGCCGAATTGATCGGAAAGAGAGCATCCGCTTGATCCGACAAAAATACAAAATAGAGAGCGGCCGACCCGAGGCAAAAGCGATCCCGCGTCAGTCTATACGAAAGAGAACGCGATACTGATTTCTATCAATGCGCGAGTTGGTTTGCTGTGACGTACTCGCAAGAATTGTAAATTTTAATTACGAAATGGATTTCTGGATTGGCGGCCGCACCACAGTATTTCTCAGAAAACGCCTACAAAACAAAGGTGAGAAGGCGGTCAGATGCTCTGCATAACTGTCCGAGCCCTCGAAGCCTCGCGATTCCTTCCTGCTGTGGATAACTCGGAATCAATGTGAAGATCGGCAGGGTTATCGTGAGAACTTCGCGTAGCTCTGAAGATCTACCCCTGACAAACGTATTGCGAATGTGTGGTGTTGGGTTGCTCTATGTTGCAAAAATATAGATGATCGCATGCCTATTCAGAGAAATTACCGCGCCCTATCCGTTCGATTTGTCCGATAGAGCGTGATTTCGGCCACAATGCCCCTGCGCTACCTAAAAATACTGGAGATTGTGTCCAAAAGACGGTAGCTTGATCCCAATGGTAATAAGGCCACGCGAAAAGACGGGCCTATTTGAGGCGGAGCAGAGCAATGCAGTCAGTTGACTATGTCGTCAAGGACGGAACAGGTATTTATCGTGGTGGCCTGGCCGGAGAAGGTGGTCAAACCGTTCTTCAAGTTACAGGTGGCCAAGAGATTTCTCTGAACTTGCGCCGTGATTCTGTAATGAATTACGTGCGTGAAGGGGCCAATCTCCAGATTGCCCTCGCAGACGGTCGTGTGATCGTCCTGCAGGACTACTTCAATGGCGCGGAAAACAAGCTTTACCTGTCTGCGGACGGTGAACTGTCGCAAGTCATTATTACCGGCGACGATGGCGCCGCGACCTTTGGCGGATATGCTGATGTCGCAACTTGGGGCAAATGGAGCCCCTCGGACGAGCTGATCTTTGTTGATGGCGACGATGTTTTTGCCGCAGCCCCCGATGACGAGGCTGTCGCGATGCTGGCGCCTGCCGCTCTGGCAGGTCTTGGGCCGGCAGGTCTGGCCGCAGCGGGTCTGCTTGGCCTGGCTGCTCTGGCAGACGGCGACGACGACAACGGCGGTGGCAGCGACACCAGCAACAACGAAGATGTTGTTCCGACTGTCGACCCGGGTGATTACACCATCACCTCCGATGAAGACAGCCAGACTGTTCCGATCACCGGTACCGCGCCTGCAGGCTCGACTGTCGAAGTCGTAATCGGTGACGTGGTTCTGGAAACCGAAGCGGACGCAGACGGCAACTGGTCGGTCTCGACCGAGCCGGGCAACATCCCTGGCGAAGGCGACAACCAAGCCGAAGTCACCGTGACCGAGCCCGATGGCACCGTCACCGAGCTGGACGGCCCGACCATCTTCGTGGACACCATTCCGCCGACCACCATCATCACCGATGGCGCCGTGTCGACTGACGATGTATGGAACGAAGCTGAGTACGAAGATCAGGACGGCGTTCTGATCGTTGGCGAAGGCGAGCCCAACTCGACCGTTGCGCTGACCATCGACGGCACCACTCGCGAGACCACTGTTGCCGAGGACGGCACTTGGAGCATCGCCTTCACCTCTGACGAAGTGGCTGATGGTGACTCGAACGTAGACGGCACCCGCAATACCCCGATCACCATCGTTTCGACCGACGAATACGGCAACTCGATCACCACCTATGACGAGCTGGCGCTGGATACCGAGACTTATGTGACCGCGGACTACGAATCCTTTGGTGACGAAGGCACCGCGTACGACGACGACTTTACCGCGAACGCAGAAGAAGTTGACGGCGACGGTGTGACCCTGACCGGTACTGCCGAAGCGGGCGCAACTGTTGTGATCCGTGTTGGCGGCGAGCAGGGCACCGAAGAGTACACCGTCACTGCCGATGCAAGCGGTAACTGGGAACTGGTCGTTCCCGAAGACGAAGTCACTCTGGGTGATCGCTACGACGTGCCTCTCTACATCTACGCGACCGACGCAGAAGGTAACACTGCAGTCGAGAGCAACCCTGATGCAGAGGTCAACGATGGCACCGTCAGCGCGACCGGCACCGTCTATGTCGACACCGTTGTGACCAACCTGTCGATCGACGACCTGACCCCGACCGGCACTGTCTTCAATGCAGAAGACACCGCGAATGGCCTGACCCTGACCGGTACCGCCGAAATCGGCGCAACCGAGGTCTATGTCAGCTTGAACGGCGATGCGAGCACCCGCACTCTGGCCACCGTTGATACGGCGACCGGCGAGTGGACTGTGACCTTCGATCCGTCGGTCGTGCCTTCGGTCGACAACGGCGAAGTCGAAGTGCAACTCGAAGTGACCGACATCGCGGGCAACAACGACGGTATTGGTGATGATTATGGTGACACCACCACAATCACCATCGACAACGTCGCACCCGAGACCCTGAACGCTGGCTTCATCACCATCTCGCAGGACAACGTGAACACTGTTGGCTTCCGCACCACTGGCGAAGGCGAAGAAGTTCAGGTTTACTCTGTGACCGAAGCGGGCGCCGCGACCGAAGTCGAGACTACAGCGACCGAACTCGCGACCTACACCAGCGTCGACTTCTCGGATGGCATCAACGGTACTCTGGGGAACGACGCAATCCTCGAGAACTCGGATGAAGCAGGCAACTCGTCGTCCGTCTATATCGCTCTGCCCGACAACAACGATACGGCAGTCGACGTGGATTGGTCTTCGCTCGAAGAGTTCAACATCGATGCGATCGACCTGTCGTTCCTGTCGGACGCGACCCTTGAGCTGACCGAAGCACAGATCCTGGCTCTGTCCGAGAATGGTGACAAGGTTACTGTCTCTGGCGAAGACGATGATACGCTGACCGTCACTGGCGCGACAGCAACTGGCGAGTCCGAGACCATCGATGGTCAGACCTACGACGTTTACACCATCGGCGACGACGGTGCGACGATTGTTGTCGACGAAGATATCGTCATCAACACCTGATCCGAGTAAGATCATCAGAGTGGCGCAGATTCTGCGCCGCTCTTTGAGGCAGCACCGAATAAAAAATTATAAAGGTGCACGAGCGGAGTTCAGAATACATGAGACGGGCAGCGACACTCGCTGCCAGCGTTGCCGTCTTTGCGCTGGCTGGCTGTTTCGGTAAGAGTTACGAAGAGACCAACGGGTCTCCTTTTGCGTCGAGTCCTGCCGAACCGGGTGAGGAAGCGCTGCAAGAACAGCGTTCCGAAATTATTTCCATTCTTCAATCGCGAGAGAGCCTGCTTCCACAGGGTTCCCCGTTTGACACTGTGGCAGATGCCGTCATGGCGGCAAATGCCCGCGCAGCCGAGGCCGAATTGCGGTCTGCTTTGCTGCGCTCCAAAGCAGCTGACAAAAACTGGCTGCCACAGCTTGGCCCGTCCATCTCGCTCACCAGTATGAGCGATTTCGTGGCGAGCCTCTTCATCGAACAAGTGCTCTTTGACAACGGCAAGCGCAAAGCAGAACGTGAGCTGGCCCGTGCCGACGTCGAAGTAGCGGCTGTCACTCTGTCCGAGGACAGCAACACACGCGTGCTTACCGCTCTCGAGCTGTATCTTCAGGCCGAGAAAGCCCGCGCCCGTGTGGCGATCACGCGACAAGCTGCGACCGATATGACCGAATTCATGCGCATCATGGAGGCCCGCGTGGCCGGTGGTGTGTCCGATACCTCTGACGAGCAAGTTCTGCGCCTGAAGCTGGACGAAGCCCGCGAGACCCTGCATGCGGATCTCGAGGCCGAGCGGACTGCCCTGGCCGAACTCTCGGCGATGTCGGCCTTCCCGCTGGACAACGTTACTGGCGTCTCCGAGGTGCCGGTGTTCCCTGCGGGTGTTCAGCCCCTTGATGTTCTCATGGCCCGCGCGGAAATGGACCGCGACGTTGCAGAGACCAAGATCGAACGTGCAGGCTTCTTGCCCTCGCTGACCGCTGGCGGAACAACCAGCAATGTCCGCACGGATATGGGCGTCTCGATCGAGACAGAGAACCTGATCGGTCTGGGGACCGGCGCCGCGCTGGGTGCGATCGAAGCGGACAAGCAAGCTGCCGCTGCGCGTATCGAGCAGGCGCAGGAAAACTCTGACCGCAAGATCGCGCGTCTGCGGGAATACCTCGCGTCGCTTGACCGTCAGAGCGCGAATACAGGGACACTGGCCAGCCAATCCGTTACCAACTACCGCACTTTCCAAGAGCAGTACGAGGCGGGCCAGCGTCAGGTGATGGATGTGGTGAATGTTTACGAAACCATGGTTTCGCGCCGGCTCGAACATGTCGGGCTGAAGTACGACGCGATCCTGACAAAACTGCAGATGGCCGAGGAATTCGGTCTGTTGGTAGACGGGGATGACGTATGAGCAGTAAGGCACCCATCGCTCTGACCGTAGCGCCCGGCGGCAAAGACGCCGGAGGAAAAGCCAAGGCGGTTCTGCCGCCTGACGTGACGCCGCCTAAAAAGGCGGCGAACCCGATTCTGGGTATTGCGCAGATTGCAGCCAAATGGGCGACCAAGCCCAAGGCCGACCCCGAGGGTCGCGCCAAGGCGCGCGCGGATCTGGCCTCTGTATATGCTGGGTATCTGGGGGTGAACGTTCCCCCGCGGGATATTTTGGACGCGATGATGAAGTCCGGCTCTGCCGACGCGACCCAGCCCAAAGCGCTGGCCGCCGGTCTGCAAGCCGCGGGTCTTCACACCAAGATTATGACCGTCGGCGCTCTGACGCCCGCTCACTGGCCCGCGATTGCGCAGATGGTCAGCGGTCAGTCGATCCTCGTGCTGGACCAGATCGGCAGCGAAGTGGTGATCTATGACACCTCTTGCGTCGACAACCGCGCCTATGTGCCTTTGACCGAGTTCGAACCCTTCTTCGCCGGTGTTCTGATCCGCGCCGAAGTCACCGTCGAACAGATCAAGAAAATCCACGCACCGACGGTTGACGAGTCCCACTGGTTCTGGGGCGAGTTCCCGAAGTTCAAACGCCAGATCGGCGAGATCGCTCTGGGCTCGCTGATCGCGAACATCTTGGCGGTGTCGGTCGCGCTGTTCTCGCTGCAGGTCTATGACCGCGTGATCCCGCACCAGTCCGAGGCGACCCTTTGGGTTCTGGCCATCGGCGCTCTGGTGGCCCTCGGCCTCGAAGCGATGATGAAGCTGGCCCGTGCGCGTCTGATGGACTCGGCAGGGCGCCAAATCGAACTCAACATTCAGCGCATGCTGATGGAAAAGCTTCTGGGCATGCGCTCGGATCGCCGCGGGGTGTCGTCCTCGCAACTGTTCGGGGCGATGCGCGAATTCGGCTCTGTCCGTGAATTCTTTACTGCGGCGTCCATCGGGTCGCTTGCCGACCTGCCGTTCATTCTGGTGTTCCTGATCCTCGTTGCCTCAATCGCGGGCAGTGTGGTCTGGGTGCTGGTGATCGGCGGTATTCTGATGGTTGTGCCCGGCTTCTTCCTGCAGAAGAAGATGATCAAGCTGACCCGCGAGAGCCAAGGTGCCTCGACCCGTTCGTCGCGTCTGCTGCACGAAACCATCTTTGAACTCGACACCGTCAAAACCCAGCGCGGGGAAGATCGCATCCGTCGTCTGTGGATGGAACTGACCGGTCTGTCTTCGATCAAGTCGGGCGAGCAGCGCCGCATGGCGACCGCGCTGACCTACTGGAGCCAAGGCATTCAGCAGGCGACCTATATCGCGGCGGTGGTGACTGGCACCTATCTGGTGTTTGTCGGTGAATTCACTGTGGGTTCGATCATCGCTGTCGGTATTCTGACCAGCCGGACCCTTGCGCCTTTGACCCAACTTGCGGGCACTTTGGCTCGTTGGTCGAATGTTCGCGGTGCTTTGGATGCGCTGGACGCAATTGCCGAAGCCGAACAGGACTTGGCCGATGGCCGTACCTATCTGCGCCGCGACAAGCTGGAAGGGGCGTTCGAATTCCGCAATGTCCAGTTCAAGTACGACAAAGACAGCGCGCCCATTCTGGACATCCGCGCCCTGGCCATCGGCAAAGGTGAGTCCGTCGCAGTTCTGGGTGTGAATGGCTCGGGTAAATCGACCTTCCTCAAGCTGCTGTCCGGCCTCTATGCGCCGACCGAAGGCCGCGTGATGATCGACGGTGTGGACATGGGGCAGATTGCGCCGCGCGACCTACGCCGCAACATCGGCTACTTGGGGCAGGACGTGCGCCTGTTCGCGGGAACCCTGCGCGAGAACCTGAACCTGCACCAGCTGGAGCGCGACGACGAGCGTCTGTTCGAAGCCTTGGATTTCGCGGGCCTCGGTCCCTTTGTCAAAGGTCACCACAAAGGTCTGGATCTGGAGATCACTGATGGCGGGCAGGGCCTGTCCGTCGGTCAGCGCCAATCCATTGGCTGGGCCCGCATCTGGCTGCAGAACCCGCCGATCGTTCTGCTGGACGAGCCGACCGCGTCGCTGGACCAAACACTCGAAGCCACTCTGGTCAGCCGTCTGGACAGTTGGCTGAAGGGACGCACGACGATTGTGGCAACGCACCGTCTGCCCATCCTGTCGCTGACCAAGCGCACATTGATTTTCCAGAATGGCCGTATGGCTGTGGACGGACCCCGCGAAGAAGTCGTCGCCCATTTGACGGCCAACGCGGCAGGCAAGATCACGAGGTAACCCATGACAACCCTCTCCACAGAATTCGAGGGCCGCACACGCGGCCCGAGCCGCATCATCTGGATGACAGGTGCGGTTCTTATTGCGTTTCTGGTGTGGGCCGCTTTGGCACCCTTGGATGTGATCGTGCGCGGTCAGGGCGAGATGATTTCCTCATCCCGCCCTCAAATCATTCAGAACCTCGAAGGCGGTATTCTGGCCGAGCTCTATGTAAAAGAGGGCGATCAGGTGGAACGCGGCCAGATGCTCGCACGTCTGCACGGCACCCAGTTCAAATCCGAGGTGGACGATATCGCCGCTCAGGTCACCGCGCTGGAAATCCGCCGCGCCCGTCTTGAGGCAGAGCTGGCAGGCGAGTATTCCTTTGAAGTGCCTGCCGAGATGGCCGAGTCCGCGCCCGAGATCGTCGCGTCCGAACGCAAACTGCTAGAGGCGCGTCAGTCCGACTACGTCAAAAGCCGTGACGGTGCGCAGCAGGTTCTGGATCAGGCGAGCGAAGAGCAGGCCCTGCTGGAGAAGCTTCTGGAACGCAAAATCGTTGCCTTGATCGAAGTGACCCGTGCGCGCAAGGCGACGGCGGACGCTCAGAAGCGGTTTGACGAGATCGTCACCCAGACTGATCTGGAACGCGCTGAAAAGTACTCGGAAACGCTCAAAGAACTGAACACTCTGAAGCAGAACCTGAAGGCAAGCCGCGACCAGTTGGACCGGACCGCTCTGATCAGCCCGATGCGCGGTGTGGTGAACAATCTGGCCGTGACCACCATCGGCGGCGTTGTCCGCTCTGGTGAAGAGATCATGCAGATCATCCCGCTGGATGACGAGCTGTTCGTCGAAGCCAAGATCAAACCCAAGGACATCGCTCAGGTCCGCATGGGCCAGAAGGCGACGATCAAGCTTAGCGCCTATGACTACACCATCTACGGTGCGCTTCACGGCGACGTGCACTTGGTGTCGGCGGATACATTCAAGGACGAACGCTCCAGCGCGCCCGATGGCGACCCGCACTACAAGGTCACCGTGCGCGTCGACATGAGCAACCTGACCGAACGCCAGCGCGAGATCGAAATTCGCCCCGGTATGCTGGCCACGGTCGAGCTTTATACCGGTGAAAAGACCGTTCTGCAGTATCTGCTGAAGCCCCTCTACAAGTCCAAAGAGGCGCTTCGCGAACCCTAAGTCCCCGCCCTCTTACCTCGTCGGCGGATTCACAAGGCCCGGGTTTTCCAGTCCCGGGCCTTGCGTATTTCAGAGGGGGCTTAGGCCGCTGTGTCGACCCAAATGGTCACCGGCCCGTCATTGCAGAGGTGCACCTGCATGTCGGCGCCGAATTGACCGTTTTCCACGTGAACACCCAGCTTGCGCAGAGCCTCGCTGAAGTACTCGTACAGCGCGTTGCCTTCGTCGGGGCGGCACGCGGTCGAAAAGCCGGGGCGGTTCCCGCGGCTTGTATCGGCGGACAGGGTGAACTGGCTGACCACCAGCGCGGCCTTGTGGGTGTCCATCAGGGACAGGTTCATCTTGCCCGCGTCATCTTCGAAGATGCGCATTTTGCTGATTTTGGCGGCCAATTTGTCGGCGTCCGCTTCGGTGTCGCCTTGCATGGCGCAGATCAGGATCATCAGACCGGCGTCGATTTTGCCGACGGTCTCGCCCGCGATATCGACGCGGGCTTCGGAAACGCGTTGTAGAAGTGCTCTCATAGCTCGTGGGTCCAGGGCGGGTTGGCTCCGGCCCGGCTGACCGTGATGGCCGCCGACCGTGCCCCAAGGCTTAGCGCGTTCGCAATCACTTCGTCGGACAGGTTTGCGACCCCTTCCTTCGACAAAACGCCAGCCTGCTCAAGCGACGCCAGAACGCCCGCGTTAAAGGTGTCGCCTGCGCCTACGGTATCGACCACAGTCACAGTGTTCGCAGCCACGTCCACGCGGCCGTTCGCGGTGTAGCCCGACGCGCCGTCCTTGCCGCGGGTGATGCAGACCAGCTTGGGTCCCATCGCCAGAACCTGCGCGGCGTTGACGTCGATATCCTCGCCGCCCATGAGCCAAGCCAAATCCTCGTCCGAGAGCTTCACGATGTCAGCCATGCCCATCATCCGGTCGATGCGGGCGCGGTAAGCGGCCTCGTCCTTGATAAAGCCGGGGCGGATGTTCGGGTCGATCATGGTGACTCGGTTCGCGGCCTCGCGGGTCATGAGCGCCTCGTAGGTCGCGCCGCAGGGCTCCACCACCAAAGAGATGCCGCCAAAGAACATCGCGTTCACATCGTCTGCCAGATCGGGCAGGGCGTCGGTGGACAGCATTCTGCCTGCGGTATTCTCGTCGTAGAAGGCATAGGTCGCGTGACCGTCCACTAGTTTGACGAACGCGACCGTGCAGGGGGCATCGGCGCGATGGACGTACTGGGTGGACACCTTGGATGACTCCAGCGTTTCAGCCAGCAGGTCGCCAAAGAAGTCAGATGCCAGGCCGGTGAACATCGCCACCGGCGCCCCGAGGCGGCCCAAAGCGATGGCGGTATTGAACACGGCGCCGCCTGCGTGGGGGGCAAAGGCATTCTCGCCCGTCGTGGCCTGACGGGGCAGCATGTCGATCAGGGATTCTCCGCAGCACAGGATCATTGGGGGCCTCACTTGGTCATGTTTGCGCTACCAATACTCGAAGATCGGAATTCTTCAAGTTTATTGATTTATTGCCACCAAGTATCCCACCCCTGCGGCCACGATCAAGCCAGCGATAACCGCGAGCGTGATCTTCCATGCAGAATACGGCCGTTCACCCTGCACGCGGCCCGTTCGACCATTCACGACAAAACGGTAGGTTTTATCGCGATATTTGTAGGCCGCGACCCAGACAGGCAGGAGGACGTGCTTGAAAGTCACGCCGCTGACTTGTGTGTCCATGTTGCTGATCCGCTGACGGTCGCCGCCAATGTCAAACTTCACGTCGCGCTCGATCACGCGGGACATCTTGATCCGCGCGGTCTCAAAACCCTCGTCGAGGGCCACGGTGTACCCTTCGGCGCGGAAGCCGGCGAGGAATTCGGGGGAATAGGGCTCTAGGGCGGACAGATCCCAAGGCTCCAAGGCGTCGGTGTATTTCTGAGGCAATGACTTGGAGGCCAGCACCAGCACGTCATCGAACCAGCGCGCGACACGGCCAGAGACGGGCGTCCAGCGGACCTTTTGAACCGTGCGGGTCTCGGATTTGCCGTTCACCATCACGCGGCGCGTTTCGTGGTAAACCGTGCCTCGGGCGCCGGTGTATCGGGTCTTGGTATCCGCGTCGTAAGTGAAATAGGGCACATAGACGCCCTGCATCTTGCGCCCCTTGCGGGCATACTCTTGCAGGCCATTCGGCGCGAACCATAGGCTGCCAAGCCAGTCATTCATCGCAACCCGCGCTCCGTTTTCATCCACGCCAAAGGGCAACAGACCCCTTGGCTTGATGTGTCGGTGAAGGCCCGTGTCGGTGACCACTGGGGTCGCGCAGAACGGGCACTCCTTGGCGTGGGTTACGCCGTCGAACTCGACCTGAGCGCCGCAATTCGGGCAGTTCAGCACCCGCGTTGTTTCGGTCTCGGCCTCGGGCAGTTGGTGGTTCAGGGCGGCGTTGAAGTCCAATTCGGCAATGGCGGGCGCTGCGGGGCGATCCACCATCGGCGCGGTGTTGCCGCAATGATCGCAGACCAGCATGCCCTTTTCAGGAGAGAAACGAAAATCCGCGCCGCATTGATCACAGGGAAAGCGGTGCTCTTGGCGGTCGGGAGTCTGGGGCGCCATATGTGGGGAACCTGAATGTCTTGGGTCGTTCTGATTAGAAACCCCGCCCGCGCCGGATGGCAGGGGCAGGGGAAGGTCGTATCAGCCCGCAGGCGGCGGAGGGGGCGGCGGAGGCGCAACGGTAAAGAGCTGCGCCAGCTCCATCACATCCTCGGCCCGTTTCCAGCCGTCCTGACCAGGGGTCCAGACATATGTATCGCGGGTCAGTTGCCCTTCGGTGGCCATGCGGCCCATGCGCGCCTTGGAGAAGGGGCCAGTGGTCGCGCCATTTTCAGCGATGTGCCAGACATGCTCGACCGGTGGAGGCGGGGGAGCCATGGGGGCGGCTTGCGGGACAGGGGCCGCGGCGGCGGGAATTGCGCCCCAAGGGCCCATCTGGTGCCCCATCGCCATGCCCATTCCGGCACCCATGCCGGTTGCCATCGCAGCGCCAGCCGCAGAGCCGGGGGCATTCATCGCCTCGGCCGCACGCCACTTCATGTGGTCGTCCAGATTGCCTGCGATGCCGCGCGAGGTACGGGCGTCCAACGCCTTTTCCACCTCGGGGGGCAGCGAGATATTCTCGACATAGAATTCCGGCATCTCCAGCCCGTATTCCGCCAGAGTGGGCGAGACCTGCGCCGCAATCACATTGCCCAGATCGCCGGTGTTCGCGGCCATATCCAGCAGGGGGATGCCGCTGGCCGCCAATGCCTGAGATGCGCGGGTCACGATGATGTTGCGGATCTGGAAGCTGATCTCGTCGCTGGTGAACTCGCCATCCGTGCCGACGATCTCGGTCATGAAACGGGCGGGGTCGATGATACGGATCGCATAGGTGCCAAAGGCTCGCAGACGCACGGGGCCAAACTCGGGGTCCCGCAGCATGATCGGGTTCTTGGTGCCCCATTTGAAGTCGGTGAACCGCGTGGTCGCGACGTAGTAGATCTCGGACTTGAAGGGCGAGCGGAAACCATGATCCCAATGCTGGAGCTTGGTCATGATCGGCATGTTGTTCGTTTCCAGCATATAGAGGCCGGGGGTGAAAACGTCTGCCAGTTGGCCTTCGTGGATAAAGACAGCGGTCTGCCCTTCGCGAACCGTCAGCTTGGCGCCGTATTTGATCTCGTGGCCCTCGCGTTCGAAGCGCCAAACCATCGTGTCGCGGGTGTCATCGGTCCAGTGGATGACGTCAATAAATTCGCCTTTGAGAAAGTCGAAAATCCCCATAATGCGAGGTCCTTCTGATAAGTATTATCCCAGCAACTCGGCCGCGATTTGTCGAACAATCGGGACGGCTTGTGCTTTGGTCATGCCCGGTTGCAGTCTGCGATCATACAGGATGCGGAGCAAGAGTTCGTCGTGTCGGGTGAGGAGGGCAAACTCCTCGTCATCGTTAAAAATAGAGGGCCGCGCGGTCGGGCTGTCGTTGGGCAGACCCAAAGCTTGGGCCATTTCCTCGTGCAGGCAGGACATTTTGAGCAGCTGCGGATGCTCGGCGCGGATCATGGCAAGGGCCTTGGCGAAACGGGGACTTCCGTCCTGATCGCGGAAGGTCAGCGCCACACAGAGTTGGTTGCGCGGGGTGTGCTTGAAGACATTCATGGTCGCGGGGTCCATCTCGGGGATGGCGCGTTCTAGGCTTTCGCCAAAGGGCTGGCGATCGTCTTCGCCCATGAACATCACGTAGTAATTGGCATTCTCGCGGGTGGTCATGCTGATGTCATGACCGGTCACACGGGCCAGTCGGTTGGTGTAAGAGGTTACCGACGCCATGGCGCGTTTCCGCTCTGCTGGCGGGACCGTCGCGCCGAAGACGACAAAGACACGCACGGGCTTTTCCCAGCGGCGCAGGACGCTGTCGCGGCTCTTGTGCATGGTGCCAGAACCGCCCCGCATGTATTCGTCCTTGAGCGCGATTTCGACGAAATCATGGGTCAGTTGATCGACGGACAGGGGGATGTCCTTGCCCAAGTCCTGACGCAACTTACCGGAACTCAGCAACCGGTCCTGAAGCCGCGCGTAATACGTGCCCAAGGACCGGCTGGCATAGCTGGCGGGCACGTATTCGGGGTTTGGATCAGGCAAAAGCGCTCTGGCTGCATCCGATACGGGTCTGACGGCCCGCGGCACTGCCAGCGTTTCAGACTTCGGGTTCGGGGCGCACCCCGCCAGAACAGATCCGGCGAGGCATGCAGAAGTCAGCAAACGGAGACAGCGGGTATATCGGAACAAAACAGAGTGCCTTTCGGTCGTTAGCTTGGGGGGACAGAGGTCGCCGCGGTGTCGCCAAGGCCGGTCTTTTTGGCTTTGGCCGCCGCCAGAGTGTCACGCAGTTCGGCTTCCATCGCCTTGAGGTCGGCTTCGGCGGCAGCGCGCTTGGCCTTGCCCTCATCGGCGATCTGAAGGCTCTCTTCGATGGTCGCGATAAGGTCCGCGTTGGCGGTCTTGATCGCTTCGATGTCGAAGACACCGCGCTCCATTTCCTCGCGTACCTTGCGGTTGGTTTCGCGCAGGTTCGCGGCGTTGGCGGTCAGCAGTTCGTTGGTCAGATCGTTCGCCCCACGGATCGCATCCGCCGCTTCGGCGCTGCGCTGGATCGTGACGGCCTGCGCCAGTTGGGTTTCCCACAGAGGCACGGTGTTCACGAGGGTCGAGTTGATCTTGGTGACCAGCGATTTGTCATTCTCCTGCACAAGACGGATCGAGGGCAGGGATTGCATAGTGACCTGCCGCGTGAGCTTCAGATCATGCACACGGCGTTCCAAGTCGTCACGGGCGGCGCGCAAATCACGCAATTCCTGCGCTTTGATCACCTGATCGTTTTCGGCAGCGGCCTGGACCTCGGCCTCTTTGGCGGGGATGGTCTGGCTGTCCATCTCGGCGATCTTGGCCTCGCCCGCCGCGATATAGAGCGCCAGTTCGTCGTAGAATTCCAAAGTCTTGGTGTAGAGCAGGTCGAGCGACTTGATGTCCTTCATCAGCTTGTGCTCGTGGCCCAAGAGATTGTCGGTGATCTTGTCGATCTGGCCCTGCACGGTTTCGTAGCGGGCGGCGAATTTGGCTGCAGGGGCGGCGCGGCCCAGCAGCTTTTCCCACCAGCTGCGATCGCGGCGGATGTCCAACTCGCTGATCGAGAAGCCGCGGATCGTGGTTACGATATCTCGCAGGCTGTCACCGGCGGGGCCGACATCCTTGTTGCGGACACCGTCCAGCATCTGTTGCGAGATTTCCTGCAACTCGGCCTGTGCGGCAGAACCGAACGTGACGATTGAGTTGGAATCGCTCATGTCCAGTTCCGCCATGCGGCGGGTGATTTCCTCGGATGCAGGGACGTCGGCAGTTTCCAAAGGTATAATCTCTTCGGTTGGGGCGGGCAGGATGGCAGCATTCAGTTGTTCGACTTCCTGCAGATCCTGAGCGGCTTGCACATAGGCTTTTTGTGGCATTTGAGTGGTGGTCATGGGTCAGTCCTCTAAAATGAACTCTGAACAAAATTACTCGGTATGACGAATGCCCTCACGGGCGAGGCGGTCGCGCAGCACGCCGATCTCGACATCCAGATCGGCTTTGTCATTGACCATGAGTTTGCGGGTACGGTCGGTGAAATTCTGTTGCAGGTCATCCAGCAGCGACAGGTAGTCTGCGCGGGCCTCTTGCGAGGGCGCACGCTCGGCCAGATCGGCGTATTTGGTGGTCGCATCGCGCGCCCCGAGCAAATAGACGCCCAAGTATTTGCGGACAGAGGTCAGGTCGCGCGGATCGGATTCCACAGTGCGGAACAGATCGCGAGCGGTGTCGGCAAAGCCGCTGACCCGCTGTTCGATCTGGCGGTCGCGGGTGCGGCCAGCGGCCTCTGCCATGGCGGTGAGATGGGCCTCTGCCTCTTCGACCGCTTTTGCCACGCGGTCGGTTTGGAAGGTGTCGACGCCCTCGGCAGTTTTGTCCTTCAGCGGGTCAATGCCAAAAGCCAGCACGTGAAGGACCAACCCGACGACGCCATAAAGGACGGGCTCGATCAGACTGCTCGCGTCCGAAAAGGACGCCAGAGCCAGACCCACGGCGATCAAGGCTGCCGCGAACATCTTGCGCGGGATCGCGGGGCGGCGGGCAATGCGGCGGGCGTTGTAGGCCTCTTCGGCAATCAGGCCTTCGCGGGTGAGCCACGCGGCCAGAAGCAAAGCCCCCAGAGCGGCCAGTTTGAAGGTCATCTCGACCGGACCAGACCCGAACACGGAACCGATCATCGGCAAGGGCGCGATGAACAGCAGGTTTGCCCGTCCGCCTGCGCGTTTGCGCTTGGCGTTTTTCATCGGTTTCGACGCGCTGGTCTGAGTGCCGTCGGGGCTGTACTCGCCCCCATACCGCTGGGCCATCACACACCCCCCGAGATTGCAACGCGCAGGATCAGGATGAACAACAGAATGAACGCAATTTTCTGCAAGGTCGTGCCGGACACCCTCTACCTCTTTCGCTGATTGTCGGACTGGAACCCGCGCGGTCTATGAGCGGCGTCCTGCGCGATCGCGCGGACGAGACAGGGCAGGGCGGGGCTGGTGTCTTTGTGTCTCACGCCATCAAACGTAGGAAACAAATCGGCGGATTTCACCCCATACGTAGGGGATTCCAGCCTAATGCGGGGGAGATGGGCGGTAACCCGCTCGGACGGGGGTACGTTGCACACCCGTCCTCTGACGCCGATCGGAGCGGCTGCCAGCATGCCAATACCCCTGCCTCACTAAAACACCTAGAGGATGCATAGCGCAGGTTCCGTGAAAAAGATACGAAGGTCCGCTGTAAAATCAGGGTTTGCGGCGCGGAACGCGCGGGGGGCGGCGTTTTGCAGCAGGCTTGGCCGGCTTTTCGACCGCCTCTGGCGCTTCGGCCAGACCCAATTGGTCGCGCAGGATTCGCGGACGCACTTCTTCGACTTCGCCTTCTTTGAGCTGACCCAGCTGGAAGGGGCCGTAGCTGACCCGCAACAGGCGGTTCACGGTCAGGCCTATTTCCTGCATCGCACGACGGATTTCGCGGTTCTTGCCCTCGCGCAGGCCGACCGTCAGCCAAGCGTTCGCGCCCTGCTGGCGGTCGAGGTTCACGACCATCGGCTGGAAGCTCTCGCCGTCCGCTTCGATCCCCTTGCGCAGAGGATCGAGCATTTCATCAGTCGGCTTTCCGTTCACACGCACGCGGTACTTGCGCAGCCAGCCGGTCGAGGGCAATTCCAGCTTGCGCTTGAGTTCGCCATCGTTGGTCAGCAGCAACAGACCTTCGGAATTGAGGTCAAGGCGACCCACAGACATCACCCGCGGCAGGTCCTCGGGCAGATTGTCGTAAATGGTCGGGCGACCCTGCTCGTCCTTGTGGGTGGTCACGAGGCCGGTCGGTTTATGGTAGAGCCAGAGCCGCATCGGCTCCGCCGCAGCCAGCGGTTTGCCATCCACTGTGATACGGTCGCGCGCAGTCACGTTCAGCGCGGGGCTGTCGATGACTTTGCCATTCACCGTTACAACACCAGCCGTAATCAGCTTCTCCGCTTCGCGGCGCGAGGCGACACCAGCACGGGCCAAAACTTTCGCGATGCGGTCGCCCTCGGGGGTGCCAGCTTGGGGCTTGGCCTGCGGTTTGGGCGCGGGCTTGGCCTTGGGGCGCGGTTTGAACGAGCCTTTGGGGGCGGGCTTGCCGGGCCGGGGACGGTTTTGCGGTGTTTTCTGGGTCATTGGGCGCGTCTAGCGAAACTCTGTGGATTGCGAAAGGGGGAACGCTGCAGATAAGCCTAACCCATGACGTTCCGTTCGCATATGCAAATCGCCCTGACCGAAGCCGAAGCCGCCGCCGCCCGAGGGGAGATCCCCGTGGGCGCGGTGCTGTTGCGAGGCGGTGAGGTGATTGCGCAGGCCGGCAACCGAACGCGCGAGCTGCTCGACCCGACCGCCCATGCCGAGGTTTTGGTGATCCGAGAGGCCTGCCGCGTGCTGGGGCAGGAGCGGCTGACGGGGTGCGATCTGTACGTCACGCTAGAGCCGTGTCCCATGTGTGCGGCGGCCATTTCCAACGCGCGGATCGGGCGGCTGTATTACGGTGCGTCAGACCCGAAATCCGGCGGTATCGGGCAGGGACCGCGGGTGTTCAGTCACCCCCAGTGCCACCACGTGCCTGAGGTCTATGACGGGATCGATGAGGCGCGGTCCGGAGCTTTGCTGGCGGAATTCTTTGCAAGTCTGCGAAAATGAGCGCCTGCGGCGCGCAGGTTAGTGCGGGCTGACGCCCGTGGCTCCGGCGGGGTATTTTCGCTAAGATGAAGGATTGGGTGCGTTTACGCGTGATCGGGCGTGGTCTGATGCTTGCGGGCGCGGGCTTTGGGCGGTAAAGCCCGTGGGAAATACGAGACAGACGGAGATGGCCCATGTCGATTGACACTGGCACTGCCGCAAAAGTGGCGAAACTGGCCCGGATCAAGGTCGAGGACGACCAGCTTCCTGCGCTGGCAGAAGAGTTCAACCGCATTCTGGGCTTCATCGAGCAGCTTGGTGAAGTGGATGTCGAGGGTGTGGAACCCATGACCTCGGTCGCGCCGCAGCGCTTGAAGCGCCGCGAGGATGTGGTCACCGATGGCGGCTATCAGGACAAGGTCCTGTCGAATGCGCCCGACGCCCGCGAGGGCTTCTTTGCCGTGCCGAAAGTGGTGGAGTGATCCGATGACCGAGCTGAACAAACTGACGCTGGCCGAAGCGCGTGATGCGCTGCGCAAGGGTGATGTGACCTCTGTCGAGCTGACCCAAGCCTGCTTGACCGCCATTGACGGTGCGGATGCGCTGAACGCGTTCGTGCACAAGACCCCTGAACTGGCGCTGGAGCGCGCGAAGGCGGCGGATGAGCGGATCAAGGCTGGCGATGCGCCTGCCATGTGCGGTCTGCCGATCGGCATGAAGGATCTGTACTGCACCAAGGGTGTAGCAAGCCAAGCGGCGAGCGGCATTCTGGTGGGATTTGTTCCCGAGTATGAGTCGACCGTCAGCCAGAAGCTGCAGGACGCCGGCGCTGTCATGCTGGGGAAACTGAACATGGACGAGTTCGCCATGGGCAGCTCGAACGAGACTTCGGTTTACGGCGACTCGGTTAACCCTTGGAAGATTGACGACCGCAAGCTGACCCCCGGTGGGTCTTCGGGTGGCTCGGCGGCGGCTGTGGCGGCGGACCTGTGTCTGGCGGCAACCGGTACCGACACTGGCGGTTCGATCCGTCAGCCTGCTGCGTTCACTGGCACCGTGGGCATCAAGCCGACCTATGGCCGTTGTTCGCGCTGGGGCATCATTGCCTATGCAAGCTCGCTCGATCAGGCGGGCCCGATGACCAAAACCGTGCGCGACGCAGCGATCATGCTCGAAGCGATGGCTGGTCACGACATGAAGGATTCAACCAGCGCCGATCTGCCGGTTCCGAACTTCGAGGCCATGCTGACCGGTGATATCCGCGGCAAGGTCATCGGTATTCCCAAAGAATATCGCCCCGAAGGCATGTCCGAAGAAATTGCCAAGCTATGGGACGAAGGCGCGGCGATGCTGAAAGCTGCCGGTGCCGAAATCCGCGAGATCAGCCTGCCGCACACCAAATACGCACTGCCGACCTATTACGTGATCGCCCCTGCCGAGGCGTCGTCGAACTTGGCGCGTTATGACGGCGTGCGCTACGGCCACCGTGCGAAACTGGGCTCGGGCGACGGCATCAACGAGATGTACGAAAAGACCCGCGCCGAGGGCTTTGGCCCCGAGGTGAAGCGCCGGATTATGGTTGGCACCTACGTGCTGTCCGCTGGATTCTACGACGCCTATTACAACAAGGCTCGCAAGGTCCGCACCCTGATCAAGCGCGACTTCGAGAACGCGTTTGCCGCTGGTGTGGATGCGATTCTGGCGCCCGCGACTCCGACCTCGGCCTTTGGTCTGGGTGAGATGAAGAGCGCGGACCCTGTCGAGATGTACCTGAACGACGTGTTTACTGTGACGCTGAACCTTGCCGGTCTGCCGGGGATCGCGGTGCCCACCGGTCTGGACTCCAAAGGTCTGCCGCTGGGTCTGCAGCTGATCGGCCGCCCGTTCGAGGAAGGCGATCTGTTGAATACCGCTTACGCGCTGGAACAGGCTGCCGGCTTTGTTTCCAAACCGGCCAAGTGGTGGTAAGTGCTGAAATAGCACAACTTTGAGGTGAAATGATGCTGCGACACACGGGATTGGTTCTGTTGGCTCTGGCTGGGTTGTCCGCATGCGGGCCGACCGTTCCGGATAGCGGGGCAGGGGTCACATCGAACAGCTACCGTTCGGCGCGTGAAGCTCAGTTGAACGGTGGCATCCCGTCGGCGCCCGTGGTCTCTTCGGAGACCTTGGGCAACGTAAGCACTTTGCCCCCCGGGCAGCCGCCCCGCGCGCGCACCCTGGCCGAGGTAAAGGCCGCCTCTGAAGAGGCGATCAACACCGCGAACCTCGCCGCAGCGAACAGTGGGGCTGTGCCGCTTCAGGCCAGCCCGTCGAACCCAGCGCCGGAATTGGCCACTGCGGGCAATGGCATGTCGTCTGAGAATGATTTCTCTGCAGTCAGCAGTGAACGCACGATCGAAGACGACAAGCAGCTGATCGAGCGCAATCGCAGCCTCTACACCGTCATCCAGCCCGAGGCTCTGCCCTCGCGTCCCGATGGCAGCGTGAACGTGGTGTCCTATGCACTGGCGACCAACAACCGCGTCGGTCAGCCCCTCTACAAGCGCAGCTCGTTCCGTGCTGAGGCCAAGTACGCACGGGCCTGTGCGGAATATGCGTCGGCGGATTTGGCTCAGGCGGCTTTCCTAGCCAAAGGCGGCCCCGAGAAAGACAAGCTGGGTGTGGATCCTGATGGGGACGGCTTTGCCTGCACATGGGATCCGCAGCCCTTCCGCAACGCGGTGCGTTGAGCCGGTCGCCCAATCATGGCCCCCGCAAAGGGGATGTGCAGCCCGACATGATCGTGCTGCACTACACGGTGATGGACTTGGACGGCTCGCTGGACCGTCTGTGCGATCCTGAATTCGAGGTTTCGGCCCATTACGCCCTCTGTCCGACAGGGGGCGTTTTTCCGTTGGTGGACGAGGATCGGCGGGCGTGGCACGCGGGGCTGTCCCATTGGGGCGGTGAGGCGGACATCAACTCGAGGTCCATCGGGATCGAGATCGTCAACGATGGCTCCAGCCCTTTTCCTGTGCCGCAGATGGATGCCTTAGTGCAGCTGCTGGATGAGATTCGGGGGCGTTGGGATATTCCCGGCCAGCGGATTGTCGGGCACTCGGACGTGGCGCCGGGCCGCAAGGTGGACCCGGGGCGCAAGTTCGACTGGTTGGGTTTGTCGCAGAGCGGGCATGGAGTCTGGCCGGATGCGGTAGGGCAGGGGGCTGACACGTGTTGGCACACCTTCCTGCAGGCGCTTCGGGACTATGGCTACACGGCGCAGGCAGAGCCTGAGGTGCTTCTGGATGCCTTCCGCATGCATTTCCGCCCGTGGGCCTTTGGGGTGCTGTCCGAGGCAGATGTCGCGGCGGCTGTGAACCTTGCGGACCGCTTTGCCGTTGACCGCACGCCCGACACCCAATAAGGCCCCATGTGCGCGGAGGGCCGGATGGCCGCGGGCAGATCTCTGTCCGAGGAAAGTCCGGACTCCACAAGACAAAGGTGCCGGGTAACGCCCGGCCGGGGTAACCCGAGGGAAAGCGCCACAGAGAACAGACCGCCCCGTTCATCGGGGTAAGGGTGAAACGGCGGTGTAAGAGACCACCGGGGGACTGGTAACAGGCCCCGCATGGCAAGCCCCACCTGGAGCAATGCCGAATAGGAACCTCGCGCGGCATGTCCGCAGGGTCGTCTTGGCCCGGAGGTTCGGGTTGGCAGCTAGAGGCACGCAGGCAACTGCGCGCCAAGATGAATGGTCATCCAGAGCGTTTACGCTTGGACAGAATCCGGCTTATAGGCTCTCCGCGCAAATAACCTGCTTTTTCTGCTCGAATGGTGTTGACTCTTCGCCCGCCAACCGTAAAAGGCGGGGTTCAAGAGATTACACGCGGGTGGCCGCAAACACCGCCCGACCTAGCGAAAGACGAGAGTACTATGGCGAAGCCTACCACTATCAAAATCCGTCTGAACTCGACCGCTGGCACGGGCCACTTCTACGTGACCAAGAAGAACGCACGCACTATGACCGAAAAAATGGTCGTACGTAAGTACGATCCGGTGGTGCGCAAGCATGTCGAGTACAAAGAAGGCAAAATCAAGTAAGCCTTCTGGATCACCAGACAAAAGAGCCGCACCAGCAAACACTGGCGCGGCTCTTTTCTTTTTCAAAGCATGGTCGCGCCGGAGTTCCCCCCCAAAGGATTTTCAACCGGCAAGATGGAGAGAGACCATGCCACCTTTACCTTTAATATATAGTATCAGGCCTGCCGAAATAGGCGACGCCGAGCGGGTGACCGCCCTGCTGCAACTGTCCTATCCGGTGCTTCTGGAACGCGACTACCCGTCAGAGCTTTTGCGCCGCGCATTGCCGCGGATCAGTGTGGCTCGGCCAGAGCTTTTGCGCTCTGGCTCCTACTACGTGGCAGAGACGCCTCAGGGGCAGATCGTGGCCGCAGGGGGATGGAGCTGGTCGAGCCCGCTCAGTGCCTCTACGCCCGCTGGAATGGGGCACATCCGTCATGTTGTGACTTCGCCTGACTTCGTCCGTAGGGGCGTTGCACGGGCTATTCTGGATCGCGCTATGGATCATGCGGCCAAAGAGGGCGTGAGGCGGCTTGAATGCCTCAGCACCCGCACTGCCGTTCCGTTCTACGAAGCCCTTGACTTCAAGCCCTTGGCCGAGATTGAACTCTCGCTCGGGCTGGACGTCCGATTTCCCTCAGTACACATGACCACGCTTCTATGACCCAGACCCGACGCAATAAAAAAGGGCCGGTCTTCGCGACCGGCCCTATCTTTTTCTAAGCTACCGCAGTGCTTATTCGCGGTTGCCCATGAACTGCAGCAGGAACATGAACAGGTTCACGAAGTCGAGGTAGAGCTGCAGAGCGCCCATGATCGCCGACTTACCCAGCCATTCCTGATCGCCAGAGTGGGCCATCTGCAGGTAGGTGTTCTTGATGTTCTGGGTGTCATATGCAGTCAGACCCGCAAAGATCAGTACACCGATCACCGAGATTGCGAACTGCAGCGCGCTCGATGCGATGAAGATGTTCACCAGCGACGCGACGACCAGACCAATCACACCCATCATCAGGAAGGTGCCGAGGCCAGAGAGGTCTTTCTTCGTGGTGTAGCCGTAGAGCGAGAGACCCGCGAACGAGATCGCCGTCACGAGGAAGGTCTGGATGATCGACACGCCGGTAAAGACCATGAAGATCCAGCTCAGCGACAGGCCCATGGCGGCTGCGTAAACGTAGAAGAACAGCTGTGCTGCGGCAGCCGACATCTTGTTCAGCATCGCACTGAACGCGAATACCATGACCAGCGGCAAGAACATGATCACCCACTTCAGGGGCGATGTGTACAGCGCTTGGCCCAGACCGGTCAGAACGGTATTGCCAGTTGCGGGATCGACGGTGGTCGCAAGGCCCGAGATCGCCCAGGAGGCTGCTGCGGTAATCAGCATGCCTACGGACATCGTGCCGTACACCTTGTTCATGTGGGCGCGTAGGCCCTCGTCGATACGAACCGCACCGGCGCTAGTGCCAGCGTGCGTCGTGCGGAATTCAGCCATTTCGATCCTCCAAAAATCCGAAGCTGTTGGGTGCACAAACAAAAACGCACACCCGTTGCCTCTGAATATCGGCAGGGATGTGCGTGATTTCAAGTACACTCAGTCGGGTTTTTGGACGATCGTCTTCCAATTAGACCCGCCAATGAGCAGGGACGTCCCAAGGGGCACGATCAGCTTCGGATTTTGCTTCGGTCTGGGTCAGGCCGATATCCTGCAAAAGCCGGTCGTCCAGCTGGGACAGCGCGTGCCGCTGGCGCGAGATCGCCGCGTAGTTGGCAAAAGCGCCGAAAAGGGACGAAAACCAAGAAGGTCTGCTTGCGATCGCAAGTCTGCTAAGTTGAGTAGCCATGTCATTCACCATTATTTGATTGATTGCGCGAGTCACATCAACGCGCTTGATGTATGTGGCATTTTCTGGTTCATTTTGGAAATGAATGAATGTGACGCAATCCATCAGGGGATTTGATATGGCGCGAAATCTGGATCTGACTGCCCTGCGGTCTTTTGTGGCGGTGGCAGATGCAGGCGGCGTAACCCGCGCTGCGGGATTTCTGAACCTGACCCAGTCGGCTGTGTCGATGCAGTTGAAACGCCTAGAAGAATCGCTGGCGACAAACCTTTTGGACCGGACGGCACGACAGATCTCCTTGACCCCTGCGGGTGAGAAATTGCTCGGCTATGCGCGCCGGATGCTGGAATTGAATGACGAGGTTTGGTCGCGTCTCACAGATGATGTGTACGAGGGTGAAATCGTTTTGGGGGTGCCTCATGACATCGTTTACCCCGCGATTCCCCGTGTTCTGCAGCAGTTTAACTCGGAATTTCCACGGATGCGGGTGCAACTGATCTCGCTCTACACCAAGGCTTTGAAGGTCGCGTACAGCCGCGGTGAGTGCGACATCATCCTGACCACCGAGGACGGCGTGTCGGATGGTGGCGAAACCCTGAAAACCTTGCCTTTGCTCTGGATCGGCGCCCCGGGCGGATCGGCTTGGCGTCAGCGCCCTTTGCGTTTGGCGTTTGGGCGACACTGTATTTTTCGCGCGGGTGTGATCCGTCGCGTTGAAGAGGCCGGCATCCCTTGGGAGCTGGCAGTCGAATCTGAAATGGACCGCGCGATCGAGGCAACCGTGAGTGCGGACCTCGCGCTGAACTCCATGCTCGAAGGGACCGAGCCACCCCATCTTGAGCGGGTCCAGCACAAGGGCGCGCTGCCCGAGCTGCCCTCGAAGAAAATTAACATGTATCTGTCGGACGCGATCAAGGGCGAGGCCGGCCTGCGGATGGCCGACCTGCTGCGTCAGGGCTATGCGCAGATGTGATCAGATGGTGATCACGACCTTGCCGGTGGACTTGCGGGCCTTGAGCATCTCTAGCCCCTCTGCCACCCGATCCAGCGGGAAGGTCTCGCTGACGTGGGGCTTGATCTTGCCCTCGCTGAACCACGCAAAGAGTTGCGCCATGCTGTCGGTCAGGGCGTTGGTGTTGAACTTCAGGTAGCCACCCCAGTACATCCCGATCACGGTTAGGTTTTTGACCAGCATGTGGTTCGCGGGGATCGGCGGGACATCCCCGCTGGCAAATCCGATTGCCAATAGCCGCCCGTCTGGATTGGTCGCGCGGAAGGCGGCCGTGAACTGCTCGCCGCCCACAGGGTCATAAACCACATCCGCGCCGCCCAAAGATTTCACGACCTCTCGAATGTCCTCGGTGGTGGCGTCAATCACATGGTCGGCGCCGTATTCTTTGGCGATCTCTAGCTTTTCGGGCCCGCGGGCACAGGCGATGACCTTGGCGCCCATGACTTTGCCTATTTCGACAGCAGTCAAACCGACTCCCCCCGCCGCGCCGAGGACCAACAAGGTCTCTCCGGGCTGCAAGCGTGCCTTATAGTCGAGCGCCAAGTGAGAGGTGCCATAGGCAATTTGAAATCCGGCAGCATCCACTTCGGTCATATTGTCTGGCAAAGGAATGGCGCGATCTGCCGGAAAACAACCGTATTCCGCCAGGCCTCCTTGGCCAGAAAATAGGGCAACCCGTGTGCCAATCGCGGGCTCGGTAACGCCGGGTCCATGGGCATCGACAATCCCGGCAACCTCCATTCCCAAAGTAAACGGAGCCTGCGGGGTATCCTGATATTTCCCTTTGATCATCAATAGATCGGCGAAATTCAGTCCGCACGCGGTGATCCGAAGGCGAATCTCTCCTTCTGCGGGAGTGGGGATTTCCAGATCTACGAGTTGCGGTTCTTCACCAGAAGTATAAATATGATATGCTCTCACGCACCGTTCCTCCGTTTGACGGTAGAACAAATGTTGGTCCTGTTTCTGTCAATGGGACATAGGTTCCTAATTATCCTAGGGTCAGGACGCATTGATTTCCGTTGTGCTGCGTGATTCACGGCTCGGAAAACGGAGCGGTGACATGAGTGATCTATACTGGTTAAGCGATACGCAGATGGCCAAGCTTGAACCTTTTTTC
>JAUILL010000082.1 GCA_030433335.1 Alphaproteobacteria bacterium | reverse complement strand
GGCTCATAACCTGAAGGTCGTAGGTTCAAATCCTACTCCCGCAACCAATACTAATTCATTAGCAATATCAGATACTTGAAAATCCAGAGCGACGCGAATGAACTGCGCTTTGCTATCTGTGGATCTCTCGCACACCGTCGCAAGGTCCAAAAGCGCATCAATATCTCCTCGAAGATCGCCAAGAGAACGGATGGGCGACGTCACTCGGTCGCAGTACACATCCGCCATCTTTGGGTGAAACCGGACTGGTGCTTCTTCGCGGGCGGCAGAGAGCGCAGCTTCGACACGCTGCGTCTGCGCCATGTTCTTCTCGATGTCTGCCTTCAGATAATCTGCAGGGACGCCGGTTTTGATCGAGGCGATCAGGACCGCCCGCTCGTTTTGTAGCGTGTGAAGCGCGCGTTCGAGCGATGTAGCTGAACCCTATAGCGCTTAACGGAATCGGCGTCCTAGCCAGACACCTGCAGCCGCCCCGCCGCCACTGCAGACAAGAGTACAAAAAGTGTCGCTGTCCCAAGCAAAAGACCCAACCCTGCAAACTCATATGACGCGCCAGAGAGAACCGTTCCTAACAACCGGCCGCCGGCATTGGCCATGTAGTAAAACCCAACATCCATCGTGACGCGCTCCGCTCGCGTAAACGACAATACAAGATAGCTGTGGAGTGAAGAGTTCACTGCGAACACCGCTCCAAAGGCGAGCAAGCCGAGGATCAAAGTTACGGTGAGCCATATTGAAGCGCCGTCGGCCATCAAAACTGCACAAGTCAAAACGCCAGGGATCACTGACAGCACCAATGCCCAACGTCGCGCATCTAAAATGAGGGCCGCTTCGGAGCGGGTGGACGCCTTTAGGATCTTGGGGGCCAACCCCTGGATCAAGCCGTAGAGGATGATCCACGCAGCCATAAAACTACCGATGATAAAAAATGCGGTGCGGTTCCCTTCTTCGGTCCCGTCGGACAAGACGCTGTAGAAGTAAATCGGGATCCCGACAACGAACCAGATATCACGAGCGCCGAACAGGAAGAGCCGTGCGACCGATAACCAGTTCACACTGGCCGACTTCGAGAAAACTTCCGTGAACTTTGCGCCTTTGCGGCCAGTCGGAAGACCGGAGGGCATCGTGAAGACAATCACGACAAGGATCAGGAGCAGGATCGCCGCCATGACATAGGTGGCGGACACGAAGCCGAGCGTTGCAAGCATCAGGGCGCCCAGTAGGAAACCAACGCCTTTGACCGCGTTCTTGGAACCGGTCAGCACGGCGACCCAGCGGAACAACCCGTCTCCTGAGGGCGCGAGCACTTTGACTGCCGATTTTGACGACATCTTGGCCAGATCTTTGGCGACGCCACTCGCGCCTTGGACGCACATCACATAGGCCACCGAGATTCCGATGGACCACGCCGGATCGAGTTGCGCAAGGGCGAGCAGGGCCAAGACTTGTATCCCGAGACCAACATACAACGTGGACGTCAAACCGAACCGCGCGGCGATCCAGCCCGCGGACAGGTTTGTGACCATGCCCGCAATCTCGTAGAGCACGAACAGGTAGGCGAGTTGCACTGGGCTGAAGCCCAAGGTGTGAAAGTGCAACAGGACCAGCATCCGCAAGGCACCATCCGTCAGCATAAAGGCCCAGTAGGCGGCGGTAACGGCGATGTAGGCGGACAGGCCTTCGGGGCGTGTGGTCACAAGCTGGCTCCGACCATCAGGGCGACGTCGACGAGGCGGTGTGCGTAGCCCATCTCGTTGTCGTACCACGCATAGATTTTGACTTGCGTGCCGTTGATCACCATGGTCGACGGCGCATCCACGATCGAGGAGCGGACGTCGTTGGTATAGTCGGTCGAAACCAACGGGCGTGTCTCGTAGCCCAGAATGCCGGACAGTTCGCCCTCGGAAGCCGCTTGGAACAGGTCGTTGACCTCGTCGGCGGTGGTCTCGCGTTCGACCTCGAACACACAGTCGGTCAGGGAGGCATTGAGCAGGGGCACGCGGACAGCGTGGCCGTTCAGGCGGCCTTTGAGTTCAGGGTAGATCAGGGTGATCGCGGTGGCACTGCCGGTCGTGGTGGGGATCAGCGAGTTCAAAGCAGAGCGGGCGCGGCGTAGGTCTTTGGCGGGGCGGTCCACAATGGTCTGGGTGTTGGTCACGTCGTGGATCGTCGTGATCGAGCCATGCTTGATCCCGAGGTTCTCGTGGATGACTTTGACCACCGGCGCGAGGCAGTTGGTGGTGCAGCTCGCCGCGGTGACGATCTGATGCGCCTCGGCGTCGTAGACCTCGTTGTTCACACCGTAGACGATGTTCGCCGTTCGGCCGTCCTTGACGGGGGCCGAGACGACGACTTTCTTCACGCCAGCGGCGAAGTAGGGGGCCAGCTTGGCTTCGGTCTTGAAGACACCGGTGCAGTCGATGACCACATCAACGCCGTCCAAGGGCAATTCGCTCAGATTCGAGGTGCCGACAAAGGGCAGGCGGGTCCCGTCGATGGTGACGCTCTCTGCATCATGGCTGAACTCGGCATTCCAACGACCGTGGACTGTGTCGAACTCCAGAAGGTGCGCGTGCATCTCGGGGTCGCCGACGGCGTCGTTGATCCAGGCGATTTTGGCGCCGCGCTCCAGCAAGGGTTTCAGGGCGAGCTTGCCGATGCGGCCAAGGCCGTTCAGTGCGTAGGTGGTCATGCGTCATAGTCCTTTGGCAGGCGGGCGATAGAGTCGACCGCGCTTTGCATGGCGATCCGGTCCATCGTGTCGAGGCGGAGTTGTACGAAGGCAGCGATGCGTTGGCGTAGCGCGATGTAGGTTTGTTGAAAGGCGGCTTGGACGTCTGCGCCGTCCGCGACCAGCGTGCTGGGATCGGGCAGGCCCCAATGGCCACTGATTGGCTGCCCCTCCCATGTGGGGCATTCTTCGTTGGCGGCTTGGTTGCAGACGGTGAAGACAAAATCCATCTGCGGGGCGGTGTGGCCTTGGAAAGCGTCCATGTGTTTGGGGGAAAGTCCCGCTGGGGCAATTCCGTTCGCTTCTAAAGTGCGCAGTGCGTAGGGGTTCACCGAATCCCGGGGATGGGTGCCCGCCGAGTAGGCCTTGAACCGGTCGCCCGCCATGTCCCGCAGGATTGCCTCGGCCATTATCGAGCGGGCCGAGTTGCCGGTGCACAGGAACAGCACGCTCAACTTGCCGCTGGTCTGCAGGGCGGGGGCAGGGGCGCACATCTCGGGGCGGCCACGGCAGCAATCCACCAGCAGGTAGTCAAAGGTCTGTCGCACAGTCTCCATATCCACGGAGTACATGAGCGAAGTGCCGGCGCGTTGCTGCGTCACCAGTCCGACCTGCATGAGCGAGGATAGGTAGGTGGACAGGGTGCTGGCTTTTAGATCCAAGGCTCCTGCGATTTCTCCCGCAGGCAATCGGTCCGGATACCGGCGCATGAGCAGACGGAACAGGGCCAGCCGCGCAGGGTGCCCCAGAATAGCAAGACGATCGGGAATCATTTTTTCCATATTTCAGGTATATCTGAAATATGGCCGCCGCAGCGTGAAATTTTTGTAACGCCGCAATAAAAAAGGGCCACCCGAAGGCGGCCCTAAGTTTGGCTTAGCCGTGATGGCCGCGCCATGCTTCGCGGTCGATATCGAGATCCGCAAAGTCATCGGGGTTCAGGACAGGGCGTTCGACCCCATCCTTGAGCTGTTCACGGAAGTCGCGCAGCAGGCGCATCGCGACGGGGAAGAGCATCATGATCGCAAGCAAGTTCACCAGCGCCAGAATGCCCATCATCGGGTCTGAGAAGAAGAAGACGGCGGTTGCTCCGGGCGCGACGGCGCCAAGGAACACGATGCCCATGATCGCCAGACGGAAGCCGATCAGAACCGCTTTGCTCTGGGTCATGAAGGTCAGAGCGTTTTCGCCAAGGTAATAGTTGTAGATGATCGACGAGAAGGCAAAGAGCAAGATCGCCAGCGTCAAGTAGTACTGCGCCCAATCACCAAGGTGGAAGACGATGGACTGCTGGGTCAGAGCGACACCATCAATGCCTTCGGCGCCCGGAACGTAGACGTCACCCAGCAGGATCACGAACGCGGTGCACGAGCAGATCAGGATCGTGTCGATAAAGACCGAGAACGCCTGCGTGATGCCTTGGCTGATCGGGTGACGTACATCTGCGGTCGCCGCAACGTTGGGGGCAGAGCCCAGACCGGCTTCGTTCGAGAACAGACCACGGCGCAGACCTTGGGCAATCGCTGCGCCCATACCGCCGCTGACTGCTTCTTCCCAGCCAAATGCGTTGCGCACGATGCTAGTGATCACGGCAGGGATATCGCCAAGGTTCATGATGATCACGACCAGCGCCATCAGGATGTAGCCGATTGCCATGATCGGAACGACAACGTCCGACGCCTTGGCAATGCGGTGAATGCCGCCAAAGATGATGAACCCAGAGATCACGGCCAGCGCGATGCCGGTCCACAGGCGGTCGACACCCAGCGAGTCTTGAACAGCGCCAGCGACGGTGTTGCCTTGGAACGCGTTAAAGCCGAGGCCGAACGCTGCGATCAGACAGACTGCGTAGACAACTGCCAGCCATTTGTAGGACGCACCGAGACCGTGCATGATCGCCGTCGCCGGACCACCGCGGTAGCCGCCGTCATCGGTCTTGCGCTTGAACAGCTGCGCGAGCGAGCATTCCACGAGGCTGGTGGCCATGCCGACCAGCGCAATCGCCCACATCCAGAACACCGCACCGGGTCCGCCAAGGGTGATCGCCACCGCAACGCCTGCGATGTTCCCGCCGCCGACGCGACCGCCGACAGAGACCAACAGCGCTTCGCGTGCGGAAATCTGCGAGTCATCGTCCGAGTTGTTCTTGTTCGACAGCACGCGGAACATGCGGCCGAAATACTCGATCTGGACAAAGCCGGTGGCGATGGTGATGAACGCACCAAAGACGACGAGGATCGGGATCAGGGACCAGCCCCATGTCAGATCGCCGATCTTGCCAAAGATCATTTCTAGGAATTCCATGCAGCCCCTCCCGGATGGGTCTTGGTTCAAAGATTGGGGCACCCTAGAGAGCGAAAACGTGGTTACCATTTCGCTAACTTGCGCACAGGCGACGCGATCTGTATCCGAACTAGCGTCAACTAGTGAAAGATGTACCCGCATGTCCCGAGATTTGCCCGCCAACCTGAAGGCGCTGTGCAGTTATCACAAATCCATCGCCGAAGTGTGCCGCCAGCTTGGGATGAACCGTTCGCAGTTCAATCGCTACCTCAGCGGTGAGACGTTTCCCTCTTTGCGGATTATGCGGCGGATGTGCGATTTCTTTGGGGTCGAGGAGGCAGAGATCCTAATGCCGCACGGTCAGTTCATGGAATTGATCCGACTGAAGCCTCAGGAATCCGGCGTGCGGGCGGAAACTAACAAGATCGCTGCGATTGCCGAAGACTTGCGGATGGGCTCGCGCAGTGGGCTGGACCGCTATGTGGGCTACTACTTCACCTATTACAATTCGATGTCCCATCCGGGGATGATCTTGCGGGCGCTGACGCAGATCTATCGCACCCGTCACGGGATCAACGTCAAAAGCATCGAAAAAGTCGGCTTCCCCGGTCAGGCGAAGTTCACCTGCAAATACGAGGGGGCCTGCTTCCTACTAGGGGACCGCCTGTTCATGACCGTGATGGAGATGCTGACCCGCAACGAGGTGATGCAGATCATCCTCTATCCCAGCTACAACAACCGCATCAATTATCTGACGGGGGTCGTGACAGGGGTGGCTGCACGGGCACCGCGCCCTCCGGCGGCCACGCGGATGGTCTGCCAGTATCTGGGCCAAAGCCTCGACCTGCGTAAAAGCCTGAAACTGAGCGGATTGTATCAGCCCGATGATGCCTCAATTCCCGCCGAAGTCAGGGCGATGCTCTCTGGCGGGCTTCGCGAAGGCACAGGGCTGATCGAAGCGCCGCTACCTTAGGCGGCGGTGTATTCCCCGCACTGGCAGGTGGTCAGGTAATCGCGCTGCGCATCAATGCTGTCAAACAGGCTCAGGGCGAATTGGACTTTGGCGTAGGCCATTTCGGGTGTCATGTCGCGTCCGTCGATCACACCGGTTTCCCGCAGGATGCCACCCGCTGCGTAGGTGCCCAGACGGATGCCGCCCTCGGCGCACTGGGACACGGCGACCACGGGAATGCTCCGCGCCTGTGCTTGGCTGAGCGCCGCGCGCAAGGCGGGCGTTTCCGGCGCAGTGCCAGAGCCATAGCAGCGCAGAACGATGCCGTCGCAGACCTCTGCCGCATAGCCGATCAACTCGGCGCAGGTGCCCGGCGTGATCGAAACCATGCCGACGCGGTGGTCACCAACCTGATCCAAGGTGAAAACCTCTGCGGGTATGGCGGGCGGGGTCGGCGCGCTCTCAGCCTCAAAGGCATCAAAGGCATGAGAATGGGATTTCCGCACGCGCCCGCCGTGCAGCAGATTGCCCGCGAATTGGACCCAGACACCGGCAGGGGCTTCGGTCACGGCGCGCAGCGCATCGCGCAGGTTTCGGGTGCCGTCCGTGCCCTCAACCGTCAAGGGCAGCATGGCGCCAGTCACGATCACCGGCTTAATCAATCCGCGCAGGGCCAAGCACAATGCGGCTGCCGTATAAGCCAAGGTGTCCGTGCCGTGGGTGACGACAAACCCGTCGAACTGCTCGTAGCTCTCGTGGATCGTTGCCGCGATCTTTGACCAGTCCACGGGAGTCGCTTGGGCGCTGTCGATCAGCGGATCAAAGGCGCGGACCTCCACTTGGCCGGTCACATCGCCCGCGGACTGCAACGCCTCAATGGCTGTTTCGAGCACACCTGAACTGGGGGCAAACCCTTGGTCGGTCTGCACCATGCCAATCGTTCCACCGGTGTGAATCACTAACAGAGCCATGTCGTTCCCTTGCTGTTTGCGGGTTTTTATCTTGGATCGCGCGGATGCCGATGCGGTCAGGTGCCTCATGCGGGCCAAGTCTTCCAGATATCGCATGTATGGGCGCTGGTGTGATTTGCAGCACCCCTAGCGTCAACTAGGGTCAGGACGCATTGATTTCCGTTGTGCTGCGTGATTCACGGCTCGGAAAACGGAGCGGTGACATGAGTGATCTATACTGGTTAAGCGATACGCAGATGGCCAAGCTTGAACCTTTTTTC